>CAMOIJ010000015.1 GCA_946615865.1 uncultured Lachnospiraceae bacterium | reverse complement strand
ACGCCACCTTGCCAAGGTGGAGGTCGCGAGTTCGAGCCTCGTCTATCGCTCTCGGCAACGCGGGTTGCCAAACAGTTTAATAAATGCGATAGTAGTACAGTTGGTAGTACGCCACCTTGCCAAGGTGGAGGTCGCGAGTTCGAGCCTCGTCTATCGCTCTTGAGAGAAACCGCATCTTTTTGATGCGGTTTCTTTTTGCGCTAAAACACAAACATCGCTTGTAAATAAATTGTCAATGAAATACAATGTTCACGGTAAGCAAATGGGCAAAATGCCCCACATTGACTCTCGATGAAGGAGAGCAGTGATGAAAGGAGAACTAATGAAGAAAAAACTACTGGCAGGGATCCTTGCTGTAAGCATGGTGGGAGCGATCCTCGGAGGCTGCGGCAAAGGAACAACACAGAACACAGGCGCTGCCGGAACGCAGGAAGCGACTGAGAGAGCGAAGGCCAATGAGATCGTGATCGGTATCGCGCAGGATCTCGACCAGAGCCTCGATCCGCACTACGCAGTGGCGGCCGGAACCAAGGAAGTAATGTTCAATGTCTTTGAGGGACTTGTAAAGTATGACTCTAATGGAAATACTGTCCCCGCAGTGGCGTCGGATGTTCAGATCTCCGATGACGGACTTGTATATACATTTACACTTCGCGACGGCGTGAAGTTTCACAACGGTGATACGGTGGATCTTGACGACGTGATCTATTCTATCCAGCGCTGCAAGGATGATCCCAAGGTCAATCCGCAGACTTCCACAGGACTTCAGTGCATTGAGAGTCTTGAGAAGGACGGGGACAACAAACTCGTGATGACGCTCAGCGAGCCCAACACAGAATTGATGTCTCTTCTGACGCTGGCTATTCTTCCCGCTGACTATGACAAACAGGACACCGCGCCGGTAGGTACAGGACCTTATAAATATGTTGGCCGTACAGCGCAGGAATCCGTCGAACTTGAGAAGTTTGCGGATTACTGGGGAACTCCCGGCAATATCGACAAGGTCACATATAAGATCAACGAGAAAGTAGAAGGCCTGGTAATGGGTCTTGAGAGCGGCGCGCTGGATCTGGTATCCCACCTTAGCAGCACACAGGTGGCGGAACTCAACAAGGACAATTTCAATATCGAGCAGGGCGAGATGAACCTGGTTCAGGCGCTCTACCTCAACAATGAAACGGCGCCTTTTGACAACGAACTCGTTCGTCAGGCTCTGTGCTACGCAGTAGACAGACAGGGCATTCTGGACATGGCTTTTGACGGTTATGGTTTCCCCATCGGATCCAACGTGTTCCCTGCGTTCACAAAGTATTATGACGAGAGCCTGGTTAACTACTATGAGCACGATGTCGCTAAGGCTAAGGATCTTCTCGCACAGGCAGGCTATCCCAATGGTTTCGACATGACCATCACAGTCCCCTCCAACTATCAGCCTCATTGCGACACCGCTGAGGTCATCGCTGAGCAGCTTAAGGAAGTCGGTATTAACGCGACGCTGGACCGCGTGGAGTGGGAGACCTGGAAAGCGGATACTTACGCCGGAAGAAACTTCCAGTCCACGGTGATCGGCCTCACCGCTGATCCTCTGACGGCCAGAAGCCTTCTGGAGAGATTCACTACAGGCCAGCGCGTAGCTGACGCGGAAGGAAACCGCGGAAATAACTTCATCAACTACAACAACGCGGACTATGACGCTCTCTTCGAACAGGCAGTCAAATGCTATGACGACGCGGAGCAGGTTAAATTATACAAAGAGATGGAAAAGAATCTGACCGAGCACGCCGCAAGTGTCTATATTCAGGACATGGCGGATATGGTCGCGGTGCGCAAGGGTCTGACCGGACTTACATTCTATCCTCTGTACGTGCTGGATGTCTCCACACTGAAGTGGGAATGATGACGGAAAAAGGAATCTGACTTAGCGATCATGTGCGCAGCAATAGGGCGTTCTTATTGCTGCGCATTTTAATTTGACCGGACCGGGCTGACCGGGCCGGCAACTAATCGGACTGACCCGATAGAAGGAGATACTTACTTTGAAGTATGCAGCCCGCCGAATTCTGGCATTATTTATTACCATGATACTGGTATCATTTCTGGCTTTTGCTGCTTTCCACATCATCTCGGGAGACCCGGCCCGAGCGATCCTGGGGATGAACGCCACAGAGAAACAGCTTGAGATGATGCGGCATGAACTGGGACTGGATAAGCCTTTCCTTGTGCAATATTTTAACTGGTTACTGGGATTTTTCTCCGGAAATCTGGGGATATCCTACAGCTACCGGCAGCCGGTAGCTTCCCTGATCATTCCCAAACTGAAGGTGACTCTGGTAATGGTCCTGATCAGCTTTGTGATCATTGTCATTCTTTCTCTTCCTCTGGGGCTTCGCGCCGCGCAGAAATCCGGCAGCCGCTTTGAATGGCTCCGGACGACGATCAATCAGCTGTGCATGGCTGTGCCCGCCTTCTTTCTGAGCATTCTGGTCTCGTACGTATTCGGGATCATTCTGAAGGTTTTTACTCCCGGGGATTTCCCGAAAATGGAAAGAGATCTGTTCGGGGCGATCCGGTATCTATTTTTTGCAGCAGTGTGCATTGCGATCCCGAGGATCGCTATGGCTGTGAGAATGCTCAAGAGCACGCTCATTGAGGAGATGGAGAAGGACTATGTGCGGACGGCGATCTCGAGAGGCAACGACAGGGTGGAAGTCCTGAAAAAGCACGTCATGAAGAACTCCCTTGTTCCGACGATCACGTTTCTGGGCCAGACAATGGCGGAGATCGTGGGCGGCAGCATAGTCGTCGAGCAGGTCTTCGGAATCCCGGGAATGGGAAGATTTCTTGTCGCGTCGATCTCCAACAGAGATTATCCGGTCGTAGAGGCGCTTGTCGTCATTCTTGCGTTTTGGGTCATTCTCTCGGGAACCGTTGCGGATCTGATCAATCAAAAAATAGATCCGCGCCTTAAACTGGGAGGCCGCGCATGATGAAGAAAAAATTGAACAGATATCTTATTGCCGGGTGTATCATAACAGGAATCATCGTCCTGTGGATCCTCGTCGGACACTTTTACACTCCTTATCCCCCCACCAAGATGAGTTCCGCAAAGCTTCAGGCACCGTCAGCGGCGCATCTGTTCGGGACGGACAAGTTCGGCCGCGATATTTTCAGCCGTGTCATGCAGGGATCGGGAACGACACTGATGATCGCGGCGCTGACGATCCTGATCGGCGCAGGGGTCGGAACAGTAGTCGGAGCTGTGACCGGATATTTCGGCGGCATTGTGGACGAAGTGCTGATGCGCCTTAATGACGCTCTGACGGCATTTCCGAGCATTCTTCTTGCGCTGGTCATCATCAGTATTCTGGGACCGGGCAAGTACAATGTGATCATTGCTTTGGGGATCGTTTTTGTCCCCAGTTACGCGCGCATGATGAGAACGGCTTTCGCCGCGCAGAGAGACGTGAATTATATTATCAGCGCGAGGCTGATGGGAGCGTCGAACCTGAGGATCCTTTTGATCCACATGCTGCCCAATACGCTGCATGTGCTGCTCCCGGCGCTGACGATCGGTTTTAATAACGCAGTCCTCGCGGAGGCAAGCATGAGCTTTCTCGGCATCGGCGTGACGCCTCCGGACGTATCAATGGGTTATATGCTCTCCGAAGCACAGGGAATGTTCCGCTCAGCGCCCTGGTACGCGCTCAGCGTAGGCGGCGTGATCGCGCTCCTTGTGTTCGGCGTCAGCCTGATCGGAGAGGGACTGCAGATCATGAATAAGGAGGTGGACTGATGCTGGAAGTCAGAGATCTCCATGTAAAGTTTCATAACAGAGACAGAGAAGCGGTGGCAGGCGTGAGCTTCACCCTTAAGGACGGGGAGATCCTGGGCCTTGTGGGAGAGTCCGGCTCCGGAAAATCCGTCACGGCGATGAGCATCGCCGGCCTCCTTCCCCGCAAAAAGTGTGATTACAGGGGCGACGTCCTGGTGGACGGCGAAGATATGCTCCACGCAAACAGGGCGCTCCTTCGCAAAGTACAGGGAAACAAGATCGGCGTAGTCTTTCAGGAACCTATGAGCGCCATGGATCCTCTTATGAAGGTCGGAAAACAGGTGGAAGAAGTTTTGGAGATTCATACGGATCTCAGCCCCGAGGAGCGCAAAAAGAGAGCGATCCAGGCTCTTGAGGACGTAGAACTGCCTGATCCCGAGGAAGTGTACAACAAGTATCCTCACGAGCTCTCCGGCGGAATGCTTCAGAGATCCATGATCGCCGCGGCTATCGTGGCGCGTCCCAGCCTGCTGCTCCTGGACGAGCCCACAACGGCGCTGGATGTGACGATCCAGGCGCAGATCCTGGAACTCTTGAAAAAACTGAACAAAAAACACGGGATGTCCATGCTCTTCATCTCACACAACCTCAACGTTGTACGAAAACTCTGCAAACGCGTCGCTGTCATGCAGAGAGGAGTGATCGTAGAGGAGGGCTCGACGAAAAAAGTCTTTTTCCATCCTCAGCATCCTTACACTCAGCACCTGATCGAGTGTATTCCCGCGAGAGTGAAAGTGATCGCGAGAAAGCATGCGGAGGAAGAGGCGGAAGAAGCCGGACAGATGCAGCCTGCAGAGGGCGGACAAACCGTGTCAGCGGATTCCGGGAATGCCGCGTCCGCAGACTCCGGGCAGACAGGAGGTGATCGCAATGGCTGACAGTATTCTGAACACGATCACATCGATGACAGGATTCGGCGCTGATCCTGCCGCTGAGGCGGTGACTGAAGCCCAAAAGCAGCTTGTACTCGAGGTAAATCATGTGAGCGGCGGGTACCGCACGCCGGGACTCTTCGGCAAAGGCAAGTACCAGCAGGTCCTCTACGATGTGGATTTCAACATTCGCCACGGCGAGATCATGGGTCTTGTCGGCGAGAGCGGAACAGGTAAGTCAACTCTGGCCAGAATGATCCTCGGGATGCTCGAGCCTGAGGAGGGAAGCATTGTGCACTACACAAAGCGCCCGCAGATCATTTTCCAGGATCCCTACAGCTCGCTGAATCCCGCATATACGGTGGAGTGGTCGCTGGAAGAGCCTCTCCGCGTATTCGGAAAATACGATGAGACAGAGAGAAAGCGACGCGTCCGCGATATGCTCGCCAAAGTAGAGCTTTCGCAGGAGGTTCTGACTGCAAGGCCTTCGGAACTGTCCGGTGGCCAGAGGCAGCGCGTCAGCATCGCGGCAGCCCTGATCAGAAGACCCCGCTTTATCATCGCGGACGAACCGGTCTCCGCGCTGGACGTGACGATCCAGGCACAGATCCTGCAGCTTCTTCGCGATCTGCGGGAGGAACTGGACCTGAGCTATCTGTTCATTTCCCACGACCTCAACGTCGTGTATCAGCTCTGCGACAGAGTCCTTGTCATGAAAAAGGGAAGAATTGTGGAGCAGGGAACAGTGGATGAAGTTTACGATCATCCGAAGGAAGAATACACGAAGCAGCTGCTGGCGGCAGCGCAGTAAAGAAAGCCCCCGGATTTGAAGTGGTTCAAATCCGGGGGTGTTTTGTGTGCAGTGGCAGCAGGCTTTTTTCAAAAATTAGGCCGACTGCCCTTTAAGTGCCGCTGGAAGGTGTCCAGCGGCACTAAAAAGGTAGAAATGGTTAAAACAGTTGGTATTGCCGTTAAAGTGCCGCTGGAGGGTATCCATCGGCACTCAAAGGGCAGAAATGATCAAAACAGTTGAAATTGCCGTTAAAGTGCCGCCGGAGGATATCCAGCGGCATTCAAAGGGCAGAAATGATCAAAATGGTTGGAATTGCCGTTAAAGTGCCGCCGGAGGATATCCAGCGGCACTTAAAGGGCAGAAATGAATCAAGACGTCAGAACCGTGCAAAAAGCAATAACTTGTATCTGAAGTAACGATTATTCCTCTTCAAGCATCTGATCCCGCAGTGTTTCAAGAAGAATCGGCTTGTAGTAAATGCGCTCCACACTGACGCAGGCACTGCGGCTGCTGACGGACCGGTAGGTAGGATTGCTGTGTACATGACCGTAGAGATTGGCGTAGGGCATGCTGCGAGTGATATAAAGAGGTGTATGGGAGAGGATAAAAAATTCTTTTAATATGACCGGAAGATCATAACACTCCTCAAAGCCCAGATCCCGCCACTGCTGTGGAGACAGATAAGAGTCGTGGTTGCCCATCACAAGAAACTTGTGCCCTTTCAGCCGGGAGAGAAGTTCCCTGCATCGCTCCTGCCCGCCGGAGCAGAAATCGCCGAGGTGATACACAAGGTCATGATCACCCACGACCGAGTTCCAGCGCCTGATCATTTCCAGATCCATTGTATCAGTATCAGGAAACGGCCGCTCTTCATAAAGTCTTATATTATCATCTCCGAAGTGGGTGTCCGCGATCAGGAAGATCCTGCTGTCTGTATGAGTCTTGCACATATCAAAACCTCCGTATTCATAGAAGATCCTTTTCTCTACTGTAGAATACCTTCGAAGCCTCTGTCAAATTTATATTTTCTTTAGAAAAAATCAAGTAATAATTGACACAAAGTTTAGTAATAGTATAATTGTAAATCAGGCCGGAAAGTTTAGCATTAGAATATTTTCAGTTAATTATTGGAATTATCCGTTATCTCAAAACTCAAGGACGAAAGCCGCTGAACGGACCAGAGAGGAAGGCAATAAGAATGGATACTGACAGCATCAACAGGGATATCGGCAGAAGGATCAGGAACCATCGAAACCGCAACGGGCTGACCCAGCAGGAACTGGCGGACCGTACAGAACTCACTAAGGGATTCATTTCCCAGCTTGAGAGAGGACAGGTTTCCGCTTCTGTAGTGACGCTGATGGACCTGATCGAGTGTCTGGGAACGACACCCGCGGAATTCTTCAAGGATGAAGAAGAGCAGGTCGTTTTTACGGAAAAGGAATATTTTGAAAAACTGGACGAACAGGGAAACAGCAGGCAGTGGATCGTACCCACAGCGCAGCGGTTTCAGATGGAACCGCTTCTGGTGGTGATCCAGCCGCACTCCTCTCTTGAGGAGGACAAGCCGCACAACGGCGAAGAGTTCGGCTACCTGATGAGCGGAAGGCTGAATCTGTGGCTCGGCGACAAGGTGTATCACATCAAATCCGGCGAGAGTTTCTACTATCAGGCGTCACAGAAGCACCGGATCGAAAATTCGGGCAGCAGGCCCGCCAAGTTTCTCTGGATTAGTACTCCTCCAGAGTTTTAATTAAAACAGCACCCCGGAAAAATGAGCAAAATAAGGAACGGTGAACTTGTTCACCGGGACGTTTTTGATCATTTTTCCGGGGCGGACAAGACGCGAAGCGTCTCTGTCCGCCCTAAGTCCCGAATGCGAAGCATTAGGGACTTGGGGTGCTGTTAACATCCAAAGTCGAATGCGGAGCATTAGGGACTTGGGGTGCTTGATAACAAACATAGCAAACAAAAACCAACGCATATGGAGAGCAAGGGAATGGAGAACAACACAAACATTATTGAACTGCGCGGGATCACCAAGGTCTACGAGGACGGTTATACGGCAGTAGACAACTTCAATTTGGAAGTCAAGAGGGGAGAATTTGTTACGCTCCTTGGACCTTCCGGCTGCGGCAAGACGACGACACTGCGCATGATCGCGGGATTTTTGATGCCTTCATCGGGGGAGATACTGCTGAACGGCAAATCGATCCAGGATCTTCCGCCTTATAAAAGACCGGTCAACACGGTCTTTCAGAGATATGCTCTGTTTCCCCATATGAATATTTACAATAACATCGCCTTCGGGCTTAAACAGAAAAAGACCCCCAAGGACGTGATCGAGCGCAAGGTGCGCAGAGTCCTGGATCTGGTGGATCTGGAAGGTTTTGAGGAGAGAAGCGTCAGCACGCTTTCCGGCGGCCAGCAGCAGCGTATCGCCATTGCCCGCGCGCTGGTAAACGAGCCCGAGATCCTGCTCCTCGATGAGCCCCTGGGCGCGCTGGATCTCAAGATGCGCAAGGAGATGCAGATCGAGCTCAAGGATATGCATGATAAACTGGGCATCACCTTTATCTACGTCACTCATGACCAGGAAGAGGCGCTGACGATGTCCGACAAGATCGTCGTCATGAACGAGGGCAAGATCCAGCAGATCGGTACGCCCGAGGATATCTACAACGAGCCGAAGAACGCATTTGTCGCCGACTTCATCGGAGAAAGCAATATTTTCAACGGAATGATGACAGGTAAGCTTCGCGCGAGATTCTGCGGCGGTGAGTTCGATTGCGTAGATGATTATGAAGAGGGAACTCACATCACAGCGGTCGTAAGGCCTGAGGACGTGGAACTGACAAAGCCCGAGCTCGGCGTGATCCAGGGCGTCGTGGACTCCGTGATCTTCAAGGGAATGCACTATGAGATCGCCGTGCTCTCCGGCAAGAACGAGATCGTGAGCCAGACTGTTCACTCCGCGAAGGTGGGAGACCATGTCGGAATCCGCGTTGAGCCCGATAATATCCACATCATGCTCGCAGAGGACCACACAAACTTCTTCTTCGCCGATATCAATAAAGACTTTAAGCTCGAGTACAACGGACATCTTCTGGATACCAGCGTGACCAAGATCATCAAGGGCAGCTCCAGAAGAGAGGACGGAACTCTTCAGGATGCCAGCGGAGAGGCTATCGACCCCAAACGCGTGCGCATCCAGGTGGCGATCGGCCCCAGCGATATCCAGATGACGGACGATCAGGACGCGGGACTTGTCAAGGGTACGATCAGCAACCTCATCTACAAGGGCGACCACTACAGTTACGTCATCCACACGGAACTCGAGCAGGATTTCGTTGTCAACGACGAGTATCTGTGGAACCTTGGGGACAGCGTCAGTCTCCTGATGCCTATTGACAAGATGACATTCACGATCAGGAAGAAGTAAAGCCGGGGAGGAATAACATTGAGATTTTCAAGAAAGAATCTGGGAATTCCATATGCTGTCTTTTTGCTGCTTTTCGTAGTGGCGCCTCTGATCGTTATTGTGATCTACGCCTTTACGAACGGACAGGGACAGTTCACACTGGAGAATCTGACGGGATTTTTTACGGATCCCAACACACTGGGCACTCTGTTTTACAGTCTTGCGATCGCGTTTGTGACGACAGTCGTGTGCCTTCTGCTGGCTTATCCCATCGCGTATATCCTGGCGATGAGCGAACTCAGGACGAAGTCCGTGATCATCATGGTCTTCGTACTGCCTATGTGGATCAACTTTTCACTGCGCATTACCGCGCTCAAGGAAGTGCTGACACTGATTGAAGGAAATCTGGCCAGGTACCCTTTCACGAATGCGGTAGTCGGTATCACATATGATTTTCTGCCCTTTATGATCCTTCCGATCTACACAACGCTTTCCAAACTGGACGGCGCGCTGCGCGAAGCGGCTATGGATCTGGGCGCGGATGATCTGCACACATTCCTGCAGGTGACATTGCCTTTGTCGGTTCCCGGCATTGTCAGCGGCGTGTCCATGGTATTTCTGCCGGCAATGACCAACTATGTCGTTCTGGATATGCTGTACAACAGCACCTACATCATGGGCAGTCTCATCGGAAGCTATTTCTCCGCCTATAACTGGCACGGAGGATCCATGATCGCGCTGATCCTTCTGGCGATCATCTGTCTCTTCACCCTGCTCACTACGGAGCCCGGAGAGGAAAATGAGAGAGGAGGCGCGCTGCTGTAATGGTCAAAATATTGAAACGTGCGTATCTTATTATCATGCTGCTGTTTATCTATCTCCCGATCCTGATCCTGGCGGTGTACAGTTTTACAAGCGCCACTCAGATCGGCGCGATCAGGGGCTTTTCCCTGCAGAACTATGTGACGCTGTTCACGACGCCGGAACTGACAGATATGATCCGCGGAACGCTGCTTCTGGCTCTGGGATCCGCAGCGATCGCGACTGTTCTGGGAACACTGGGCGCGATCGGAGCATTTTATTCCGGGAAAAGGGTCTCCACACTGATCGGTTCACTGAACCAGGTCCCCGTAGTCAACGCGGACGTCGTGACAGGTTTCTCCATCTGTATTCTGCTGGTGGTAGTATTTCATATCAGCAAGGATACATTCATACCGCTGGTGGCCGGCCATGTTACGCTGTGCGCCCCTTTTGTATTCTTGTCCGTAATGCCCAAGATCAAACAGATGGATTCCAGTATTTACGAGGCCGCGCTGGATCTCGGCGCGACACCGCTCACCGCTCTGTTTGAGATCGTGATCCCGCAGATCGTGCCCGGAATCGTCTCCGGCTTCGCACTGGCGATCACACTGTCTCTGGATGACTATTTTATCTCAACCTATACAAAGCCCGCGATGTTTGACACGATCAGTACTTATGTAGTCAACGCGACAAAGGGATCCCAGACGACGATCAAGACTGCTCTCTGGGCTCTGTCAACCGTGATCTTTGCCGTTGTGGTGCTGATCGTAATAGGAATGAATGTCAGAGCTCTGCAGAAGGAAGGAGGAAGCCATGCGAAAGAATAACGGAAACAGCAGGCTTTCCACCGGAAGAGCATTCAGATCTCTGTCTGCAGCAGCGGCCGCTGCTGCTGTTGCAGTGACGACGATCGCCGGAGTATTTATGGCTGTGCCCGCGGATGCGCTGGCGGCAGGCAGGGATGAGGCAGAGGTCGTTCTCAGGGTCTGCAACTGGGAGGAATACATCGATCTCGGAGACTGGGACGAGGAGGAGACGATCGAACTGGAATCCGGCGATATCATCGGTGAAAATTCCATGATCGAGGACTTTGAGGAGTGGTACGAAGAGAACTACGGCGTGAAGGTAAAAGTGGAGTATTCCACTTTCGGAACCAATGAGGACCTCTACAATATGCTTACCCTGGGCGATGAGTTCGATCTTGTCTGCCCTTCGGAATACATGATCATGAAGCTGATGAGAGAAGGGCAGACAGTGCCGCTTTCTGAGGAATTCTTTGATCCTGATATTGAGAACAACTACTATATAAACGGCGTTTCGCCCTATATCAGAAAGATCTTTGATGAACATGAGATCGGCGGCGAGCCCTGGAGCCGCTATGCGGCAGGCTATATGTGGGGAGTGACGGGAATCGTTTATAATCCGGAGATCGTCGACAGGGAAGAGGCCTCGACCTGGAAGATCCTTAGTAATCCCAAATACAGCCGTCAGGTTACCATCAAGGACAATGTCAGAGACTCCTATTTTGCCGCGGTCGGAGCGATCAAATCAGACCTTTTGACTTCACCGGAATTCACCTCCGATCCGGATTACGCGAAGAAACTCGAAGAGGAGATGAACGACACTTCCCCGGAGATGATCGCTCAGGTCCAGGACTATCTGCAGATGTGCAAGGACAATGTCTACTCCTTTGAGACAGATTCGGGAAAATCGGATATGATCACCGGCAAGGTGGTAGCCAACTATCAGTGGTCCGGTGACGGCGTTTATTCGCTCGATCAGGCCGCGGAGGACGATTTTGATCTCGCGTTCGCCGTTCCCGTGGAGAGCACGAATATCTATTTTGACGGATGGGTGATGCTCAAAAACGGGATCAGGGACAGCGAAGCCAAACAGCACGCGGCGGAGGCTTTTATTAACTTCTGTTCAAGACCGGACAACGTCGTCCGCAACATGTATTACATCGGGTATACTTCGGTCATTTCGGGAGGCGATGATCCCACGGTCTTTGAGTACGCGGATTACAACTACAGCGCGGAGGACGACGCCGAAGAGACGCAGGAGTATGACCTCGGGTACTTTTTTGACGAGGATGGAGCCAAAGGAGAATATGTGATCGAGGCGCCTGTGGAGATGCTGGAGAGACAGCTCTACGCGGCTTATCCCCCGGATGACGTCATGCGCAGGTCATCGATCATGACATGCTTTGATGAGAAGCAGACAGCAGCGATCAACCAGATGTGGATCAATGTGCGGTGTTACAATCTCAAGAATGTGCCCGTTTGGGGATGGCTCCTGGCTGCTGTGGCAGCTGCAGGTGTGCTGTATCTGATCGTGAGACGGGTCAAAGCGGTGAGAAAGAAGATAAAAGAAAAATGATCTCAGGGTGAGTCTGAGCATAAACACGTCAAAAAACAGACAGTCCGGTACCGGGAATCCCATGCCGTTCTGTCTGTTTTTTATATGGATATAGTCAGGATCTTGACATCTCCCGCGCTATTGACTTTCCTGAGGAAGTGTTTAAACTTTAGGTATTGGAATCTTAACGGCAGGGAACAGAGAATACAGATTTCCTGCTGATCTTATGAGGAGGAGATAATGCCGCAGATCGTAGAAGTAAAACATCTGAGCAAGACCTTCACGACCAAAGAGGGACAGGTGGATGCGCTCAGGGACATCAATCTGTCCATTGAAAAAGGTGATATTTACGGAATAATCGGTATGTCCGGCGCGGGAAAGAGCACGCTCGTCCGGTGCCTGAATTTTCTGGAGGTCCCCACGAGCGGGCAGGTCATTGTCGAGGGCCAGGACCTCGGCAGTCTCTCGGACAGAGAACTGAGAGCGCTTCGCAGCAGCATAGGTATGATCTTTCAGAGTTTCAACCTGCTGATGCAGAAGTCAGTGATCGATAATGTGTGCTTCCCCCTGCAGATCCAGGGAATCCGAAAGAAGGATGCTGTCATAAAGGCAAGAGAACTGCTTAAGACGGTAGGCCTCGAAGATAAAGAGAAGGCCTATCCCGCTCAGCTCTCGGGCGGACAGAGGCAGAGAGTGGCGATCGCCAGGGCTCTGGCATGCGACCCCAAGATCCTTCTGTGCGACGAAGCGACAAGCGCGCTGGATCCGCAGACGACGGCCTCCATACTTGACCTTCTTAAAAAGATCAACGCGGAGACGGGCATCACGATCATCATTATCACGCATCAGATGTCCGTAGTGCGGGAGATCTGCAACAACGTGGCGATCATTGAAAAGGGAAGCCTTGTGGAGAACGGCCTTGTGGAGGAGATCTTCACACATCCCAAGTCCAGGGCGGCGAAACAGCTTATCATCGAGGGAAAGGATCCCGACGAGTGGACTTCGGAGGAGAACGCGGCCGGTACAGTTCCGCTTCTGCACGAGGACCGCAGGATCCGTATAGTATTTGGAACGCAGTCATCTTTTGAGCCCGTAATTGCCAATATGGTGCTGACTATGGGAACACCGGTCAATATCCTGAGGGCGGATACGAAGGATGTGCACGGCGTGGCGAGAGGAGAGATGATCCTCGGCCTTCCCGGAGACAAAGAGATTCAGGAGCGCATGATCAGCTATCTGATCGAGCGCGGCCTTGATGTGGAGGAGGTGACCGGATATGCTCAGTCCTGAGACATGGGCGATGATCGGCAAAGAGACGATCAATACTCTGTATATGGCCGGTTTTTCTACACTGTTCGGATATGTGCTGGGACTGCCCTGGGGCATTGTCCTAGCGGTGACAGATGCAGAGGGCATAAGGCCCAACAAAGTGATCTACCGGGTGCTCGACGTCATTACCAATATCATGAGGAGCATTCCTTTCCTGATCCTTTTGATCCTGATCATACCGCTGACCAGGCTGATCGTAGGAAAGAGCTACGGTTCCACTGCGACTATTGTGCCGTTAGTAGTATCGGCTGCGCCCTTTATCGCGAGAATGGTGGAGTCCTCTTTAAAAGAAGTGGATCACGGCGTGATCGAGGCGGCCCAGGCGATGGGCGCCGACACGATGACGATCATCACCAAAGTGCTTTTAGTAGAGGCAAGGATTTCCCTGATCATCGGCGTAACGATTTCCTTTGCGACGATCCTCGGCTATTCGGCTATGGCGGGAACCGTCGGCGGAGGCGGACTCGGAGATGTTGCCATTCAGTATGGTTACTACCGCTATCAGTTTAATATAATGATCGTGACGGTCATTCTGCTGGTGGCGATAGTTCAGGTTTTCCAATTTGCGGGAATGAGACTTGCATCCCGACTGGACAGAAGGAAGGCCTGAGGGCTATTATAGTAGTAATGAAACCGTCAGAGCAGGTATTTTGCTCGGGAGAGGAGAAAAGATGAAAAAGAGATTTGTATCAGTAATCACAGCAGCAATTCTGTCAGCAGCACTCCTTGCGGGATGCGGCGGATCAGGTGCTTCGACATCCGCATCCGGCGATCAGGCAGCGGCCGCGGGCGGCAGCGAAGAGAGCAAGACGATCACCGTTGCAGCAAGCCCTACACCGCATTCGGAGATCCTTGAGGCTGCAAAGCCCCTCCTTGCTGAGAAAGGATATGAGCTGGATATAAAGGTATTTGAGGATTATGTACAGCCCAACGAGGTTGTTAACAGCGGCGAGATCGATTGCAACTACTTCCAGCACGTGCCTTACCTTGAGAGCTTTAATGAAGAGAAGGGCACAGACCTTGTGGTAGCGGGCAAGATCCACTACGAACCGCTGGGAATCTACCCCGGAACCAAGAAAACCCTTGAGGAGATCGGCGAGGGAGATGTAATTGCAGTGCCAAATGATACAACAAATGAAGCAAGAGCTCTTCTCTTACTGCAGGACAATGGTATAATAAAACTTAAGGACGGCGCCGGTATCACGGCGACCAAGCAGGATATAGCCGAGAATCCCCACAATGTGGAGATCAAGGAACTGGAAGCAGCCCAGATCCCTCACGTCAAGGATGAAGTTGCATATTCAGTTATGAACGGCAACTACGCGCTTCAGGCGGGACTTATTGCAGCGAAGGATGCGCTTTCCTACGAGCTGCCGGATTCCGAAGCGGCCGCGACATATGTAAATGTTATCGCCGTGAAGGCAGGTAATGAGGAGAACGAGGGGATCAAGGCTCTTGTAGAGGTTCTTAAGTCTGAAGACATCAAGAAGTTTATCGCTGATAATTATGATGGCGCTGTGATCGCCTTTGAGGAATGATCTACAGATCGCAGCACGGTTAGTACTGAGGAGGTAATAATGACAATCGAGAAGAAAAGAGAAGGCAATCGGCTGATTCTGGCAGTCTCAGGCCGCTTGGATACAATGACGACACCGGAACTTGAAAACGTCATTAAGGAAAATTTGGACGGCCTGGAGGAACTGGTCCTGGATTTTGAAAACCTGGAATATATCTCCTCAGCAGGACTGCGTGTTGTTCTCGGAACAAGAAAGGCTATGGGAGACGGGAAGTTTTCAGTCCGCAACCTCTGCAGCGACGTAAGAGAGATCTTTGATATTACGGGGTTCTCGGATATCATCACGATCGAATAAGAATCAGACGGGAGTGGAAAGAGACCGCCGCATCAGTTTTGATGCGGCGGTTTTTGCTGCGCGCCGGGCAGTCAGAAACTTTGTTTGCGGATACGGGAAACTACAGTATAATAATGATGTGAAATTATGCCCGGACAGCAGAATCGGAAGCAAATCAGAACTGACAGGGATGGTGCCAAATATGGAAAATAATGATCTTTTCAGAAAAAAAGCGGTAGAGAGAATTACTTCGCCGGAGAAACTTAACGATTATATTCATGTGACGAGCCCTTCGATCTGGATGGCGCTCGGAGCGATCATCCTGATCCTTGTCGGGGCGCTCGTATGGGCGATTTTCGGAAATATCTATACGACCGTAAACGGCGCTGGCGTCGTAAGAGACGAGAATCTCGTGATCTATGTCAAGGTATCCGACCGCCCCTCGGTAAAAGAGGGAATGGAGATCACGGTCAACGGCCACAAGACAGTGGTGAGGGAGATCTCCCCGGAGCCTGTGCAGGTCAGCGAGGAAGTCGGAGAGTACGTCCTGGATGCTACCGGACTCAAGTCGGGCGACTGGACCTATATGGTAGCAGCGGACATTGATCTCCCGGACGGAGTATACGAGTCCAGTATAACGGTGGAATCCGTTCATCCGATCAAGTTTGTGACTAACTGAGGATAAAGCGGGACCTTAGGAAAGGCCGGCTTTTGCGGACAGGCGTAAATTGACAGCAGAGGCTTAATATATGAATGCAACGACGAAAAAAGTTAAAGAACCTGTGAAAAGGGGTGTGGCGAAGGTTCCCGTCATCATGCAGATGGAGGCGCTGGAATGCGGAGCCGCATGCCTGACCATGGTTCTTGCTTATTATGAAAAGTGGGTACCGCTGGAGAAAGTCCGCGTGGACTGCGGTGTCTCAAGAGACGGCTCCAATGCGGGAAATGTGCTCAAGGCAGCGCGTTACTACGGCCTTGTGGCGGATGGCTACAAACTGGAGCCGCAGATGTTGATCGACAACGCTGTTTTTCCCTGTATCATCCACTGGAATTTCAATCACTTTGTGGTACTGGACGGCTTTACGAGGAACAAGGCGGTCCTGAACGATCCGGCGAGAGGACGGGTGGAAGTGACGATGGAGGAGTTCGACGAATCCTTTACAGGGATCTGCCTGATGTTTGCGCCCGGAGAAGATTTCGTGCCGTCAGGAAAGCCCAAGAGCGTGCTCTCTTTTGCCTCAAAACGACTCAAGGGGGCCGGACCGGCGATCGCTTTCGTAGTACTGACTACGATCATCTCCTCCCTATGCGGAGTTATTGCGCCCGGTTTCACCCAGGTATTTATGGACAGGCTGCTGACGGGAAAGAATCCGGACTGGGCCTTCCCCTTCCTTGTGCTCTTGTCGGTGTTCACGGCGCTTCAGATCGCGGTCTCCTGGATCAACATCGTGTACTCGCTGAGGATCAACGGTAAACTTGCCATTGTCAGCAGTTCCTCCTTCATGTGGAAGATCCTCCGGCTTCCGATGGAGTTCTTCTCCCAGAGAATGGCCGGCGACATTCAGTCCAGGCAGAATTCCAACACTGAGGTCGCGTCGAACCTTGTCAATACTTTCGCGCCTCTGGCGCTCAACACGGCCATGATGTTCTTCTATCTGGTGATCATGATCAGAATGAGTCTGCCGATGACGATCCTCGGCATATTCTCTGTTCTGCTCAACGGCCTGTTTTCGAGATACATATCGGATAAGAGGATCAATATCGCGAGAGTACAGGTTCGCGACAGCGGGAAACTGACGGGAACCACGATCGCCGGGATCGAGATGATCGAGTCCATTAAGGCGAGCGGTTCTGAGACCGGTTTTTTCGAGAGATGGGCGGGCTATCAGGCCAGCGTCAATTACCAGGATGTCAAATTCTCCAGGACAGACGAGTATCTGGGGCTTCTTCCTTTGATCGTATCAGAGGTCACGGACTGTCTCGTCCTCTTCATGGGTATAAGCCTTGCTATGAGAGGAGAGTTCACACCCGGTATGATCACCCAGTTCGCGGTATACATGAAGCAGTTTCTCGCTCCGGCCACCCAGCTGATCACGACAGGGCAGACTGTCCAGGAGATCAGAACGGAGATGGAGAGGATCGAGGATGTGATGGAATATCGCACGGATGAGCTTGCAGACAATGAAGTGAGCGCGGATACACCGGATGTCTCCTTCGCCAAGCTTTCCGGACGTGTAGAGATGAAGGACGTGACCTTCGGTTATGCCCCCCTTGGCAAGCCGCTGATCCAGGATTTCAACATGACACTGGAGCCGGGAAAGAGCATTGCTTTCGTCGGTGCTTCCGGCAGCGGCAAATCCACTCTGGCGAAGCTTCTCTCGGGGCTGTATAAACCCTGGGAGGGAGAGATCCTGTTTGACGGGAAACCGATCAATGAGATCGATAAGGCCGTATTCAGGGGATCACTTGCTGTTGTGGACCAGGATATCACTCTGTTCGAGGATACTATAGCCAACAATATCAAGATGTGGGATACCACGATCGAGAACTATGAAATGATACTCGCAGCCCGCGACGCGCAGATCCACGACAAGATCATGCAGCGCGAGGGAGGCTACGAATACAGGATCAGGGAAAACGGCACTGATTTCTCCGGTGGAGAGCGGCAAAGACTGGAGATCGCAAGGGTACTGGCACAGGATCCTACTATAGTGATCATGGACGAGGCTACCTCCGCGCTGGACGCGAGGACGGAATACAATGTCGTGAAGTCGATCAGAGACAGGGGAGTTACCTGCATCGTGATCGCGCACAGGCTCTCCACGATCAGAGATTGTGATGAGATCATAGTTATGGACCACGGCGTTGTGACCGAACGCGGAACTCACGAAGAGCTCTACGCGCTCGGAGGAATGTATACGGAGCTGGTAAGCAGCAATTAAGGCGGCGAGGAGAGAAACAGTATGGGTTGGTTTGACGAACAGATCCGTATGAGAAAACTGAATGATGAAGTGCTGCTGGAGGAATCCTTTCTGGACATGGCGGGGTCCGTCATGGGACGGCAGCTGCAGGCCTCTCTGGAGAACAACCGGATCAGGACGAAGAACGCGATCGACGCTGTTCTTCAGAGCATGAACGTCCGCAGCAGGGATATCCCTGACGATATCACGGAACTAAACGATCAGCTTGATTATCTGCTGGAGCCCCATGGCATTATGCGCAGGGCTGTCAGTCTCCCTCCCGGATGGTACAAGGATGCGGCCGGTTCAATGCTTATGATCTATAAGGAAGGCAGCATTCCTGTCGCAGTGCTGCCCGGAAAGATCAATGGTTATGAGTTCACGGATCCTGTCACGCTCAAAAAGTGCAGGATCAATGACAGCACCCAGAAGTTGTTCGAGGAAACAGGGCTTTGCTTCTACAAACCCTTCCCTCAGAAGAAACTCGGCATTAAGGACCTTCTGCTCTATATGGCGCTGTCAAGGTCTGTTTCGGACCACGCGATGATCCTGGTCAGCAGCGCGATCCTGACCGGCATAGGGGCGATTCTGCCCATGCTGACCAAACTGGCATACGGCAGAGTCCTTAAGAGCGGTGAGATGAATATGCTCCTGGCCCTGACTTTCTTTATGATCAGTGTTTCGATCGGACATCTCATGTTCGGAACAGTCTCCAATATGATCACGCAGGCAGTCCAGACCAAGCAGTCTGTCGCGATCGAAGCGGCGGTAATGATGAGGATCCTCTCGCTTCCCGCTTCGTTTTTTCGCAAATTCAGCGCAGGCGAACTCTATTCCAGGGTGCAGTCGATATCGGAACTGTGCAAACAGCTTGCATCGGCGATCCTCTCGACGGGAGTGACATCACTGTTCTCGCTGGTTTACATTGTACAGGTTTTCCACTATACGCCGGCTCTTGTGGTGCCGGCACTGACCATCACGCTGGTCACTCTGGTGTTTTCAGTGGTGTCAACGCTTCTCAATACTGCAATCTCCAGAGAATCCATGAAGTTGGCCGCTCAGGAAAACGGCATGAACTATGCCATGATCACAGGAATCCAGAAGATCAAGCTTGCCGGAGCTGAGAAACGCGCCTTTGCGCGCTGGGCAAGGCTGTACTCGAAAGAAGCGGAGTACATGTATAATCCGCCTATGATCATTAAGATGAACTCGGTGATCAGCGCGGCGATCAGCCTGATCGGAACAGTAGTGATGTACAGCGCGGCAATCGGAAGCGGCGTCACCTATGACAACTACGTAGCGTTTACTGCTTCCTATGGCTATATTTCTGCCGCGTTTATGGAAATCTCTTCCATTGCCCTCATTATTGCGGGAATCCGCCCTACTATCGAGATGGTGACTCCCATCCTTGAGCAGGAACCGGAGGTGACAGGCGGCAGACAGATCGTAACAAGGCTTGGCGGCAATATTGAGCTGAGCCACGTGAGTTTCCGCTATTCCGAGACAATGCCTGACGTCCTGGATGATCTGAGCATCAGGATCAAATCCGGAGAATATGTAGCGATCGTCGGAGAAACGGGCTGCGGAAAGTCTACTCTGGTGAGGATCCTTCTCGGATTTGAGAAGCCCAGAGTGGGCGCTGTCTTCTATGACGGCAAAGATATCAACAGTCTTGACCTTAGGTCGCTGCGAAGACATATCGGCGTGGTGATGCAGAACGGGAAGCTCCTTATGGGCAGTATTTTTGAGAACATCACTATTTCTGCCCCCCGGCTCACGATGGACGACGCCTGGGAGGCGGCAGAAGCGGCAGGAATCGCGCCGGATATCCGGGAGATGCCAATGGGAATGCAGACCATGATCTCCGAGGGACAGGGCGGGATCTCAGGCGGACAGAAGCAGAGACTGCTGATCGCCAGAGCTATTGCGCCGAAGCCCAATGTCCTTATATTCGACGAGGCGACCTCCGCTCTCGACAATCTGACTCAGAAGAAAGTCACGGAAGCGCTTGACTCCTATAAATGTACAAGGCTTGTCATCGCGCACAGACTCTCGACGATCCAGGCCTGCGACAGGATCCTGGTCCTTCGAAACGGCAAAATAGCGGAAGACGGCACCTATGACGAACTGATCGCGGAAAACGGTTTCTTCGCGGAACTGGTGGAAAGGCAGAGACTGGACACAGGTGACGACAAGCCGGAGGTCGCTTATGATATACCAGCAGATCAGTAAGAGCGGTATAGATGCGGGAACGATGAAGAGGGTCGCGATCATAGCGATGTTCATCGACCACATGACCCTCAGTTTCCTGGAGGTGGCGAGAGACTCTCAGGGCCACAGGATCATGAACACCTTTGAGGCGGGCAGGACTCTGGATTCCATCGGCAGAGGCATAGGAAGGCTGGCTTTCCCGATATTCTGTTTTCTCATTGTGGAAGGGTTTCTTTATACTCGGAACAGGTGGAAGTATCTGATCCGCCTGCTGGTTTTCGCGGCGGTCTCCCAGGTGCCGTTCTGTCTTTTGGTATTCCCAAATTCACAAAAGCGTCACGCCGACACTATTTTTACATTGGCAGCGGGATATATCCTGATCTGGATCGTAGAGACGCTGGCAGGTTATTTCAAAGTAAACGATTTTCTGCCCGCCCGAAGGAGCAGTTATATAGAAGCGGAAGAAGGAGACAGGGGAGAAAAGAAAGCTGTGCTCACTCTGCCTCCCCGATTGGACAAAAAATGGATCAGGGTCATTCTGTTTATGATCCCTTCTCTGGCGGCAGGCTTTGGGATCTGCTGGCTGGCTAAGTGGTTCGGCTGTGACTACTCATACGGGGGCGTCATATGTATACTGCTCCTGTATCTTCTCTACAGGTACAGGGAATATTCGATCGCGGCTGCCTGGGCGTGGCTTACGAGTTACAACCAGAACGAACTTCTGGCGATAACGGGATTTTGGCTCATCTGGTGCTATAATGGAAACAGAGGGAAACAAAACAAATACGTTTTCTATCTGTTTTATCCGGGTCATCTGATATTTCTGTACCTGATCCGCAGAGCGGTCTTCGGAGCCTGATTATCAGTTCGCTTGTAATAAATGACCTCAAATGTTAAGCGCAGTAAAAAAAGGGAGGACCGGTTATGGAATTAATGTTTTTGGGAGCTGATCACGAGGTGACTGGAAGCTGTCA
Source organism: uncultured Lachnospiraceae bacterium (assembly GCA_946615865.1). Taxonomy (GTDB): domain Bacteria; phylum Bacillota; class Clostridia; order Lachnospirales; family Lachnospiraceae; genus CAG-791. The sequence goes on along the minus strand of CAMOIJ010000015.1, from coordinate 32,566 downwards.
CTATTTACAGGTCGGCAAGAAGAAATTCCTGGTCGACTGCGGCATGGAACAGGGGATCGACCGGTTTGAAAACGCGGATATGCCGGTCCCCGCGACGGAGATAGACTTTGTTTTCCTGACTCACGCGCACATAGATCACTCCGGAATGCTTCCGAAGCTGTATCGCGACGGATTCCGGGGACAGATCATCTCGACGAGAGCGACCGCCAGCCTTTGCAATATCATGCTCAAGGATTCGGCGCACATCCAGGAAATGGAGGCGCAGTGGCGCAACAAGAAGGCAAAGAGAAAAATTGACGGAGAGGGGTATGAGCCGATCTATACTATGGAGGACGCCGTTGAGACGACCAAACTCTTCGTGGAGTATCCCTATGGCAAGATCTTCACGGTTTATGACGGAATCCGCTTCCGCTTTACCGACGTAGGTCATCTTTTGGGATCGGCGAGCATCGAGCTGTGGCTGCAGGAAGGAAATACGGAGAAGAAGATCGTGTTTTCCGGGGATATCGGGAACAAGATGCAGCCGCTTCTCAAAGACCCTGAATATACAGCGGAAGCCGACTATGTGGTTATGGAATCCACCTATGGTGACAGGATCCATGAGAAAGACGACGAAGATGTGGTACAGGATCTTGCGGATATCATTTCCGAGACCTTCCACAGGGGCGGAAACGTCGTGATCCCTGCCTTTGCGATCGGCAGGACCCAGGTCATGCTTTACTATATCCGCCATATCAAAGAGAAAAACATGGTGCCGGATTTCCCGAACTTCCCGGTCTATGTGGACAGTCCGCTCGCAGTGGAGGCGACGCAGATATTCTACGAGTGCGGACAGGAGTGCTATGACGACGAAGCGCTGGATCTTCTTGCAAAAGATATCAATCCGATCGGCTTCCCGAATCTGCATCTGTCGATCACTACCGACGATTCCAAGGCGATCAACTTTATTGAAGAGCCCAAGGTGATCATCAGCGCCTCGGGCATGTGCGACGCGGGACGTATCAAGCACCACCTCAAATACAATCTGTGGAGGGAAGACTCCACGATCCTTATGGTGGGATATCAGTCGGTCGGATCACCCGGAAGAAAGATCCAGGACGGCGCGAAGGAGATCAAGATCTTCGGAGAGGATGTGGCGGTAAGGGCCAAAATAGAGACCCTTCCGGGACTTTCCGGACACGCCGACAGACTCGGGCTTTTAGAATGGATCGAAGCCTTTAAGTACAAGCCCCGCCAGGTCTTTGTCGTTCACGGTGAGGACCAGGTGGCTGAACTGTTCTCAAAGACACTTTCAGAGGAGTGCGGGCTCAGATCGGCGGCACCGTACAGCGGAACGAGGTACGATCTTGCTGCCGGCAAATTTATACTGATCACGTCTGGAATCCCGATCAGTAATGCAACGGCAGGCAGAATGGTGAGCAGTTCCTTCACAAAACTCAAATTCACAGGCAGAAGGATCCTCGATTTTATCAACAACTGCCAGGGGCTTCCCAACAAAGATCTGGAGCGCTTCTCACAGGATCTTGAGGCACTTATAGAGAAGTACAGAGTAGATCAAAAGAAATGACAGGAGATACAAATCTATGAATTTAATCGCGGCAGTGGACCGAAACTGGGCTATAGGAAACAAGGGACAGCTTCTGGTCCGGATACCCGGTGACCACAGGATGTTCAGGCAGGAGACGCTTGACAAGGTCATTGTTTACGGAAGAAAGACACTGGAGACTTTCCCCATGGCGCAGCCTCTGGACCGCAGGATAAACATTGTGTTGTCCACAAACCCCTCCTACAAGGTTAAAAACGCGACGGTCGTACACAGCATCGAGGAACTGCTGGGAGAACTGCGCTCCTATCCTTCTGAGGACGTCTATATCATAGGCGGAGAGAGTATCTACAGGCAGATGCTTCCTTACTGCGACACAGCTCATATCACAAAGATCGATTACGCCTATGAGGCGGACGCCTATTTCCCCAACCTGGACGAAGATCCGGATTGGGAGGTGACAGCGGACAGTGACGAGCAGACATATTTTGACATCGCTTACACTTTCGTGCGATACGAGAGGAAAAAGTAAGAGAAACATATTGAAATAGCAGCGGCGATCGCTGCTTACTCATTACGGAAAGGACGGAGTGAGTTTATGTGGAAAATCTCAAAGAGAGCAGTACGCGCTGTTCTTCCGGTTATATTCGTGATCTGTTCTCTGCTTCTGTCCGGCTGTGGGCGGAGACTGGTCATGACCAGGGGATTCGAGAAGGACGAACTGTTCAGAGTCGGAAATACCCGGTGCCTGATCTCGGAATACAATGTCTTTCTCCTCAACCTTCAGAAACACTGCGAGAGGACCTTCGGCCACGGAGTCTGGGAGGGGGCCGAAGGAGGAGAACTGAGGGAGTCTATCGAGCAGAGAGCCCTCTCGGAGGCTTCCAGGCTTAAGGTGATGCTGCTTCTGGCAGTACAGGACAACATTATGCTGACGGATTCCGAAGAAAGCCTCGCCGATGAAGCGGAAACCGAGTATTACGAAGGGCTGTCCGCGGAGGAGAGGGAGTATCTCGGGATCGAAGAAGATACGCTGCGCAAGCTCTTTGAGCAGTATGCGCTGGCTCAAAAGGTGTACAAGAGCGTAGGTACATCCTTCGAGGAGAGATATGACAGCTTCTGCACTACGCTGGATTACGACCTCAATGAGAAACTATGGGATACGGTAGCATTGGCGGATATTCCGGAACTGACCGAGACGCCGGGCTTTTCCGAAGTATACGCCAAGTATTTCGGGAATTCCTACCTGGGGCAGGAGACCAGGGAGGAGGAAGAGATCGGACAGTAAATATCTGCAAAAGAGAGATTGTTAGCACTCATGTTTAATGAGTGCTAATTATTTGTTGACATTTACCTTTGGGAATACTAAACTCTCTGTTAGACAGGCACAGACGCCTATTACACAGTTAATCATTTAAGATCATATAGATAGTAAAGGAGATAAAAGACATGGCAGAAAAAGGATCTTTGTCCATTAACAGCGAGAACATGTTTCCCATTATCAAGAAGTGGCTGTACAGCGACCACGATATTTTCTACAGAGAACTGATCTCCAACGGATGCGACGCGATCACTAAACTCAAAAAGCTTGACGTGGTCGGCGATTTCACACTTCCGGAGGACTACAAAGCGAGGATCGATATCGTAGTCAGCCCTGCGGACAGGACCATCACTGTATCCGACAACGGCATCGGCATGACGGCGGACGAGGTCAGAGAGTACATCAACAACATCGCGTTTTCCGGAGCGGAAGCTTTCCTGGCAAAATATAAAGACAAGACCAGCGACGACCAGATTATCGGTCACTTCGGACTGGGCTTCTACAGTGCATTTATGGTGGCAGATCTGGTGACCATCGATACCCTTTCCTATCAGGAAGGCGCAGAGCCGGTACACTGGGAGTGCGACGGCGGCAGCACCTACTCCATGGACAAGGGCAGCAGGCAGTCTTTTGGCACGACCGTAACACTGCACCTTACCGAGGACTGCGTTGAGTTTGCCAACTACTACAAGGCTCAGGAAGTGATCGAGAAGTACTGCTCCTTCATGCCCACAGAGATTTATCTCTCCGAGAAGGACACCAGCGCAACGGAGACGATCAAAGAATCTGAAAGAAGACCCGACGACGTAGTGATCGAGGTCATCGAGCCCGAGAAGAAGGAGGATGGCAAGGAGCCCGAGGAGAAGAAGCTTAAGATCCGCAGGCGCCCGATCCTTCTCAATGACACGCATCCGCTCTGGGGCAAGAATCCCAGCGAGTGTACCGAAGAGGAATACAAAGAGTTCTACAGAAACGTCTTCAGAGACTACAAGGAGCCCCTGTTCTGGATCCACCTGAACATGGACTATCCTTACAACCTCAAGGGTATTCTGTATTTCCCGAAGCTCAATCTCGAGTACGAGTCCGCCGAGGGCGTGATCAAACTCTACAACAACCAGGTGTTCATCGCCGACAACATCAAGGAAGTCATCCCGGAGTATCTGATGCTCCTCAAGGGCGTGATCGACTGCCCTGACCTTCCTCTGAACGTCTCAAGAAGCGCGCTCCAGAACGACGGCTTCGCGAAGAAGATCAGCGATTACATCACAAAGAAGGTTGCGGATAAGCTCGCCGGCATGTGCAAGACCGATAAAGAGAACTACGACAAGTACTGGGATGACATCAGCCCCTTCATCAAGTACGGCTGCCTCAAGGACGACAAGTTCTGCACAAGAATGACGGATTACATCCTGTTCAAGGATCTTGACGGCAAGTATCTGACCACTCCCGAGGCCCTCAATGTCAACAGGATCGATCCCGAGGCCGAAGATGAGGAGAAAGCCGCAGAGACCGCAACTGATGAGAATGGCGAGAAGGTCGAGGCGGAAGTTGTCGACGAGAACGGCGAAAAGGTCGAAACTGATGAGAAGAAGGAAGAAGAGGTCGTGGACCACACGATCTACTATGTGACAGATCCCCAGCAGCAGAGCCAGTACATCCGCATGTTCCGCGACAACAAGATGCAGGCCTTTATCCTCGAGCACACGATCGACCAGCCCTTCATCCAGCAGCTGGAAGCTAAGAATGAGGGACTGCACTTCGCAAGGATTGACGCGGATATCCAGGAGGCCCTCAAGTCCCGCACAGGCAAGAAAGCTGCCGAGACACTTAAAGAAGAGTCTGAGAAACTCGAGAAGATGATCCGCAAGGCCGTAAAGAACGACAAGCTCAGCGTCAAACTCGAGAATCTCCGCGACAAGAAGACCGCATCCATGCTTACCGTGGACGAACAGAGCCGCAGAATGGCAGACATGATGAAGATGTACGCCGCTTCCGGCATGCCCATGGGACTGGACAGCTTTGCAAAGGAAGGCCAGACCCTCATCCTCAACGCTAAGCACCCTCTGGTCAAGTATGTCATGGAGCACGAAGAGGACAAGAACACAAAGATGATCTGCCAGCAGCTCTACGACCTGGCGCAGATCCAGAACGCGCCTTTGTCCGCTGAAGATATGGCAGGGTTCATCGTAAGGTCCAACGAGATCATGCTGATGCTGACGAAGCAGGGAGAAGAAGAATAATCTGATTAGCCGGAGCATATACCCCGTCATGCACTCCGATTTCACGGATGGGGAAGACTAATGTAATTATAAGAGATGGCACGAGGGTGCCATCTCTTTTTTTGTCTGCGGTTCTTCCCCATCCGTGAAAAGTCGTTTATGACGGGGTATATGCTTCGGCTCGCCAGTGTATTGCCCGTCCGTGAAAAGTCGTTGCTGAAAGGGTATACGTTCCCTTGCTTATGGTTTTTCTTCTTCCGACGTTTGTCTGACCTTATGATACCCTCTAAGGGCTCAATTACAGCAATGGTGGTCAGGCCTCTCTGTGGATGACCAAACAGAGCCCTTAGAGGTGGCGCTAAGGACTCAATTACAGCAAACGTGATCAGGCCTCTCTGTGGATGACCAAACAGAGCCCTTAGAGGTGACCCTAAGGGCTCAATTACAGCAACCGTGATCAGGCCTCTCCGTGGATGACCAAACAGAGCCCTTAGAGGTGACCCTGAGGGCTCAATTACAGCAACCGTGATCAGGCCTCTCTGTGGATGACCAAACAGAGCCTTTAGAGGTGACCCTAAGGGCTCAATTACAGCAACCGTGATCAGGCCTCTCCGTGGATGACCAAACAGAGCCCTTAGAGGTGACCCTAAGGACTCAATTACAGCAACCGTGATCAGGCCTCTCCATGGATGACCAAACAGAGCCCTTAGAGGTGGCGCTAAGGGCTCTATCAGAGCAACTGAAAGATAGGCTTTGCTTCCGCTACTACTGCCCCGGCATTTGTTGAAGGCTAGGCTGCAACGAAACCCTTTGGTTTTCACAAAAGGATATCCCTAGATTACCTGAGCCGGCATCTTTCCACCGGGTACAAAACCAGCCACCGCGAAGCGGCTTGGCCTTGACAGACGGCAGATGCGCGATACAATCGCTTGTTCCGACGGGAAGGTATGCCTGAGTCTGATATCCCTGAGTTCCCGTCGCCGGGGACGGCACATCGCGCAGATGCCGGATGTCAGGGCTGGCGGACGTAAGTATTAGTTTAATTCTTATACATCAACTTGATTAAATAATATCTTTCCCTTAAATAATTAAGATTTAAAGGAATATGTAATAAAAAGTCATATTTTAATTTATTGCATGGACGCACTTTTTTGAGTTCGCTGCTTCTATGCCGAAACAGACAACTGAAAACCGTAGACAATTATCAAATCCTTTCTAAAACCTTGGAAAAGGAATAAATGCTGGAGCGTATAACCTTCATTAACGGCTTTTCAAGAAATGGGCAATACCATTACTGAGCGGGAGCATATACCCCGTCATAAACGACTTTTCACGGATGGGGAAACACAATAGACAACAAGAGATGGCACTTTCGTGCCAGCTCTTTCAATTAAACCAATTTCCCCATCCGTGAAACCGGAGTGCATGACGGGGTATATGCTCCCGCACTTCAAATGAATCATCCCCGTCCTTGAAATCGGAGTGAATGAAAGGGTATACCCTCCCTCGATTATACTGTTCAAAGGAATTCCATGCTATAATGCTTGTATATTGGGAAACTATGTGGTTCGGAGCATAAGACTATGGGATATCGAGAGTTATACACAGCCGCGAATATGGCTGACGAGGAATATAATATTTCGGACAAGGGCCTGAGCATCACGCCTGATAAGATAAACTTTACTGTGGCGCCCGGTGCGGTCGCGGAGGGGCAGTTCGTGGTGGCCGGTGCGCAGGGAACTGCGGTTACGGGATTTCTGATATCGGATAACTTCCGCATGCAGCTAAGAAGGGACAGTTTCGCGGAGAATCCGGACAGGATCAGCTGGCGGTTTGACGCCGGGACTCTTACGGATGGAGATGTCTGTGAGGGGACGATAGGGATCGTGTCCAACTGCGGAGAGTACAGGATTCCCTTTAAGGCTGAAGCTGTGACACCGCAGGTGGCGGGAAGAGAGCTGCAGGAGATACCAAATCGGAACTCTGCGGCTGAGAGGTTTTTGACGCTTGCTGACGAGGACTGGGGGAGCGCTGTGAAACTCTTTTACAGAAAGGATTTCGCGCAGTCGCTGGTCACGGAAGAAGAGAGAATGCTGTACAGAGGGCTCTCGCAGTATCCCGGCAATGAGCAGAATGTGGAGGAGTTCCTGATCGCTACTTGCGGGAAGGACCCCGTTGAGTTTCTCACCGATATAAAAGAGATCAGGACGGAGATCCTGGAGATCGGAAGTTCCGGCAGGGAGCCGGGGACCGCGGAATACCGGATCGCTGTAAGAAGACGAGGATGGGGCTACACGAAGCTTAGAGTGACTATGTCCGGCTCTTTTCTGACGCCTGCGACGGCAGTTCTGGAAGGAGGCGACTTCATAGGAGATACATGTGTTTTCACTTATAAAGTGGAGAAACACAGACTTCACGCGGGACGCAATTTCGGGAGGATCATCTTCCGGTCGCCCTATCAGGAGATCCAGATCCCGGTGGAGATCATTTACAGGAGAAGGAGCGACGCCAGAGCGAGGCAGGAGAGGGAGAGCAGAAGAGCCCTTATAGAAATGATGCGCCACTATGAGCGGCTGCACACGGGGTGGGCAAGACAGGCTCAGGGACTTGAGAGCGGAGTCGACGACGGCGAGTGGCTCAGACAGGCGGACGAACTGGTCAAAAGATTGTCGTTCCTGCGAAGAGACAGTATTTTGCCGAGGCTTTACGCCGCGCAGATCTTTCTTATGGAAAACCGGATCCATCAGGCTGTAACGGAACTGGAAAGTGTTCGGAGAAAGCTTGCGGGCGCAGCGCCGGGAGAAGTGCTTGAAATGGGGTACAGCCAGTACAAAGGCGAGTCGGATATTGAGTACTGCTACAGGCAGTTTCTGACCGCGCTGGCCTACAATGACGCCGACGTCATCACGCCGAGAGTGGGCAGGATCCTCAGGGAGCGCTACAGAAGGAATCCTTCGGACTGGAGGATCTCCTGGATGATGATGCAGCTCCTTCCCGAGTACGCGCCCGGACTTCCGGCGCGCTGGAATTTCCTTAAGAAACAGTATATGAACGGAAGCAGGAGTCCCATCCTGTATCTGGAAGCATGGGATATGATCCACGCGGATCCCTCTTACCTGAGCCTTCAGGAAGACCGCAGAACAGGAAGATACGGAGGAGACGCCTTTGAGAGACAGGTGCTTCTCTATGCGATCAGGAAGGAACTTCTCGATCCGCAGACCATGGAGAGCGTACTGGAGAGATCAGACCGCAGAAGGGAGTTTTCGCGGTCTCTTTATCGTATCCTGACGACGGCTTACGGCCAGGAAAGAATGCGCGGGATGCAGCCCGCGATCCTCAAGAGCATCTGTACATTGCTGATAAGGGGCAATAAGACGGGCCCGGATTATTTTGTCTGGTATTCAAGGGCGGTGGACAAGGAACTGTCCCTGATGAGGCTTTCCGAGTGCTTCCTGCAGTCTATGCCGGAGGATTACGAGGGAGTCATTCCGGACAGCGTGATGCGCAATACATTCAGAGGGAGTATGCTCTCGAACGGCAGCAGAGCATATTTTTACAGATATTTGTACCAAAACAGAGAACGATACCCGGATGTTTTCAGGCAGTGCGCGGAGGATATAAGGAGCTTTTTGGAGGTTCAGATCTCGGAGCACCGCATGTCCGAAAATCTCGCGGCGCTTTATACAGCTGCGCTCACGGACGCGCAGATCAGACCTCAGAATGCCGGGGATCTGACAAAACTCTCTTATCTGTCGCATTTGCGGACGACGCATCTGTATATGAAGAGAGCTGTGACGATCTACGCGCAGAGCAGCAAAGAGCGGACTTATCCGATCGAGAACGGAAACTGCGTGCTCCCGATCTACGGAGAGGACAACCGGATCTTTCTTGAGGACGCGCAGCACAACAGATATACGGCCAGCGTGCCCTATACCTGCGACAGGATGATGGATCCCGTACAGGCGCCGGATCAGGTATCGGTTCAGGAGATGACGGATCTGCCTTTCGCACTGGAGATCTCGGGCGCGGCGGGAGAATCCTTTGAAGTCACAGACGAGACGCTGCAGTACTGTGAGATACTGGTGAGATCCTCCGGGATCGCATCCTCTTACAGGATCAGGCTCAAACTAAGACTCATGGATTATTATGAGCGGACCGGCGATCAGGAGAAACTGCGGGCAATGGCGGGAACCCTGGAGCCCGGAGACCTGAGTGCCGATGACCGCGTAAGGACGATCGGGATCATGGCGCGGTGCGGAATGTACGCCGAAGCGGCAGAATGGCTCACAGCAGGAGGTACAGACCAGTGTCCGGCGGAACTGCTGGCGGCGGCAGCTCTGGGAGCAGCCGCGGACGCGGGGGAAGATGAGCGGAAACTGGAACAGGCGGGAAAGATCGCCTGGGCGGCTTTCGAGCGCGGGGACCACAGAAGCGATGTCCTGGCGCTGATCCTTCACAGCTATAACGGACTGACTAAAGACCTTCTGCGGGTGAGAGATACGATCCTGGAATTCGCTGAGGATGATAAAGACCCGCTCTTTACCGCGGCGGAAGACAGACTGCTGTCCCAGATCCTCTTCAGCGGTGAGATGGCCGCCAATCAGGAAGACCTGCTTTTGAGACAGTACAGAAGAGGAGACAACCACAGGGCGCTGGCGGCTGCAGGTATATCCCAGTATTGTCACTATGTTTTTGCCGAGTGGCGTTCTATGGACTCCGACATTATGAAGCTGATCACAATGGCGGACCGGGAGGGCCATGCTCTTCCCGCGATCTGCAGACTGGCTTATCTTAAGACTCTTGCGGACAGAACGGACAGTTTCACAGAGGGCGAGGCGGACACGGCTAAGAGATTTATGATTTCTCTACTCAGGGAGGAGATCGTTTTCCCTTTCTATCGGCAGTTCGCCGGAGCAGGGCCTGCGCTCAGGCTGTATGACCGGGAGACAATGATCGAGTATCATAATCCGGCGGGAGTCAGGGGCGCAAGGGGCCATGTAGTCATTCACTGCGCGCTGGAAAGAGGCGGCAGGCAGGACCCCTTTATGGCAAGAGAAATGAAGGAGATGGTGCGGGGATTCTATGTGAGTTCCTTCTTCCTGTTCTATGGGGAGCAGGTGCACTATTTTATCACCGACGATCCCGAGGAGAAGAATATTGTGGAGAGCGGCACCATCGGACAGGACGCGAGGATCGACCAGGCGCAGACGGACCGGTTCGCTCAGATTGACGCGATCTCCAGAGCCGCTGCGCTCAGAGAGCGCGAAAAGACAGTGCAGCTGCTCAGCGAGTACACGAAAAAGGAGTATCTGACAGCCGCGCTCTTCGGCGCGGAGGAGGAAAACGATGTTATTTACCAGACTACCTGAGAAAAAATACCTTCTGGGGATCGATATCGGGGAGACTTTCTGCCAGATTTCCTATCTGAACACGCGAAGACTCACGGCGGGGATGGATCCCCATACTTTTTCTTATATCACTGGAGGCGAGGAGTTCGATATCCCGGCAGCGGCTTTTCAGGATCCCGAGAGCGGCAAATGGTTCTTTGGAAATGATGCTCTGAATCTGTCCGCCGAGCGCGGAAAGGAGCCTTTGACACATCTTCTCGCCAATGCGAGGGAAGACGGGAACAATGATCATCTGCAGATCCTGATCTCTTTCCTGGGCTACTGTATGAGCCTTCTGTCAAAAGAGGTGACCGCTGAGGAGATTGAGGCCCTCACCTTTACGACCGAGGATATGGATACAACAAATGCTGAGATTCTGAGAAAGGCTGCAGAGGCGCTCTTCCCGGGTTTTGACAAAGTGGCCTATGAGGAGCATATCAAGTCCTTCTATCATTATGTGCTCATGCAGGACGAAGAACAGCGCAGGCAGTCGGTGCTTCTGGTGGACGGATGGTCCGACTCGGAACTGGTGCTCTACACGCTCTCCTTTAACAAAAAGACGAGGCCTATAGTGTGCTTTCCGCAGGAGCGGCACATGGAGCTGCCGGCTGATGCTGACGCAGCGGAGAAAGACAGGCTGCTCTTCACGGCGGTCAGGGAACTGATGCAGGAACATGAATTTTCCGCAGCCTATCTCACGGGGAGAGCGCTTGCAGGCGGATGGATGAAGGATTCCCTGAACCTGATCTGCCGGGGACGGCGGGCATTTCAGGGAGACACACTTTACAGCAAGGGCGCGGCCGACAGCACAATGGCGGCTTGCGGACTTGCCTCCAAAGCTGACAAGTATTTCTATCTGAGCAGGGACGCGCTCCGCTGCAACATCGGCATGGAGTGCCTCAAAAAGGGCAGAACGGTCTATCAGGCGCTCCTGGACGCGGGCGCCGCATGGTACGATGCAGCCGCGCAGATAGACGTCCTTTTGGAGGACGGCGATGAGATCGTCTTTTTAGAGACTTCCGTAGACCGGGGAAATGAGCGGGAGATCGCTGTAAAACTGGAAAATATGCCGCAGAGGCCGAGGGCAGCCACGAGACTCAGGATCAGGCTCAGCATGGTATCCGCGGACAGGATGAAACTGGAAGCGGAGGATCTGGGATTCGGAGAGATCTTCCCCTCCACGGGAATGAAATGGGAACAGGAGATTGCCATCTATGGGTAGGTGTATTTTGACAACAGGGCGTATCGCAGAGAAGCCCTACCGGATCAGGGTAATAGACCGGAATGTCTATACTGTAGAGGAATTGTGCTATTCCATAGCCCAGTGCGCCTCTTTTCTGGACGAAGACTTTATGGACCACGAGCTTTTAGTGTGGCTCGAGGAGTCCTGCGGGCTCGCCGAACTGGCTTCCCAGCTGAGATCACTGCTGCGGGGAAGGTGCGCGGTCGAGGACTTCGCCTCTGTGCTCCTTCTGTATGTGGGATATCAGAGCACGGCCGAAATAGAGAGGATCCGTGCGTCGATCTCATCCGGAAAAGGAATGGAGCCCTTCCACAGGAGACTGAGCGAGGCGAAATTCGCGGCTTCCAGAGGACATATCACCCAGGCTATCGAGTTGATGGACGGGATCGAGGCTGAACTGCCCGAACTTGAGAGGGAAATGAGAGGAAGGATCTGGGCAGAGAAGGGGCTTCTCTATGCGCAGGGCTTTCGATATGCGGAGGCGGCGGACTGTTACGGAAAAGCCTGGAGGCTCTCCGGAAGCAGGCAGAACTGTGTCAGATATCTTGCGGCGCTTCGCTTTTCAATCCCTGAAGAGGAGTATAAAACCTTCATAGACGAGCACCCGGAACTGGAGGACCCCGCAAGGGAGCTGGCCGAAGCCTCGAAAGCGGCGGAGAAGGAATGGAAGAACGGAACGGCCGGCCGTCAGAGCAAGCGGATGCAGGTCTATCTCCGGAACGGACAGGCGAGATCTTTCGATAATTATGCCCTGCAGAGGGTCCGTGAACTGCGGGACCGCTTCAGGGAAGACAATGCGCCTTCTTTCTAGGAAATTAAGGACCTGAGCAGGATCTTGAACAATCCTTTTATTGAAATCGGGAAAAATATTGTTATACTGTATTACGTTGTTGAATAAGGTGTAAAAACCTTATGGATTTTTGATCAGTTCTAGAAAGGAAAACAGGAATGGCCAATGACAGATATGTGAGCCCGCTCTCCGAGAGATACGCGAGCAAAGAGATGCAGTACATCTTTTCTCCGGATATGAAATTCAGGACCTGGAGAAAACTGTGGATCGCGCTGGCTGAGACGGAGCAGGAGCTCGGACTGCCCATCACAGATGAGCAGATCTCCGAACTCAAAGCCCATGCGGATGATATTAACTATGAAGAAGCCAAAGCAAGAGAGAAAGTGGTCCGTCACGACGTCATGAGTCATGTCTACGCATACGGACTGCAGTGCCCCAAGGCGAAGGGAATTATCCATCTCGGCGCAACAAGCTGCTATGTCGGAGACAACACTGATGTCATCATCATGAGAGAAGCGCTTAGGCTTGTTCGCCGCAAACTGATCAATGTTTTGGCGGAACTGGCTAAGTTCGCTGACGAATATAAGAGTCTTCCCACTCTGGGATTTACACATTTCCAGCCTGCTCAGCCTACAACTGTGGGCAAAAGAGCGACTCTCTGGATGCAGGAATTCTACCTTGCGCTTGTCGAGGTGGAACATGTGCTTGGAAACCTTAAACTTCTGGGAAGCAAGGGGACCACGGGCACGCAGGCCTCATTCCTCGAACTGTTTGACGGAGATCTCGATAAGGTGGATCGCCTTGATCCCATGATCGCTGAGAAGATGGGATTCGACGGCTGTGTTCCCGTATCCGGCCAGACTTATCCCAGACTTGTGGACACCATCGTTTTAAATGCACTGGGCATCGTCGCTTCCGCAGCTATGAAGCTTGGAACAGACATCCGCCTTCTCCAGCACCTCAAGGAAGTGGAAGAGCCCTTCGAGAAGAGCCAGATCGGATCAAGCGCAATGGCGTACAAGAGAAATCCCATGCGCAGTGAGAGGATCTGCTCGCTCTCCAGATATGTGATGATCGATGTCCTCAACCCCGCGGTAACAGCGGGAACTCAGTGGTTTGAGAGGACGCTCGATGATTCCGCCAATAAGAGACTTTCCATTCCGGAAGGATTCCTCGCCATCGACGGCGTGCTCGATCTGTGTCTGAATGTCACGGACGGCCTCAAGGTTTATCCCAAGGTCATCGAGAAGCGCCTCATGTCGGAACTGCCCTTCATGGCGACGGAGAACATCATGATGGACGCAGTAAAGGCGGGCGGAGACAGACAGGAACTCCACGAGAGGATCCGCGAACTGTCCATGGAGGCCGGAAGACGCGTGAAGGAAGAAGGTAAAGACAACAACCTGCTTGAACTGATCGCGGCAGACCCTGCCTTCCACATGAGTATTGAGGAACTTCAGAAATCTATGGAGCCTTCCCGTTATATCGGATGCGCGCCTCACCAGGTGGAGAGATTTCTCAGGGATGTGATCAGGCCTGTGCTGGAAGCAAACAAAGACATTCTCGGAGAAAAGGCCGAGATCAACGTCTGATCAAAACAGAGCAAATCCGTCAATTCGCAATAAAGGGCAGAAAGCAGTTATTCTGCCGGCCAAAGGAGGAAGATATGGTTAAAGCTGTCGTAGGCGCGAACTGGGGCGACGAGGGAAAAGGCAAGATCACGGATATGCTGGCTGATACCGCTGACGTCGTGATCCGATTTCAGGGCGGCGCCAACGCGGGACACACGATCGTCAATCAGTACGGCAAATTCGCGCTCCACACATTGCCGTCCGGCGTTTTTCATCAGGATGTGATGAACATTATCGGAAACGGAGTCGCGCTGAATGTCCCGCTTCTCTTTAAAGAGGTTCAGGAGATCACCAAAAAGGGAGTTCCGGCGCCGCAGCTGATGATCTCGGACCGCTGCCAGATCGTGATGCCTTATCACATCCTTTTCGACCAGCTTGAGGAGGAGAGACTGGCAGGAAAATCCTTCGGTTCCACCAAGTCGGGCATCGCGCCTTTCTATTCCGACAAGTATGCAAAGATCGGCTTCCAGGTCAACGAGCTGTTTCAGGACGAGGCAGTCCTTGCGGAGAAGATCGAGGACGTCTGTGTCAAAAAAGACATCCTTCTGGTGAATCTCTATCATAAAGATCCCATCGACCAGAAGGATCTTCTGAATACGCTGCTGGAGTATCGCGACATGATCGCTCCCTACGTGGGAAATGTCGCCGAGTACCTGGAGAGAGCCATCAAAGAGGGAAAGACGATCCTTCTTGAGGGTCAGCTCGGCACCATGAAAGATCCCGACCACGGTATCTATCCCATGGTCACTTCATCCAGCACGCTGGCAGCATACGGCGCGATCGGTGCGGGAATCCCGCCCTACGCCATTGAGAAGATCGTGGTCGTCAACAAAGCATATTCTTCCGCGGTTGGAGCGGGAGAATTCACTTCCGAGATATTCGGAAGTGAAGCAGAAGAACTGCGCAGAAGAGGCGGAGACGGCGGCGAGTACGGCGCGACCACAGGAAGACCCAGAAGAGTGGGCTGGTACGACTGCGTAGCCTCCAAATACGGATGCCGCCTGCAGGGCGCAACTGATGTGGCGTTCACTGTGCTCGATGTTCTTGGGTATCTGGACGAGATACCGGTGTGCGTCGCTTATGAGATCGACGGGGTAGAGACTACAGAGTTTCCCGTCACACATGTACTCAAAAAAGCGAAACCGGTGTGGAAGAAACTCCCCGGCTGGAAGTGCGACATCAGGGGGATCAGAAAGTATGAAGATCTTCCGGAGAACTGCAGAGATTATATCGAGTTTATAGAGCAGCAGATCGGCTATCCGATCACAATGGTATCCAACGGACCCGGAAGAGACGACATTATTTACCGCGAATCCGCGCTCAGCAAAAAGTGATATTATGAAGATCGATACAGTAATTTTTGATATTGGCGGCGTCCTTGTCGGGCTTGGCAGAATACACTTTTTTGAACAGTTCGGCTATTCTCATGAGATGTGCCAAAGGCTCCTCGACAGTACGCTCAGAAATCACAACTGGAAAGAGTTCGACATAGGGCTCCTCAGTGACGAGGAAGTGATCGACCGCTTTGTGCAGGACACTCCGGAACTTGAAAAGGAGATCCGGTCCTGCATGAAGAATATCCATGGCGTCGTGTACAGGCTGGATACATCGATCCCGTGGATAAGGGAAATAAAGGAGAGCGGGAGAAGAGTCCTGTACCTGTCTAACTATTCCATGAAAGTGGCGAGGGACAATGAGGACGCTATGGATTTCCTTCCGTATATGGACGGGGGACTTCTGTCCTGCGACTACAATGTGATCAAGCCAGATCCGGCTTTCTATCAGATCCTTATCGACAAGTACGATCTGGACCCGTCAAAATGCGTGTTCCTGGACGACCTGGAGGACAACCTTGCCGCTGCGAGGAAATTCGGGATTCAGACAATTCAGGTAAGGGACCATGAGCAGGCGGCGTCAGATCTGCGGGCGCTATTGGAGGAATCTTAATGAGCAACATTTCTGAAAACGGAAACGCACCGGAAAAAGCGCCCTGGACCGCGAAGAGAGTGGCTGCCGTGATCGGCATCGTTCTTTTGGTGGGACTCTATATTCTTACTTTTGTGAGCGCCCTGATCGGAACGGGAGGCTCGGGCAGACTGTTCCGCTTCAGCCTGGGAATGACTATTGCGGTGCCGATCTTTCTGTGGATCTTCAGCTGGTGCATAGGAAAGTTCACTAACCGGTAAAACAGTCACTGTTTTGGCAAAAAAGTCAAAGTTACCGCTTGACAGTGAGAAGACTGAGTGATATTGTAATTTGGTACGTGAAAAACACGTAATTGGTACAAGAAAGAAGAGTTACCGCTCTCACCCAACGGCGAAAGCTTTTGAGGTTAATACCAATCTTTGATCCGGCAGCTGTTTCCGGGAGAAATGAGCTGTGAGGAAACGGGATTTGTTGACAGCGGTACGGATTGTGCCGCTGTTTTCTTTTGTCTTAAGTTGTGGAGGGTACAACAATCAGAAACAATAACGACAATTTATTCATTAATGAACAGATTCGCGACAGGGAAGTCCGAGTGATCGGCCCTGACGGCGAGATGCTCGGCATCATGTCCGCTCTCGAAGCGAGAAAACTGGCTGAAGAGGCAGATCTTGATCTGGTTAAGATCTCTCCCGGTGCCAAGCCGCCGGTGTGCAAGATCATCGACTACGGCAAGTACAAATATGAAAAGACCAGAAAAGAGAAGGACGCCAAGAAGAAGCAGCACACGGTCGAGATCAAGGAGATCCGCATGTCTCCCAATATCGACACCAACGATCTTCAGACCAAGATCAACGCGGCGAGAAAGTTCCTCACAAAGGGCGACCGCGTGAAGGTGACGCTCCGCTTCCGCGGACGTGAAATGGCCCACATGCAGCAGAGCGCGCACATCCTGACGGATTTCGCGGATGCGCTTAAGGACTGCGCTTCAGTGGACAAGACCCCTAAGGTAGAGGGACGAAGCCTTACCATGTTTCTTGCCGGCAAGAAGCAGTGATCTGCAAAAACGGGACAGTTCCGGAATATGCAAGATGACTGCGCAAACCGCAGCCGGTTTGAATAGAGTTCTGTCAGGGGGTTTTATGACAGAAACAGAACCGCAATCAACAGTGAAAGGCTATGGACTTTCACTCAGTAGTCTGTGTCCGTAACGCCGCAGACATTTTCCGGACATGCCAAAAGCGTGATCCGGAGGTGGATGATGATCCACGTTTGGCAAAGGAGGTAAATAGAATGCCCAAGATGAAAACTAAGAGAGCTGCTGCAAAGCGCTTCAAACTGACAGGCTCCGGCAAACTTATGAGATTTAAAGCCAATAAGCGCCACATCCTGACCAAGAAGTCCACAAAGAGGAAGAGAAACCTCAGAAAGCCTATTCTGGCGGACGCTACCAACATCAAGACAATGAAGAAGATCATGCCTTATCTGTAATTGAGACAGGTGCATGAAGAACGGATTCGAATTAAGAAGAAACGCACAATTGTAATTGTGCCTTACATATAATGGAGGATAGATAAAATGGCCAGAATTAAAGGCGCTCTTAATGCGAGAAAGAAACACAACAGAGTATTAAAGCTTGCCAAGGGCTACAGAGGAGCCAGGTCCAAGCAGTACAGAATTGCCAAGCAGTCCGTTATGCGTGCTCTTACATCTGCATTCGCAGGCAGAAAGCAGAAGAAGAGAGAGATGAGATCCCTTTGGATCGTTCGTATCAACGCTGCAGCCAGAATGAACGGCATCAGCTACAGCCAGATGATGCACGGCCTCAAGGTCGCAGGAGTTGACATCAACCGCAAGATGCTCGCTGACCTTGCAGTCAACGACGCAGCAGGCTTCGCAGCACTCACCGAGGTTGCTAAGAAGGCGATCGCATAATTGAAATAATGTTAGAAATAATGGAAACTGTCGCTTATTATAATATAAGCGGCAGTTTTTTGCTGCCGCATTGTATCGGTGATTCATGCACTGTAAAGTCGGAACATAGACGCGGTGCGCTTATAATATGACAGGAACAGTTTATGAAGAAAGAATTGATCGTGATGATTCTGGCAGCGGCAGTGGTTGTGTTCAGTTCCTGCAGAGCAGGCACAGAGATGCCTCCGAATCAGGAATACGAATCTGAAGAGGCCGGGTATGACAGCTCGAGTGAGATAGGATATACAAATGAATATTCGTACGAATATGCGACGGAGCATCCCGCCTATCTTGAGGAGAACAATATGAACACAGAGGAGATCAACTGCTGGGGAGATTCCATTACTGAGGGCTATGGGAGCGACGGACTGACCTATCCGGATGTGCTGGAGGAACTGACGGGTATCCCTGTCAGAAATCTGGGCGTCGGAGGGGAGGACAGCGTGGATATCCTGAAACGGAGCGCCGCCTATGGCAGCCAGGAGGAGGATATCCTCGTGATCCAGATGGGAGACAACGGCGGCTGGATAAATCTGGGACAGCTGATCCGCCAGTATCGCAAACTGATCTCGAAAGCCGGTACGGACCGCTATATCATCATAAGTTCCACGGACGACCCGAATGACTTCGAGCAGATCTGGGGGTATACGACGGAACCGGTGGGACTGGAAAATACCTGGTACGAGGAGGAGTTTGAGAAGGAGTTCGGAGAGCACCTCTTCAATGGAAGGAAATACCTGATCGAGCACGGACTTCAGATAAACGGGCTCAGGAGGACAGAGACTGATTACATGAGGGCGAAAAGCGGATGTATTTCCCTGCAGCTGCGGAACCCGTGGATCGACAACACGCACCTCAATGAGGCGGGATATACCGCCCTTGCGCATGGGGTATATGAAAAAGGAAAAGAATTGGGGTATTGGTAACAGCTCAGAAAAGGGGGAGAAGATGGGAGAGAAGAGCAATTGTTTCCCGGACGGCACGCCGATCGATCCGTGGTTTTACGATCAAACGGTCCCGGTGTGCGCGACAGGCAGAGAATACCGGGTCACAGAGCACGGGATCAGGGATGACGGAACTCTGCAGACTCAGAAACTGCAGGCGCTGATCGATCAGGTGAGCGCCGAAGGCGGCGGGACTATTGTAGTTTCCGGCGGTACTTTTTTGACAGGGGCTCTGTATTTAAAACAGGGCACACATCTTAGGATCGAGCAGGGAGCAGTCCTTATGGGCAGCGACGATATTCTGGATTACCCGCTGTGCGAGACCAGGATTGAAGGAGAGAGCTGCCTCTATTTTCCCGCGCTGATCAATGCGGTCGGTCTGGACGGTTTTTCCATTACGGGAGAAGGTGTTATTGACGGTAACGGTCTGCGCTTCTGGAAGGCTTTCTGGCTGCGCAGGTCATGGAATCCCGCCTGTACCAATAAGGACGAGCAGAGGCCGCGCCTTGTCTTTGCGGCGAACTGCAGGAATGTGAGATTTGAGGGAGTGACTTTCCGCAATTCCGCTTTCTGGACAACGCATATCTACAAGTGCAGCCATGTGAAGTATATCGGCTGCAGAATGCTCTCGCCCCACGAGCCGGTGGGCGCCCCCAGCACAGACGCGATCGATATCGACGCGTGCAGCGATGTTCTGGTCAGAGGCTGCTTCATGGCGGTCAACGACGACGCGGTAGCCTTAAAGGGAGGAAAGGGACCCTGGGCAGACACTGCGCCGGAAAACGGGCCCAACGAGAGGATCATCATCGAGGACTGTGAATACGGATTCTGCCACGGCTGTCTGACGTTCGGCTCCGAGAGCGTTCACAACCGCAATATCATCATGAAGAACATAAAAGTCTCTACGGGCTATAATTTTCTATGGCTGAAGTTCCGTCCCGATACTCCGCAGCGCTACGAACACCTTCTGGTGGAGAACATCGAGGGGAAGACCGCGAATTTCATCAATATCAACCCCTGGACGCAGTTTTTTGACAACAAGGGACGGACGGATATGCCGGTATCGAGGGGAGATCATCTCACGGTCAGAAACTGCCGGTTTGAATGTGATAGATATTTCAATGTGAAAACGGACGAAGAGCATTACCATCTGTCGAATATTACTCTTGAGGATCTGGATATAACGGCTGTGAACACGGAGTGCGACCTGACCGCGGCCGAAAACTTCACTGTAAGGAATGTGCGGATCACCGGGAAGGAACAAATCGAGTATCACGACAGTGTCACGACTATCTGACATTATCTGCAGCACAAAGAAAAAGCTCGTAAACATGACGTTTACGAGCTTTTCTTAATCGGAGTGACGGGATTCGAACCCACGACCCCTTCGTCCCTAACGAAGTGCGCTAGCCAGCTGCGCTACACCCCGATCTTCATTTGAAGCACCTGCTTTTCAACAGGCAAATGCTATTATATATGCTCATGAGTAGAAATGCAAGCCCTTTTTCAAAAAATAATCAGGAAGATTTCATTTACAAAAGCAACAAGTAATGATACAATTCAATTGTATAAAATATAATCACAGAAGGAGCCAACATGGACAACATATACGAATTGGAAAAAACAAACAGCAGCGATTCATCCCGAGAGAAGACCATCATAAGGACCAGCATCATAGGGATCATTGCCAATGTTTTCCTCGCCGCCTTCAAAGCCGTGATCGGAATCATGACTCATTCGATCGCGATCGTGCTCGACGCTGTGAACAACATCTCCGATGCGGGAAGCTCATTGATCACCATTGTCGGCACAAAGCTTGCCGGTAAGGAGCCGGACAAGAAACATCCTTTTGGCTACGGCCGCATCGAGTATCTCAGCGCCATGATCATTTCTGTGATCGTCCTGTACGCCGGTATCACTTCTTTTGTGGAGTCTGTAAAGCAGATCATCCATCCGGAGACACCTGAGTATAACACGGTTTCACTGATCATCGTGGCTGTCGCTGTCGTTGTCAAAATACTGCTGGGCCGCTATGTCAAAGGCGTCGGCGAAAAGGTAAACTCGGATTCTCTTGTAAACTCCGGTGAAGACGCGACGCTCGATTCCGTGATCTCTGCGTCCACGCTGGTCGCCGCGGGCATTTTCATGATCTTCCATATTTCTCTGGAAGCATGGCTCGGCGCTATTATCTCTGTTGTGATCATCAAATCCGGTATCGAGATGCTGCGGGATACGATCTCGAAGATCCTGGGAGAGCAGAATGACCCTGAACTGGCCAGAAACATCAAGAATACTGTCACAAGTTTTCCCGATGTTCAGGGCGCGTATGACCTGGTACTTAATAATTATGGTCCTGACGCCTGGAACGGATCCATCCATATTGAAGTTCCGGACACATACACCGCAGATCAGCTGGACCTGCTGATCCGCAAGATCCAGATGGCAGTTTACAAGAAGCACCGCGTTGCGCTGACAGCCATAGGCGTCTATTCAGTCAACACAAGGGATGCAGAAGTGATCGAGATGAAGCGCCGGGTCCGCGAGATCGTCTTTGCTCATCCGGATGTGAAGCAGATCCACGGCTTCTACCTGGTCAAGGAAGATAAAGCAATGCGCTTTGATATCGTGGTCAGCCTCGCGGCAAAAGACCGCAGAGCTGTATACAAAGCAGCAGTTGCGGATGTGCAGAAAGAGTTTCCTGATTATACCCTGCATGTCGCCATGGATACCGATTTCGCGGAAGAGTAATGGCATCTCCGCTTTTGCCCATTGCAGAATTAAAGTGAAGACTTTATAATTTAATGGGATTTTGGGGAGTAGTGATCCTGCAAATTGGTTTAGATAAAGGAGAATCGAGCACATGAGTAAATCAGAACGCAGAGTAGGCACAGTATCCAGAGGCATCCGCTGCCCGATCATCAGGACCGGGGACGACCTGGGCGCGATCGTGACAGAGAGCGTGCTTGAGGCGGCGAAGAGCGAAGGATTTGAGCTTCGCGACCGCGATGTCATCGCAGTCACAGAGTCAATTGTCGCGAGGGCACAGGGTAATTACTGCACCGTTAAAGATATTGCGGAGGATGTCAGGGCTAAGCTTGGAGGCGGCACCATCGGCGTTATCTTCCCGATCCTTTCCCGCAACAGATTCGCGATCTGCCTGCGCGGGATCGCAATGGGCGCTAAGAAGGTCGTTCTGATGCTCAGCTATCCTTCCGACGAAGTGGGAAATGAACTTGTGAGCCTCGACAAGATCGATGAGGCGGGAGTCAATCCTTACAGCGATGTCCTGACTCTGGCAAAATACAGAGAGCTCTTCGGCGTCAACAAGCATGAGTTCACCGGCGTGGATTATGTAGAGTATTACGGAAACCTCATCCGTGAGTGCGGAGCGGAGTGCGAGATCATTTTTGCAAACCAGCCCAAGGCGATCCTGGAATATGCGGACCATATTCTCAACTGCGATATCCACACCAGAAAGCGCACAAAGAGAATCCTTGTGGCCAATGGCGCCAAGGTGGTCTGCAGCCTCGACGAGATAATGAACGCACCTGTTAACGGAAGCGGGTGCAACGAACTCTACGGCCTTCTGGGCTCCAACAAGTCCACTGAGAACAAAGTGAAGCTCTTCCCCAGACAGGCAGGCGGACTGGTGCTTGATATTCAGGAGAGAATCCTCAAAGCAACCGGAAAGCATGTCGAAGTCATGGTTTACGGTGACGGCGCCTTTAAGGATCCCCAGGGCAAGATCTGGGAATTGGCTGATCCGGTAGTTTCTCCTTTCTTCACAGACGGACTGATCGGAACGCCCAACGAGCTCAAACTCAAATATCTGGCGGACAATGATTACAAGCACCTGTCCGGAGAAGAACTGCGCAGCGCGATCTCCGACAGCATCCGCAAGAAGGACGCGGATCTTAAGGGCAGTATGGCTTCCCAGGGAACGACTCCCCGCCAGCTGACAGATCTGATCGGTTCTCTGTGCGATCTGACAAGCGGTTCCGGCGACAAGGGAACTCCGGTCGTTCTGGTGCAGGGATACTTCGACAATTACACGAACGACTGATTGTCGGCGCGGGAGTATAGGCTTACGATCACAGCACAGTATTTTGACAAAGAAGCAGCTAGGTGATGAAAAAAGATAAGTTCAGGAATAAAAAATGGTATAACAACGCGGTCGCGATCGTGATCGGCGTTGTGAGTTACGTAGCTCTGACCAATCTTGATGTCATAAACGGCTTTTTGAGGAATGTCGGCGGATACTTTATGCCTATTTTTTACGGAGGCGTGATCGCGTATCTGGTCAATCCGCTGGCATCCTCGCTTCAGAAGAGGGTGTTTAAGCATGTCAGGAGCGAGACTCTGAAATGGACACTCTCAGTATTTGTGGGAATGTTCATGGTGATCCTGTTTCTGTCTGCCCTTCTGTTCATGCTGGTCCCACAGCTGATCGAGAGCATTTTGCTGCTGGTCAGCAACATGGACAACTATATCGCCAGGCTGAATCTGCTGATCCAGAGCCTGAACATAGGGGCGCTTGATATCGGATCGCAGTTGGAGAGCATGATGGGATCTCCGGAGGATCTGCTCAGGACAGCTTCCCAGTTTCTGAGTACTTCCCTGAGGAGGATCCTCAGTACTTCCGCGAATATCGGCAGGACGATCTTCAATCTGCTGATCGCCTCGATCCTGTCGATATACCTTCTTCTGGCTAAGGATTCGATCAAAAGCGGAAGCAAGCGCCTGATGAGGTCGCTCATGTCGCAGAAGTGGTATGATATCGTGATGAATTTCATGTCGCGATGCAACAATATCCTGGTGCGCTATATCGTGTTCTCTCTCCTTGACGGCGTCATAGTGGGCGGCGCAACCGCGGTCTTCATGGCGGTCTGCGGAATGCAGTATGTAGGTCTGGTTTCTGTCGTCTGCGGAGTCACAAATCTGATTCCGAGTTTCGGACCGGTCATCGGAGCGGTGATCGGCGGATTTATACTGCTTTTGGTAAATCCATGGCATGCGCTTATGTTCCTTGGATTTACAGCGATTCTGCAGACTTTGGACGGATATGTGATCAAACCTAAGCTGTTCGGGGATTCACTCGGGGTCTCGGGACTGCTGATCCTGGTCTCGATCGTTCTTTTCGGCAATATTTTCGGCGTCGTGGGAATCCTGCTCGCCATACCTCTGGCAGCGATCATCGATTTCACATATGAAGAGGGGATCCTGCCGCTTCTGGAGATGAGGAGAGCGGAAAAGGACGCGGAGCTTATCGCGGAAGGTCCGGATGAAGAAGAGTCGAAAGAAAAGCTTGCAGCCATGGAGGTGCTCAGCGAGATGTCAGAGGGCGGAAAACACAAATGAAGATCTCGATCCTTACGATGTTTCCGCAAATGTTCGATAGTTTCCTGCAAGGACCTGTCCTGCAGCGGGCGATCCGCAGAGAAAGCCTGCAGATCAAGATCATCGATATCAAAGATTTCGCTCCGGGAAGTTTCCGCCACATTGACGATTCCCCATTTGGGGGAGGAGCCGGCATGGTGATGCGCTGCCAGCCGGTGCTGGACGCGCTTAAGAGCGCACGTAACCAGGAAGCAGATGGTCCGCAGGAAGGGATTGCCGTTTCGGCGGCACTCACGCCGGCAGGCCGAAGGTTTGACCAGAAGACGGCGCGCAGATATGCGCAGCTTGATCATCTGATCCTGATCTGCGGCCACTACGAGGGCATGGACGAGCGTATCTACAGCCGCGTGGACGAGCAGATCTCTATCGGAGACTATATTTTAACAGGCGGAGAGATCGCCGCTATGGCGGTGTCGGACGCTGTGATAAGGCTTCTGCCCGGCGCGATCCGGGACGGGAGCACTTCGGAGGAATCCTTCGAAAACGGCCTTTTGGAGTATCCGCAGTACACGCAGCCGGCGGTCTACGAGGGCGAAGCGGTGCCCGAGGTCCTTCTTTCGGGACATCATGAAAAGATCCGCAGATGGAGACTAAGGGAGTCTCTTAGAAAGACGCTTTTGATGAGGCCGGACCTCCTCGACGGGAGGGAAGAGACTAAAGAGGAAGCGGAAATCTTAGAAGAACTGGCAAAAGAGAGAAAATGAGACGGGGAATTTCCACCGTCTCTTTTTTTATATATAATGGATATTAGAAAGGAGGCCGGGCGGTATGAATTTACTTAAAAGTGATTACAACCTGGATACTATGCAGCTGATCGACCTGTTGATCCTGGTGATGGTGACAAGCAGTTTTTGCGGCTTTATATATGAATTGTTATTCTACAGAATTGACCTGGGATACTTTGTCAAGAGAGGATCCAGTTACGGGCCCTGGGTCCCGATCTACGCATTCGGAGGCCTGGCGTACGCGCTCCTGGTATACCGGTTTAAGGACAAACCGCTTCTTGTCTTCCTGCTGTGTGTGATCGTGTCAGGTCTTCTGGAGTACGCCACAGGATGGTTTCTCTACAATATCTGCGACACAAGACTGTGGGATTACAACACAGAGATATGGAATTTCGGAAATATTGGAGGGTATGTCTGTTTTCGGTCAGTTTTTGTCTTCGGCCTCGCCGGGCTGATGCTGATCTATGTAGTGATCCCGATGCTGGTAAAGATAATGAATCGGTTTGATCCTGCTTTAGTAAATAAAGTGTGCCTGATCCTTGGGGCTGTATTTGCCTTGGATTGTATATTGTACCAGATTATGAAATTGGAATAGGAGGGTGACCAATGTCTATTCTCGCTGCTTTTATGGTGCCGCATCCGCCCATGATCGTACCTGCTGTGGGGCGTGGTAGTGAGGCACAGATCAGTAAGACGATCAGGGCTTATGAGCAGGTCTCGGAAGAGATCGCGGCGCTTGAACCGGATACGATCATCATCACGAGCCCGCACAGTGTCATGTACGCGGACTATTTCCACATTTCTCCCGGTAAGAGCGCCCGGGGAGATTTCGGACAATTTAGGGCTTCTCAGGTGAGCTTTACGGAGAACTATGATACAGAACTTGTCGCAGCCATCGACAGACTTGCGCGGGAGACGGGATTTCCCGCGGGCGTCATGGGAGAGCGCGATAAGAGGCTTGACCACGGGACTATGGTACCCCTGTATTTCATTCGCCGCAGATATTCCGGCGGCAAAATAGTGAGGATCGGTCTCTCGGGGCTTCCTTTTACCGAGCACTACAGATTAGGACAGATGATCCGGGAGGCGGTGGAGAGCCTGGGAAGAAGAGCCGTGTTTGTCGCCAGCGGGGATCTGTCCCACAAACTTCAGGACTACGGCCCCTACGGATATGCGCCGGAAGGCCCGCAGTACGATGAGAGGATCATGGACGTATGCGGGCGAGCGGCTTTCGGGGAATTGTTTGATTTCGACGAGACTTTCTGCGACAGGGCTGCAGAGTGCGGCCATCGCTCTTTTGTCATCA
Source organism: uncultured Lachnospiraceae bacterium (assembly GCA_946615865.1). GTDB lineage: Bacteria > Bacillota > Clostridia > Lachnospirales > Lachnospiraceae > CAG-791. Next base: position 6,163 of record CAMOIJ010000015.1, on the reverse strand, counting down.
TGGCGGGAGCCCTCGACGGACTGTCCGTAAAGGCAGAGAAACTGTCACACGAAGATGTGACCGGAGTCGGTTACGGGATCTGCACTTTCCATCCGGGAGAGCCTGATGACAGCAGGCATTTTCTGGATGAGTACCTGAAAAAAGCTGAGGATAAACTCTCTGCGGAGAGAGCAAATGAAGATCCCTATGTGCGGCTGGCAAGAGCGTCTGTGGAACACTACATCCTCAAACACAGGAAGATGGAAATGCCTCAGGACCTTCCTGCAGAGCTGACGAATCGGCGCGCAGGGGCTTTCGTGTCTATTCGTGAGCATGGGAAACTTCGGGGATGCATCGGTACGATCTCGCCTGTAAGGGACTGCCTGGCGCAGGAGATCATAGACAATGCAGTCAGCGCCTCAACAAGGGATCCGCGCTTTGATCCGATCAAAGCCGGGGAACTTAAGTGGCTGGAGATCAGCGTCGATGTGCTGGGAGACCCGGAGCCGGTCAGCTCGCCGGATGAACTGGATGTAAAGCGCTACGGCGTCATCGTTACTAAAGGGAGAAAGCGGGGACTGCTCCTGCCGGATCTGGACGGCGTAGATACGGTGGAAGAGCAGATTTCCATCGCCAAGAGCAAGGCCGGGATCGCAGACTGGGATAAGCGGGTCGAACTGCAGAGGTTTGAAGTTGTAAGACATCACTGATCGGACCAGCGGGAGGTGTGACTATGGCGGTATGCGGAGTCTGTTTCAGACACTGTGACCTTAAAGAGGGACAGATCGGCTTCTGCGGCGCGCGGATCTGCGCCGGCGGGATCGTGCGGGCGGCCAACTATGGGAGGATCACTTCCCTTGCGCTCGATCCCATCGAGAAGAAACCTCTCAGGAGATTTATGCCGGGAAGCCGCATTTTGTCGGCCGGCAGTTACGGCTGTAATCTCCGCTGTCCTTTCTGTCAGAACTACGAGATCTCCTGGTCGAAGGAAGCTATGCGGTATGCGGAACGGGCGGAACTGGTGACGCCGGAGCAGATCGCGGAGACGGCGCAGTATTATAAGAAAAAGGGCAATGTCGGCGTTGCCTTCACCTACAATGAGCCGCTGGTCGGATACGAATTTGTAAGAGATACGGCGAGACTGGTGCATGGGAAGGGTATGGTCAATGTGCTTGTCAGCAACGGGACAGCAGAGGCGTCCGTTCTGGAAGAGATCCTTCCCTTTATGGACGCGATGAATATCGATATGAAGGGATTTACGGACAAGTATTACAGGGATGTGCTGGGCGGAGACAGGGAAATGGTAATGCGCTTTATCACCCGCGCTGTGCAGTCCTGCCATGTAGAACTGACCACGCTGATCATTCCCGGGGAGAACGACTCGGAGGAGGAGATGCGCAGCATGTGCGAATGGATCTCTTCCCTTAAAGGGATCATTCCGGGAGACGAGATACCGCTGCACATTTCCAGATTCTTCCCGCGTTTTCACATGACGGACCGGGAGGCTACATCTGTGAAGAAGATCTATCGCCTGGCCGAGGTTGCCCGCGAGCAGCTTAAATTTGTTTATACCGGAAACTGCTGAATATTAAGAAGGAATGAAAAAGCGCCGGCCCTGTTGCAGGACCGGCGCTGATTTTATGTCTGTTTATCGTAAAAAAGATAATAATCTGATTATTGCGCTCCAAAGAGGCATTCTTATGGAATCTGCAGGAACAGGAAACGGTATATATAATGCGGAAAAAAAGGTATAATAACAGTGTGCGGCAATATTGTCTGACTATGGAAAAAGGTACAGAAAATGAACGATGTGATACTGGCGGTTTCCTGGTTTTTGGCCAAAACATTGAATGCAGGGATAGTGATCCTGGCTGTTGTCGAAGCAGTGCTCATGATCATGGCTTACAATAAGATGATCCTCCTCAAGAAGAGGATCGACGCGCTCAACGGCGAGACGCCCGGCAAACAGGTGCTCAGGAGCAAAAAGGCAGGAATTGTGGAAACTGAATACACTGTAAAGGTGAAGAAGGACTGGAAAGAATTCGACAATTTCTGCGACGACTACCAGAACGACTCGATGCTGTTTTCCTCAGTATCCCTGATCATTCAGATCTTCCCTCTGCTGGGTATACTGGGAACGGTCACCGGTCTGTTCGTAGCGATGAACGGAAACGCGGACTGGTCCAACGCGCAGAATCTCTTTGAGGGAGTTTCATTTGCGCTCTCTTCAACGGTGCTTGGCATTCTCTTTGCGGTCATCTTCAAGGTCGTGGATATCATTTTCTGCTCCAGATACCTGAACTACATCGACGACGGCGTTGACCGCTTCCGGGAAAGCTACAATGTCGCCAGGGAGATTCCGCTGGGAGGTGGGGATCAATGAGAAACAGAGGCCGGCGCAGCCGGGGCAGCGATGATATAAATCTGACTCCGCTGCTGGATGTTCTGTTCGTGATCCTCTTTATCGTAATGCTGGCCGGAACGCAGACTCAGAAGGACATGCAGGAAAATGCGGAAGAATCTCTGAGTAAAATCTCGGGACTTGAAGAGCAGGTGACGGATCTTGAGGAGCAGAATACGATCCTGCAGAGCGAAGTTAACCGAAAGAACAAGATCGAGGACAGCGGCAAGAGGTACGAGTCGGACGCGGTGATCGTCACGTTCATCAACGAAGTGGAGGACGGGAATCACGTTCTCAGGGTTTACAAAGGAAGCGATCAGGAAGTCGAGTCCTTCAGGCTTGGATCGGACAGGACAGACTACACGAAAAGTCATGTGATCGGGATCATTAACGACATTGTAGATGATTATGCTGATCACCCGGTGTTCATTGTGTTCCATTGCGATACAAAGTCTATTTACAGAAAAGAGGAGTTTGTACCGATCAGGGACGCGCTGCAGACGCAGAAACAGCTCAGAAAAGAAGTATTCTATCAGATCGTGGAGGAGTAGAGGTATGGCGGAAGAGAGAAATAACGGCGGAGGCGGCAGGACTGCTGCCACAGCGGGGATCATAGCGCTGTTGCTGATTTTGGGCGGCGGGGGATATTTTGGCCTGGGTCCCGGACAGGGACTGCTCCCGGGAAACGGCGACTCGGTCCAGCAGGAACAGAGTGAGGGACAAGGCGAAGCGAAAGAGGCCGCTGAGCAGACAGAGCAGACTGAGAAGGAAGAAGCTTAGAGCGAGATCCCCGACAACATCGTCGTCTCGATTAAAAAGGATGTAGTGACGATCAATGGGCACCAGGTCGCCGACAGCGAAGAACTCAGAAAGTATGTCGAGGAGTATAACAGCGATTCCAGGACCTTCACCCTCGAAGAGGAGGAGTCGATCCTGGACACATATAACTGGGTCAAGGCAGTATTTGACGAGCTGGATATCCAGCTGAAGAATTCCAGGTAAACGGTGACTGAATAATATGCAGGGAAAAGATAACGACAGGGCGGCAGTGAACCGCTCAAGGCTGTTTATCGCCATATCTATGGCGATTTTCGGAACGATCGGGCTCTTTGTCCGCAATATACCGCTTGCTTCAGAGGAGATCGCCCTGTGCAGGGCTGTACTGGCTATATTGGCGATCGGATTCTATCTGCTGGTCACAAAGCAGAATCTGGAACTTTCCGGTATGCGCAGGGAGTTGATCCTGCTGATCGTTTCCGGCATAGCGATGGGATTCAACTGGATCCTGCTGTTTGAGGCTTATAAGTATACGACCGTATCCGCTGCGACGCTAAGCTATTACGCGGCGCCGGTCATAATCACTTTGGTGAGCACACTCCTGTTCAGAGAGGAGATGACAAAGCGGAAACTGCTGTGTTTTGTCATGTCGACACTGGGAATCCTTCTGATCACGATAAGCGGAGGAGGAGTGAGCGGGAAGGGAACGGATCACATCGGTATCCTGTTCGGCCTGGGAGCGGCGGTACTGTATGCGACAGTTGTGCTTCTCAACAAATTCATCAAAAATGTGGGCGGGATCCAGAGGACATTTCTTCAGTTTGCGGCGGCCGCTGTGACCCTGTTTCCATACGTGATGCTGACAGGAGGGATGCATTCAGGAGAATTAAAGGGAGCAGGCCTTGTCCTGCTGCTGATCGTGGGACTGGTCCACACGGGAGTCGCATACTGTATGTACTTCTCATCCCTGCAGCATGTTCCGGGACAGGAAGCGGCTGTGCTCAGCTATATCGACCCATTGGTGGCGGTGATCCTGTCTGTCAGTATCCTGCGCGAGCCGATGAGCGCTCTGCAGGTGATCGGAGGCGCTATGATCCTCGGGTTCACGCTGCTCAATGAGCTGCGGGAGAAAGAGTGAGTTTGGAGTTTTGCGGCACTTTATTCCGGGAATTGAATTTCCGGGTGAGGAATATAATTCTTTTAAGGAGGTAATGATGATGACAGCAATGGAAAAAGTTTGCGCATTTCTTAAGGAGGCCGGGACTTACTATCTCGCGACGGTAGACGGTGACCAGCCCCGTGTACGTCCTTTCGGGACCATTCACATTTATGAGGGAAAACTCTATATCCAGACCGGCAGAGGAAAGGACGTGGCCAAACAGCTGGCGGCTAATCCCAAAGCTGAGATCTGCGCTTTCAAAGACGGCGTATGGCTCCGCGTTGCAGGCGAGCTTGTCGATGACAACCGCGTAGAGCCCAAGAAATCAATGCTTGAGGCTTATCCTGAGCTTCGCGCCATGTATGATCCGGAGGACAACAATACGGAAGTCCTTTATTTCAAGAATGCAAAGGCGACGTTCAGCTCCTTTACAGCTGCACCGGAGACCGTGGAGTTCTGAAGAAAACAGAATAATGGACATAAAAAAGGGCTGCCGCATGAGCGACAGCCCTTTTTAAATGGATCTTGTTCGTATGATCAGATCAGGATGTACTTGAGAATGAATACAACCGTCAGAACATACATCAGAGGAGTGACCTGCTTAGCCTTGCCGGATGCTACATTGAGAACAGTGTAGGAGATGATGCCGAAGCAGATACCCTCGGAGATGGAGTACATGAACGCCATCGCGAAGATGCAGATGAAAGCGGGGATTGCTTCAAGGATGTTATCCCACTCGATCTTGCTGACCTGCTGCATCATGAGGAAACCGACCATAACCAGTGCGGGAGCAGTGGCGAAGGAAGGGATCGTCAGGAAGAGAGGAGAGAAGAACAGAGCCAGCAGGAAAAGCGCGCCGGATGCGATCGCGGTCAGACCGGTGCGTCCGCCTTCTGCGATACCGGATGCGGACTCAACGAAAGTAGTGATGGTGGAAGTTCCGAGGCAGGCACCGCATATTGTTCCGACAGCGTCGGAAAGGAGAGCGCCCTTGATGCCGGGAAGCTTGCCCTCTTCGTCGAGGAGGTTAGCCTTGGATGCGCAGCCGATCAGGGTTCCAAGTGTATCGAACATGTCGACGAACAGGAACGCGAACATAACAACGATGAAGTCCACACTCAGGATGCTGGAGAAGTCCAGTTTGAAGAGTGTAGGAGCAACGGAAGCGGGCATGGAGATGATTCCGGAAGGAATAACACTGTAGAAGCCTGCTTCGGGATTCGGAACATAGAGGCCGACGAGCTGGCAGATGATGCCGAGTACCCATGTGGCAATGATGCCGAGAAGGATCGCGCCCTTGACGTTGCGCAGCATCAGGATCGCTGTGATCAGGATGCCGATGATCGCAAGGAGAACGGTGATGCCTTCGGAATTGAAAGTGCCGTTCGCGATGGATCCCTTAAAGGAAAATACAGAAACCAGCGTAGCGCTGTCCACGACGATGTGCGCGTTCTGCAGACCGATGAATGTAATGAAGAGGCCGATACCGACGGATACGGCGATCTTGAGGGTTGCAGGGATCGCGTTGAAGATCGCTTCTCTGACGTTGGTAAGGGAGAGGACGACGAAGATCAGACCTTCCACGAAGACAGCTGTCAGAGCCATCTGCCAGGAATAACCCATTCCCAGGACTACGGTGTAAGCGAAGTAAGCGTTAAGACCCATACCTGCGGAGAGCACGAACGGAAGGTTTGCAAGAAATGCCATCAGGAAAGAGGCAATTGCAGAAGCCAGTGCCGTCGCTGTAAAGATCGCACCTGCGTCCATGCCGGATGCGCTCAGGATGCTGGGATTTACAGCCAGGATGTAAGCCATTGTCATGAAGGTAGTAAGACCTGCTGCCAGCT
>CAMOIJ010000014.1 GCA_946615865.1 uncultured Lachnospiraceae bacterium | reverse complement strand
ACTCCTCAGGGTAGAAGCTGATGGTAAAGTATTCATTGGCATCGACGAATTCGTGAGTATATCTGGATGTCCTTATATAAACTGTGACAACCGGCTTGCCCCAAAGGGTGCCCATACCGCCCCAACTGATCGTCATTGTGTTGAAGTTGTCGGGAGTGCCTGCGGTCACCAGGGCCCACACCTGATCGAACTCTGAAAAAATATCGGTTGTAAGTTTCATTTCTTCCTCCTGTCATATTTTCTGATTCAAAAATCCATACGCATTCATTATAAAGTAAAACAGAAGATACCAGAACCGGCTTCTTTGGTTTTTCGTATCACCACAGTACAAACAGGCGCTAAACATGGTATCATGAACGCAGGTATATTGACTGTTTCCGATAAGCCAAAGCTTAAGGAAATCAATCGTAAAGGAGAAGGAGGTTCATAAATGCTTGTTAACCTGAAAGAGATCCTTGCGATCGCGGAAGAAAGAAAATGTGCGGTCGGTGCTTTCAATACACCAAATTTGGAATGTCTGATCGCAGTGATCGACGCGGCGGAGAAACTCGGTACACCCGTGATCATCTCCCATGCGGAGCTGCACGAGAACATTTCTCCGCTCGAAAAGATTGGTCCCGTAATGGTACAGGCGGCAGAGAAAGCCGGCGTTCCGGTTTGTGTGCAGCTCGATCACGGCGAGACTCTCGATTATATCGAGAGGTCACTGGAGATCGGGTTTACCGGTATTATGTACGACGGCAGCCTTCTTCCTTATGAAGAGAATCTCATGAATACAAAGAAGGCAGTGGCAATGGCCCGGAGCTTCAATGCCGGCGTCGAGGCGGAGCTTGGAGCGATGCCCTCCCGCGAGGGAGTAGAGGCGGCATCAGGACCTGTATATACCGATCCGGCACAGGCGGAGAAGTTTTGCCGGGAGACAGGGATCGATGCGCTTGCACCCAGCTTTGGCACTGCACACGGCATCTACAAAGCAAAACCAATGCTTGACTTTGAAAGGGTACGTATTATTTCGGAGAAGACAGGCCTGCCCCTTGTCATGCACGGCGGGAGCGGCGTTTCAGAGGATGATTTCCGCAGAGCGATCAAGGCAGGCATCCGCAAGATCAATTATTACACCTACATGTCCACTGCGGGAAGCCGGGCGGTCCGGGAACTTCTCGCAAAGGAAGATGTGACTTTCTTCCACGATCTCGCATTTGCGGCGCAGAAAGCAATGCAGGCGGATGCGGAGAAGGCGATGATTGTGTTTATGGCTCCCAAAGGATGAGAAATCAGACAAAAGAGTCTGAGTGATTTAAGATGGAGAACAATGCAGACAAAGGCAATCTTGTTTGACCTTGACGGGGTCATTTTGGACTCGGAGAAAGAATACAGGCGGTTCTGGCTGCAGGCGGCACAAGAACTTGGTCTGCCGCTAAAGGAGGACGTCGTTCTTCAGCTCAGAAGCTGCGACTCCTCAATCGCCCGTAAGATCGTTGATGAAGCCGCAGACGAAACGGGCGCTTATGACCGGATCCGGGCACGGCGCAAAATACTGATGAAGGAGTTTTTGTCAGAGCACTCCTTCGACCTCAAACCCGGTGTAAAAGATTTTCTTGAAAAGATCAGAAAGCTCCCGGTCAGGAAAGTGATCGTGACATCCTCGACTCCGGAAGAAAAAAAGCCGGCGCTGGAGAGCCTGGGGATCGGGCAGTATTTTGACAGCTTTGTGTCGGTAAAAGAGGTGAAGCGGGGCAAGCCCTTTCCTGATGTCTATCTTTTCGCCTGTCGCAAGCTGGAGCTGGATCCCGGCGAGTGCCTGGCGATCGAGGATTCGCCTAACGGGGTCAGGAGCGCGTATAGCGCGGGAGTAAAAGTGGTCATGGTGCCGGACCTGACCGGACCGACCGATGAGCTGCGTCGGATGTGCCGGGTGGCGGACAGGATCGAGCGGGTCATGGAATATTTGTAAAAATAGACACACCAATCAGCTGGTGTGTCTTTTTATTGATCTGTGCCTAACTGCAGAATCCGTATATAGTCGCTTCTTCCGAACAAGACTCTGTCGACAAGAATTCGTTTGCTTTCCAGACGATAAAAGGCAAGATACTCTTTAAAAACAACATAGTAATATCCTGTAAAACGGTCCTCGTAATAAAGCGGGGCACCGGACAGGGGATATTCTGATTTTGACTCGACTATATCCATCAAGTCATTCAAATATCTTTCGGTGATATCATAACTTCGAGATGCCCTGAACACTTCTGACCAAACTCTGTCAAGGTCACGGACCGCAGCCTTGGAATACTCAACAGAGTATTTCATGAACGCTTGCCGCGGAAATATGCCCGTACATCCTCAGATGAGATATATCCTTCTTCTTCCCCGGAACGTCTGCCTTCATTTAGTTCGCACATAAGACGCAGCATCGCCTTTGTCTTCTCAAATTCATCATCTTCGGCAATATCGCGGATTGTGTATTTGCCTCTTCCGTTTACAGTAAGATAAACGGGCGATCCATAAGAGACCTTTTCCAATACTGTATTATAATTACGGAGATCTGATACCGGATTTATTGTAGCCATAAGTTAACCTCCCTTATCATGCTTTTTAATAATCGTAGCATTACGATGAATCTTAAGCAATATATTACGATAAATTATTATAAAGTAAAACAGATATGCACGGCAAAAAAAGTTCTTAATCAACCTATTGACATACTATGTAAATGGTGCTACTATCCAAATCAGATCATCTGAGCAGTCCCATAGGGACGAAGAAGCCTGATCCGAAAGGATTCAGGACACTGCGAAAGGAGAAAGCCATGTTCAGTACCGGAAGGGCAAACAACTGCATGATGTGTATGCGAATGCTGAACTCCCGGGCTTATAATATGGCCAGGCGCATTGACATGCTTTCATTTAGTTGATCAGTACGCCTGATAAAGGATCGAAGTACATTGAATCAAGAGAGAAACGATTCGCCAGACGCCCGGGAGTTTATAAAAGCTTCCGGGCTTTTACATTTGCTCAGATTCGGTCGATTTCCCGATGCTCCGGGCAGCGAAGAGACGGGGCAGAAAACTACAGCTCCCAACCCCGAGGGAAAAGAACAGAACAAGGAACCTCTGGGGTAATTTATATATAAGGAGGAAGTTATGAGAAAGAATTGGATTAAGAAAGCAGGCGCGGCAGTATTAGGACTGATCCTTACAGGATCTCTGCTGGCAGGATGCGGCTCCGGATCAGCCCAGACGGCGCAGGGCGCGGATGAGCCTCAGGCGCAGGAGACAGAAACCGCGGAAAATGAAAGCGCGGGATACAGAACTCTGGAAGAGATCCAGGCGAGTGGAAAGGTCACGATCGGCGTGTTCTCCGACAAGAGCCCCTTCGGCTATGTGGATGAGAACGGCGAATATCAGGGATATGATGTATATTTTGGCAACAGGATCGCGCAGGATCTGGGCGTGGAACTTGAATATGTCTCGACCGAGGCTGCCAGCAGAATCGAATATCTGCAGACAGGAAAGGTCGATATCATTCTGGCGAACTTCACAGTGACGCCCGAGAGAGCGGAAGAAGTTGATTTCGCGCTGCCTTACATGAATGTGGCGCTGGGCGTTGTCTCCCACAACGACAGAGTGATCACGGATCTCTCGCAGGTGGGCGCAGACGATCAGGTCATTGTCATTTCCGGAACGACGGCGGAGACTTATCTGACCAAGAACAACCCGGAGATCAAGCTGCAGAAGTTTGACACCTATGCGGCTGCAAAGAGCGCTTTCGAGAATGGAACAGGCGTCGCGTGGGCCAATGACAACACCGAAGTCATCGCGTTTGCGGCAGAGAACGAAGGATACACGGTAGGAATTGATTCACTGGGCAGCGCTGACACAATTGCTCCGGCGGTGACCAAGGGAAATGAGAGCCTTCTGAACTGGCTCAATGAAGAGATCGTTAAGCTCGGGGAAGAGAAGTTCTTCCACGCGGACTATGAGGCCACACTTGTAGATACATACGGCATTGAATTTGAGGACACCCTTGTCATTGAGGGCGGCGGCCAGGCGGCAGCGCCCGCGCAGACAGAGGAAAAAGGTACGATCAAAGTGGCGGCTTCTCCCATTCCTCATGCGGAGATCCTTGAAGAAGCGGGCAAAATATTGGCGGCGGAAGGATGGAAGCTGGAGGTTGTCGTATTTGAAGATTATGTGCAGCCCAACCTTGTAGTTGAGAGCGGAGATCTGGACGCGAATTATTTCCAGCATATTCCTTATCTGGAGAGTTTTAATGAAGAGAACAAGACACACCTTGTCAACGCGGGAGGCATCCATTACGAGCCTTTCGGAATCTACGCCGGAACCAGAGCTTCCCTGGAGGAGCTTCAGGAGGGAGACGCGATCGCGATCCCCAATGATACGACAAACGAAGCCAGAGCGCTGCTTCTTCTGCAGGACAACGGGGTGATCAAACTTAAAGAAGGCGCCGGGCTCACCGCAACGGTTCTGGATATCGAATCCAATCCGCTCAATCTCGACATCGTGGAACTGGAAGCCGCACAGGTCTCCAGAGTCCGCCAGGAAGTCGCGGCAGTAGTTCTCAACGGCAACTACGCGCTGGAAGCGGGACTTACAGCCGGAAGGGACGCGATCACCTATGAGGCCTCCGATTCTGAAGCGGCAAAGACCTATGTCAACATAGTCGCCGTCAAGGAAGGAAACGAGAACAATGAAGGCATTCAGGCACTGGTGAAGGTCCTGAAATCCGATGAGATCAAAAAATTTATCAATGATAAATATGACGGTGCGGTCATTCCGTTTGAGGACTGACTCCCGACCCGGTAATTCAAGACTGACTTGGAATCTGTGACAGGAATAGTGGAAATTTCACGCACAGATACAGTATCCTCAGGCCTTTCCCCCGCCTGAGGATACTCTGCGTAAAAAGGAGACATGAACAACTATGGAACTACTGCACTGGGACGTCATAGTATCTTACCTGCCCCTCTACCGGGACGCGATGTTTCTGACGCTGCGGATCGGCTGGGCGGGCATTTTTGCCGCTGTCGGGCTGGGCTTTATGTGTGCGCTGATCCGGCATTTCAGGGTCCCGATCCTGCAAAATATCGTCGGCATCTACATCGAACTGTTCAGGAACACACCGCTGCTTGTGCAGCTGTTCTTTCTGTATTTTGGCCTGCCGAAGATAGGGCTGGAGATACCGGCGGAGCCCTGCGGCGTTCTGGGACTGGCCCTTTTGGGCGGCGCCTACATGGCGGAGACTTTCCGGAGCGGCCTTGAGGCGATCGAGCCGATCCAGATGGAGAGCGCGCTGTCGCTGGGGATGACCAGGCAGCAGGCGGTTCTGCACGTCATACTGCCGCAGGCGGTTTCGATCAGTGTGCCGGCATTTGTGGCCAACGTGATCTTCCTGCTCAAGGAGACCAGCGTCTTCTCCGCCATCAGCCTGATGGATCTGATGTTCACTGCCAAAGACCTGATCGGCCTTTACTACAAGACACTGGAATGCCTGACGCTTCTTGTGGTTTTCTATCTCATCATTCTGCTTCCGGTCTCCGCGCTCGGAAGTTTCTTGGAAAGGAGGCTTCGGTATGCAGGCTTTGGGGATTGACGTGCTCTTCAAGGGGATCAATATGCAGCGCCTTCTGGGCGGCCTGTGGATCTCGCTGCGGATCAGTCTGATCGCGGTGGCATTCAGCATCGTGCTGGGGCTGATCGTCGGCGTTCTGATGGCCGGGGACAATCCGGTGATCAAGGCTGTCACCCGCGTCTATCTGGAGATCGTGCGCGTGATGCCGCAGATGGTCCTCCTCTTCATCGTCTTTTTCGGGACAACAAGGGTGTTTGGATGGAACATCGAGGCTGAGATCGCTTCCATCATAGTATTCACCTTCTGGGGAACAGCGGAGATGGCGGACCTTGTGCGCGGCGCGCTGATCAGTATTCCCAAGCACCAGTACGAGAGCGCTGCGGCGCTGGGAATGGAAGAGGGGCAGATCTACCGGCACATAATCATTCCGCAGACGCTCCGGCGCCTGATCCCGCTCTCCATCAATCTGGTCACCCGAATGATCAAGACCACGAGTCTTGCTATGATGATCGGCGTAGTGGAGGTGCTCAAGGTGGGGCAGCAGATCATCGAGGCAAACCGCAAATCTTCGCCGAACGCGGCGTTTGGGGTGTACGCGTGTGTCTTTGTGCTGTATTTTGCCGCATGCTGGCCGATCAGCATGTTCTCTAAGTATCTGGAAAGGAAGTGGAACTGATGAAGCAGGTGCTTGTCAAAATAGAGAATATCACCAAACAGTTTGACGACAACATTGTTCTGAACGGCCTATCACTGGAAGTAAGGGAAGGGGAAGTCGTTGTCATTGTCGGCCCATCCGGATGCGGCAAGAGCACACTTCTGCGGTGCATCAACGGACTGGAGCCCATTCAGGGCGGAGAGATCACTTTCAGGGGTGAAAAGGTGGACGGGAGTGCCCGCTCCATCGCTTCTATCAGGCAGAAAGTGGGCATGGTTTTTCAGAATTATGAGCTGTTCCCTCACAAGACGATCCTGGAGAACATTATGCTTTCGCCCCTTCTTGTGCAGAAGCGCAGCTGGGGAGAAGTGGAATCGGAGGCTCTGCAGCTGTTGGAGCGAGTTGGCCTTTCCGACAAAAAAGACAGCTATCCCAGACAGCTCTCGGGCGGGCAGAAGCAGCGCGTGGCGATCGTGCGGGCACTGTGCATGCACCCGGAAGTTCTGCTGTTTGATGAGGTAACGGCGGCACTGGATCCCGAGATGGTCAGAGAAGTGCTGGATGTCATGCTGACGCTGGCCAGGCAGGGAATGACCATGGTGATCGTCACACACGAGATGTCCTTTGCCAAAGCGGTCGCGGACCGGGTGATCTTCATTGACGAAGGAAACATCGTAGAAGAGGGAAGCCCGGATGAATTCTTCGAACATCCCCGCACGGAGAGGGCCCGGCGGTTTCTGAATACGTTTACCTTTGAGAAAGTAGAAAAAGATTCATAATCTGATAATTGCCACCGTTTTTGGATGATTTTCGTTGTGTACAGTGTTCAGAAATCACTGATCTGTACCTAACGAGAGTGTATTTCGCTTCCTCAAACGTGATGCCTTTGTCGAGATTACCGTAGTATTGTTTTTGCGCTCTCCGTAATACGGTTTTAGAGTGAATCTGTTTACTCCATCTTCCTCAGCTCCGGCAGCACCATCAAAAGCATTGTGACCATGCAGGCGGTGCCGCCAATGACATTGGAGACGGGCTCCGCTATAAACACGCCGTCGGATCCGAAGTGGAAGACACCCGGAAGTAGGAGTGTGAGCGGCACGACCATCACCACTTTGCGGAAGAGGGAGAAAAAGATGGCCTGCTTTTTCTTGCCCAGCGCTTTAAAAGTGGTCTGACCGGTGTATTGCAGGGACTGAAATACAAATGCGAAGAAGTAAAGATGGAGCGCCGGGATCGCATCTTTCATCAGGGCGGCGTCAGTGCTGAACATGGAGATGAAAAAGGCCGGGAAACGTTCGATCAGGATCCAGACGATCAGTGTGTAGCCAATTCCGAGACAGCCCATAAGGAGCATCGCCTTCCGGACATGCCCGGGCCTGCGCGCGCCGTAATTGTAGCTGATCACGGGAGAGGTGCCCTCGCCGATCGCGATGACCGGCGTTTCCAGGACCTGCCGGACGGAATTGATAATGGTATATACCGATATCATGACCTCTCCGCCATATTTTGACAGAGTGCTGTTGCAGACGATGCTGACGAGGCTGTTAGTGAACTGCATGACGAACGCGGCGGCTCCGAGCCCTGCGATGTCCAGAACTGTGGAGCGGAATCTGTCATCGGGATCATTTCCCGCAAGTTCTGCGGGAAGTTCCTGCAAGTCCTTTAAAGGAGTCAGACGCAGTTCGGCTTTATCGCCGGTCAGAAAACGCAGTACGAAGAGTGCCGAGAGGATCTGGGACAAAACAGTGGCCAGAGCGGCACCGCGTACCCCCAGTCCGAAGACGAAAATGAACAGCGGGTCCAGGAGAATATTTGTCACCGCGCCGATCACAACGGTGAACATGCCGGTGGAAGCGAATCCCTGCGCGTTGATGTAGGGATTGAGCCCGGTTGCCAGCATGGTGAAAATAGTGCCCAGCAAATAGATGTGAAGATAAGCCAGGGCATGAGGGAGATTGCCGTCCGTGGCTCCGAACAGGCGAAGGAGAGGGGTAGCAAACAATTCGCCGGCTGCTGTGATAACTACTCCCGTCAGAACGAGCATGGAAAATGCCGTGTTCATGACCTCGGAAGCTCTCCTGAGGTTGCCTTGGCCGCGGGCGATAGAGCAGAGCGGCGCGCCGCCCAGCCCGAACAGGTTAGTGAAGGCGGTGACCATGATGATGATCGGAAAGCAAAGTCCGACGCCGCCCAGCGCGGAAGTGCCCTCGCCTGGAATCCTGCCTATGTAAATGCGATCCACAATGCTGTAGAGGAGGCTCAGGACCTGCGCCACCAACATGGGGAGCATGCTTTGCATGACGTTGCTGAAAATTTTTCCGTTTTTATAATCTACTTGTCTCATAATTATTCTGCCGGCTTTTATTCTGATTCAGAAATCCATTCCCATTCATTATAGAGTAAAATAGAAACGAAGATAAAGAATATAATATGCGGAATTTATCTAGTCAGTCCGAAGGAGATGCGGCGCCGTATTGCGAAAGTAATGTATAATTAATCCGATTAAGATTGCATGTTCCCAGCAGGATGTGGAGTGGACATATGTCAGAAAAGACGAGCAAAAAATGGAAAAGCGAGAAAAAACAGTCGCTGGCTGAAAAGGTAACGATCATGTCCGTTGCGGGAGCCCTGACGATAGGATTTGTCGGACTGATCGTCGGGCTGTATATATACGCGGGAAACCTGTTCGATAAGTTCGTCAATGATACGTTCGAACTTACGGGGACCGCCAGGCTTGTGTCGTCAAATTTTGCGGAGCCGGAGGCTACATCCTGGCAGATTTTACGCTGGATGAAATGACGCATGACATGCTGGCTTTTCTGATCCGTTATCTTATCGCGACTATTGCCGTTACTGCTTTTATGGGATTTATCATAGCCCGGCTTATGGAAAGGACGACGGTAAAACCGATCAATGCCATCGCAACGGCTGCGCAAAACTACGTCGAGGACAGAAAATCCGGCAATACGCGCATGGAGCATTTCTCCTCCCTTCATATCCGGACAGGGGACGAGGTGGAGCACCTGAATCTTGTGATGGCACAGATGGAGAAAGACCTGTCTGTCTACATGGAAGATCTCACCAGAGCTACAAAGGAAGAAGTGCGTGTACGGACAGAACTGGACATGGCATCGCAGATCCAGAAGGGCGCGCTGCCTGACAGCTTCCCCGCTTTTCCGGACAGACAGGAATTCGAGCTATACGCTTCCATGGAGCCGGCCAAAGAGATCGGCGGCGATTTTTACGATTTCTTTCTTATCGACGACGATCACCTGTGCCTCGTGATCGCGGACGTGTCAGGAAAGGGCGTGCCGGCCGCGCTGTTCATGATGGCCTCCAAGATCATCCTTGCGGATAATGCCATAATGGAGAAATCTCCTTCGGAAATTCTGTACGATTCAAATAACGCAATCTGCGCGAACAATAAACTGGAAATGTTCGTAACGGTTTGGATCGGAATTCTTGAGATCTCTACCGGGAAACTTTCCGCCGCAAATGCCGGACACGAATATCCGGCGCTCAAAAAGGCGGGCAGCGGGTTTGCGATCTTTAAAGACAAGCATAGTTTTGTGCTTGGCGGACAGGAAGGCATGAAGTACAAAGAGTACGAGATCCGGCTTGAGCCGGGGGATAAGCTGTTCGTCTACACGGATGGCGTGCCCGAGGCCCAGGATCCGGATGGGAACATGTTCCAGATGGAGAGGATGATCAATGCGCTGAATGAAGATCCGGATGCCTCCCCCGAGCAGATCCTGGGGAATGTGCGCGGGTCAGTAAGCAGATTTGTGAGAGAAGCGGAGCAGTTCGATGACCTGACCATGCTCTGCCTGGAGTATAAGGGACCCCAAAAAGACGATAAATAAGAAGGTATAGCATGTGGTCTGTAAGAGACATTAAGAAGAAGGGCAAGTCCGCCTTAAAAAAGAATTACTGGAGAAGTGTTGTTGTTGCGGCGCTTATGTTCCTTTTGGCCACCGTGACATCGGCGCTGACCCAGATCAGAAGAGAGAGCATATTGCAGAACGTCGGTTTTGAACCGCTTCATGAAATGGCGCCGAATGAACTCCTGATCATAGCAGGCATCGTTGTTGTGGGATATATGTCCATCATTGTGTCCGCGGTACTGATAAAGATCATTTTCGCCAACGCTTTAGAGGCGGGAGGCTGCCTGTTCTTCAGGAACAACGCAGAAAAGGGATCGGCAGAGCTTGTACTGATCAGGGAAGGCTTTTCCGATTACGCGCACGTTTTCGCTGCTCTTCTTCTCAGAGATGTTTTTAAAGGCCTTTGGTTCTGCCTGTTGATTTTTCCGGGACTGGTAAAGAGTTATTCCTACAGGATGGTCCCCTATATAGTGAAAGAGTATCCAGACCTGTCTGAGATCGAGGTGATCACACTTTCACGCAAGATGATGGAGGGGAACAAATGGCGTACATTCCTGTTGGACATGACCTTTTTGGGATGGACTATATTGGGAATCGTCACCTTTGGAATTGTCAATGTTCTGTGGACGCTCCCTTATTATGAAAACACTATGGCGGCGCTGTATCTTGAACTGAACAGGGAACAAAGGAACTGATTTATGGTTCCGGAAAGATTAAAAAAGAGTCAAAAAATATATTGTGAAAAAAGGAGTTTACTATGGAAACTGACGACAGGAATATCACTTCTGAAGTGGAAGCCGTATTGGAGGAGCACGTGCGCCCCTACCTCGCCGCACACGGCGGAGACCTGAAAGTGGCGGGCGTGGAAGGAGGCGTCGTGTTCTTCAACCTGACCGGGCGATGCGCGGGATGCGCCGCGGCCGACCAGACCAGCGAAGATCTGATCAACAGAGAACTGACCGCGCGCGTGCCCGGCATAAAGAAAGCTGTTCTGGTAAACGGCATCAGTCCGGAACTCCTTGAGCAGACTATGGCAC
Organism: uncultured Lachnospiraceae bacterium; assembly: GCA_946615865.1. Taxonomy (GTDB): domain Bacteria; phylum Bacillota; class Clostridia; order Lachnospirales; family Lachnospiraceae; genus CAG-791. Next base: position 42,962 of record CAMOIJ010000014.1, on the reverse strand, counting down.
TACTGCGGGATCATCCCAGTTTCTGAACGCATTCTGCTTCCATTTCTTCCCAAAAAGGATTTGAATTCTGCCCAAGATATCTTATTATAGAAGGGTAATGACAAGACTGCACTTTTTAAAATTTAAAAAGGAGATGAGTGCCATGGCTATTTCAAACCTTCAGAAAGCTAGATACAGCTACAACCCTAAGCTTCCCGGAATGCTCAGAAACGGCATTTCCGAGATCTGCGTTAAAGACGGCGCACCTACAGAGAGCGTTGCGGACCAGGAGAAGATCAAAGCCCTGTTCCCTAATACGTACGGCAAGAATGAGATCACCTTCCAGAAGGGGGCTAACACCTCAGCACCTAAGAAGCAGGTTGTCGGCGTGATCCTTTCCGGCGGACAGGCTCCCGGCGGACACAACGTTATCTGCGGTCTTTATGACGCACTGAAAGCGACCGACAAAGACAACGTTCTTCTCGGCTTCAAGGGCGGCCCCAGCGGACTGATCGATGACGACTATATCGAGATGACTGACGATTTTATCGATCAGTACAGAAACACCGGCGGATTCGATATCATCGGCTCCGGCAGAACCAAACTCGAGACAACGGCTCAGTTTGAGGTCGTAGTAGAAGTTGCCAAGAAGCACGGCCTTACCGCGATTGTGATCATCGGCGGCGACGATTCCAACACAAACGCAGCAGTCCTTGCTGAGTATATGGCAGCTCACAATACCGGTGTACAGGTCATCGGATGCCCCAAGACCATCGACGGCGACCTCAAGAACGAGGATATTGAGACTTCCTTCGGTTTCGATACAGCTACCAAGACCTACAGCGAAGTGATCGGTAATATCGAGCGCGACGCCAATTCCGCCAAGAAGTACTGGCATTTCATCAAGGTCATGGGCCGCAGCGCCTCCCACGTCGCACTGGAGTGCGCACTGCAGACACAGCCCAACATCTGCCTGATCGGCGAGGAAGTCGCAGCAAAGAAGCAGTCTCTCTCCGAGATCGCTGACCAGATCGCAGATTCAGTTGAAGCTCGTGGAAATAGAGGCGATAACTTCGGCGTCGCGATCATTCCGGAAGGAATCGTTGAGTTTGTCCCTGAGTTCTCCAAGCTGATCGCCGAGATCAATGAACTTCTTGCCGGCGAGAAGACAGCAGAGTTTAATGCGCTTCCCACATGGGCAGACAAGTATGCCTTCATCGAGAAAGGCCTCACTAAGGAGTCCATGGCTGTATTCGCAATCCTTCCTGTGGGCATTCAGCAGCAGCTCTTCCTCGAGAGAGATCCTCACGGCAACGTACAGGTTTCCCTGATCGAGTCCGAGAAACTGTTCGCGGAGCTGGTTAAGAACAAACTGGCAGAGCGCAAGGCAGCCGGAACTTACAAGGGCAAATTCTCAACCCTGACACACTTCTTCGGCTATGAAGGAAGATGCGCATTCCCTTCAAACTTCGACAGTGACTATTGCTACTCCCTTGGCTACAATGCATTCATGCTGATCCAGTATGGCTTTACAGGCTATCTGTCCAAGGTTTCCAACCTCTCTGCACCGGCAGAAGAGTGGGTAGCAGGTGGCATGCCGATCACCAAGATGATGAACATTGAGCGCAGAAACGGCGAGGACAAGCCCGTTATCAGAAAGGCACTCGTTGAGCTTGACGGCGCACCTTTCAAATTCTTCGAAGCCAACAGAGCTAAATGGGCAGTTGAGACATGCTTCCTTTATCCTGGTGCTATTCAGTACTATGGACCTGCAGAAGTCTGCGATGCTACTACCAAGACTCTGGCTCTGGAGCATCAGAAATAATTTAAGGTTTGGTTCGGGAGACTGATCGTCTATCCATCCGCCTTTTTAAATGACAAGTAAAAGATCGTCCCCATCGGCGAAGCCGTGGGGACGATCTTATCTTTATTATATTCCGGCAGAGCGAACCTTCCTGAGCGCCCGGTTGACCCTGGAAAAATCAATGGAACACTGTCCATCTGATATGTGGATCGGAATTACGGAGTCAAAATCATATTTCTCCGGGTAGAAATTGTCGTCGCGAAAATCATAGACCATGACCGTTTCGCGGTCCGGATCTACGATCCAGTACTCCTTCACGCCGGCATTCTGATACTTGTATAGTTTGAGAAGCATATCCTTGGAGCGGGTGGAAGGGGAGAGAATTTCCAGCGCGAGATCCGGCGCGCCTTCAAAGCGTTTCGCACCCAGATCATAGGGACCGCAGATCACGAGAAGATCCGGCTGCACCATAGTCTTGTTGTCGCAGTCAAGCCTGACGTCACAGGGGGACAGATAGACTTCACATTCCCCTTCGTGGGCATCCATACACTCCCGGAAAAGGATGAACAGCTCCCCCAGAATCTTCTGATGAATGACAGCCGGCGCAGACATATCGTAGAACACGCCGTCGATCAGTTCGACTCTGCGCTCGTCGGGGAGAGCATAATAGTCGTCCAAGGTGTATTCCCCGTCTTTTTTCTTCTTTTCAGGTGCAAGATTGTAACCAACAGTGGATTCCTTTACTGTACCGTATGTTTCAGGCAGATCCTCGTTGGTATAGCTTTGACTTCTGCCTGGGCCCATTCCAGCCATATTATTTCTCCGACGCTCCTCGGCGGAGAGAACTGTTTCGATTGCTACCAGTGTGGATTTTCTCGGCGCTTTGGTAGCGCCGCTCATGATCTTCTGGACTGTACTTAACGGAATGCCTGCTGAGGCTGCGATCATTTCATTTGTGAGGCCGAGAGTGGTCTTTTTGGTCTTTAATTCTTCAATCGTCATTGCCTATGCCTCCTGTTCTAATATTGTAATAGTAATATCATAGCCATAAAACAGCAATATTACAATATAAATATTGCCAAATGCTCAATTTTGAGCAATAAAAAATCCGGCTGTAATTCCTCCTCTGAGGTGGAAGAGGGCATATTTTGCCATATCGGAGGCAGTAGAGACGATTGCTCCGGAGGGCACGAAGGCTCCCGCCTCTTAGCGATTATGCGTAGGCGGTGGGTAGTTCACGACAGCATTCTGCGGTAATGCGTATTTCAAGGCTTTCAGCGGATATTTTGCTTACTTCATTTGAGCGGACAGGAGAACTATGCTATAATAATAGTTCGAGTATTGTATAGATATATTCGAGATCAATTCATCAGACATAGGAGAGATTCAGATCATGGAAAAAGAACAGTTCCTGGAAGTTTACCGCCATTCCCTTGCGCATATTCTGGCTAAGGCAGTTATCGAGATCTATGGCAAAGAAGTGCAGTATGCAATCGGTCCTCAGATCGCGGACGGCTGCTATTATGATTTTGTGCTTCCCGCCGCGCTCACGGAAGGGGATTTCCCGGCGATCGAGAACAAGATGCGCGAGATCATTAAGAGAAGAGAGACCTGGACAATGGAAGAGGTCTCCAAAGAGAAAGCCCTTGAGATCTTTAAGGATCAGAAGTTCAAGACCGAGCTTATCTGCGACCTTCCCGAGGACGAGAAGATCACCGTCTACTACACAGGAGACGATTTCGTGGATCTCTGCCGCGGACCTCACATCGATAATTCCCAGCTTCTTATGAACGTCGCTTTCCAGGTCAAATCAGTTTCCGGCGCTTACTGGAGAGGCGATGAGCACAGAGACCAGATGCAGAGAGTATATCTGTATGCTTTCCCGGATCAGAAGCAGCTCAAAGAGCACCTGAAGATGATCAAGGAAGCTATGGAGCGCGACCACAAGAAACTCGGCCCGCAGCTGGAACTGTTCATGTTCAATGAGACCGCTCAGGGTATGCCTTACTGGCTGCCCCGCGGATGGAAACTGTATCAGGCACTTATGCAGTACTCCAGAGACGTGCAGGATCTGCACGAGTACCAGGAGATCTCCGCACCGGTCATCAACAACAATAAGCTCTGGATCATCAGCGGTCACTGGGCACATTATGTAAACAACATGTTCATCATCCCCGGCAAGGACGAGGACGAGAAATACACCGTCGAGTCTGTAGACACCATGGCAGCCAAGCCTATGAACTGCCCTAACGCGATGATGGAATTCGGCAGAAAGCCCCGCTCCTACAAGGAACTGCCGATCCGCTATTCCGAGTATGACGTGCTCCACAGAAAGGAGAAGACCGGCCAGCTGAACGGACTTCTCAGAGTGCAGGAATTCCGTCAGGACGACGATCACACCTTTGTCACAGAGGACATGATCGAGGCCGAGATCGACGATATCCTCAGCATCGCGGACGAGATCTACAAGACCTTCGGCATCACTTACAGAGCGGAGTTCTCCACAAGACCCGAGGACTTCATGGGCGATATCGAGCTCTGGAACGACGCGGAAGCAGTTCTGAAGAAGATCCTCGACAAGAAATACGGCGAGGGTGGATATGAGATCAACGAAGGCGACGGCGCTTTCTACGGCCCTAAGATCGACCTGCAGATCAAGGACGCGCTTGGAAGAGAGTGGCAGTGCGGCACGATCCAGCTTGACTTCCAGCTGCCCAGAAACTTTGACCTCAAGTACACCGCTCAGGATGGTTCTGAGAAGGTGCCGGTCGTCATTCACCGCGCGATCTTCGGATCCATCGAGCGTTTCCTCGGTATCATCATCGAGAACTTCAAGGGCGTATTCCCCTTCTGGATGTCCCCTTATCAGGTCGCTGTAGTCCCGATCCGCACTGAGCACAATGACTATGCGAAGAAAGTTGTGCAGAGACTGAAAGCCCTGCGCATCCGTGTTGAGGCTGATTACTCCGACAACAACATGAAGCAGAAGATCAAGAAGTTCAAGAACTACAAGGATCCCTACATTCTGGTCCTGGGTGACAAGGAAGCGGAGAACGGAACAGTTTCCATCAACATGCGCGGCTCCAACAAGCAGATCAACGATGTCCCGCTGGACAAGTTCATTGATATGTGCATGAAGCTGAACATGGAGCACTCGATCGAACTGATCGATTCCGTCGAATAAAGCAGAATATGAATGGGCGCGTCATACGTTTGGTATGACACGCCCGTTTTTTTGGCGTTGAAATCCGGCGAATTATGATATCATTAAGATGTTCCACGAACAGGTTTTTGAGGGCAAAAAAAATGAAAGACCGGAATCATGACGTTTTCATAAGTTACTCATCCAAGAATAAGAACATCGCAGATGCTATTGTCGCTGATCTTGAACAGAATGGCATTAAGTGCTGGTACGCACCGCGGGACATCTTATCGGGAGAAGACTGGGCGGGAGCGATCAATAACGCGATCAGCTCTACGAAGATATTCGTCCTCGTATTCACTGACGAATCCAACCGATCGCATCAGGTTACAAATGAGGTGACGCTGGCGGTCAACGGCGGAAAGATCATAATCCCCTTCCGCCTGTCAGGATCCGATATGAACGACACGCTGCAGTACTACCTGAGCAGTGTACATTGGCTGGACGCAGTCTCACAGCCCCTGAGTCATAATATTGAAACTCTGCGCAAACAGATCATCGCACTGCTGGACATTGATGAGACTGCCGGCAGTATGGCGGCAGCCGCCGGCATTCCTTCAGCCGGAGCAGCTGCCGGCTCAAGAGGGGCACAGCCTTCGGGTCAGACCGGCAGTGCAGGCGGGTCTTCCGTAAAGACAGGGATCGTGATCGGATTTGCGGTTGCCGCGCTGGCTATCGGCGTCGGTGCTTTTGCGCTGTCAGGAGGCGGAAAGAAAAGTAAAGATGCTGAACCGGAGGCAAGCGCGGTGGAACAGGCCGCTGAGGAGCCTGCGGCAGAAGAAGTGAAGCAAGAAGAGCCGGCCGCTGCGGAAGCAGAGGCGGCAATGCAGGAAACAGCTGCAGAAGAGGCGGAGCAAGTTCCGGCTGAACAAGCTGCGGAGCCGGAGGCACCGGCAGCAGACCAGCCGGCGACCGAGCCTGAGCCGGCAGCTAAGGATGAACCCCTTGTCATGATTCCGGAAAATGCTCTCAGTTACAAGGGCCATCATTATTACATCTACAATGATGTCAAGTCCAACTGGGAAACTGCGGCATCCAACTGCAGGGACCGCGGCGGATACATGGCGGTCGTCAATGACGAAGAGGAAAATGAGACGCTTTACAAGTACATGACTGCCATGGGTTACGACCAGGCGTTTTTCGGACTCATTTACAGCAACACCAATGACGACTGGGTATATCTGGACGGAGATACTTCCGATTTCAGAGACTGGGGATACAACAGTGAAGGCGTAGCAGAGCCCAATAACGCGGAAGGATGGGAGTACCACGTCGAGTTCGACGCCAATATGCAGGATGGACATTGGAACGATGCCAAATTCGGCACCAAGACATATACGCCGGATGGAGACGCTTACAAGAATCTCTATACGTATATCTGTGAGTGGGATCGATGAAACACAAACAAAGAAGAGAGGGTGTCGCATCTTCCTATCTGACCAAACCGAGCCCTTAGAGCCCCCTCTAAGGGCTCTATCAGAGCAAGTAAAACCAGAGCCTATACCTATTGACCAAACCGAGCCCTTAGAGCCCCCTCTAAGGGCTCTATCAGAGCAAGTAAAACCAGAGCCTATACCTATTGACCAAACCGAGCCCTTAGAGCCCCCTCTAAGGGCTCCTTCATAGAAATCCAATCAATCCACAAGGCTTACCTGTCGACTATATAATAAAGAAGGTGCTGCCTCTGCTGATCATTCAGCAAAGGCAACACCTTTTTTCACTTGATCACTCCTCCCCCGATCACGACATCTCCGTCGTAAAGGACGACGGACTGTCCGGGCGTGATGGCGCGCTGCGGTTCATCAAATTCGACCTTGAGAAGGTCATCCTCGGGCTGCGTAACGGTACAGGGCTGTTCTTTGTGGCGATAGCGTATCTTGGCGCTGCATCGGAGAGGGCTCTCGATGCGGTCCACGGTGATCAGATTGACTCTGTTTGCATAGAGCGTCCGCTTCATCAGATCGTCATTGGTTCCGAGTGTGACAGTGTTGGTCCCGGGATCGATCTTTGTGACGTAGCAGCGGTGCGCTGCCGGAATACCGAGCCCGCGGCGCTGGCCGAGCGTGTAGTGAATGATGCCCTTGTGGCGCCCCAGGACATTGCCCTGCGCATCCACAAAATCGCCCGGCGGGCACTTAACGCCGCTGTAGCGCTCGATGAAGCCGGCATAGTCGCCGTCCGGAACAAAGCAGATATCCTGGCTGTCGTGCTTTTGGGCATTACTAAAACCGCTCTCCGAGGCGATCTCCCGGGTCTTGTTCTTATCCTGGCCGCCGAGCGGGAACTGAACGTGAGCCAGCTGCTCCTGCGTCAAAACATAGAGCACATAACTCTGATCCTTGGCCGGGTCGAGCGCTTTCAGAAGGAGGTAGCGGCCCCGCTCAGGATCATATTTTGTCCTCGCGTAGTGCCCGGTCGCCAGAACATCGCAGCCCAGTTCCTTCATCTTGGAGAAGAGATGCTCAAACTTGAGGCAGCGGTTGCACTCGATGCAGGGATTGGGCGTGCGGCCGTGCAGGTACTCATCGATAAAGGGCTCGATGACTTCTTTCGTAAAAAGATTCTCGTAATGGACGATATGATAAGGGATGCCGATCTTCTCGGAGACGCTGCGGGCGTCCTGCGTGTTCTCAAGGGAACAGCAGGTGTCCAGAAGGTCCTTGCCTATAACGTCATTTTCATACAGACGCATCGTGCAGCCTACGCACTCGTAGCCGCGCGACGCCATGATCTGAGCCGCCACGCTGCTGTCAACGCCGCCGCTCATGGCAATCAAAGCTTTCATGAGTTCAGACTTCCTTTTTCTGAATTTGAATTTACAGATACAATATCATAACACAACTATATGCGGTATGATATTAATTACAAAGCATTTTAATAATCAACATGATAAGAAAAGCGGAAGACCGTTACAGGACTTCCGCTTCTAATATTTTCTCAAGAGTATGCCACGCCAGCACGGCACATTTGACCCGGGCAGGCATATGCGAGATATCCTGCAGGCTTCCCGCCTCCTCCAGTTCTTCAAGTTCCTCGTCTGTAACTTTCCCCTTGATCATCCGAAGGAAAATATCGGCCAGATGCAGAGCTTCTTCAGGCGTCCTTCCTATGATCAGGTCCAGCATCATATCGGCGGACGCCTGTGATATGGCGCAGCCGTCTCCGACGTAGGCGCCTTCCGCGATCACGCCGTCTTTAATGGTCAGCTGAAGTGTGATGTCATCTCCGCAGCTGGGGTTGATCCCGCGGTGGGAGAGACCCGCGCGGGGAAGTATGTGCTTGTGGATCGGCCGCAGGTTGTGTTCATTTATGATCTCCCGGTAGAAACTATTCGACATAGCCCATCCTCCTTCTCACTGTACTAAGGCTCTGAGCAAGGCGCAGGATGTCCTCCTCGCGGTTGTAAAAGGCGAGGCTCGCCCGCACCGTGGACGGCACATTCATGTGCTGCATAAGGACCTGCGCGCAGTGATGGCCGGCCCGGATACATACGCCGTCAGCGTTCAGGATCTCCGCGATGTCGTGGGGATGCACGCCGTCAAGGGAGAAAGAGAAGATGCCGTTGTGCTCTTTTGCCGTATTTCCGCCCATGATATGCAGATGGGGGATCGTGGAGAGAACGTCAAAAGCCTGTTCGCTCAATTCTTCCTCCCGCTTCTGAATGGCGTCAAAGCCAACTTTCCGGTAATACTCAATGGCTGTCTTAAGGCCGACAGCTCCGGCCGCGTTGACAGTTCCCGCCTCAAATTTGTGGGGCAGTTCCGCCCAGGTCGCGCCTTCCCGGGTAACATATTCGATCATCTCGCCGCCCGTCAGGAAAGGGGGCATCTTTTCAAGCAGCGCTTTTTTGCCATATAACACGCCGATGCCCATGGGCGCCAGCATCTTGTGGCCGGAAAAGGCCAGAAAATCGACGTCCAGATCCTGCACGTCAACAGGAATATGGGGGACGCTCTGGGCGCCGTCACAGACAAAGACCGCGCCCGCTTCATGGGCCAGGCGGGCAAAGGTCCTGATGTCATTCCGGACGCCCAGAACGTTGGAGATCTGGGTCATGGACACGATCTTCGTCCGGGAAGACAGGGCAGAGCGAAAAGCTTCTTCCGTGATCCGGCCGTCCACGCCGCACTCGATAAACTTCAGAACAGCGCCGCTTCTCACCGCCAGCTGCTGCCAGGGGATGAGATTGCTGTGGTGCTCCATGACGCTGAGCAGGATCTCATCGCCTTCTTTAAGGAAGGTCCCGTAACTGTAAGCCACCAGATTCAGGCTTTCCGATGCGTTTCGGGTGAAGACGATCTCCTCCGGGCCGGCCGCGCCGATGAATTCAGCCACAGCCTCCCGCGAATCCTCATAAACTGCCGTTGCCCGCTGGGCGAGGTCGTAGAGGCCGCGCAGAGGATTGGCGTTGTCGCGCTCATAAAAATGGCGGACTGCCTCGATCACACAGGAAGGCTTCTGGGTAGTCGCGGCATTGTCCAGATAAACCAGAGAGGGGTTATCTCTGAAAATAGGGAAATCCTCCCTGATATTTATTTCTGCCATGTCATTCTCCTCCCAGTATTCTCGACCGGGTCTTTCCTTGAATCTTATCCCGGATCTTTTCCTGTACCAACTCATCCGGGATCTTGCGGATCACCGAATCGATCTTGGCCCGCGCCAGCATCTCGCAGGCGGTCTCCTCGTCGACGCCCCGCGTTTCCATGTAAAAGAGCATATCCTCATCGGGCCTGCCTATGGATGCGCCGTGGTTGCCGACCACATCTTCCTCGCTGCACAGGATCACCGGCACGCTCTGGTTCCGCACTTCTTCACTCAGGAGAAGCACATCTTCAGTCTCATTTCCGACGGAACCCGAGCAGCCCGTGCGGAAATCAATAGTTCCGCGCATAAGCTTGGACGCATTGTCCGCGAGAACTCCGGAAGCCGAGATGGCGCTCTGTGTGCGCTTTCCGGTGTGGACAGCCTCGCAGTTGAGATCGTACTTTTCTGTGCCGTCAAGGCGATAGCAGACATTTGCTGAGAAGGAGCTCTCTTTGCCTGCCAGGGTTACGGAGCAGTTGTCGTAGCTCTCAGAGCCTCCCAGTACAACTCTGTACCAGCCAAAATATGCCTTATCACCACACTTCACCCGGACATTGTTGTAGGACAGCACTTTTCCGGATGCCTCCCGGAGCTGGACCAGGTCCATGCGTGCGCCCTCTCCGAGGGTGATCTCGTATTCTGAAGCGCCCGGATCTTCCAGAAAGAGAACGCGGCTCTCTCCGGGTCCAAGGACGTAACTTATATTCTGTATTTTGTCCTGCAGGTCGATGCGCTTGGCGCCCGCCTGCAGCCAGCCGAAGGTCTCTGCCAGCGGCTTATTTACTGTGATTTCCATCAGCCGATCGCTCCCTTCATTTCAATGCGGATCAGGTTGTTCATCTCTACGGCGTATTCCAGGGGCAGCTCCTTGGAGACGTTTTCCGCGAAGCCGCTGACGATCAGCGCCTTGGCCTCCTCTTCAGAGAGTCCTCTGCTCATCAGGTAGAAGACGGCCTCATCCGAGATGCGCCCGATCTTGGCCTCATGGCCGACGTCGGCTTTATTGGTGCGGATGTCCATAGCCGGGATCGTATCTGAGCGGGACTCGGAATCCAGCATCAGCGACTCGCAGGACACGGAGGACTTGCTCCCGTGCGCCTTGCTATTCACGACTACGGCGCTTCGGAAAGTGCTGATCCCGCCGCTCTTAGAGATCGAGCGGGTGTTTACATAACTGCTTGTGTCCGGCGCGTTGTGAACGACTTTGCAGCCGGTGTCAAGATTTTGACCTGCTCCGGCAAAAGTCACGCCTGTAAATTCGCAGCGCGCCCCTTTTCCGGCCAGCACGCTCATGGGATAGAGGTAGGAGACATGGGATCCGAAGGAGCCTGAGACCCACTCGATCTTGCCGCCTTTCTCTACTTTGGCGCGCTTGGTGTTGAGATTGTACATGTTCTTGGACCAGTTCTCGATGGTGGAGTAGCGGAGCGTCGCGTCTTCGCCGACGAACAGCTCCACACATCCCGCGTGGAGATTGGCCACATTGTACTTGGGGGCGGAGCAGCCCTCGATAAAGTGGAGCCTGGCGCCCTTATCGACGATGATCAGCGTGTGCTCGAACTGGCCTGCGCCGGGCGCGTTGAGGCGGAAATAGGACTGCAGCGGGATCTCGACGTCAGCTCCCGGAGGTACATAGACGAAGGATCCGCCGGACCATACCGCGCCGTGCAGAGCCGCGAATTTGTGGTCCTCGGGCGGCACCAGTTTCATGAAATGGGAGCGGATCATATCCGCATACTCCCCGCGCAGTGCGCTCTCGAGATCCGTATAGATGACGCCCTGTTCGGCGACTTCCTTGCGGACGTTGTGGTAGACAAGCTCGGAGTCATACTGGGCGCCGACGCCTGCAAGGGACTCCCGCTCGGACTGGGGGATCCCAAGCCGCTCGAAAGTGTTCTTGATATCTTCCGGCACATCGTTCCAATCCGTGTGCATGCGCTCGGTGTTGGGCCGAACATAGGTGACTATGTTGTCCATGTTGAGGCCTTCAATGGAGGGGCCCCAATTGGGCATCTCTGTTTTGGCAAATATATCCAGGGACCGCAGCCGGAATTCCAGCATCCAGTCCGGGTCCTTCTTCTCGCGGGAGATCTGCCGGATGATGTCCGGCGTCAGACCGCTGGCAACCTTGTAACTGTCCTTGTCTTCATACCGAAAGTCGTAGAAAGAGCGGTCTCCCTCCTCGACATAAGTCTTGTTCTCTTTCATCATGCCTCCCCTTCATAGGCGGCGAAGCCTTCCTTCGTGATCTTGTCGACCAGTTCCGGTCCTCCTTCCGCCACGATCTTTCCGCCCGCAAGGATGTGGACCGCGTCCACTTTGAGGGCGGAGAGGATCGCCGCGTTGTGGGTTATTATCAGGAGTGAGGCGGATTTGTCCGCCTGGAATGCTTCGATTCCTTTGGAAACGGTGCGCACCGCGTCCACATCGAGACCGGAGTCGGTCTCGTCGAGAATGGCGAGTGAGGGCTTAAGCAGCAGAAGCTGCAGGATCTCCGCCTTTTTCTTCTCGCCCCCGGAAAAGCCGACATTGAGGTCGCGCTCCGCGTAGGACGGATCCATGTCCAGCGTCTCAAGAGCTGCTTTCACTTCCTTTCTAAAACTCCATACGCGTACAGGCTTGCCGGTCTTCTGGGAGATGGCGCTCCTCACAAAGTTCTCCAGCGAGATGCCGGGTACCTCGACCGGATTCTGGAAAGAGAGAAACAGGCCCTTCCTGGCCCGCTCGCTCACGGAAAGTTCCAGAAGATCTTCTCCCTCCCAGAGGGCGCTTCCGCCGGTCACTGTATAGGCGGGATTCCCCATCAGGACGCCTGCCAGCGTCGATTTGCCGGCGCCGTTGGGACCCATGATCACGTGGGTCTCGCCTCGCCCGATCCTGAGACTTACGTCCTTAAGAATTTCGGCGTCCTCCACGGAAGCCGCAAGATGTTCAACTTTTAATAAATCCTGTGCCATGTTCGCTCCTTGTATATATGGTCAAAATATTGCTTTTGTCAGGTATATGGATTATAAGCCTATTTACCCACCAAGTCAATAGGTGAATAAATTCGGACTGTGGGTTCGGCAGCGGTTTTCGCTTGCTGCTAGCTGTGGCAATCGCGTGGCTGCAGGCTGCCGCGACTGGATGATTGAGGCATTCGTCCGGCTGCTGGCTGCCGCGACTGGATGATTGAGGCATTCGGAGGAAGAAATTCGGTACAGAAGGGATTTTTCGAAGATTTATCGTCCTTGGAAGATGGGAAGAACGATGTGCAGCAATCAATCTTGTGGGTCGGGCGGCAAAGAATTCGGTACAGAAGCCTTATTTGAACATATTCTCGTCCCACAAAAGCAAGATTTTCTGGAAGATGTAACAAGATTTCTCGGAAGATGTCAAAGAAAAGTTGAAAACAAGAAATTTCATGGACGCAACTTTAAGATTTCGATGCTTCTGTGCCGAAAATTGTGAGGATAAGCTTTTGACCGGCAAGAACAAATCAATCAGAACTGTCCTGCAGGGACGAGAAAACAAGAAAAAAAGGCTTCTGTGCCGAAAGAGAGAAATGAGCAAGGATCCCATTCACACTTAATGTGAAAGCTCCATCGCGTCTGTGCAATTACGGTGGTTAAATTTAGTTCTATGGGTGATAATAGTATTGTAATTGTTATCTGCTATTTAACAGTGAGGTATCGTTATGTTTCAATCTTTTTCTGTAAATATCCCGACAATCCCCGAGAAGGAATTTGATCTGCGAGCTTACGGCGCCATCGGAGACGGGCGCACTTCCAACACCGATGCGTTCCGGAAAGCTATAGAAGCGGCGGCAGAAGAAGGCGGAAAAGTCATTGTCCCGAACGGGATCTGGCTCACAGGTCCGATCAGGCTCTATTCCAATGTGGAACTCCATCTGCAGGATAACGCCGTGATATTGTTCGACAAGAATCCGGAGGAATATCCCCTGGTCGTGACTGACTTCGAAGGGATCACCAGGATCCGCACGAAGTCTCCGATCTACGCGGAAAACGTCGAGAATATTGCTATTACCGGACACGGCATCATCAATGGAAACGGTCATTTGTGGCGTCCGGTCAAAGAATTTAAGATGACTGCCAGACAATGGAAAGAACTGCTGGGAAAGTCCCCTTATGTGATCGAGTCTAAAGAAGGCGGGATCTGGTTCCCCGCCCGGAATATGTTCGATACTGCCATCACGGGAGAGATCCACCCCGGCGACTATGACACCTTTGAAGAAGCTCTGGCAGCTGCCTCTCCCCACTATGACTTCTACAGACCGGTGATGGTGAGCCTGCGCCACTGTAGGAATATCCTGATCGAAGATGTTACTCTGCAGGACTCGCCGGCCTGGAATGTGCACCCTTATTTCTGCGAGCACCTGACTGTGCGCGGCGTCAGGATCATAAATCCCGCCTATGCGCAGAACGGCGACGGCATCGATGTGGAATCCTGCAGGTATGTCCATATCCATCACAGTGAATTCCAGACCGGGGACGACGGAATTTGTCTGAAATCCGGCAAGGACCGCGAAGCAAGAAAGCTTCTAAAGCCCTGCGAAGATGTGTACATCCACGACTGCAAAGTCGGCATGAGCCACGGCGGATTCGTCATCGGAAGTGAGATGTCCCGCGGCGTCCGCAATGTCCTCGTGAAGGACTGCACCTTTATCGATTCCGACGTCGGCATCCGTTTCAAGAGTGCCATGGGCCGCGGCGGTGTCGTGGAGGATATCTACCTTGAGAACATCCTCATGATCGGTATCAAGAAGGAAAGCCTCACCATGACCATGAATTATGTTCTCAACACTGTCAGCGGTGATCATCCCGTTGTTCAGAGTACAGATCCTCAAGACATTCCGACTTTCCGCAATATTGAACTCAAGAACTGCATTTGTCGGGACGAGGACGCTTACTACGTCATACAGCCGATGAGCGGATATCCCGAAACGATTCAGGATATCCGAATTATTGATTGTGAGCTGGGAGTAAAGAAATGATTTGCCAGGAAGTTTTTCAAGGACGATGAAGGAACAGCTTAAGCTAAGAAAGGAGTAACAATATAATGAAACACTATATCATTGTCAAGTTTACGGAAGGGACAGATGTCAAAGCGCTGGTAGAACCTGTGCGTGCGATCTTCGAGAAGACTCTGGAGATTCCCGGAATCCATACACTGGATCTGCATGTTTCCAACTCGGACATTGCGAACCGTTACGACCTTATGATCGTTTTCGACATGGACAAAGAGGCGCTCCCCGCCTATGCCGCGTCTGAGCCGCATCTGAGATGGAAAAGTGAATATGCTGATAGAATCGCGAAGAAAGCGATCTTCGACTGTGATTAGTAAATCCAAATAACAAATATAACATTTTTATAACTTTTTTTGTTAATGCTTCATAAACATTGGAAATATACAGACGTGTATGGTAGAATGATTACACGTACCGAAGTCCAAACTTATAAAAGGAGGATAAGTGTCATATGCAATACACAAAAGAAGTAGAAGACATGATTTGCGTCGCGAAAGGCCCGAATCATGGTCCTGCTCCGATTCCTGAAGAGGGAAAATGGGTCCAGGCGAAAGAGGTTAAGGACATTTCCGGTTACACGCACGGCATCGGCTGGTGCGCTCCTCAGCAGGGAGCTTGCAAACTCAGCCTTAATGTTAAGGAAGGCGTGATCGAGGAAGCCCTGGTAGAGACAATTGGATGTTCAGGCATGACCCACTCGGCAGCTATGGCGAGTGAGATCCTTCCCGGAAAGACCATCCTGGAAGCGCTGAATACCGACCTGGTATGCGATGCTATCAACACCGCTATGCGCGAGCTGTTCCTGCAGATCGCATACGGCCGCACACAGTCCGCATTCTCCGATGACGGTCTGCGTATCGGCGCCGGCATGGAAGATCTCGGCAAGGGACTCAGATCCATGGTAGGAACAATGTACGGCACAAAGGCAAAGGGAACCCGTTATCTTGAGATGACAGAAGGCTATGTTGTAAAGATGGCCCTCGACAAAGATGACCAGGTTTGCGGCTATCAGTTCCTGAGCCTTGGCAAGATGATGGATGCGATCAAGGGCGGCATGTCCCCGAACGAAGCTTACGAGAAGAATCTGGGCACATATGGACGCTTTAAAGCAGAGGACGGAGCGGTCAAGTGGATCGATCCGCGCAAAGAATAAGAAGGAGGTGCAGTTATGGCTTTGTTTGAAAACTATGAAGGACGTATGCCTCAGCTGCAGCCCGTTCTTGACAAGTACGGCTTCAAGAGCTTTGAGGATGTAAAGGCTTTTACAAACGGCAAGGGTGTTGATGCTTACAGCATCGTAGAGAGCACACAGCCGATTTGCTTTGAGAACGTAAAATGGGCTTATGAGCTCGGCGCAGCGATCGCTATGAAGGAAGGCGCTACAAAGGCTGCCGACGCTGCTAAGTGGATCGGCGTAGGACTGCAGGCATTCTGCATTCCCGGATCTGTTGCAGATCAGCGTCAGGTCGGTATCGGCCACGGCAATCTGGGCGCAATGCTTCTCGACGAAGAGACCGAATGTTTCGCATTCCTTGCAGGACACGAGTCCTTCGCAGCTGCTGAAGGCGCGATCAAGATCGCTCTTAACGCAAACAAGGTTCGTACGAAACCGCTCCGCGTCATCCTGAACGGACTTGGCAAAGATGCAGCTATGATCATCAGCCGCATTAACGGTTTCACATATGTACAGACCAAATATGATTATCTGTCCGCAGATGTCAAGGAAGATCACGCTCTGACCATTGTCAACAAGACCGCTTATTCCACAGGCGATCGCGCAAAGGTCAACTGCTACGGCGCAGACGATGTTCGTGAAGGCGTTGCGATCATGTGGCATGAAGGCGCGGATGTTTCCATTACCGGTAACTCCACCAACCCCACACGTTTCCAGCACCCTGTAGCAGGAACCTATAAGAAAGAGCGTTGGGAAGCAGGCAAGAAGTATTTCTCAGTTGCTTCCGGCGGCGGCACAGGCCGTACACTGCATCCCGATAACATGGCTGCAGGTCCCGCTTCCTATGGTATGACAGATACCATGGGCCGCATGCACTCCGATGCGCAGTTCGCAGGATCCTCCTCCGTTCCCGCGCACGTTGAGATGATGGGCTTCCTCGGCGCAGGCAACAACCCTATGGTCGGCATGACTGTAGCAGTCGCTGTTGCTGTTCAGGAGGCAATGTCCAAATAATCTACGGTATCAGGAAGGGGCTGCCGCATTAGCGGCAGGCCCCTTTTTTAAGTTGTTTTGTGGTGTTTGGCCCCTTTAATGGTCGCAGTGACTGGCTGGCACGATTTTCCATCGCCTCTGGCTTTCTGTCAAATCCGATGGTGTTTGAAAAGCCTAACTTGCACAATTTTTCCATCGCTCTTGACTTGCCGTCAAATCCGATGGTGCTTGAATGCCGGACTGGTACAAATCATCCATCGATTCCGGGTTGCCGTTAAATCCGATGGTGCTTGAATGCCAGACTGGCACAAATCATCCATCGATTCCGGGTTGCCGTCAAATCCGATGGTGCTTGAATGCCAGACTGGCACAAATCATCCATCGATTCCGGGTTGCCGTCAAATCCGATGGTGCTTGAAATGCCGGACTGGCACAAATCATCCAACCATCTTCGGCTTGAGCCGAATCCGATGGTGTTCGAAAAGTTTGCTTGGCATAAATCATACATCCATCTTCGGCTTCGACCAAATTCGATGGGCTCTCGACAAGAAATGCTCAAAAATGCTACATCCAAGTCTGGCTATCAGCCAAATCCGATGTAGAGCAAGCTCGAAAATGCCAAAACGGGCTACATCCATTTTTAGTTCTGTTCATATCGGATGGTGCTCGGTAGAATTCATAAAAAGGATAAATAAATGGACCATGTAGAAAAAGCCAGGGCTCTGTTCCTGGAAGGCTATAACTGCGCGCAGGCAGTAATGTGCGCATTCGATGACCTGACCGGGCTCGACCGGGAGACCTCCGCGCGCCTTGCCTCTTCATTTGGCGGAGGTATGGGCCGCATGAGAGAAGTCTGCGGCACAGTGAGCGGTGCACTGCTCGTACTGGGGCAGCTCTGCGGATACTCGGACCCCAAAGACCCGCAGGCCAAAATAGACCATTACCACCTGGTACAGGAATTCGCCCGGCGTTTTAAGGAGATCAACGGGACAATCATCTGCAGAGAGCTCCTCAGCGGAGTAAAGACAAAGCCCGGAAACGAGCCGGAAGCGAGGACACCGGAATATTACGCCTCCAGGCCCTGCCTGCGCCATGTAGGCGAAGCGGCCGCGATCGTCGATGAGCTGCTGCGCGAACAGATGCAGGACAACAGTGATCAGTGATGAATTGTTACGCGAACAGATGTAAGGCACTACCGTTCGCCGATGAGCTACTATTCGGGCGAATGTAAGACGGCCGTTGGCGTAAGACCGGATAGGATTTTCCGTGATATCTTTTGAAAGCAAAATTCGGAGGCAGGGGACAGTTCTCTGTCTCTTTTCGATAGAGATGGAAGGACATTTATCTGTCTCTCATCAGTTTTCGGGAGGACGTTATGCTGGGTAAGAAAAAGTGCAGGATCCTTAAGGAGATCCGTCAGAAGATAGCAGATGAGAATGATATCCCATATGTGACACATGAATGCAAGTTCCAGGGCGAGTGCAAAGGCACCTGCCCGCGCTGCGAGAGCGAGCTCAAATATCTGGAAAAGCAGTTGGCCGCCCGCGCTGCGGCCGGAAAGCGGATCGCGATCGCGGCACTCTGCGCAGGCATGACCTTCAGCATGGCCGGATGTGCATCCCCTTTTGCAAATGATAAAGGTGGAGACAAGAGCGGCACGGAAGACCTTGCAGGAATGATGGACGAACCGGATGAAGTCTATGTGACCACAGGGGAAGTCGCGCCCCCGGAAGATACCGGAGAAGAAGGGCAGGGAGGTTCCACTAGTCAGGGAGGCAGCACCAGTCAGGAAGGCTCCACCGGAAAGGAAGATGTCTCTTGTCAGGGAAATACCTCCGGGAAGGAAGATGTTTCCGGTCAGGGAAGCACTTCCGGGAAGGAAGTTCCTGAAGAAATTGAACTCACGGGAGACGTCGCGTACTTCGAAGAGGATGTTGCGCCATGAGCAGCGCATTATTTCCCCTTCTGGGTCTGGCAAGGCACCGGATGGGCACAGACGGCGTCGGGATCACGACACTGGCTGCCGCAGCCGGCTGCCCGCTGCACTGCCGGTGGTGCATCAACAGAGATCTGCTCAGTAAATCGAAGGCGGTAGACGTAACCCCGGAAGAATTTTTTGAACGGGTCAGGGTTGATGATCTGTATTTTCGCGCGACGGGGGGCGGGATCACTTTTGGCGGGGGAGAACCCCTGCTGCAGGCAGATTTCATCAAAGAGTTCCGGGAGATCTGCCCGGAAGAATGGAAGATCACCGTGGAGACGAGCCTTTTTGTCCCGAGAAATTATCTTGCACAGGTGATCGATGCGGTGGATCTCTTTGTCGTCGACTGCAAGGACATGAACGAGGATATCTACAGGAAATACACCGGAGAGGACCTCTTCGTGATGGAAGAAAACCTTCAGTTCCTCCTGCAGAGAAAAGACGCGGAGAATATTCTGGTCCGGGTACCGCTGATCCCCGGTTACAACACAGCGGAGGATCAGAAGAAGAGCGCGGAGATACTTCGCGAAATGGGCGTGAAGAAACTGGATCTGTTTGAGTACAGGACTAAGGTTAAGGGATGATTTGAGTGAAGGGCGCTGCCCTTGCTGATTTTGGTCAGCAAGGGAGCGCCTTCTTTTATTTCTGAGTGAATTAATGGGACCCCGTCCATCCTTCTGGCTCAGGCTATAAATCGGATGGTGTGTTTAGAGGCAGTTTGGCTAAAATGGCCCATCCTTTTGGCCCGAGTTATAAATAGGATGGTGTGCTTAGAGGCGGTTTAGCTAAAATGGCCCATCCTCCTGGTCCAGAATTAAAATTCGGATGGTCTGTCTGGACTCTGTTCAACTTTCGCGTACCATCGGATTATGCTGAAACTGTAGATGGATGTAGGCAAGTGCCAAACAAGCTTTTTCGCGAACCATCGGAGTTGGCTGAAGCCTGAAGTTGGATGGAGAGTTTGTGTCAGACAGGAAATTCAAGCCCCATCCGATTAGGCGACACGCCAGGATGGATGGAGAGCAAGTGCTAAACAAGCTTTTCGCGTACCATCGGATTATGCTGAAACCGCAGATAGATGGAGAGCAAGTGCCAGCCAAGCACCAGGCCAGCACCAGCCAAGCACCAGCCAAGCACAAGGCCAGCGCCAGGCCAGCACCAGCCAAGCGCCAGCCAGAAATTCCAACCCCACCGTATTAGCCGAAGGCAAAAAAAGCATGATGAATAGTATTAAACACTGAAAGTATAGTAAAATGGAATCACATCTTAGAAATGACATCAGGGGAGAACGTTAATGGGATAGATTCAGGAGGGTAATAGAATGAGGGAATGGACAAGAGAAGAGAAGTATCGCTATTTGAAAGATCCGCAGGAACTCAAGGAACTGTATGACAGGATCTCGAAATCCGGATATCGCCAGACTTTTCACAACCAGGCGGTGACAGGCCTGATGAACGATCCGAACGGATTCGTGTGGCATGACAACCGCTGGCACTTATTCTATCAGTGGTGCCCGTGGGGCGCTGTGCACGGACTCAAGCACTGGTACCACATCATTTCGAAGGATCTGGTGACCTGGAAGAATTTGGGCGTCTGCCTTCTTCCCGACCAGGAGGACGGGTATGACAACAAGGGCGTCTACTCCGGATCCGCCATGCCTATCGATGACAAAATATACCTTTATTACACGGGCAACCACCGCGACGCGGACTGGACCCGCCACGCTTATACATGCCTTGCCAGGCTCGGGAACGACGGCTGGCCGGAGAAATACCCTCTGCCGCTGTTCGGAGCGAATCCTGACTACACAGAGCACCAGAGAGACCCCAAGATCATAAAGATTCCGGGAAGCGACACCTATTATATGATCATCGGCGCTCAGACAAAAGACAAGAGGGGCTGTGCTCTGATCTACTCCTCAGAGGACCTGCAGCACGGCTGGACCTTCCTGGGAGAAATGAAAGTGCCGGGCTTTGAATCTTTTGGCGATATGTGGGAGTGCCCGTCGGTGGAGCACATCGGAGGCAGGGATGTGCTGCTTCTGTGCCCGCAGCATCTGACTATACCGGGCAGAGGACAGAGCCAGAATCACAACGGCTATATCATCGGCAATATGGATTGGGAGACATTGACTTTTACGCCTGACGGACAGTTCCATGTACTGGATTTTGGCTTCGATTCCTATGCGGCGGCTTGCGCCAACAACCTGCAGGACGCGGACAAGGCGATCCTGATCGCGTGGATGGGAGTGCCGGACGTGTCCTATCCGACAGATGAAGAGGACTGGGCGGGATGCCTGACGCTTCCGAGAGAGCTGACGGTCAGAGGAAGACGTCTGATCCAGCAGCCGCTACCGGAGCTCAAGAAGCTCAGGGATGAAAAGCTTCCGTTCGAGGCCAATGAGGCGGGATGCTTCGCGCTGCCGCGCGCGGCGGAAGTCGAGCTGGACTGCCGCAAAGGCGACGTCAATATGTACATGTTCACGGACGAAGCCGGAAAGGGCGGGCTCTCGATCTGCTACAGCGAGGAACGCAAGGAAATCACTGTGGACCGCAGCGGCATGCAGATCCGCTTCAATGAGAAGGAGGGAGAGAGCCGCACGAGGCCGCTCGAGAACGGCCTGTCGCACCTTCGGATCTTTGTGGACAGCAGCTCCATCGAGATCTTCGTCAACGACGGCGACGCGGTCTTTACATCGAGGATATTCCCCACGGAGGCGGAGCGCTTCTTCCGGATCGAGGGGGATACCTTCAACAGGATGTGGACGCTGAAGAGAGCGGTAAAAGAGCAGTTTTTGATCTGAGGATTTGATGCATTGACAGAATTTGATACATTGAAAGGATCAGGTACATTGACAGGATCTGATGTATTGACAGACTGAGCGGGGAGATAAATGCGTTCCATGGCGAGTGAGATAAAGCTTTTTATGACAAGCAGCCCGATGGGGGCATACAGAAGTACTGAAGCGCCGTCTTTTAAGGGGATCAACCCGGCCAACGGGATGGTCGAAGAGTTGAAGTCATATTGGAGAGAGGACTCACGCTGCCTTCTCATTTCGGCGTTTCCTGACGCATTTGGTCTGAACGACGGGATGAGAGCTGATTTTGAGAGGATTTTCAGAGAGACCGGCCTGTCTGTGAAGTGCATGGACCTATGCGACCTGCGCAGCGGCAAGGAGATCATAGCACAGCTGCCGCTCTACGATATGGTGATCCTCGGAGGCGGACATGTGCCCACCCAGAAGAGGTTTTTTGACGAGATTGGATTGCGGGAGGCCTTGAGGGGCTGGGACGGAATTGTGATGGGGATCAGCGCAGGGAGCATGAACTGCGCCGATGTGGTCTACGCGCAGCCGGAGATGCCCGGAGAGGCCCTTGATCCGTCTTATCAGAAATTCATCCGGGGGCTGGGGCTTACGGACGTCAATGTTTTGCCGCACTATCAGGCGGTGAAAGATGACCGGGTCGACGGCCTGCGGCTGATGGAGGAGATCACGTATCCGGACAGCGCCGGCAGGACTTTCTATGCGATCGTCGACGGCAGTTATGTGCTGCAGACGAAAGACAGGAAGGAGATTCACGGCGAAGCGTACCGGATCGCCAATGGTGCTATTCGGAAGATTTGCGGGGCGGGGGAAATGCGCCGTATTAATTCAGGAAATACAGACTAATTCTGCCGAAAACGGCAGGTGCCCGGATTCAGAAAAGGACACATTATGAAACGTATAATGATTTGGCTGATGATCGCGACGCTGCTTGCCGGCACAGTCGGCCTGACCGGCTGCTCCGACGATGAACCGGTGAATACCGAGACTGTCCAGGGAGAGAGCGGCTCAGCTGGCGGCAGTGATAGCGCCAACTCCAAAGAGTCGAAAGAGTCCAAAGGTCTCTTCATGCAGGTCGACAAGGCCACCGCTGATGACCGGATCCGCTTTGTCATTCAGACCGGCGGAACGACGTTCTGGCACAACGGTGACATGGACGAGGACATGAACCACTGACCATCACCGGTCAGATCCCATAACTAAGGTTTACTGAGTTCATCTTACGTAAACTCTCCCAATAAGGAAACCGGTCACAGCATTAGCTGTGGCCGGTTTTCTTTATTATATAACAATACCCCTATTGAATTGAGCTACTGTAAAATCTGTTCGATGACCTCCGCCACGCCGCTCTCCTCACAGCTTCCTGTGATCAGGTCGGCAGCGGCCTTGACTTCATCTACGGCGTTCAACATTGCGACGCCTATCCCTGCCTCGCGGATCATGCTGATATCATTGAGTCCGTCGCCAAAGGCCATCACCTGACTGCGATCCAGTCCGAGACGGGAAGCCAGCGCCGTGAGCGAGGCACCTTTGTTGGCGTCCTCATGATTGATCTCCACGTTGCGCTCGACCGAGGATGAGACGGCGAGATGAGAAAAGCGTGTGGGCAGTTCCTTAAGAAGAGCTGTGCGGAGCGCAGGATCCGTTGAAAACAGCTGAATCTTCTGAACTGACCCGCCCTGCTGCCTCAGATGTTCCTTGAGTTCCGGAACCGGTTTGCGCCTGGTCCGGATCGAGGAGACATAGTAAGCGTTGGGAGCGAAGACTTCCGCCTGGTCCCACATTGACCGTGTCATCCAGCCGGTGTTGTCCTTATAGCAGTCATAGATGATCGGAAACCTGTCGAGATAGGTCATGATCTCTATGGCCTGCTCCAGAGGAATCTCAGCACGGTAGATATAGTCGCCGGTCTCTGTGTCGAATACGGCGGCGCCGTTGATCGTGATCGCGTAGCGCAGAAAAGGAAACTCTCGTATTTCATCGGGAATAGCGTCAAAGAGCCTTCCTGTGGTAGGCACGATCAAGATTCCCTTCTCAGCGGCGCGTTCCAACGCCGCTTTGTTGCGGGGCGTCAAAACCTTGGCCGCGTTTAGCGTCGTTCCGTCAAGATCGAACGCGATCAGGCGGATCTGATTACTCTTCAAATTCATAGTAAGCAACTTCGTCGATTTCGCGGTTTGTGCCTACAACGATCTCCTTGCCGTCGCTTCTGACGAAATGCATAGCATTTGCCATACCGGTATTGGAATCGAAGGTCTCCGCGCGGTAGTCGCCGGCTTCCGCGTCCCATGTGATCGCGATGGAGCACTTGGTTCCCTTGCGCCAGCCAACGATCCAGGTGGGTTTGCCGAGGATCATGTCCGCCCATGTAGCGTGAAGCATCTCGGTCTCCTTCTCGGGAGCGCCGTATTTCCACTGGGGAACATAATATCCGAACTCGTTCAGATGCCAGATGGTGAGGGAATTGCCGTGGAAGGGGCTGATCAGACCCAGCTCGAGCTTGCCGTCGCCGTCGAAGTCGATGAGGACCGCATCGCTGGAGGGAACCGGGAGAATATTTGTCACAGTCCACTGAGCGCCGCGGACTCTCGGGGGTTCCATAAGGAAGGTGCCCTGCTCGCATCCGATCACGGCTGCTTCATGTCCGCCCCACACTGCTCTGGAGAAACCGTGGTTTCTGAGCATGCCGTCCTGTACGAGGGAGAGCTCAAGGAGATGACCGTCGTCAAACGCGCTGAGGTCAGCAGGCAGTTCTGCAGCGAAGCATGCGCCTGCAAAGCGCCAGTCATTCTTATAAGAATGGCCGCTCTTGAGGCAGCAGACCAGCAGATAGTTCACGCCGGCTCTTCTGAAGATGCCGAAGCGGTGAACAAAGGGAGCCTCGCAGAGGGTCCTTACTTCCCAGTCGCCTTTAGCCCTGCGGGTCACGATGACGATCTTCGCGTCAGCGGAGTCGTTGGGGGAGTAGAACTTGTGAGTCGCGAGGAACTGGCCGTCCGCACCGGGAACAGGAGCCATGGTCATAACTCCGCCGGGCTCGTCCCAGACTTTCTCGAGGAGTTCACCCTCTTCGGAGAAGAGATAGCAGGGGTCGTGCTTCTCTGCTGCTACGACAAAACAGCGCTTGCCCTCAACGGTGACTTCGGACATGGCGTAGCATTTGTTCAAGTTGGAAATAACTTTCTTTGTAACGTGCATATCTTTTGTCCTTTCATATCTGAATCAGATGTTCCTTTCAAAACGATCACAAAAACAATCGCTCAAACAAACATATACCTACAAAAACAATCAAAAGCAAGAAGTAAAAAGAATAAAAACTGTGTTTTTAAAAACAATCCCGGCAAGGTCGTAACCGCTGAAGAGCACAACATCATCGGCGGCCTGGGCGGCGCAGTAGCGGAGTGCCTTGCTGAGAAGTGCCCGACAAAGATGTACCGCATCGGCGTGCGCGACAAGTTCGGCAAGTCCGATCCGCGGCGGGGGTTCTTATATGAAGAAACACTCCTTATAGGGTATAATATAGACATGTGTGGTCACAGATGTGATGCACCCGCGATTTGCTGCATGGAGGGGACACAATGGACTTTTTGAAAAAGACAGTAGAGCAGCCTGCACTGGGGACAAAGATCAAAAGTGACGAGGTCAAAATTCAGGAGATCGCGCTGGGCTATTTTTTGGCACCGTTCTGCGCGATGCTTGCCAACTCGATATTCGGAGCCTATCTGACCAGATACTATGCGGACGTTCTGGGATGGACCAGATTCGGGGCAGGCGCGTTTGCGGCGCTCCTTCCGATCGTTTCCGTCGTCTTCGTTGTGCTCGGGAACCTGATGGTAGGAAAGTGGATCGACAACACCAGAACTACGGCTGGCAAAGCCCGTCCGTACCTGTTCGTCTCGATCCCGCTCATGGCAGTGGCCATCATCCTGATGTTCGCGTCGCCCAACAATGGATCACCGCTGCAGATGATCTGGATCGCGGTCAGCTATAACCTGTACTATTCGATCGCATATCCCTGCTATTACACAGCACACAGCTCGATGGTCTCCCTGTCCACACGTGACACAGACAAGAGAGGCCTCCTGGCTACCATGTCCAACGCGTCCATGGTGGCGGCTGCCGGTGTCGGCGCCAGTATCGTGGTTCCGATCCTGCTGCAGAGCTATATGTTCTCTTACAACGGAACTTCTCTGGACGTCGCGGCGTCCTATTCCCACTGGAGAGTGCTCTCGATCGGCTTTGCGCTGGTAACTGCGTTTGGTATCATCCTCGAGTACTTCTTCACAAGAGAGAGAATTACTGAGGAAACAATGGATCTTCCGCAGGCGGCTGAGGCTATTCCCATGAAGACCCATGTGAATGCCTGCAAAGCTGATAAGTATTGGTGGATGGTCATCCTCTTTGTGTTCTTCTTCCAGATGGGACAGCTTGTCAAGAATACGTCAATGAGCTTCTACGTTCGCTGGATGTTTGACAGCGTTCTGACTGCATCGGATCCGGAGAGCGCGTCCGGCGCTATGATGAGCACGCTGGGCCTAATCGGCGGCCTTCCCTCCGCTGTCGGCATGGTCATTGCGTGGCCCCTTGCCAACAAGCTGGGCAAACAGCGCGCGATCGTCATAGGACTGATCTTCTCAGTACTGGGCGGCGCCGTCGCTTTCATGGGAGTCCACAATTTCAAGATGGTCTGCGCGGGCGTCGTGCTCAAGGCAGTCGGGATCGTCCCCTCTCAGTATGTCATGCTTGCAGTCATCTCTGATGTCCTTGATCACCTCGAAGTCAAAAACGGCTTTAGAAGCGACGGTTTCACAATGTCGATCTATGGTTCCATTATGGTGGGCCTTCTGGGGCTGGCAGTAGGAATCGTCAGCGGACTGCTCGGTGTGACCGGCTATGACGCGACCCTTGTTAAGCAGCCTGTCGCTGCGGAGAATGTACTGATCTTTGTCTATCTGGGAATGGATATACTGACCTTTATTGTATCTATCTTCCTTCTGTGGAGGATGGACGTTGAGAAGTACGCGCAAGAGGATCAGCAGAAGATCAGGGAAAACCAGGAGAAAGGTCTTGACATCACTGAACATACACGACGGCTGTCCTCCTGAACACGGAGTAGATCCGAAGCGCCGCAGAGTAGATCATACCCGCGCAGTAGCAATAGACGAGCAGGGTCTCGTTGTGGGAGAAGAGCATGCATATCAGGACGGTAAGTATGCTCGCAACGCCCTGGGCCATGTTGATCCTCCAGGAAGTCGATTTATACCGCCTTGCCTCGAGCGCGCGCAAAACATTGACCAGGCCCGCAAAAGCGTGAAATCCGAGCAGATAGGCGAGCACGAATAAGTTCGACTCGTCGGAAAGCGTCAGCGTAAAGAAGCCGAAGTCAAAGAATACGGCGCCGATGAACAGGATCAGTTTCCCTCCCACCATGTATCTTGCCATGGTGAAGTAATAGATCAGTTCTGAGATTCCCCGGAGGATCAGGGAGGCCGCCAAAAAGAGCATGATATAGAGGCAGCCGCCTTCCGGCAGAAAAATGAGGACCGCCGCGCTGATCAGCATGCTCAGTCCGATCACTATGTTTTGAACGCGCTGGAACTTACTCATGCATTCTCCTTTTTCCTTTTATGCTCAATGTAGTGTATGAAGTCCCGGATTCCCAGGAAACGGCTCTCGCTGTACTCTACCGAGTAGCCGGCCAAAAGATTGTCCGATTGGAAGATCTGGTTCGTGACCATGGTCTTCTGAGCAAGGGCCGCGTCGATATAACTGCCCAGAAAAGTACCGTCTTTATCGTCTACAGACGCCTGTTTATACTCGGCACAGTATCGGTCCGCATCAAAATCCGGGATCTCGCAGCCGGAGAGTTTCTCTCCGAAGGCTTTCCAGTCGGCACAGGCGTCGAGCTGCCTCTTCTCGAGGATCTCTTTGATCTCCGTCTCGTAAGGGGATACCTTCTCCGTATCGTAGCGGTCCGTCTCAAAGGTCTCGTGATCCCCGCGCAGATATCTCATCGCATATACCATCTGGCAGAATGCTTTATAGTAATCAGACGGATTGTCCTTGACGACCTCCTCGTATTTACCCCATGCGGGCAGGTATTTGTAGCGCATGAAACTGTAATCCGGCAAGTGGCCCGCGCGGCCGTGGCCCAGGCTCATCACGGAGTTCTCCTCAAGCTGGTAGACCGTGCTCGTATAAATGCCTTTGTCAAGATCGTCCTTTCCTGTCGGATTGTGGCGGAAAGTGATCCTTCGCTCTGTGAAGGCTCTTTTAGCGTCTCCGCTTTCCCGGCTGTCCCCGCTGTTAGCGCTGTCGCCGGAGGCCTCCGCCGGGAGCAGTTCGAAAAACCAATAGTCCGTATTGTTGATGACCTGGGACGGCGTTCCGGCAAAATACTGATGCGCCCACGTGTCCGCCAGAACGTGCATGGCGATGCCGACAGCCTGGAGGCTTTCTTTGGCAAGGTTTACTGTTTTCATAAGAAGGTCGCCGTTGGGACCGCAGATCAGGCGATATTTTGCCTTATAGATGCGCGAGCCCTTCCCGGGGTCAGCCTTGAGGTCCCTGGGGAGGAAATGGAAGGAAGACCAGATCCTTGTAATGTCCTGAAGCCCGAGTATGTCCGTGCGGGCGTCCATCATCTCCAGTTGCAGCTGTGTGGTGGCCGCCTCGGCCGGCCCGCCGATCGTGGAGAGCAGCGTTCTCGTGCAGCAGTCCGTAAACTGCGCGCTGTAACAGATCGCAAGACACTCCTCGTGGGAATACCCTGCCAGAAAGGCCGCGCAATATGTCGCATAATAATGAAAGTCAATCTGCATTTCGTGTTTCTTTCCCTGAGTTTGTCGCAGCAGCGTTGTTCAGGCTGCGCCGGAACTGTGCTCTGCTGTGTTTTGTCCCTCTGTATTTTGCCCCTCAGAGATCTTTTTCACGAGCTTTCTGATCATAATGGCCGCGAAAAGCATTTCGATCAGCATCACAACAGAAGTGAAGTCAACGAGAAGCGTCGAGATCTGGTCAGTGATATCCTCATCGGAAGGAATGATCCCTGCAATCGATAAGGCGCCCATTATAAGCTCTGTCATGTCCATCAGCAGGAGGATCGAGGAGAGGATGAAGAAACCGACCCCCGGTTCTTTGTCACCCCTTGAGACTGCCATTGCTTTCCTGCCCACTTTCCATCGGAGCAGCATATCGAACAGAACAAACATGACGACGATCGCGAAAGTGATGGCAACCAAGACCCAGGCCTCGTACTTAGAGTTGGATAAATCATCATAATTTGAAGAAATAGTATCGAAGATCGGCTCTACCAGCACAAAATACAGGATCGACTTGATCAAACTCCAGATCCCGAACGCTATGGCGCCCAGCCCCACGACCGCGAGCGTGTGCCGGTGTTTTATTAATTCAGTTTGCATATTGTCCATTTCTATACTCTTTTTCATGTATTAACCGAGGGGCGGCGCCCCTTTCCAATAGATAGGATACAACCATTTCCGGGAATCATAAATAGTCAAAACGGTAAATCGACCTCTGGGGTAGTTTGTCCCCATGTGGGGACAAACTACCCCAGAGGTCGATCAATCCCCATGTGTGGACAAACTACCCCAGAGGTCGATCAATCCTGTATAATAAGATTGTCTTCAAGGTAAAGGAATCAGGAATCAGAGCGGGTTACCGGCATGAAAAAGTATTTGTATATTCTGAAAACACAGATCATAAAGAGCATGACCTACGAGTTCAACGTCTACGGGAACATCATCATGCAGACTATCATCATGATCACCTCGGCTTATTTCTGGCGGGCGCTGTATAAGGGGCGGGGAATGGTCGGCGGCGTCGACGCGGACAGTATGCTGACGTATGTCGTAATTTCGTCTGCTCTGTCGGTGCTTCTGATCACGAACGTCGAGAGAAGGATTCAGATGAGCGTGATAAAGGGCACGGTAGCCACGGACATGATGAAGCCGATCAATATATTTGGGTCCTATTTTGCCGAGGATCTAGGGAATATTGCTGCGCTGGTATTTCAAAATATGGTCCCGATCCTGGTCATCGGATCGCTGATGGTGGGGATCCCTCGGATGGCGGACATTCGAGATCTGCCGCTTTTTATACTGTCGGTATTAGAATCATTTTTGATCAACTGGCTGATCGCCGCGCTGTTCGGCATGATCGCTTTTACGGCGGTCAATATCGACGCCCTGATCCAGGTCAAGAAGCATCTGCTCAGACTCCTCTCGGGAAGCATCATTCCAATCTGGTTTTTCCCGGCGGGAGTATCGCGCGTGCTGGAATCGCTCCCCTTCGTGTATATTTACCAGCTGCCTCTGAGCATTTACATCGGGAGAGGGGACCGCGCACAGCATCTGGCCCAGATGCGGATCCAGCTGTTATGGCTTGTGATACTCGCGGGCGTGTTCTATTTTGTCCAAAACAGAGTCACAAGGAAAGTCATGGTGCAGGGAGGCTGAAGATGGGAAAAGCATTCAGGGAACTGGTCCATTACATGGATGTGACGGCTCAGGTCATCAAAATGGCAGTCATGACGATCATAGAATATCCGTCCAACATCGCCGGATGGATGATCTCGAATCCGCTCCAGTTTATTATGGGATTCGCGATCATCAAGTTTGTCGTGGAGTCTTTCGGGGAGATAAACGGGTGGAACTACGGGCAGCTGGCCTTTCTGTACGGGCTCTCCGTGATCTCCCATGCGCTCTCCATGATCTTTTTCGTGCAGGGCTGGTTTATGGGATATTACGTGATCGAGGGAGATTTTGACAGGTACCTGACCAGGCCGCTCGGAGTGCTGTACCAGTTCTTCTTCACCAATATCAATATCTTCGGAGTGACGGACCTGATCCCGGGCATACTCGTATTCATTTACGGATGCGTCAAGTGTGAGGTGACAGTAAACCTGCTCTTTATCCTGCAGGTGGTCGTCATACTTGTCGGGGCGACGCTTATTCGCGGGGGTATCTATATTTTGCTGGGGAGCACGTCGTTCCACACTCGCAGCGCCGTGGACTTCGGGCAGTACACACAGGAGATCATGGACAAGACAACGATGTATCCGCTGTCCATGTACCCCGAGAGCATGCAGTTCATTCTGACGTATCTGATCCCGGTCGGATGGATCTCGTTCTACCCGGTGTCGGCGCTCCTGGGGATCGACAGCGCCTATAACGCCATGCTAGTGCCGCTCATAACGCTGGTCGTGGGAATTCTGGTGATGATTGTGGCGGGGGTATATTTTGACATTGGTCTCAGAAAGTATGAAAGCGCGGGGAACTGACTATGATAGATGTTCAAAATCTCAGCAAAGACTATGTGCAAAAGCGCAAAGACCCCGGACTCAGGGGCGCACTGAAAGGGCTTGTGAAGCCGGAGCGCAAGCTTGTGCACGCGGTGCGCGATCTGTCTTTTCACATCGGGGAAGGGGAGATCGTTGGATTTATCGGGCCCAACGGAGCGGGGAAGAGCACGACGATCAAGATGATGTCGGGGATCCTCACGCCCACAGAGGGGCGTGTGCTGATCGACGGACGGGATATCACGAGATACAGGAAAGAAGTGGTGCGGAACATCGGCGTCGTGTTCGGGCAGAGGACGCAGCTCAACTGGGACCTGCGCCTCGGCGAGAGCTTCGAGCTCCTCAAGCACATTTATCAGATCGATCAGGCGGACTATGACAAGACGATGGACGAGCTGGATCAAATCCTCGGGATCAAAGAGATCATTGACAAGCCGGTAAGGCAGATGTCCCTCGGGCAGCGGGTGAAGGGCGACCTTGCGGCGTCCATGCTCCATTCGCCCAAGGTGCTCTTTCTCGATGAGCCGACCATCGGCCTGGACGTCTCCGCCAAATTCGCGCTTCGCAAATTCATTAAGGAGATCAACCGTGTCAGAAAGACTACAGTTATCCTGACCACACACGACCTCGGAGATATCCAGGAGCTGTGCGAGCGGATCATCATTATCAACCACGGCGTCATGGTGGAGGACGGCAACCTCTCCCAGATCGTCGACCGGATCGCGCCGTACAAGACCCTTGTCGTCGAGTACTACGATGAAACTGCGCCGGAACACCCCCGATGCGAGATGATCCTTCACGACGGAAATGTGGCAAAATACAGATTCCTGAAGAATGACCTCACTGCCGCGGAGATCATTGCGGACCTCTCGAAGGTAAAGACGATCAAGGACGTCTCCATCGAGGAGGCGGGGATCGACGACATTATTAAAATTTCGTATGGGGCGTAAGTGGGGTTAATCGACCTCTGGGGGTTAATCGACCTCTGGGGTAGTTTGTCCACAGGTGTGGACAAACTACCCCAGAGGTCTCTTTCTTCTTGCCCTGCCCATAAAAAGACCCCTGTCAATAGAGCTGAAGCCCTATTGACAGGGGGGATTAATTTGATAATTCTGATTAGTCTAATTCTGTGTAGGCTTTAAAAATGTAGCCGTTGCACTCGCCGCCCTTCGGATCATACATCCAGAATCTGTACCACTTGCCGTCAGTGGTGATTCCGTCGACTTTGAGCCTGTCGCCTCTCTTATAGACCTTGGCGACTTCTCCGTTGGGCCAATATCTGGCGTTGAGCTCGGAAGCTGTAACTCTTATCCAGCGGGGAGTGATATCGTATGCGCTGAAAGTGCCTTCGCCTCTGCCGTCGTTTCCGCCTGCCACATTTTCAAGCTGCTGTTCATTGATCTTGTTGTTTTCCATCTCGCTCATTATTAACCTCCTGTTTTGGGAAAGACTTTGCTCAAAAGGCTGGTACATCCGGGGCACTATTTTGACCCGATCCCTATGAATTGTGACTGAATTATCTGTTGCTGATTATTTGTCAGCTTACATCTATTATAAGCGTTTTAAGCGCGTTAATCCAATTCTGTATAATCTTTGTAAATGTAGCCGTTGCACTCGCCGCCCTGAGGGTTGTAGATCCAAAGCCTGTACCACTTGCCGTCGGTTGTGATTCCGTCGACTTTAAGCCTGTGGCCTCTCTCATAGACCTTGGCGATATCGCCGTTGGGCCAATATCTGCAGTTGAGGCTGGATGCTGTAACTCTTACCCAGCGGGGAGAAATGTCACGCACGCTGAAGGTGCCATCGCCCCTGCCGTCGTTTCCGCCTGCTACCATATTAAGCTGCTCTTCACTAATCTTGTTGTTCATCATTTCGCTTATTATTAACCTCCTGTATTGGGAATTCCGGTTTTCAAAAGGCCGATATATTCGGGTCAAAATTCTGAACCCTGCGCCTGAACCCAGCTCCCTGTAAATTGTAATTGAATCTTATGCAGCTGATCATTTGTCAGCTTCCATAATCAATATACGTGGTGGGAATTATAATCCACGCAGGAATAAAGAAAAATCGACCTCTGGGGTAGTTTGTCCCCACCTGTGGACAAACTACCCCAGAGGTCGCTTATCCTACCCCAGAGGTTGATTTTCCGTGATATACTCAGAAGAAAGCCCCACGATTAAGAAAAGAAAACATATGAATACAATATACCGTTCAGAAAAAGGGAAAAAGGAAATCCTGGATTTGTATGACGCGCAGCTGGCGAGGTTGGGACGGCCGTATAAGGATATATATGTGGATACATCTTATGGCAGAACGCACCTGATCGAGACCGGAAATCCGCAGGGGGAGCCGCTGCTTGTATTTCACGGCGGGAATGAGACTACGGCATATAATCTTTTGGCTTGCGATTTTTTATTAGAGTAAAGGAGGCCTGAAATGACAGATTGCAGATTCAGATTTGCGAATGAAAATGATTGTCGCCTGATCCTGAAGTTTATCAGGTCTTTGGCAAAATATGAAAAGATGGAAGATGAAGTCGTCGCCACGGAAGAACTGCTGCGCGAGTGGCTGTTCGAGAAGAAGAAAGCGGAGGTGATCTTCGCCATGGATGGAGAAGAGGTTGTGGGCTTTGCACTGTTCTTCCACAATTTCTCGACGTTTCTCGGACGTGCGGGCATCTACCTGGAAGATTTGTACGTGCGGCCCTCATACCGCAGCAAGGGTTATGGAAAAGCCTTGCTTAAAGAACTGGCGCACATCGCCGTGATCCGCGGCTGCGGCCGGCTCGAGTGGGCGTGCCTTGACTGGAACCAGCCGAGCATCGATTTCTACAAGTCCCTGGGCGCCGAGTCCATGGACGAGTGGACGGTTTATCGTGCAGCCGGAAAGGTGCTGCTGGATTTGGCGGGGGTCTCTGGGGACTC
This sequence comes from uncultured Lachnospiraceae bacterium, assembly GCA_946615865.1. GTDB lineage: Bacteria > Bacillota > Clostridia > Lachnospirales > Lachnospiraceae > CAG-791. The sequence goes on along the minus strand of CAMOIJ010000014.1, from coordinate 9,152 downwards.
TGGACCTCTGGGGTGATTTGTCCCCACTTGTCCATTTAAAATCCCCATCTGGGGACAAACGACCCCAGAGGTCTCTTGTCCCGTGTGACCGGAAGAGTATGGAGAGGGATAATTACAAGATACAGATCATGATCTACGAGGAAAGAACGCAATGAAGATGAGGGAATTGTTTCTTGCTGTTTCGACGGCTGCCGTGCTTGGCCTTGCATCCATTCTGTCCGCTTGCGGCGGCCCGTCTGGTGATACCCCTAAGGATGCGGTGGAACTGTCGGAAGCATCTTTGGGGGATATCGTCGTGTTCGGCGATATCAGGTGGTATGTGATCGCCAAAACAGAGACGGGCTGCACTCTTTTGACCGAAAAGCCTGTGATCAAGATGCCGTTTAACGAAGCAGGGTATCAAACGGTCGATACATGGGATAAATCTACCGTGCGGGCCTGGCTGAATGAAAAGTTCTACAACACATTCACGGATGAGGAAAAGGCGCTGATCGCAAAGACGCACAACAGCAATCCCGACAACAGGGAGTACGGCACTCCCGGCGGAAGCGATACGGATGATTATATCTATCTGCTGAGCGTGGATGAGGCAAATGCCCTTGACAGCAAGATATTAAAATGCGGCTACTGGTACGGTATGGATAACCAGTGGTGGTGGCTGAGGTCGCCGGGGGTCAATAAAGACTATACGGCCTATGTCGGCAACAACAGCGATGGAAAGAACAGGATTGATTCAAGCGGAGACATTTCGGGTAATTCCTACGGTGCCGTTCGTCCTGCCTTGAATCTTCATTTTGCGGACCATGCCGTCCCGACGGCTATGAACAGAACACCCTCGGAGGAGACGGCCGAGCTGGCGGCGATCGCCGATTCAGAGGTCGAAGATGTGGTGGCGTTCGGCAGATACACCTGGTATGTAACAGACAAAACAGACGGGATCTGCACAATGCTGTGCCAGGGATGCGTTGCAAACAGGGCGTATAATGACGAAAAAACGGATATCACATGGGAAAACTGCACGCTGCGCAGATGGCTCAACGAGGATTTCTATAACAGCAAATTCTCTGCCGGAGAGAAAGCCGCGATCGCAGCCACCCACAACACATTTACGGCAGATGATGCTCCCTATGAGGTGGACTGCGGAAATGATACAGATGATAATGTTTATCTGTTCACATATTCCGAGTCGAAGACCGTAAGCGACGATTTAAGAGGATGCGGCAGCGAATGGTGGCTGCGATCGCCCGGAAAGAGGCAGAATGAAGCGGTCTACATTCTTGGAAAATCAGCAAATCTGATGGGAAACGAGGTGCATCGCTCCATGGGGGTCCGACCTGTAATAAGAGTCAGATACTCTGGGGACTCTGGACCTCTGGGGTGATTTGTCCCCACTTGTCCATTTAAAATCCTCATCTGGGGACAAACGACCCCAGGGGACAAACGACCCCAGAGGTCGCTTGTCCCAATCTGTTTTTTAGGAGGGCATCAAAATTGAGCAATGAACATAGACCGGGTCACAGGATTGCAGTGATTTCTGACACCCACAATATGCTGAGGCCCGAGGTGGCAGAAATAATCAAGACCTGTGAAGTGATACTTCACGGCGGCGATATAAGCGGCCCGGAGACGCTGGTTAAGATTAGAAACCTGTTCGGCTCGGATGCCGTACTAAACGCAAGCGCAGCAGAAGACGGTACGCCAGGCGTGATTTACGTCGTCCGCGGCAACAATGATCGTGACTGGGCGTCGGATATTCCATATACCTTATGCATGGAGCTTTACGGACGCAAGTTCTTCATGACACATAAGAAGAAGGACATTCCTTCTGATGTAGAAGCGGACGTGGTGATATACGGCCACAGCCACAGGTATGCCCAGGATTACATAGATGGAACTCTCTATCTCAATCCGGGCAGCTGCGGCCCTCGCCGCTTCAATCAGGCAATCACGATGGCAGTCCTGACAGTTCCTGAGGACGGTTTGTCAAAAGATAATTCGGCCGGAGGCAGCTCCGCGATGAAATCTTACGGCATTACGGTAGAGAGAATAGATATCCCTCATGCAGCAAAAACGACCTCTGGGGTGGTTTGTTCTCGTCAGGTTACGGCAGACCTGATCATCAAGATCGGATCTGATCTGGAAAAACATAGAACCGTAGCGGATATCGCGGCGCGCAGAAATATCAGTATGGAGCTTACAGAACAGATCGTGCGGCTTTATGTTACACATCCGGGTGTGACAGCTGAGCAGATCATGAGCAAGATGGGGCTCTGAACAAGTGAAATCGACCTCTGGGGTAGTTTGTCTACATCTGTGGACAAACTACCCCAGAGGTCGATTTTCTTCGGAGGATTGTAAAGCTGTTTCTCCCAATCTTATAAGGGCGGTCAAACCTTGGAAGAACTCCAAGGTTTTTTTGATATGTCTGGATGGATATAAGCGAAGAGCCCCGGCCGGAATATGGAGGAATGATGAATTAAGGCGTGGGACTGATGATCGATGTCGGAAGAATTGCCAAATGACGCTGCAACTTTTTGGCATTGACCTTGGAATTATCCCATCCGCTATTATTTTCACAAGAGATGACCACCTTTCATAACCTAAGAGGAGGAAATTTGATAATGATGACGGAAATCTTTACACCTGCGAAGATCGGAAACTGCGAGATCCCGAACAGATTGATCGTGCCCGCAATGGTAATGAACCTGTGCACAGAAGACGGGATGATTACGGAAAGGTATATCAAATATATTGAAGAGAAGGCCAAAGGCGGCTGGGGCATGGTCATCACAGAGGATTATGCTGTCAATGTGAATGCAAAAGGCTATAAGTTTATTCCCGGACTATACAATGACGAGCAGATTGAAGGCAATAAGAAGCTCACGGAAACAGTTCATAAATACGATACCAAGATCTTCTGCCAAATGTATCATCCCGGACGCCAGTCCAAGCATGATGTGAATGGAAATGTTCAGCCAATCGCCCCTTCTGCGATTAAGGATCCCTTCTGCATGGATCTTCCCAGAGAGATGACAATTGAGGAGATTCATCAGATCGTGCAGGATTTTGGCTCCACAGCGAGAAGAGTGAAGGAAGCGGGATTTGACGGAATAGAGATCCACGCCGCACACGGCTACCTGATCTCCGAATTCCTTTCTCCCTTCACCAACAAGAGAGTGGATGAGTATGGCGGATGTTTTGAGAACAGAACTCGCATCCTGGATGAGATTTATGCATGCATTCGCGAGAACGTCGGCAATGATTTCCCGGTACAGGTCAGAGTCTCGGCGAATGAGTACCTTCTGGGCGGCCGTACAGAAGCGGATACCTATGAACTGGTACGCCATTTGGATGAGCTTGGTGTTGATGCCATCCACATTTCCAACGGAATGTATGCATCTCCTGTGATCCGTCAGATTATTGCACCGATGTACACCGAGCATGCTTTTAACATGGATACAGCAGAACAGGTCAAAAAATTGGTTTCCTGTCCGGTGATCGTGACAAACCGCATCAACGACCCCAAGATGGCAGACACCATCTTAAAGATGGGGAAAGCGGATTTCATCGGTATGGGACGCGGATCCCTGGCAGATCCTTATCTTCCTGCCAAAGCAAAAGCCGGCCAGTTCGAGAATATCCGCTACTGTATCGGATGCCTTCAGGGATGTGAAGCCGGACTTCTGGCAGGCACTTGTGCGACATGCCTGGTCAATCCCCGCGTCGGCCGCGAGTACGAGAATCCCATGGACAAGACTGCAGACCCGAAGAAGGTCATGGTCATCGGCGGCGGTCCCGCAGGCCTTATGGCTGCCGAGACAGCAGCGAAGATGGGCCACAAAGTAACTGTATTTGAGGCAGGCTCCTGGCTTGGCGGTCAGTTCCGCAGCGCAGCTTTCCCGCCCGGAAAAGGTGAGCTCTCCACATTCGTATCTTCGCTGCGCAAGAGCCTGATCGATCTGAAAGTTCCGGTCAAGATGGGCGTAGAGGTGACGGAGGAAATGATCCGTGATGAGAAGCCGGATGCAGTCATCATTGCAACAGGTGCTAAGCCGCTTTCGCTTCCAATCAAGGGCATGGACGGTGAGAACGTAGTGAATGCGGAGGATGTCCTTTTGGGTAAGGCAGACGTAAAGCCCGGTCCTGTCGTCGTTTGTGGCGGCGGTGAAGTCGGCGGAGAGACAGCCCACTTCCTGACGCAGGTTTGCCAGGATATCACACTGGTAGAGATGCGTGACGACATCCTGGTCGATATGTTCCCGCTGATGAAGATGCAGCTGATGGAATACATCAGAGAAGCGAGGATCAAAGTATTGACCAGCGCCAGAGTTGCCGAAATCACAAAAGACAGTGTTAAATATACTGATTCCGAAGGAAATCTTCAGAGCGTGCCGGCAGCGACGGTTGTATCGGCATTCGGATATAAGGCATATAATCCGCTCGAAGAGGCAGCAAAAAAATACTGTGACAATGTCAAGGTCGTTGGCTGTGCTGTAAAAGCCGGCAACGCGCTTGTGGCAGTCAGAGAAGGGTATGAGGCTGCGTTGGCTTTATAAGACAATAATGATGCCCCCGCCACAATGGGCGGGGGCTTTTGGATTGGAGGAAAGCATGGACCTGTTCCGGATAGGAGAAATTTCCAAAATGTTGAATGTACCCGTGGAGACAATACGTTTTTTTGAACAAAAGGGTTTTATTATGCCGGTCAAAAATGAAATGACCGGGTACCGCTATTACAGTGTCTGGGATGCGAATCAGATTCTTGAGTATAAAAAGTATCGTCAGATTGGTTTTTCCTCCAACGAAGCAATTGCCATGATCAAAGACATCGATTGCAGTGGCCTCATTGATCAGTTGGAATCAAAGAGGAAGGAAGCTGTCTATCAGGCACACTTCTATCAGGCGAAAGCACTGAAACTGAAAAATTTCCAGTCTATTCTGGACAATGCGAAGCATCTGGTGGGGGAATATTACATCATGAATCGTCCGGAAAACTACTCGCTGTATATGCGTTCTCATGGCGCAGACGGACTTAGGACTTCTACCGCCAAGGAAACAGAAGGTGCCTTCGATGAGCTGACGAATTACTATCCCTTTGTGGAACACGCCTACAGAATCCGGAAAGAGTGGTGTATGGCGCCGACAAGAGAATATGAGGCACAGTGGGGATTTACTGTCAAAAAACGGTGGGCCGACAGGCTCAACATAAACATTCTTCCTAAAATGGAGCACCAAAAGGCAACGACCGCAGTTTTTACCGTGATCCGATTGGGACAAAAGCAGTATTTTTCGCTGCAGCTTCTGGAAGGCGTTTTCCTTTTTATGAAGAAGCATGACTATGAACTAAACGGCGACATTTTAGGCGTCCATGTTGCAACCGTCAGGGAGGAGCAGGAAAGCGTCCGGTATGTGGAGGTCTGGGCGCCGGTAAAAGGACTGGAGCCCGTACAGGCACGTTTTCCGGATAAAGAAGAAAAAAAGGAAGCGCTTAAAGAATTATTCTGTTGATGCAAACGTCTGCATGGCAATGAAATATTGCCATCGCAGACGTTTATTTTTTATGTTTTTCCTTATTGACTCTGTAGTTACCACAGGGATTACCCTTTTCTCAGAGTAGAAAGACAACAGTAATCGTTCTGCATTTTAGAGAAAGGAAAGGGGAAAAATGACGAACAAAGAATTGGCATCCAAGATCATTGCGCTCGTCGGGGGAGAAGAGAATATATCAGTCCTGACACACTGCGCTACTCGCCTGCGCTTTAACCTCAAGGATAACAGCAAGGCAGACATTGAGGCACTCAAGGGCCTTGAAGGCGTATTAACCGCACAGCTAAAGAGCGGACAGCTTCAGGTTGTCATCGGAGCAAAGGTCAACGCGATATTTGACGAAGTTTCCGCACAGGTCCACATTACGGAAGGCGGGGCGTCTGTTGAAGAGCCCTCCAAGAATAAGGTCGGTGCCGTCATAGAGACGATCTCCGGCATATTTGCGCCTACACTGCCGGTTCTGATCGGCTGTGGTATGTTTAAGGCAATCGTGTCTCTGATCACGAACCTTCAACTGATGCCCGGCGACAGCAGTTTCATCGTTATCATGTCCATGATCGGTGATCTGATTTTCTATTTCTTCCCCTTCTTCCTGGCAGTCAGCGCTGCAAGGAAATTTAAGGTCAGTGAATACCTGGCGCTGGCACTTGCAGCGGCCTACATGTATCCCACGATCATGAACGGTGCGGCGGCAGTTGCAGAAGGCGGCCCTGCGACAATGCGTTTTCTGGGCCTTCCCATCCTGTTCGTGAATTACAAATCAACCGTCATTCCGATCATACTCTCCGTCTGGGTTCTGAGTCTGATCTACAAAAAGATCGACAATCTGGTTCCTGATTTCCTGAAGATACTGCTTACATCCATGATTGTCCTGTTCATCATGGTACCGCTGGAACTGGTCGTTCTAGGGCCCATCGGCTCTTACATGGGCACATACATCGCTAAGTTTATCGACTGGTTCTACAACGTCGGCGGAATTATTGCTGCGGCGCTGCTTGGCGGAACTCGTTCCCTGCTGACAATGATGGGCATGCATTATGCGCTTGCTCCCCTTCAGATCCAGCAGATCGCAGAGACCGGAGGTTCGACTTTGCTGGTCAGTGCTCTGACTGCCAACTTCTCCCAGGCCGGTGCGGGCTTCGGTGCTTTCCTTCGCCTGAAAGACAAACAGATGAAATCCGTAGCCGGTTCAGCTGCACTCTCCGCGGTGCTTGGTATTACGGAGCCTGTCATGTATGGTGTCAACCTGAAGTACAAGAAGCCCTTTGCCTTTGGTATGGCTTCCTCCGCAGTCGCTGCCGCATTCCTGTCCCTGTTCCATGCACGTGCTATGGCATATGCGCCGCCCGGACTTTTCACGATCATCACCTATGAGGCGGACAGCTTTGTGTACATTATCATCGGTGCCCTCATCGCTTTCGGACTGGCTGCTGTTCTGACCTTCCTGTTTGGTATTCCCGCAGAAGAAGTCTCTGCATCAGAGAAGGCGAGCACCGATACCGGCAATGCACAGCCTGCTCCTGCTATGATCAATGGTGAACTCACTATCGCTTCCCCGATTAAGGGAAAAGTCATCCCTCTCAGCGAAGTGCCCGACGCTGCTTTCAGCGAAGGGGCAATGGGACAGGGCGTCGGCATTGAGCCCTCCGAAGGCAAAGTCTATGCGCCGTTTGATGGTACTGTAGATATGCTCTTCGACACAAAGCACGCCGTTGGCCTCACAAGCAGCGAGGGTGTGGAGCTGCTGATCCATATCGGCCTGGATACCGTGGAACTGAACGGACAGTATTTTGACGCGCATGTGAAGAACGGCGACCCCATCAAAAAGGGCCAGCTTCTCATCGAGTTTGATAAAGACAGCATTGCGAAGAAATATTCGACCGTTACGCCGGTGCTTGTGACTAATTTCGACAATTACAATAAGATTGAGGGAATCTCCGGCATGGCAGCTGATAACGAAACTGCGATCATTAAGATTCAGTGAGGCTTGTCAAAAGATAGGAGGCACTATGAATAACAGATTACCTGACAAATTTTTGTGGGGCGGCGCGACGGCAGCCAATCAGTATGAGGGGGGCTATCTCTCGGGCGGAAAGGGCCTGTCCACATTGGACGCCATTACTGGAGGCAGCCACACTTCGCCGAGAATGATCACTTTTCGCACCGCAGAAGGTGAGTTGAAAAAAGTGACCAAAGAACAAGCGCTGCCGGAGGGAGCCACCGGTTACATTGATCCGGATCTTTACTATCCAAGTCATGTGGCTACAGATTTCTATCATCACTACAAAGAGGATATTGCCCTCTTTGCCGAGATGGGCTTCAAGTGTTTCCGACTGTCGATCGTCTGGTCCAGAATTTGCCCGAACGGAATGTATGATGTCAACGAAGAAGGTCTGCAGTTCTATGACAACGTGTTTGATGAATGCCTGAAGTATGGCATTGAGCCGGTCGTAACGATTAACCACTTTGACACACCGATGTACCTGGCGGATGAATATGACGGCTGGGCAAGTCGGGATCTGATCGATTTCTATGTGTTCTTCTGTAAGACGATCTTTGAGCGCTATAAGAACAAAGTAAAATACTGGATGACCTTCAATGAGATCAATTTCCTCAGAAGCTGGACGCAGATCGGCATACACAACAACGACCCGGCTACTAAGGCGCAGGCGCACCATCACCTGTTTGTCGCAAGCGCCAAGGCTGTGCAGCTCGGACATTCGATCAATCCGGACTTCAAGATCGGCATGATGGTCTCGTATATCCCGAGCTATCCTATGAGCTGCCGCCCGGAAGATGTATGGGAGGCAATTGATTTCAACCACGAAAAAGAATTTTTCATGGACGTGCAGTGCCGGGGAGTGTATCCGAATTACCGGCTGAAGATGTACGAACGACTTGGAATTGATGTGAAAATGGAGCCGGAGGATGCCGGGATTCTCAGAAACGGAACAGTCGATTATATAGGCTTCAGTTACTATATGTCCACTGTTTCCACAACGGATAAGAATGCGGAAATGACCGGCGGAAACCAGATCATGGCGTACCGGAATCCGTATTTGAAACAGTCGGAATGGGGATGGGCGGTAGATCCGCTTGGTCTGCGTATTTCCCTCAACCAGATTTATGACCGCTATCGCCTGCCCATGTTCATAGTAGAAAATGGATTCGGAGCAGTGGATACCATTGAACCGGATGGAACCATCAATGACGACTATCGCATTGACTATTTCCGCCAGCACATTCAGGCGATGAAAGATGCGGTGCTGATCGATGGCGTGGATCTCATGGGATACCTGCCCTGGGGATGCATTGACCTGGTCTCGGCCGGCACCGGTGAAATGAAAAAGCGTTACGGCTTTATCTACGTCGATATGGACGACCAAGGGCACGGCACGCTTAACCGCATGAAGAAAAAGTCCTTCTACTGGTACAAGCATGTGATTGAGACAAACGGGGAAGAATTGTAAAACATGGTGTGAGAATATGGTAGAAGCACCGGAGGATATGCCTGATATCAATACCTATGCAGCCGTAAAGGACCTTTCTTCGAAAACGCTGTGGATACGATCGCTCTTAACCAATGGAGCCATCTTATGGCTGTA
>CAMOIJ010000013.1 GCA_946615865.1 uncultured Lachnospiraceae bacterium | reverse complement strand
CGGTGAGATAGTCGTTGAGGTATTTCTTGTGCGGCACTTCCGTGATGCCGAACTGCTTGAGATAATCGTAGTCCAGGCCCCAGCCGATGTCGTCGTGGCAGCGCAGGTAGTTCAGGAATGTGTACTCGTGAGGCAGCGCGAAAACTGCTTCCATCTGATGGCGGAGCAGGCGCACGTCGTGTGTCGCCACTGTGTGCCATGTGCTGGCCATGGTGGTCACGTTGTAGAGCATGTGGCATTCCGGCTTCTCGATGGTGCCAAAATAGGGAACGACCTTGCTCGGTTCCATAACAACTTCGCCCAGGAGCAGCGTTCCGGGACAGACGACCTCGGTAGCCATGTGCATCAGACGAACGAGAGTGTGCACCTGGGGCAGGTTGCGGCAAGGCGTGCCGATCTCTTTCCAGATGTAAGGCGTCGCGTCCAGACGAATGATATCCACGCCGTGGTTGCAGAGGTTGAGCATGTCAGCCGTCATGTCGTTGAAAACGACCGGATTCGCATAGTTGAGATCCCACTGATAGGGCCAGAATGTGGTCATGACAACCTTGTTTACTTCCGGGCACCAGGAGAAGTTGCCGGGCGCTGTCTGAGGGAATACCTGAGGAACAGTCTTCTCGAACTCGTTCGGAATGGTCCAGTCGTCGTAGAAGAAGAAACGGTCCTGGTACTCCTTCTCTCCTGCCTTCGCGCGCATCGCCCACTCATGGTCTTCACTGGTGTGGTTCATGACGAAATCGAGACATACGCACATTCCGCGGGTGTGGCAGTCGTCCGCCAGCTCAGCCAGGTCTTCCATGGTGCCCAGCTCGGGCTGGACCTTGCGGAAGTTAGAGACCGCGTAACCGCCGTCGCTGCGGTCCTTGGGGCTCTCCAGCAGAGGCATCAGGTGCAGATAGTTGACGCCGCACTCCTGGATGTAATCCAGATGGCTCTTCACACCTTTGAGATTGCCGGCGAAGCAGTTCGTGTACATGAGCATACCGAGCATGTCATTTCCCTTGTACCAGTCGGGAGACGCCTCGCGCGCTTCGTCCCACTCACGGAGCATGGGGCTTCTTTTCTCGTAGTACTCGTACATCATATCGCAGAAATAGTCGAATGCCTGCTGGTCGTTGTGATACAACTCGCTGTAGAGCCATTTCAGTTCATCGTAGTGCTTGGAAAGACGGTTTTTAAACGTCTTGTCCCATTTTTTGTCTTCAAACATATAACCCTCCTATATAGTTATTCAACAAATTGTAATCGATTTCATTATAACTAATTTGGGCATTGTTACGCAATTTTGATAACGACGAATCTGTAGTAGTGTTTTTGTGCATTTTGCCACGGATGGATTTTCAAGGCTTTTCAAGGGCTTTTGAACCGCTCCAAAGGCGCAAAAAGAGCGCTGCACCTGCAATAATAACCTGCAAGTACAGCGCTCTCTTCCCTTATTTCACAAGAACCGCGGCCGACTCCGGCGTCAGTTCGATCTCCAGTATTCCGTCTTCCACGCGGTAGACTGTTCTGGGGTAAGCCAGAAAGCCGCTGATGTTCGTCAGAAATCTTAGTTTCATATTACAGTCAGCCGGCACGCCGGCGTATATGACGGGGATCCTGATCTTTACAGGATCGTTTCCGTTGTTGACGGCCACCACTACAGAGGACTCTCTGTCAAATCTGCCGTAAGAAAGCACGTGAGGCTCATCCGCGAGGCGGATCAGCGAGCCTTTCCGCAGGCAGCTGTATTCCTTGTGCATTCTGATCAGCTCTTTGTGGAAGCGGATCATCTCCCGGTCCTCCCTGCCCCAGGGGTAGGTGCGCCGGTTGTCCGGATCCGTGAAGCCGCACAGGCCCGCCTCATCTCCGTAGTATAGGGTCGGCGCGCCGGGCCAGGTCAGCTGGATGACCGCCGCCTCGCGGTAGACGCTCTCCCGCACGTCTTCTGACGCCGCCTGGGTTCCCAGGAGCGAGACTCTGCCCACCTTCAGGCCGGTCCTTGTCAGGAAACGCGAGTGATCGTGATTGGATAACTGGTTCATGCTGCACATGAGCGGCGCCTGAGGCATATCCTCCTGGCCCTTCCACTTCATGGCTGCCCAGAATCTCTCCGGGTCGCCTATGTAGCTTGGATGAAAGGCGTCGTTGTGCTTCTCCATGCCTGTCAGGAACCATGTCACGGGATCCATGAAGCCCTCATAGTTCATGATGGTGTCCCACTCTCCGCCGCCCAGCCACCTCGCCGAGTTCATATAATTTTCGGCCAGGATGAGGGCGTCGGGGTTCGCTTTTTTGACCACTTTGCGGAATCGCTGCCAGAAATAGTGGTTGAAGACCTCGGAATGACCAAGGTCCGCCGCAACGTCCAGTCTCCAGCCGTCCGCGTTGTAGGGGGGCGATACCCACTTGGCCGCCACCCGCAGGATCTCGTCGCGAAGCTGCATAGACTCCTCGTAGTTGAGTTTGGGAAGTGACGAGAATCCCCACCAGCTCTCGTAAGAGTCATTATCCGGCCAGTCATCTTTCTGGAAGTCAAAATATTGCCGGTATCCCGAATCCTTCCTGCCATAAGCGCCCGGCGCGTAATTGCCGGTGTTGAGGTAGATCTTCTCCCGGTCCAGCCAGCGGTGGAAGGAACCGCAGTGGTTGAATACGCCGTCCAGGATCACCCGGATCCCGCGCATGTGCGCCTCCCGGACCAGGTTCGCGAAGAGCCGGTCGCTGGCTTCGAGATTTGCGGGGTCTGTCACCCTCACCTTATATTTCTCCGCCTCGCGGTTGTCCAGAGAACCTCTGGGCAGGACCTTGCCGCGGTCGTGCACTATTTTGCCAAAGTGGGGGTCTATGTGGTCGTAATCCTGGGTGTCATATTTGTGATTGGATGGTGAGACGAAGATCGGATTGAGGTAGATGACCTCCACGCCGAGGTCCTCGAGGTAATCGAGCTTGTCCATGATGCCCTGGAGGTCGCCGCCGTAGTGCTCCCGGGTGTCGTCGGCCGCGGGCGGACAGTACCAGTCCTCGATCTGCAGGACCTGGCCGCCGTTGTAGGCGTACTCGCCGGTCAGCACGTCGTTGTCCGGGTCTCCGTTGCAGAAACGGTCTGTGAAGATCTGGTACATCACTGCGCCGCTGGCCCAGTCGGGGATCTTGAATTCCGGGGCATAATACCACCAGCCTTCCGTGCCGGTCTTCTTCTCAGGGGTTTCACCGGATTCATCAGCCGTCTCATCTCCGGTCTCATCTCCCCATTCGATACCGGTGCGCTTGTAAAGAAACTCTTCACCGGTCAGGGCAAGACGGATCCGGAAGGCGTACCGCACAGGCCTGCCGTCGCTGATCACTTCAGCCGAGAAATAGATGAAATGTGCGTTTTCCTTCTCTACGCGCATGGGGATCTCGCCCAGGTCCGTCAGCAGCACACAGTTATCCGCGTCTCCCGCTGCTGTGCGGAGGCGGATGCGGATCGCGTATTTTTTTCTGCCGTTTCTTCTCAGAGGCTTTATTGTCTGGACGTTTAAAAACTCCGGCGTCTGGTCTGAAAACAACGCCTTAGTATTCAGTGCCTCATGCTGCATAAAAACACCCCTTTTTCGGACAACGTAAAAAAGACAGCGCTTGGGGGACTGTCTTTTTTAGAGAAGGTATTCTTCTAAATGGGGTATAGCAAAAACTTATAATGTATTGGGGGGTTACAAGTGTATAGTAACAAATCGCTCTAAAAAGATAAATTCGCAGAATTCACAAAGTTCACAAAAGCAGAAAAAGTGATTTGTGCATTATCGCCAATATCCTTTATTGCCCCGGTAAGTTCAGGCTTCCCTTGTTTTCGAATGCCGTTATCCCCGGTATTTTCCAGGAAAACAGGCTGCACAGCCGGCCTTCGCCGGCTGTCCCCTCTCCTGATAAACGTTATACCCGTTCGGTTTTTAATTAAATCTGCCTGGTTTCCAGGTCTTCAGGCTCAAACTCCTGATCTGCCGTTTCATCTGTCCGCACGAACAGAGCGTCAAACTCCTCGCCGGTGATCTTCTCTTTCTCGATCAGGAGGTCAGCCGCCTTGTAGAGGATGTCCTCATTGGCTTTGATGATCTCTTTGGCTTTCGCGTAGCAGTCGCTGATGATGCGGCGCACTTCTTTGTCGATCTCGCCTCGGACATACTCGCTGTGCTTGTTCTCATGGCCCAGATCATAGCCCAGGAAGACGTCGTCGGTCTCCTGCTCGTAATTGATGGTGCCGATCTTATCCGACATGCCGTAGCGCATGACCATATGCCTTGCGATGTTGGTCGCCTGGCGGATATCCGCGGAAGCGCCCGTCGTGATATCGTCGAGCACCAGTTCCTCCGCGATCCTGCCTCCCAGACTCACCATGATCTCCTCAAGCATTCTGCCCTTGGTCATGTACATCATGTCCTGCTCGGGAAGCTGCATCGTGTAGCCTCCGGCTCCCATTCCTGTAGGAATGATGGAAACTGTGTAGACGCGGCCCACCTTGGGAAGCTCGTGGAAAAGGATCGCATGACCGGTCTCATGGAACGCGGTGATCCTCTTCTCTTCGGGCGTGATGACATGGCTCTTCTTCTCCTTGCCGATGCCGACCCGGATGAAGGCGTCCTTAATATCGGACTGCATGATGTAAGCGCGGTTTACTCTCGCGGCGCCAATAGCCGCCTCGTTCATGAGGTTCTCCAGATCAGCTCCGGAGAATCCCGCCGTTGTTCGGGCGATCTCTTTAAGATCTACGTCCTCGCCCAGGGGCTTATTCCTGGAATGGACCTTGAGGATATCCTCGCGGCCCTTCACATCAGGCCTTCCCACAGAAATCTTCCTGTCAAAACGGCCCGGACGAAGGATCGCAGGGTCCAGGACGTCCACTCTGTTGGTGGCAGCCATGACGATGATTCCCTCGTTGACGCCGAATCCGTCCATTTCCACCAGCAATTGGTTCAGAGTCTGCTCGCGCTCGTCGTGGGAGCCGCCAAGGCCGGTGCCTCTGCGCCTTGCCACCGCGTCGATCTCGTCAATGAATACGATGCAGGGCGAATTCTTCTTGGCGTCGTCAAACATATCTCTGACACGCGACGCGCCTACGCCGACGAACATCTCGACGAAATCCGAACCGGAAATGCTGAAAAAGGGCACGCCTGCCTCGCCGGCGACGGCCTTGGCCAGCAATGTTTTGCCCGTGCCGGGCGCGCCTTCGAGCAGCACTCCTTTCGGAATGCGGGCGCCCACTTTCGTATATTTGCCGGGATCCTTAAGAAAATCGATGATCTCCTCAAGGTCCTCCTTCTCCTCCTGAAGGCCCGCCACGTCGTCGAGCGTCACTCCGCTGTTTTTTGCCAGTCTCGCCTTGCTCTTGCCAAAATTCATCATCTTGGCGTTGGATCCGCCGCCCATGTTCTGCGCGTTCATCATGTAGAAGAAGAACAGACAGACCACAACGATCAGGATCGTAGGCAGCACGCTGACCATAAACAAATTGTCGGAAGGGATGTCCCTGACCACAGGTACGATCCCGGCCTCCCGCGCAGTCTGTTCGATCACCGCGATCTGCGTCGCGTAAAGGGTATTGCGGGTGTTGTCCTTATGCGTCACCACTGCGTAGCCCGTGTCATTGTCGCGGTTGGGCGTGATCGTCACACTCTCAACATTACCGCTTTTCAGGTCTTCCTGAAATTTCTCAAGCGTATAACTCTCCTGTCCCGCCGAAAACGATCCTCTCACCATCGGCGAAAAGACGAAGATGAACATCATCAGGATCAGTATCGGGATCAAAAGACTGTTATACGGTCTCGGTCTCTGTTTATTATCCAAAACACTACCTCAGTTATCATTGCGTCAAAGTCAAAATATTACTCCTCGGAGAACTCAACCACCCCGATAAAAGGAAGATCTCTGTATCTCTGGTCGTAATCCATTCCATATCCGACCACGAACTGGTCCGGAATCACAAAGCCTGTGTAATCCACATCCAGATCAACCACGCGGCGCTCCGGCTTGTCAAGCAGTGTGATGGTACGCACGCTCGCGCAGCCTCTCTGTCTGAAAACCTCTTCAAGGTAGAAAAGAGTGCGTCCGGAGTCCACGATATCCTCCACAATAAGGACATCGAGTCCGTCGATCGGATCATCCAGATCCTTTCTGATCCTGACAATGCCGCTGGACTTTGTGCCGCTTCCATAACTTGACACAGTCATGAAGTCCATAGATACGGGCACCGTGATCCTCTTGGCAAGTTCGCACATGAAGATGCAGGCACCTTTCAAAATGCATACCAAATGAACAGTCTTTCCTTCATAATCCTTGGAAATCTGCGCTCCAAGTTCTCTGATCCTTGCGTTTACCTCTTCTTCACTGATAAGTTCTCTGATAGTCTCGCGCATAATACTCCTCATCCCCTATGTGTTGTGTTGATACTGTGTTGCAGTGCCCCTGTCAGGTGCCGGTATCATCTTTATTCCGGCAGTTCTCTCCGGTTTTGCCAGGGTTTATCCGGCTTTCCGGTTTCCATCGGATCTCCAGAATTCTGCGTGTGCGACCGCTCACCATATAAGAAGCACTGATCCTGCCGCTGTCTGAAGAGCGGATCGTTTCCGCCTCTCCGTTCAGCCCGTTTGGCACATACGCCGGCGCACTCATTTGTTGCGCATTGGCGTCAAGCCCTGCCGGCGCACTCATTTGCTGCGCATTGGCGTCAAGCCCTGCCGGAACCCACAAGATCTCTTTTCCTGCCGCGGGAAGCACTATCCTGCCTCGCAGCTCCGCAGGTATCTTCGCGTCGATCATATATCTGGCGACCGACTTGGATCTTCCGCTCTCATCGATCGTGATGCGGTCCCCTTCGCGCCTTGTCCGAAAACTTGGAAACGCTCCTATTTTATCATAATCGAGCCATTTCGTATACTGCTTTCGGGACACTGCCGCCAGATTGCCGTCAAAGTCAAAGACTCTGCAGCTGTATTCAGAGGCATCCATCGGCCAGCGTCGGTCGAATGGCAGGGCCGGTTCCACGGTTGCGGAGAAGATAAGCCTGTCATACACTTTCTCCACCTGCACGCCTCCAAAGACATCCAGCTGCCCGTTTCCCTTCTTCTGCGCCAGTTTGAGCACATCCTGCACATGCACATCCCGCAGGTCTTTCTTCCTGCCGGCCGCTTCAGCGATTGCTTCATAGACGACTCTTCTGACGATTAAAGGTGGTTCTTTGAGCAGGATCGGGATAGAAATGATGATCGGCGACTGCTGGTTTACAATGTTTTGGCTGTCACGCTCCGCTCGAGCGCTGTTGTCTTCCTGCGTTTCACGGCACGCCTTCATAGCCTTTCCGGTCTCAATCCTCAGAAACTCTTCCGTTTCCGCGGCTTCTTCAGCAGCCTTTGCTATGTGCTGAGCAGCTCCCGCGTTGATCCTCTCCAAAAGGGGCATCACTTCGCGCCGCAGAAGATTTCTCGCAAAGCGGACATCCTCGTTGGTCTCGTCCTCTCTCCAGGCAATTCCCCGTTCACGGAGAAATTCCTCGATCTCCCCCCTGCTGCACTCCAGCAGCGGCCTGATGATCCTTCCGTTCACCGGAAGCATACCGCGAAGCCCTCTCAGTCTGCTGCCGCGCACCAGATTGAAGAGCACGGTCTCCGCCTGGTCCTCCAGGTGATGTGCGACTGCGATCCGGCAGCACATTTTTCCGGATCGAGGTGTGTTCTCTTTGTCTTGACGCTCAGCACAGTCGGAATTCGGCGTGTTCCCGCTGTCCCAGCGCTCCCCGCGGCAGGATTGCGGCGTGTTCCCGCTGCCCTGACGCTCCCCGCGGCAGGATTGCGGCGAGTTCTCCCTGTCCCAGCGCTCCGCTGCTCTCTTTAAGGCTTCGTAGCGCAGGTGCCTTGCAGCCTCTTCAACGCTCAGTCCGTTCTCAGCGGCATTTCCGGCAGCATCCACTCTCACAGCCTCAAAGGGAATCCCCGCAGCCTCACAGTAACCTGCCACATACTCAAGATCTCCTTCCGCGCTCTCCCGCAGTCCATGATGGACATGGAGCACTCTCAGCTGAAATCCTGCCTTTGTCCGCAGCTCCCGCAATATCTCCAAAAGGCACATAGAATCGGCTCCGCCCGACACCGCAGCAATTATACATCCGCTTTCTTCGATCATTTTATTGCGAATCATATAATCGTAAATTCGATTGATCATAGATATCCTCTGTATTTCCGGGTGGATGGAACTGTTTTCGATCAACTGAGATTT
Organism: uncultured Lachnospiraceae bacterium; assembly: GCA_946615865.1. Classification (GTDB taxonomy): domain Bacteria; phylum Bacillota; class Clostridia; order Lachnospirales; family Lachnospiraceae; genus CAG-791. The sequence goes on along the minus strand of CAMOIJ010000013.1, from coordinate 46,166 downwards.
GTCTGGCACAAACTTACCATCCACTCCGGGAAGTCAGTCAAATCCGATGGTATTCAAAAAGCTTCCTTGGCACAAACTCTCCATCTACTTTGGGCATACAGATAAATCCGATGGTCTGCTCAGCACAAATTTTCCATCCTCTTCGGATATCGGCTAAATTCGATGGTCCGAGAAGAAATTCTTCCGGAGAATGTATACATCCAACCCCGGCATCGGCCAATTTCGATGGTAGATTTTCAATTTAGTGCCTTTTTCCGGCCCATCCGATTTCCAAAATTTCTTAAGAAGATGGAGCCTGCCTCCTTGGTATGCACAAATTCAAAACCAACTCCCACTTCACCGCACTCAAAAAGCCGCCGCCAACCGGCGACAGCCTTTCAATGCGATCCTTCTTCCTTGAAGATCACTTCACCCTCATATACCAGCCCGAGTTTCTCTCTGGCTACTTCCTCGATATACTCTCTGGACTTTGTATATTTCTTATATTCTTCGATCTCTTCCGAGCGCTGTTCTTCCTTCGCGATCTCGTTCTGGAGTTCTTCGATCCTCTCCCTGTTTGAGTGGAGACGGCGGTAAAGACTTCCACAAGTCACTAACACCACCAGGATCAGGACGCCGACGACCAGGGCAGCAAGCCACATACTGAGTCTGTTCTGCTCTCTTGTTTTTGCAGATCTCTCAAATGCCATTAATTTCCTCCTGCTCCTATCGTCAATAGTGTATCCGCAGACCGCGGCCTGCCAATTTTGATCAGCAATCATCAGATTGCTCTCATCTTACCCCTCTTTTTCGGGCTCCGTCAATGCGGTGCGCCAATAGTTTAGAAAGAGTTCAGAATTCCCCGCCTTCAGGTTTCCCGTCCTTAGAATTCCCTGCCTTCAGGTTTTCCGCCCTCAGAAAACGCCTCAGGATTCCACATCCTCAGAAGATACCTCCGAAGCTGTCTCCGCCTCCGAAGCCGGAAGATAGCGGAAGAGATCCGCGGCAGCTTCCTTGCGCACATTTTCCTGTACTGTGAGGACTTCGACCCTGGTTTCCCGGTTTCCGAAAGAGATACCGATGATGTCGCCGGGTTTCACTTCGGCGGATGCCCTGGCAACCCTGCCGTTCAGCGTGACTCTTCCGTTGTCGCAGGCCTCATTGGCGACTGTGCGCCTTTTGATCAGTCTGGAGATCTTAAGATATTTGTCTAGTCGCATAATGCGCTCCCTTTCGCAAAAAGTAAAGCCCGGAGGATGAACTCCGGGCTTACAGTTACTCACCGATACTGAATCTCAGTTTATCAGTTGATCACGTCCTTGGGAAATATGCAGATCAGTTGATCGCATCCTTCAGAGCCTTGCCGCCCTTGAACTTAGGGGTCTTGGAAGCCTCGATGGTGAGGGGCTGGCGAGTGTGAGGGTTGATGCCGACTCTTGCTGCTCTCTCGCTGACTTCGAAAGTGCCGAAGCCAACCAACTGAACCTTGCCGCCCTTTGCAAGCTCTTCAGCTACTGTATCAGTGAAAGCCTTGAGAGCCTTCTCAGCGTCCTTCTTTGTAAGTCCCGCCTTATCAGCGATAGCTGCGATCATTTCTGTTTTATTCATATTATAGATTCCTCCTGATAGTGATGAGAGCTTATCTCCCATAAATTTCCTATTAAATTTATAATAGGTTTCAATTGGTTTGTCAACAAGTGAACGTATTCATTCCCTTTTCTTGCCCAATCCGATCTTATTCCTTCACAAACCGACCCAGCAGGTATTCTTTGTCGTTGTGCTCCGGTACATCAAGCACTTCTTCAAACATCCGGGCCAAAATATTGCCAACTTCCCGCCCCGGCTTTACGCCCGTTTTGATGAGGTCAGAGCCATTCACAGCCAGTTCCCTGAGGCTCAGGCAGTCCCCGCGCTCAACGATCCTCCCGTAGATGGCGCGCAGCATGTCGAATTTCTCCTGCTTTTCCTCCCTTTGGAATGTGCTCTGGGACATAAAATCGGCCAGCTTCACTTCCAGAAGAAGCGGGAAGAGGTCCGCGCCGGTCATCACTATGGCTTTGCGCACTGCGGGTTCCGTCAGACGGATCTGCATGTCGTGATATTTTACCAGCGTCGTCACCTTGCGGATCGTCGCGTTGTCATATTTGAGCCGCTGCAGAATAGTCTTCGCCAGGCTGCAGCCCACTTCCGCGTGCCCGCGGAAATGATCGATCCCTTCCTCGTCCACAGTATGACAGATTGGCTTCGCTATGTCGTGCAAGAACATAGTGATCCTCAATATCCTGTCCTTGCGGACCAGGCTGACGCCTTTGAGGATATGCTCCCCCACTGTGTAGCAGTGATGGGGATTGATCTGGTCGGTCTCCATGCATCTGTCAAATTCGGGAATGAATTCTTTGGTGATGCCCGCCGCCCAGGCAGTCCTTAAGAGCTCCGGCCTGTCGGAGACAAGTGTTTTCTCCAGCTCTTCGCGGATGCGCTCGCTGCTGATCCTGCGGAGATTAGGCGCCAGGGCCGATGCGGCTCTGAGGGTCTCAGGCTCGATCTCATAGCCGAGCTGGGCGCTGAAGCGTATCGCCCTCATGATCCTGAGAGCGTCCTCCGTGAATCTCTGTACGGGGTCTCCCACCGCGCGTACGATCCCGTTCTCCAGGTCCTGCTGCCCGCCGAAGAGGTCGACCAGCCCGCTCTCATTGTTATAGGCCATCGCGTTGATGGTAAAATCTCTTCTTTTGAGGTCCTCCCGAAGGCTCGGCGTAAAAGTTACCTCTTTGGGATGGCGGCCGTCCTCATAGACGCCGTCCACTCTGAAAGTGGTAACTTCATAGCCTGTTCCGTCGCACAGGACAGTCACGGTCCCGTGCTGCAGCCCCGTATCGATGGTCCTTGGAAACACACTCTTGACCTCCGTCGGCAGAGCTGATGTGGTGATATCCCAGTCGTTGGGTTCACGCCCCAGAAGGGCGTCACGCACACAGCCGCCTACCACATAGGCCTCATAACCGGATTTCTGAAGGCTTTCAAGGATGCTATTTACTTGTTCCGGTATTACGATCTTCACCTGCACGCAATCACCTCAGATCTGCTCTGTTTTGACTGGTGAGCCGCCAGAGATCAATACGCTCCGGGCCTATGCGCACTGTCGATCAATACGCTCTGCCCCAGTAAACCATTTTTGTCGCAGGCTTTCCGCAGCAGACGCATACGTCGCTGAGATGCTGCTGCTTGTAAGGAATGCAGCGGCTAGTCACGGAGTAGTCTTCCTTGATCTTCTCCTCGCACTCCCTGCTTCCGCACCACATAGCCTTTACAAAGCCCTTGGTCTCTTCGAAGAGGGCCTCGAAGGTCTCCTTGTCGGGAGCTTCGAAGGTGTGCTCCTCAAGGTGCTTCTTCGCTCTCTCGTACATGTCGTTCTGGATCTGCGGAAGAAGTTCTCCGATCTTCTCAGGCAGAGAAGCGATGTCGCAGGAGATCTTCTCGCGGGTGTCGCGGCGCACCACGACGCACTTGCCCTCAGCGATATCTCTGGGTCCGATCTCGACGCGGAGCGGAATGCCTCTCATCTCCTGCTCGGCGAACTTGAATCCCGGGCTCTTGTCGGTCTCGTCGACTTTGACGCGGAAATCCTTGAGCATTTCCTTGATCTCGGCCGCTTTCTCGAGCACGCCTGCCTTCCTCTGCTGAATAGGAATGATCATCACCTGAGTGGGAGCGATCTTGGGAGGCAGCACGAGACCGGAATTGTCACCGTGTACCATGATCAGAGCGCCGATGATCCTTGTGGAAAGTCCCCAGGATGTCTGGAAAGCGTATTTAAGTTTGTTGTCCTTGTCAGTAAACTGGATGCCGTAAGCCCTGGCAAAATCATCGCCGAAGTTGTGGCTGGTGCCGGACTGCAGGGCTCTGCCGTCGTGCATCAGGGCTTCGATGGTATAAGTGGCGATCGCGCCCGCGAATTTCTCCTTGTCGGTCTTGCGGCCCTTGATAGTGGGGATCGCGAGGTCCTCCGCGCAGAAATCAGCGTAGACATCGAGCATCAGTTTCGTTCTCTCCTCAGCTTCTTCCATGGTGGCGTGGACAGTGTGTCCCTCCTGCCACATGAACTCTCTGGAGCGCAGAAAGGGTCTTGTCTCCTTTTCCCAGCGGACAACGCTGCACCACTGGTTGTAGTTCTTGGGGAGATCTCTGTAGGAGTGCACTTCATCTTTATAGAAGTCGCTGAACAGTGTCTCGGATGTAGGGCGAACGCAGATCCTCTCCTGCAGTTCTTCCTGTCCGCCGTGAGTTACCCACGCCACTTCGGGAGCAAAACCGTTGACCAGGTCGCTCTCCTTGCTGAGCAGGTTCTCCGGGATCATCATGGGAAGATACACATTTTCAACGCCGACTGCCTTGAAGCGGGCGTCCAGATGTTTCTGAACAGCTTCCCACAGAGCGTATCCCGCGGGTTTATAGACCATAAATCCCTTAATATTGGAATAAGCGATAAGTCCTGCTTTGATTACAACGTCCGTATACCATTGTGTGAAATCCTCATCCATGGATGTGATCTCTGCTACCAGTTTCTTCTGATCTGCCATTTATGCCGGCTCCTCTCTAGTATTGTAGTTTCTTCTATATTTTGACCAAATCAGGTTCTGCTCAGAAGCTGTCCGAGGTTCCCTGTCTGCGATCACCCAGCTGAAGTCTGTTGATCGCGGAGAAAATAGCGCGCACCGAAGCTCTCGTGATGTTGGAGCTGACGCCCACGCCATAGGTGATCCTGCCGCTCTCGCCATCCATGAGATGGATGTAGGCCGCCGCCTGGGAGTCGGAACCCGATTTGAGGGCGTGCTCTTCGTAGTCCAGAATACGGACGTTGAAGCCGTACTTGAGCGAAAGACCGCGCAGAACCGCGTCCAGAGGTCCGTTTCCTACCGCCTCGACTCTCTCCATCTTGCCGTGATCCGTAAATACGACCATGACCTTGGTGTCGAAATCTGTCTTGGTATCGCTGCTGAGGTCTGTCACCTGGAGCTTTCTGAAGTGCAGCGGCTCGTTCTTGTACAGATACTCGCTGCGGAAAGCGTCCATGATCTGCTCCGGCGGGACCTCTCCCTGTCTCTCGGACATCTTCTGCACAACGTCCGCGAACTCCCTGTGCATTCCCTTGGGAAGCTTGAAGCCGTAGTAGGTGCTCATAACGAACGCTACGCCGCCCTTGCCGGACTGGGAATTGATGCGGACTACGGGCTCGTAAACTCTTCCGATGTCCGCGGGATCGATGGGAAGGTAAGGCACCTCCCAGATCTCCGATTTTCTGGTCTTCATCGCCGCGATGCCCTTGTTGATGGCATCCTGGTGAGAGCCGGAAAAAGCGGTGAACACGAGCTTGCCTGCATAGGGATGACGGTCATCGACGCCCATCTTGGTGCATTTCTCGCAGACATCGACGATCTCGTTGATATCCTCGAGGTTCAGTTCGGGATCGATCCCCTGGGAGAACATATTGTAGGCGACTGTGAGAATGTCCACATTGCCGGTCCTCTCACCGTTGCCGAGGAGGGTTCCCTCAACGCGCTGCGCGCCTGCAAGAAGCGCCAGTTCCGTGGCCGCGACGCCGCAGCCTCTGTCGTTGTGCGGGTGGACACTGAGGATAATGCTGTCCCTGTCCTTGAAGTGGCGGCTCATCCACTCGATCTGGTCCGCGTACACGTTGGGAGTTGTCATCTCAACTGTGGAAGGCAGGTTGAAGATCATGGGATTCTCCGGTGTAGGCTGCCAGACATCCTGTACCGCTGTGCAGATCTCCAGGGCAAAATCCAGCTCCGTGCCGGTAAAGCTCTCAGGTGAATATTCAAAATAGATCTTGCCGGGGAACTTCTCAGCCCTCTCCTTGACCCATCTCGTTCCGTCCACAGCGATATCGATGATGGCCTGCCTGTCCTTGCCGAACACCACATCCCTCTGAAGGGTGGAGGTGGAGTTGTAGATATGGACCACAGCTTGTTTGCAGCCCCTGATGGACTCGAAAGTCTTCTCGATCTGGTCCTCCCTGCACTGAGAGAGAACCTGGACGATGACGTCGTCCGGGATCAGGTCCTTCTCGATCAGTTCTCTGAGAAAGTCATACTCAAGCTGGCTGGCTGCCGGGAATCCGATCTCGATCTCCTTAAAGCCGAGCTTGACAAGGAGCTTGAACATCTCCATCTTCTCGCTGACTACCATCGGATCGACCAGTGCCTGATTGCCGTCCCTGAGATCCACGCTGACCCACGCGGGCGCCTTCTCGATCTGCTTGTTCGGCCATTCTCTCTCCGGATAATTTACGACAGGCGTTCTCCTGTACCTCTTATACCCTTTCATAACATGCTCCCCTTTCTGTATTCATGAACCGGATCACTCTTCTTCAGTCGCGACGATCTCCACCGTTACTTTCACAGTGTCCAGTTCTCCTTCCGCCAGCTGCACTCCGTCAGGGAGGTAATTGGCAATATTGAAGGTTTTTGTCAGGCTCTTCGTTCTTCCGGTGACGTTGAGCTCCGCGGACGGGATACTGATCTCCGTCACTTTCTCAAGCGCGGCTCTCCTTCCGGTGACCGTGACTCTTCCCGGTTCCACCGTCGTCTCTCCTGTGAGCCTGTAGCCTTCTGCAGGTGTCCCGGAGACAGCGATCTTGATGGGAACTTCCTTTTTCGGCAGGACTTCCACGTTCACCATGACCTTGTCAATGTTCAGTTCAAGATTCTTATCGATATCGAGATCTACTCCATCCTCGTCATAGAGGTGGATCTCCGCATTCGTGCTGATGGAACTCTCAACGCCCGATACGTCCACGGTGACGCCCGCGCGGTTTACTCTCTTGACCTCAGAGGCAGGTCCTTTCACGCGCACCTGGTTCTGTTCCAGCGATATACTGCCGATCTCATAGCCCTCCGCGACATTTCCGATGAGAGCCGCTTCGATCGTAAAACTCGCCTGTTCCAGGTCCTCTATGCTCAGGGCCACCCTCTTTGTGGATCCGACAATGCTCGTAATGCTGTCGCTGTACTTGTTAGTTGTCAGTACGATCGGGACTGTATTGTCAGCCGCTATATCCTCCACATCCGCCGTTGCCACGATATTCTCGGCTCCGAGAGAATCGACGACCGACCTGGGCGCAGTCACCGTCACGACCGGGATCGTGTCGCTGTCATTAAGGACAGTGCAGACCTTCCCTTCTTGAGTTACCGAATCAGTGTGCAGGAGTTTGACCGGAACATTGTTCACGGTCAGGACCGTCTCCGGATCCTGGTAATTGGTCACAAAAAACCACAGGCACGTCGCAAATACAAGGGAGATGAGTTTGAGTCCCCAGTTATGGAAGATTCTCAGTATCTGCGTCTTTATTCTTTTCTTTTCCCTTTCTGGAGAGAAGTCGTGCATATCTGGCCTCCTGGACCTCCTTGTTCTGCAGTGTCACCAGTCTTTCTCTGAGCATTTCCTCTGTGACGCTTCTTGTCAGAGCGCCGCGGTACGCCAGAGAGATCTCGCCGGTCTCCTCCGATACGATGATCGTGAGGGAATCTGTCACCTCGGATATACCCACGCCTGCCCTGTGTCTTGTTCCCAGATTCTTATCCATGCGGTTCTCGGACAGCGGCAGGTAGCAGGTCGCAGCTATGACTCTGTTCTTGCGGATGATCACCGCTCCGTCGTGAAGCGGCGTGTTCTTTTCAAAAATATTGATGAGCAGCTGGCTTGTGACCAGCGCGTCCATATCGATTCCCGTGCGGGCGTATTCCTGCAGCGGCGTGGTCTGTTCGATGACGATCAGAGCCCCGGTGTTGACCTTGGACATCTGCAGGGAAGCCCTGACGAGTTCATTGATCGTCTTATCGGAGAATCTCCCTTCCGGCGTCCTTGTGTAGTCCACATTAAATAAAGAACTGAGGAAATTGGTCTGCCCCAGTTCTTCCATCGCACTGCGCAGTTCCGGCTGTAAGAGGATCACGATAGCTGTAACGGCAAGCCCCGTGACATGCTGCACGATCCACAGGATCGTGCTCATGTTGAATACCGCCGCGATTGCCACAAAGGCGCCTATGACAAGCAGTCCCTTCAACAGGGACCACGCGCGGGTATTCTTGATCCACAGCAGAATATGATAGATCAGAAAAGCGAGAATCAGTATCTCGACAATATCTGTCCAGCGCACGTTCGGCATATGTATTTGGTTAAGATAATTTTGAAGTATCGTTAAAAAACGCTGCATCTTCTACTTCTTCCGTCCTGTCGTTAATGCCCCTCCGTCCCAGGCGGGCTTCCTGCAGTTATTCCTCGGATTCCGCATTCTTTCCGCCAAGACGCTTCGCGACCTGATCGCGGAAACCTGTCCCGCCGGTCTCAGAGGTGCTGAACGTCTTGACTGTGCGCAGGGAATCCGAAACTGTTACCTTCGGAACCGCCTTGACATAGTAGTAGTAATCGTCGTCTTCAAACTGTACGCTCTCGATCCTCGTGTAATCCACCATAAAGCAGAAGAACTCCACCAGCAGTTCCACAAGAATGGAAAGGAATACTCCCATAAAGACCTTGGTCAGATCGATATTCGTGTCGTACTGCATATCGCCGAACAAAAGCACAAAGAGTTCGATCACAGTACCGACAATGATAGCGATCGTCCATGAATGAGCCGTCTCCAGGCGTCTGATAAAATATACTACGATCACAGCCGCAGCAAAGGCCGCCGCCATGATCCACATCGCCTTATTCTGGAGAAGAGCGTCTACAATGTTCCTGAAGTTGTCAACTGTCGCGGGACCGATCTCACTGTTTCCCAGAACCGCCTTATTCTGTTCCACATAGGTCAGGTACTTGGTGATGATCACGCCGAAAGCTACGCCGACCGCGCTGCCGGGCGTAAAGAGAAGGCCCGCAACGATCGGAATCGCGTACTCAATGCGGCATGTAAAAGCCAGCGGCAGAAGAAGGATAATTCCTGTATCCTTGGGTGAAAACCTGAAATACAGCAGGAACATCAGAAGGAAGATCACTGCTGCCACGATCATCGTCTCCAGCGACAGCGTATACAGGTGTGCCAGGACCAGCACCATCAGGATGCCGGCGATGAAGTTGACCGGTACCAGGGAGCAGATCAGGGCAATGATGACGCCGAGAAGCTTATTGGTCAGTCCAAGGTTGAAGCCGATATGGTTGTCGATCTCCAGGATCAGCAGAAAGGCCACACAGAACTTCAGCGCGGGTATGATGATGTACTCATACTGCCCATAGGCCTCGATTATCTTCTTTCTTATCTCAAATACGGTTGTCAGCATGTTTATCTTCCTTTTCGTAGCTTTCCTTCAGGTGGTTCAGTCTCCTGTTATATCTCTCGATCCTTCCGCTCGTGGCGTTGTATCTCCAGAAATAAACGAAAAACGAAACAGCGAGGAAAAAGATCATAAAGGCGGCATAGAGTGTCAGGAATGTCTTGACCAAATCTCCGAGGTCATTCTCAAAGAGCCTGAGCATAAGTGTGTCGTAGTAATAACAGCAGTATACGAACACAATCAAAAGGCAGGCAATCGTACCGCTTACGAATGAACCTACCATATGGCCGACAATATAATCATTCTTAAAGTAACCATTCATCTTGTCGTCCGCAACTCCCTGCCCTTCCTCGTAAATGGCAAGTCTGGTCATCGTGCGGACCCTGTCTTTATTGATCATAAACTGTTCTCTCCGATCGCGAGCGTCAGAAAACTGACTTCTTTTGCCCCTGCTTCCAACAGGGCTCCGGCACATGCGTCGATCGTTGCGCCGGTAGTGTAGATATCATCTATGAGCATAATCGACTTTAATCTTACACTATTTCCATATGCATGGAAAGCCTTTTTCAAATTTTTCTGCCGCTCCGAAGAGCTCATATTGCGCATCGCCTGCGTGTCTTTTTCCCTTGTAAGAGCGTCTTCCGCGACCGGGATCCCCGAATTTTCCGCCAGTTTCCGGGCCAGGAGTGCCGCCTGGTTATACCCTCTTTTTCTCATTCTCTGCGCCGAACAGGGGACCGGCACCAGAATCTGCGGGGCGTGTCCGCCGGCCAGTTCCGCCGTAAAGCCGTCCAGTGTGCGCGCCATCTCCCGCGCGTAATAGTCGGCGTATTCCCTTCGTCCCTCGTATTTGAACCGGTACAGAGAGCCTGATATGCTCCTGTATCTGAAGGACGCCGCCCCTCTGTAATACATATGTCTGTGCTGTCTGCAGTCAGAGCAGTATTCCTCTTCCGGCTCCACGGGCTTTCCGCACTTGCAGCACGCGCTTGGGCCCACTGCCCTTGGAACTTCCGCGCAGTCCCTGCAGATCAGCGCCCCGTATGGCTTTACGGGCCTGTCACAGACCGGGCATCTCCTGGGAAACCAGAGATCCATCACCGGCGTCGGTGACTCCAAATATCTCATGTATCCTCTCCTTTAGTCCCGTATATCGTCTGTTCTCCCTGACATTGGCCGTCATGGACGCCACCGTCTGCCTGCTCCCCAGGATCATAACGCAGTCCCGTGCCCTGGTCACCGCCGTATACAGAAGATTTCTGCTGAACAGTCCCGAAGGACCGCTCAAAAGCGGCAGGATCACGGCCGGATACTCCGATCCCTGGGATTTGTGCACAGTGACCGCGTAAGCCGGCTCGAGGTCATCCAGCTCGGAGAACGGATACTCCACCAGTTTCTCCTCGTCAAAACATACCGTCACGATCTCAGCGTCGTTATCTATACTTTGAATAATGCCCGCGTCTCCGTTGAAGACGCCTGTCCCGCTGTCGATCTTAAGGCCGTAATTGCCCCTGATCTCCCACTCGATCTGGTAATTGTTTCGGGTCTGCATGACCTTGTCCCCCTCGCGGAAGATCACGTCCTGCCTCTGCACTTCTCTCTTGTTCTTCGCGGGCGGATTGAGGACGCTCTGCAGCACCTCGTTGAGCCTGATGACTCCTAAGGGGCCTTTCCGCATGGGAGTCAGCACCTGGATCTCGCCCATATCGCAGTGGAGATACCCCGGCAGCTTGTCCCTCATAAGCTCTACTGTGTGCTTGTAGATGACCGGCGCGCTGTCCCTCTCAAGGAAGAAGAAATCGCGGCTCTTGTTGCTCATTTCCGGCATTTCGCCCCTGAGGATCCTGTGGGCGTTGGTCACAATGTCGCTCTCCATTGCCTGCCGGAAGATCTTGCGCAGCATGACCGTTCTGAACACCCCGGAGGAGATCAGGTCCTGCAGGACCTTTCCCGGACCTACACTCGGAAGCTGGTTCACATCTCCCACAAGGATCAGTCTGGTGCCCGGCATGACCGCTTTGAGGAGCGAACAGAACAGGTGCATGTCCACCATAGACATCTCGTCGATGATGATGGCATCCGCTTCAAGCGGATTGTCACTGCCTTTTTCAAAATAGGAATAACTTCCACTTCTGCGTCCGGCAAATCCCGGATCCGGCGCGAAGGCGTCATCTCCCTCTTCGACCACTGCGCGGACGCCCAGAAGGCGGTGGATCGTCATAGCTTCGCTCCCCGTCGCTTCTGTCATCCTCTTCGCGGCGCGTCCGGTGGGCGCGGCCAGAAGGACCTCCAGGTTCTCCTTCCTGAAATAGCGGATGATCGTGTTGATCGTAGTGGTCTTTCCGGTTCCCGGTCCGCCCGAGATGATCAGTATGGCGTGCTCCGCCGCCATGAGAACAGCCTCTCGCTGCAGCTGATCAAGTTCCAGGTTCTCTTCTTTTTCCAGCTCTTCCAGGACTTTCTCCGGATCTCTCGCCCCGTGGCGGACGGGCTCCGCCTCCAGATCCGCCAGCATCCTGGCGATCTGCTGTTCTTCACGCCAGGCGGCGTTGGAATAGACCTGGACTTCACCGCGCTTTTTGCAAATTCTGACCTGGCGCTCCACGACGAGATTATCAAGCTGCAAGCCGATCAGCTCATCTGGTACCTTGAGCAGATCCGCCGCCCTGCTGATAAGGATCTCCCTGGGCAGGTAGCTGCTGCCCTCGGACAGAGTCATGGACAGAGTGTAAAGGATGCCGCTGCGGATCCGGAACTCGGACTGAGTGCTGATCCCGACTCTCGCCGCGATCTCGTCCGCCGTCGCGAAGCCGATGCCGTAGATATCCTCCGCCAGCTGATAGGGATTCTGCCTCAGCACATCGTACATCCTCGCGCCGTAGGTCTTCCAGATCTTGAGAGCCACCCGGTTGGTCACGCCGTACTGCTGCAGGAACAGCATTGCGTCCCTGAGTTCCCTCTTCTCCGCCATGTAAGCGGCTATCTCTCTCGCCTTGCGCTCGCTGATCCCCTTGATCTCCGCGAGGCGCTCCGGCTCCTCGTCCATTACGCGCAGGGTGTCATCGCCTAATTTCTTCACGATCCTTGCCGCCAGGGCCTGGCCGATGCCCTTTACAGCTCCCGAGGCGAGATACCGCAGCATCGCTTGAGAGTTCTCCGGCGGGATCACGCGATAAGTGTCCACCTTGAACTGTTCGCCGTATACAGCGTGCTGCACCTTCTCTCCCGACACGATGCAGCTCTCGCCCTCGCTGATGGCGGGCGGAAATCCGGTGCACGTCACGAGTCCGTCCTCGCACTGCACCTCGAACACGGTATATGTATTCTCTTCATTTCTGTAGATGATGTGCTCTACATATCCCTTAAATTCTTCCATTCCGCCCTTAGTTTCCTCATCCATTCTTATCGCAGCCGGTCTCACAGGCGCCTGACCCGGGTCCTTACCCGTCTCTGCGCGCCTTATCTCTCTCCAGCATCTTGTTCACATAGTATCCCGTGTAGGAGGAGTGCACCTTCGCTACTTCCTCCGGAGTTCCCGTAGCGACCACCGTGCCGCCTCCGTCTCCGCCCTCGGGCCCCATGTCGATGATATAGTCCGCCGTCTTGATCACGTCCAGGTTGTGCTCGATGACGACTACCGTGTTGCCGCCCTCCACCAGTTGATGGAGGATCACATTGAGCTTGGCGACGTCCTCGAAATGAAGTCCCGTCGTCGGCTCGTCCAAAATATAGATCGTCTTTCCGGTGCTCTTCCTCGACAATTCAGTCGCGAGCTTGATCCTCTGCGCCTCGCCTCCCGACAGCTCTGTGGAAGGCTGTCCCAGCTTCACGTAGCCGAGTCCCACATCGTAGAGCGTCTGGATCTTGCGCCTTATGGAGGGCACATTCTCGAAGAAAGTGACGGCCTCTTCAACAGTCATATCCAATACGTCGTAAATATTCTTGCCTTTGTAGCGCACTTCCAGCGTCTCGCGGTTGTAGCGCTTGCCATGGCAGACCTCGCAGGGCACGTAGACATCCGGCAGGAAGTGCATCTCGATCTTGATAATGCCGTCTCCTCCGCAGGCCTCGCATCTGCCTCCCTTGACGTTGAAGGAGAATCTGCCCTTGCTGTAACCCTTGGCCTTGGCGTCGGGAGTGCCCGCGAACAGCGCGCGGATCATGTCAAAGACGCCTGTATAAGTCGCCGGATTGGACCTTGGAGTCCTTCCGATCGGCGACTGGTCGATGGCGATGACCTTGTCCAGGTTCTCGAGCCCGTCGATCCCGTCGTGGTCACCCGCGATAGTCCTGGCGCGATTAAGAGATTTGGCCAGATGCTTGTAAAGGATCTCGTTGACCAGCGAGCTCTTGCCCGAGCCCGATACGCCGGTGACAACCGTCATGATCCCCAGCGGGATCTCCACGTCGATATCCTTGAGGTTGTTGACGCGCGCGCCGCGCACCTTGATCCAGCCCGTAGGCTTTCTGCGGTCATCCGGTACCGGAATAGCCTTCTTTCCGCTCAGGTACTGACCTGTGATGGACTCCGGAACCGCCATGATCTCCTCCGCGGTGCCCTGCGCCACTACTTTGCCCCCGTGGGAGCCCGCGCCCGGTCCGATATCCACGATATAGTCAGCCGCCAGCATGGTGTCCTCGTCGTGTTCCACCACGATGACCGTGTTCCACAGATCTCTCAGGTTTTTGAGGGTCCTCAGGAGCTTGTCGTTGTCTCTCTGGTGCAGGCCGATACTCGGCTCGTCCAAAATATAGCACACTCCAACCAGCCCCGATCCGATCTGGGTCGCGAGCCTGATTCTCTGGGCTTCTCCGCCTGACAGTGTCGCCGTCGCCCTCGCCAGCGTCAGGTAGTCCAGTCCCACGTCGATCAGAAAGCCCACTCTGGACTTGATCTCCTTGAGGACCTGATATCCGATCTTCTGCTGGGTGGACGTCAGTTCCAGATTATTCAGGAAATCCTGCAGCGTCCTGATGGACATGCAGGTGAGGTCATAAATATCGATGCCTCCGACCGTGACGGCAAGGGATTCCTTGCGAAGGCGCTTTCCGCCGCAGGTCCCGCAGGGCGTAATGCGCATGAAGGATTCATATTCCGCCTTCATAGTGTCGGAGCCCGTCTCGCGGTATCGCTGCTCCGTGTTCCTGATCAGTCCATCGAAAGTAACAGGATAGACGCCCTTTCCTCTCTGCCCCTCGTAGTAGACGTCGACGCTCTGGTCAGTGCCGTACATCAGCATCTTCTTCACTTCGGGCTTAAGGTCCTTATACGGCGTATCCAGGCTGAAGCCGAATTTCTCCGACAGAGCCACAAGGATCGCGTTGGCAAAGCTCCCTTTGTTCATACAGGACTGCCATCCGAGCACCGCGATCGCTCCCTCATTGATGGATCTCGTCTCATCGGGGATGATCAGTTCCGGCGCAAACTCCATCCTGTAGCCCAGACCCGCGCAGACCGGGCAGGCTCCGAAAGGATTATTGAAGGAGAAGCTCCTGGGCTCGATCTCCTGCACGCTGATGCCGCAGTCCGGGCAGGCGAAACTCTGGGAAAACTGCATCAGTTCTCCGTCCACGACGTCCACCTGCAGAAGGCCGTCCGCCAGCTGCAGCGCGTTCTCCACGGAATCCGTCAGTCTCCTCTCGATGCCTTCCTTGACCACAAGGCGGTCAACGATCACCTCGATATTGTGCTTGATATTCTTCTCCAGCTTGATGTCCTCGGACACATCGTAGAGATTCCCGTCGATGCGCAGGCGCACATAGCCGGCCTTTCTGGCCCGGTCGATGACCTTCTGGTGCTCACCTTTTCTGCCGCGGACCACAGGCGCCAGGATCTGAATCCTTGTGCGCTCAGGCAGTTCCATGATGCGGTCTACCATCTGGTCCACAGTCTGTCTTGCGATCTCCCTGCCGCAGTTCGGGCAGTGGGGAATGCCGATCCTGGCGTACAGAAGACGGAAGTAATCATAGATCTCCGTCACAGTGCCGACTGTTGACCTGGGGTTTCTGTTAGTGGACTTCTGGTCAATAGAGATCGCGGGGGATAATCCCTCGATCTTCTCCACGTCCGGCTTCTCCATCTGTCCCAGGAACTGTCTCGCATAGGAAGACAGGGATTCCATATATCTTCTCTGCCCCTCGGCGTAGATCGTGTCAAAAGCCAGAGAAGACTTGCCCGATCCCGAAAGTCCTGTCAGTACGACCAGCTCGTTGCGGGGGATCTCCAGCGTCAGGTTCTTGAGATTGTGCTCATTGGCGCCCCTGATACGGATGCAGTCTTCCTTATTGATGATGCTCCTTCTCCTGGCATCGCGCTCTCTCTGGATCCCGGCCAGTCTCTCCCCCTCTTCGAGGGCGGGCCAGTAATCCGGTTTTTTCATCTTCACAGCCATATGCGTTTCTTATCCGTTTCTATGATAAATCACTGTTAATTGATCAATATTTTGGCAAAAGTCACTTGCCGCCGGTCAGCTCCAGCTCATTTTTGACAAGTCTGTCACTTGCCTCCGGTCAGTTCCAGCTCATGCTTCTTGAGCTCCAGCATCTGGTCACGCAGCTCTGCCGCCGCCTCGAAATTGAGGTCCGCCGCCGCCCTGCGCATCTTCTTCTCGACTTCCGCGATCAGTTTGCGCAGCTCGCCCAGATTCATGGACTCCGGATCCTTCTCGAAGCGCGCCTGCTCCTTCGTGATCTCCCTGGAGATCGAGATCAGGTCGCGCACCGCCTTGCGGATCGTCTGCGGAGTGATTCCGTGCTCCTCGTTGTACTTCATCTGCACTTTCCTGCGGCGCTCGGTCTCGTCGATCGCCTTGCGCATGGAATCCGTCATGTTGTCGGCGTACATGACCACATGTCCGTCCGCGTTTCTCGCCGCGCGCCCGATAGTCTGCACCAGCGAAGTCTCGGACCTCAGGAACCCTTCCTTATCCGCATCCAGTATCGCCACCAGCGCGATCTCCGGGATATCCAGGCCCTCTCTGAGCAGGTTGATGCCCACCAGCACGTCGAAAACGTCCAGCCTCATGTCCCTGATGATCTGGGAGCGCTCCAGCGTATCGATATCCGAGTGCAGATACTTGACGCGGATGCCCGCGCCCGCCAGATAGTCCGTCAGATCCTCTGCCATCTTCTTGGTCAAAGTAGTGACGAGCACCTTGTTCCCGTCCTTCACAGTCTTCCTGATCTCCCCGATCAGGTCGTCGATCTGCCCGTGCACAGGCCTCACGTCGATCTTGGGATCAAGCAGTCCTGTCGGCCTGATGATCTGCTCGGTCCGCATCAGCTCGTGCGCCTCCTCATAAGGGCCCGGCGTCGCGCTCACGAACATCATCTGGTCTATGTGACTCTCGAACTCCTCAAAATTGAGCGGTCTGTTGTCCAGCGCCGACGGCAGGCGGAATCCGTACTCCACCAGCGTCTCCTTCCTGGATCTGTCTCCGTGGTACATCGCTCCGATCTGGGGGATCGTCATGTGGGACTCGTCCACGATGATCAGCAGATCCTCCGGGAAGAAATCCATCAGCGTAAGCGGCGGCTCCCCCGGCTTGCCAAAATTCAGATGCCTCGAATAGTTCTCGATCCCGCTGCAGAATCCCGTCTCTCTCATCATCTCGACGTCAAAGTTTGTCCTCTCAGAGATCCTCTGCGCCTCAATGAGCTTGTCCTGAGACTTAAAGTACTTCACCTGCTCCCGCATCTCGGCCTCAATATTCTCACAGGCCCTGTTGATCTTCTCCTGAGGCACCACATAGTGGGAAGCAGGCCAGATCATCACATGGTTCAGGCTCGCGTGCACCCTTCCGGTCAGCTGCTCTACCTCGCAGATTCTGTCGATCTCATCGCCGAACCACTCGACCCGGATCAGGTACTCGCCGCCCTGAGCCGGATAGATCTCCACCGTATCTCCCCTGACCCTGAAATTGCAGCGCTCCAGGGACAGGTCATTTCTCGTATACTGGATCGCGATCAGATCCCTGATCACCTCGTCCCGGTCCTTCTCCATCCCGGGCCTTAGTGAAATCGACATCCCCTTGAATTCATCCGGGCTTCCCAGTCCGTAAATACAGGACACACTGGCAACAACCACTACATCCCGCCTCTCCGCCAGCGATGCAGTCGCCGACAGCCTCAGCTTGTCGATCTCATCGTTGATCATGGAATCCTTGGCAATATAAGTATCGCTGGAAGGTATATATGCCTCCGGCTGATAGTAATCATAATAAGAGACAAAATACTCCACGGCGTTTTCAGGAAAGAATTCCTTCATTTCACCGTAGAGCTGTCCGGCAAGCGTCTTGTTATGCGAAATGATCAATGTCGGCCTGTTCAGGGCCTGGATCACATTGGCCATCGTAAATGTCTTGCCGGATCCGGTCACGCCCAGCAGGGTCTGGAACTGATTTCCTTCCTTAAACCCCTTCACCAGGTCCTCAATAGCCTGAGGCTGGTCGCCCGTAGGCTGATATTCAGAATGCAATACAAAATGATCCATGGAAATAGGTACCTTTCACTGGATTTCACTGGTTTTCAGTAGCATTTCTCTGGCCGGCGGCCTGTTTTGTGCTAGTCAGGCTACACTACTACTTGTTTCATGCCTCATGCTGCTCACTCTTTTTCATTTCGATGAGTCTGATGAGGCTATTAATGAAGTATATCACATGATTTTTATAAAGAACAGATGATTTTTAGAACGAATGTTCTTGATTTGTTTGTGGTTTTTGGTCCCTTTGGGTTCCCGGATAGCTTCGGATAGCTTCGGTTGATTCGCCGATTGAGTGCTGGTCGACTGCAGACATTTCGGCGACGTTTTAGTCATCAGAACGGCGCCGGATCGGCGCCAGGCACACATTTCTTACTTCACAGACGTTTTGACGCCGTTTTAGCATTCAGAACGGCGCCGGATCGGCGCCGACCACATATTTCTTACTTCACCGACGTTTCGGCGACGTTTTAGCTTTCAGAACGGCGCCGGATCGGCGCCGACCACATATTTCTTACTTCACCGACGTTTCGGCGACGTTTTAGCATTCAGAACGGCGCCGGATCGGCGCCAGGCACACATTTCTTACTTCACAGACGTTTTGACGCCGTTTTAGCATTCAGAACGGCGCCGGATCGGCGCCAGGCTAAAAACAATAAAAAAGCTGTGACACAACACACAGTTCATGCCACAGCCATTGCAAATTAAATTATCTTCTCGGCCCACCGGGCCCGCCAGAGCCTGAACCGCCGGAACTCTGCACCTGCCTTCTTGTCTCGGTGGTGCGCACAAAGCGGTCGTCGTGTCGCGAAAGGCGCAGGGACCCACCGTCTGAAACGTAAGCGCCGGCCGAATGGCTTTTGGCAACCGGTTTCATGCTGCTGTTCATGACTGCGCCGGTGATGGCCGCCACAATGAAAGCGATCGCGCCGCTGATCAGAAGACTGTCGCCCTCCTGTTTAAGGATCAGAAAATATAAGAGGGCAAAGACAACCGCAAAGATTCCGGTCACCCAGGCCGCAAGCTTAGGTTTCGATACCGGCAGGTCGCCGATCATCTTGCCGCTTTGGCCGTTCATGGCGAAGAGGTATGTTTTGCCCTGCCAGTTGGAACTCAGGAGCCATACAGGGAGCATTCCGTATTCCGCCTTTTCAGGCCTGATCTTCTCACTCTGCTGGCGGACGTTGACGCTGTCGTAGTTCTTGACAGAATCGCGGAGCGCGGCGCGGAAAGAGCCGACTGCCCTGTCATCCGCCCTCTTGCGGCTCTCTTCCTTTGTTACGTCGTACTTGTTGGCCAGATAGCCGGGCATGTATTCCATGCCGAAAGGGCGCATTTCCTTGTAATTGAAGGGCTCGATGGAGTCCATCAGGTCGTCGGGCATCTTCGTGGAGGCGTCGACAGGAATCTTGCTGAAACTCATCGCGCCTTCTCTGTATACGTCGTAGTGCTCCTGCCTGACGATCTCTTCGTTGCCCGCGCGGCGCCGGTCCTCTTTGATGGCCTCATACTGCGCGCGGCCTTCCACTTCACCGGAGAACATCCAGAAAGGCACATAGACGCCCTTGATCTCCTCGATGTGGTTGTCGGACTCGAAGGATTTGGGAAGAAGAAGTCTTCCTTTGTAGTATTCTTTGAAAGAGCTGACCGCCTTCTTCTTGTCTACTTTGAAGGGGATCACATAGTCAGGGCGGTCCACGCCTGCAAACTTTCCGGGGATGACCGAGGGATTTCCGCAGTAGGGGCAGCTCGTCGCCGCGGTCGTCTCGTCGCAGATCAGCTCCGCGCCGCAGGTCGTGCAGTTGTAAGCGCGCATGTGGGCCGCGTCGCTCCCCCAGCCGGAAGCTCCGCCTGCAGCAGAAGCACCGGAAGCTCCGCCCGCTGCCGCAGAAGCAGCAGCTGCAGCCGCTTCGGCCGTTGCCGCCTTCTTATGTGCCTCAGCATCTGCCGCCGCTGCGCTCTTATTCTTATCTGCATACAGTGCTTCGATTTCCTGTGCAGTGTAAGTGCTGCCGCAGTATTCACATTTCAGTTTCCCGATATTCCCGTCAAATTTCAGCGGCCCCGTACAGGCCGGGCACTGGTAAACTGTGATCTTCTCCGCCATGATCGTCCTCCATTCTGCTGCCGGCATCTTAACCGATACGCGCCGGCTGCCGCAAACATGCCAAAAAATGCCAAACGCGTATCCACCACGTGCAAACATCAAAGAAGGGCGCACAGCAACCGCTGTACGCCCGCCGTAATTATGAATTCACAGAGTCAGGAAGTATGACTCAGGGCTTGGGAGTTCCGCACTCGCCGCAGAACTTGCCCTTGTTGCCTGTGTGGCCGCACTTAGGGCATGTCCATGTGCCGTCGTCCGCGGGCTTGGGGGCTCCGCACTCGAAGCAGAACTTGCCCTTGTTGCCTTCCGTACCGCACTTAGGGCACTTCCAGCCTTCCGCGGGCTTGGGAGTTCCGCACTCGCCGCAGAACTTGCCGGTGTTGCCTTCCTTGCCGCACTTAGGGCACTTCCAGCCGGATCCGGCCTGCATCTTGGCTGCCTGCTGCTGCTGACCCATAGCGTACAGGGAAGCTGCGTCTGTTCCGCCGCCTGCTGCCTGCTGCGCCATATTCATTCCGAAGAAGCCCATAGCCGCTCCGTTGGGATTCTTGGCCGCATCCATCATAGCCTGCGCCTCTGCATTGACCTTCATGGCTCCTGCCATGCTGCCGTCTTTGAAGACTGCGGTCTTCTGCAGTTCCTTGATCATCTTCTCGTCTTCCTCAGAAGCCTTGAGGCTGCTGATGCCGAAAGCGGTAATGACGATGCCGTACTTGGCGCCCCAGCTGTCGGAGAGAACTTCGTTCAGAGCGTTCGCCATATCTGTCGTGTGGTTGACAACTGAGCTGTAACGGATGCCCATATCGGAGATCTTGCCGAACGCAGGCTGAAGAGCTGTCAGGAGCTCGGTGCGCAGCTGGTTCTCGATGCGGTCCCTTGTATAGTCGCTGTTGACATTGCCGCAGACATTCTTATAGAACAGGATCGGATCGCTGATCCTGTAAGCATATTCACCGAAGCAGCGGATCGCGATATCTACATCGAGGCCGATATTCTTGTCGACAACGCGGAAGGGAACCGGATTGGCTGTTCCGTATTTGTTGCCGATGATGTCCTTGGTGTTAAAATAGTAAACCCTCTGATCGTGTGCTGTTACTCCGCCGTAAGTAAAGCGGGCCTTGAACTGTTCAAAGCTTGCCACAAGACCTGCGCCGAGGCCGCCGGTGAACACGCTGGGCTCTGTGGAGGCGTCATAGGTGTAGGCGCCGGGCTGCGCGCAGACATCCACGATCGCGCCCTGATCCACAATGATCATGCACTGGCCCTCGTTTACAACGATCGTAGAGCCGTTCGTGATAACATTCTCGCTTCCGCCTCTGTTAAGAAGGCCGGATTTGCCGGTGTGATGCTGGCCTTTCCTTACAAGAACGTCCGCGTCCATCTCCGAGCAGTAAAAATACTCTTTCCACTGATCTCCAAGTACAGATGCCAGTGATGCGCCTGCCGCTGTGATAAGTCCCATAGTTTACCTCCTTAGTTTTACAT
This sequence comes from uncultured Lachnospiraceae bacterium, assembly GCA_946615865.1. Taxonomy (GTDB): domain Bacteria; phylum Bacillota; class Clostridia; order Lachnospirales; family Lachnospiraceae; genus CAG-791. The sequence continues at coordinate 24,826 of CAMOIJ010000013.1, read as the reverse complement.
CTGACTGCGAACGACCAGATACTCATCCCCGTTGCGGTAATAAGGGCACTGGGAGTGGCGGTCCGACAGAAAGCGGATGTAATCATCCTCGTCCATGTCTATATCGCACACATATTCCCCGTAGTCCTCATCGTAGCCACAGTATGCGCAGGTGTCGCAGCTGTTTGTATTAGCCAATTCTTCTCTCCGTTTTTCGCAGATGCACTTTTTTATGGTAACTGCGCGGCTCCCCGCCGGACAGCTATCATTTATATTCTAACATATAATACGTAAATGACGCCAAAATATTGTGCAGGACACATTTTTTTTACAATTATGCAAGAGTTCGTCCCGCGCGTATTCGGGGATCGCTTTTACTTGCTGCCCATCTCCCCAAGCAGTACTTCAACTGCCTTGTCCAGCTGCGTGTCCTTCCCGTCGTCAAGATAGGCGTCCGTATCCAGTTCGACCTCTATGTCAGGCTCGATTCCCTTGAGGTGGATGTCGTTGCCGCCTCTGGTGTAGTAGTTGGCGACCGTCAATTTGATCGCAGAGCCGTCCTGCAGAGGAATGACGTCCTGTACAATGCCTTTGCCGAAAGTCGTCTTGCCGACCAGTTTGCCGATGCCCGAATCCTTGATCGCACCTGAGAGTATCTCCGCGGCGCTGGCGCTGTACTCATTGACAAGGACCACCATAGGCAGGTCAAAATCTGCCCCTTCGCATTTATACTCAGTCTTGTTGCCGTCCTTGTCCTCCATGTAGAAGATCAGCCCCTTCGGCAGCAGCTGTTCCGCCACCGCGCACACTGAAGTAACGCTTCCGCCCGGATTTCCCCTAAGGTCGATGATCAGGCCCTTCATACCCTGCCCTTTCAGCTCCTCAAAGTTCTCGGTGAACTGATTCACCGTCACGTCGTCGAATTCAGTGATCTGCAGATATCCGATCCCGTCGTCGAGCATCTCGGATTCCACTGTAGGCGTATCGACCCTGCCTCTCTTAAGCTTAACCTCTATCTCCTCTCCGTTTCGGACCAGGGTCAGCGCGACCTCTGTTCCCTCTTCGCCCCGAATGTGGCTGACGACTTCATCGATGTCGAGCCCTGACATATCCTCGCCGTCGACCTTATAGATGAGGTCTCCTTCCATGAGCCCTGCCGCCTCCGCCGGTGAATTCTTGATAACGCCGGAGATGGCGCAGACACCGGTCTCCACGTCCTGGCTCACATAGGCGCCGATCCCGTAATAGACGCCCTGGGTCTGCTCTGCGAGCATCTTGTATTCCTCAGGTGTGTAGTAGCAGGAGTAAACATCTTTCAGTGACTCGAAGAGGCCCTTGTAGATTCCGTTCTCCTTGTCCTCCCTGGTGATCTCGGAAGACTTATAGTAGTAGCGGTCCAGATACTGTTCGAGCACGCTCAGTTTGTTGACAGACTCCCTGTTGACTGCGGAATCGCTTCCGGAAGACTGCACTGCCATCTGGCCGCCTCCGCCTGACAGGGCAAAAAATACCCCGACAGCAATGACTGTCACCAGAATACCTGCCAGCATTCCGGGTATAAAGCCTCTGAATCCGTTCCGTTTCTCTGTTCGTTCTTCCATTTCGCCTTTCTCAGAAACAAGCGCCCGAAGGGGCGCTTGTCTCGAATTCCTTTCTGAATAGGGCCGATCCGCTCAGCCTCAGTATTCGAATTGCTTCATATACTTCATGTACTTGACGACCATCAGAGCGATCTTGAAGGTGATGGCGTCCTCAAATACGCGAAGATCGAGCCCGGTGCTCTTCTGAAGCTTGTCCAGACGGTAAACCAGTGTATTTCTGTGAATGAACAGCTGCCTCGATGTCTCGGAGACGTTCAGGCTGTTCTCAAAGAACTTGTTGATCGTGGCAAGTGTTTCCTGGTCGAACTCCTCGGGATTCTTGCCCTTGAAGATCTCTCTGATGAACATCTTGCAGAGCGGTATGGGAAGCTGATAGATCAGCCTGCCGATGCCCAGCTCGTTGTACGCGATCACGGTGCGGTCCTCAAAGAAGATCTTGCTGACATCCAGAGCCATCTTGGCTTCCTTGTAGGAGCGGCTTACTTCCTTGATCTCACTAACGACAGTGCCGTAAGCGATGCGCACGCCGCTGATACCGAGTTTCCTCAGGTGCGCGTCAATAGCGCTCGCCGTCTTCTCGATATCCTTGATCCTGCTTCCGTCCGTAAGATCCTTGACCACCACGACATTGCTCTCGTCCACCGCGGTGACAAAATCTGTCGTCGTCGTGCCAATGAATTCCTGTACCACTTCCAGCACATTTCTGTCGCGCTCAAAGCCTGTCTCCACAATCATGACGACTCTCTGGGCGTCAGACGCGATATGCAGCTTCTTGGCGCGGCTGTAAATATCGATCAGAAGGAGATTGTCCAGGAGCAGGTTCTTCATGAAGCTGTCCTTGTCGTAGCGTTCCTTGAAAGCGCTCATCAGCCCCTTGAGCTGGAAAGCCGCCATGCGCCCGATCAGCAGGGAACTGTCCGTCTCGCCGTATACCACGATGACATACTCCAGCTGCTGCTCGTCCATCACCTTAAAGAACTGGTAAGGTCCGGCTGACTGACTGTCTGCAGGTGAATTCGCGAAATCCGGGATCGCACTCGCCGCATTCGCGAACACCGGGGCTGTGACCGCAACCTCTCTTCCGTCGGAATCCATGATCCCGAGTTCAAGATGCGATATTTCCTTGATACCTTCTATTGTGTTCTGTAATACCTGATTTGAAACCATGTCCCCCTCACGCTTTCGTAATCAACCCCACATTTACGATGCCTAAAAAATTTACCGTCCATTATATTTTAGACCATAATCATACAAAAATCCATAAAAAATAATGTGAAATTTGTGTATATTTGATAAATATTCCCAAAAAAAGCCATGCGGAAACCGCATGGCTTTTCGTAAACTCTCCCACTCTCAATTCCTATTTGATCCGGATACTGTCCGGTCCGATCTCTATTTTGCCAAGCTTGAGCAGATGTCCCACCGCTCTCTTGAACTCGTTCTTGCTCATCTGCATCTGCTCGCGGATGATCTCGGGCGCCACCCTGTCGTTAAAGGGAAGGATGCCTCCGTTAGCGTTCATCCTGGCAAGAATCCGGTCCATATCGCGGTCCATCTGAAGAGGCGCTTTCTCGCGGATGCTCAGATCCAGCTTTCCGTCCGGCTTGACTGCCGTCACTCTCGCGGAGATCACGTCGCCGACCCTGAGGTCTCTCACCAGCTCCCTTCGGGGGATCAGCGCTGAGAACATGCTGTCCACCGCGACGAAAGCTCCGAAGTTGCGGCTGGTCTCATAGACGACGCCCGTCACCTGGTCGCCCGTCCTGTAGGGACTCTCCTTGCTGAGATAGGGATAGACGTTCATCGTGGCGCACAGCCGCTCGCTCTTATCAAGATACACGGCTACCAGGACTTCCTGTCCCTCTTTGACTCTCTCCCTGGGCTGCTCGTGGAAAGGAAGCAGCAGATCCTTGTCCAGTCCCCAGTCCAAAAAAGCGCCGATCCTGCCCACCTGCAGCACAGTCAGGTATCCCACCTGATGAAGCATAAGCTTGGGCTTCCTGCGGGTCGCGATCATTCTGTCCTCGGAATCCTTGTAGAGAAATACTTCCAGCTTATCTCCCTCAGATACCCCCTCAGGCACCTGGGATCGGGGCAGCAGAACGCGTCCCTCCTCCGGATCCTCGCCTTTGAGGTAAATTCCAAAGGGCACTGTCTTTTCAACTGTAAGTGTCTGAAGTTCACCGAGTTTCATTTTCCCACCTCTTTGTACAGTTTTTGTACAGTTTCATTTCCACCACGGCGTACGGTTTGCCGTCTTCGCCGTTCATGCTCACCAGATATGTATCCTCATGAGTCCGGTAAATCACCGGAGTTATGCGGTCTCCGAGCACCGCCTGGCGCCGGTATTCCACCCGCAGCTCCCTGATCTCGCTGTCAGCGGGCAGGTACATGACCGCGAAATGCACATACTGCGCATTGTTCATATGTTGATTGGTATCAAGGTGATGCATTCTCACCACAATATCTTCCCTGCGCTCACCGCCCTCTTTCGGGACGGCGATCTTTCTCGGGCTGTATTCCATGTCCAGCTTCGGCGCGAGCTCATACTTTCCTATGATCTCCTCAGGAACCCTGACAGGATACATTTTCTCCATATCCAGAAGAGTCCACACCGAATTGGCTGCTGCCAGCCTCTCGCCTTCCGGCGTTTCCATCACGAAATTCCTCAGTCCCATGAGTCCCTTGAACTCATATGGCTGCGTGCCGGTCCTCACAGATTCCCCCATGACGGGGCGTCTGTAGAAGTGGATCTGCCAGTAATTGATCACCCACGCGATCCCCCGCTCAGACATGTAATCGAGTCCGATCCCCAGGTCCTCCGACTGAAATGAAGTACAGTCCTGAAAGTAATCAATCGTCTTCTCCGCCGTCAGTTTCCGTCTTCTGTCGACTTCGCTGTATCTGATCCGTCCGTCAAATGTATACATTAGCCCTTTCCCGTTTCGTCTATATTTTGGCCCTCGATCAGTCGATCAGAACGCCCTCGGAGTTGAAGTTATAATATCTTCCATTGATCAGCCAGGTGCCGGTAGCTGCTCTGCCGCCTGCGGAGGGGCTGAAGAAATACTTCTTTCCGCCCACTGTTGCCCATCCGAGAGTCATATGGCCCTGGGAACCAAAATTGTACTTCATCCCATCTATCTTAGCGATCCCTGTCGCCATCTTGCAGTTATCGTCGAAGTAATAGGTCTTGCCCTTGATGTCTCTCCATCCGGTGACGGCATGTCCGTCATCAGCCATGTAATACCAGACGCCCTTGTCCTGAACCCAGCCGGTTTTCATAGCGCCCTGATCCGACAGGTAATACCACTTGGAGCTCACTTTGACCCAGCCGGTCTGCATTGCGCCCGAGCCATTGAAATAGTACCAGGAATCGCCTACCTTGCCCCAGCCGGTTACCATGGAGCCGTCAGATTTGAGGTAATAGTACTTATTCTGATACAGGATCCAGCCCTTTACCATGTTTCCGTCAGCGGAATAGTAATACCACTTGCCGCCCACTTTCTTCCAGGCGCCGCCTGTCGCGGCTGCTGTGCTGCTTCCGCCGACTGAGCCGTTGCCGCGCAGCTGGATCGTAGCTCTTGTTCCGTTGCTGCCAAGAGTCCATGTCACATGGTAGTGATCGCCTGTGTGCGCGTCGATGATCGGAGTGCCCGAACTGTTCTTGCCAACGCAGATTGCTGTGTGGTCATAGACGCCGTTGCTGTTCCAGTCATAATATACCGGGTTGCCTCTGAGGACATTTCCGTTATTGGCACTCATAAATGTGCCGTATTTCTTAAAGTTGTCGATTGCTCCGCTGCAGTTGATCCATGCATAAGACGCGGGATACCAGGCGCTGTTCTTGGGCATTCCGCCCGCGTACAGACACTGGGAAACGAAATTGCAGCAGTCCACTCCGGGATACTGTCTGTATTCGGGGTTTCTGGAAGTCGCCCACTTGTCAGCATACGCGATCGCGTTGTCGGCGTTGTAGGAGTACTTGCCGTCTCCATAGGTCTTAAGACTGGCAGTCTTCATGCCGTTCCCGCTCTTAAGGTCTGCTGTGCTCTTGCTCTGCAGATCCGCGCTGTTCTCTGCTCCTGCCTGATCCGCGGTCTCTTCAAGCATCTGCTGCTGGACTTCCGCATCCTCAAGCCATGCAAAATTTCTGTCTGTATTAATAACAGAGATCACTTCATAGTTTCCGCCGGCTTTCTTCTCAAGAACTGCCGTGTAATAGTAGCGGTAAGCGGAGACATTCTCTGTTTCCTGCTCTCCTTCTGTATAACCTTCCGTCATCCACTCGTCGACATCGACCAGGATCCGGCCGTTCTCCTCCTCGCAGGAAGTTACTGTGTAGCCGGGGATCAGCCTTGTCAGCTTCTGGGATCCTGAGATTCCCATCTGCGTATAGGCCTTCTGTCTGTCCCACTCCGCAGCCAGCGCTTCGTCCGCTTCTGCAGCCGAATCGGCAAGCAGATAAGAAGCCTTCTTCTCCTCGTAGTCAGAAAGTGTTGCGATTATTCTATCAGCCTGCGCTTCACCGAGCTTATTCGTCACGGCTGTGCAGTCAGGTTTCATTTTACGGGCAATATCGAGAATTTCCTGATCTGAAATAGATGTGCTGCGCGCGTAAAGATCCGCGATCGCGTCCTCATAAGAAATACCGGCACTCTCGCCTGAATTCTGAACACTTCCCTGCGCCTCCCGGGATACATTCGTCAGATTCACCGCAGACAAAGTTCCTGCAGCGATAGCGATGGCCGATACTAATGCGATAACGGTATGCTTTTTCATGGTCTCCTCCGATCTTTTGTGATGACGGTAATCATTTCCGCAATGAGTTGTAACATCTACATTTATAATGTTAACATTTATTTAACATTTTGTCACTAATTATTTATATTATTTTATTATTTAGCACTTGTGCACAACTTTTTGCGGTCAAAATTGGAGACTTTTTCTTATTGGTTAGATTTGTTGAGCTTGATTGAGACTGATTTAGCTTTGTTAAACTTGTTTGAGACTGGTTTAGCTTTGTTGAACTTGTTTGAGACTGGTTTAGCTTTGTTGAACTTGTGGCGGGGACCCATCTTCTAGGGATTTTTTTCAAATCCGATGGAGCACAAAATGCTTGTTTTGTCGAGGCACCCCATCGGATTCTGCATATGACTTGATATGGATGGGGCTTGTTTTGGCGTTGCCTGACTATAACACCATCGAATTTGACATATGAGCGTAAATGGCTGGAGGCTTTGCACAGGAGATATTCTTCGCACACCATCGGATTCAGCCGTATCCGGAAGTGGATGTAGAATTTGTGCCAGAGCACATTTTTGCAGTCCATCGGATTATTCAACGAGCCAAAGTGGATGGAGGATTTGTGCCGATCAGGGTTTTCACGATCCATCCGATTTTTCGCAGCGCCAAATTCGATGGAATATTTGTGCCAGACAGCCTTACAACCGTCAGTTCCCTCGGCAGTTCCCACAGATGCTCCCACAGAAGTTCCACAGATGCTCCCACAGAAGTTCCCTCGGCAGTTCCCACAGAAATTCCCACGGATGTTCCCATGAAATCAGGTTTCAGAAATGAAAAAGACATGAAAAAAGGCTTCCATCCCATGGGATGAAAGCCTTAATCTAGCGCAGGGCTAGAAGGATTCGAACCTTCAAAATGACGGAGTCAGAGTCCGCTGCCTTACCGTTTGGCTATAGCCCTATAATATATGTAAACGACATATCTGTCGGCTACGAATTATGATTATAGAGGATGCTTTCCGTTTTGGCAAGTCTTTTTTTTATTTTTCCATAAAAAAGAGCCGGCGGGCAAATGCTCTCCGGCTCAATGAATTAAATCTTACGCATTCTTCCACACTGCCGGTGTCAGCAGCATCAGCATCGGATACAGCTCGAGGCGGCCTGCAAGCATATCAAACATGAGGATATACTTGGTGACCGGCTGCATAAATCCAAAGTTGCAGGTCGGGCCTACTTTGGAAAGGCCGGGTCCGATGTTGTTGAATGTACAGGCCACTGAAGTGAACACTGTCTCGAGGTCGAGGTTCTCAAAGAGGGTGATCAGCAGCACTGATACCGAGAACAGCAGCATGTAGGTGGACAGGTAGACGCTGACACTGTGCAGTGTGCTTCTGTCCATTGTCTTGCCGTCCATGGTGACGTTCGTCACAGCGCGGGGATGCAGGTACTTGCGGATCTCGCGGTACACGGTCTTGAACATGAGCATGATACGGGAGACCTTCATACCGCCGCCGGTACTGCCGGCGCAGGCGCCTACAAACATGATCAGTACCAGCAGCGCCCTGGAATACTGCGGCCACCGGTCGAAGTCCGCCGTAGCGAAACCTGTGGTCGTGATGATCGAAGCGACCTGGAACGCAGAGTGATGGAACGCCTGATACAGCGTCGGGAACATATTCCGCACGTTGATCGTGATCGTGATGATCGAGAATGCTACGATGCCAAAATATCCCTTCAGCTCGCTCATCTTGAAGACTTCATCAAACTTCCTTCTCAGAATGAAGAAGTAAGCGTTGAAGTTGACGCCGAACATGAGGATGAACACCGTGATGATACTCTGCATCAGACTGGAATATCCGGCGCAGCTGTCGTTGCGCACGCCGAAGCCTCCCGTCCCGGCGCTGCCGAAAGAAATGCAGAGCGCGTCGAACAGCGGCATTCCGACAATGACCAGGACGATGATCTCCGCTACAGTGATGCCGAAATAGATTGAATACAATATTTTGGCAGTGTCTTTCATGCGCGGGACAAGCTTGCCGACCGTAGGGCCCGGGCTCTCCGCCCTCATGAGGTTCATGTTGTAGCCGCCGGTCATCGGGAGCACCGCGAGGATAAAGACGATGACGCCCATGCCGCCGACCCAGTGAGTGAAGCTTCGCCAGAAGAGACCCGTGTGGCTCAGGGCTTCGACATCGCTCAGAATACTGGATCCCGTCGTCGTAAAGCCGGAGACCGTCTCAAACAGCGCGTCCGTAAAACTCGGGATGTCCTTCGTGATCACCAGCGGGATCGCGCCCAGAATACTGATGACGATCCAGCTCATGCCTACGATCACAAGGCCTTCCCTTGCGTAGTAGGCGTTGCTGCTCAGCTTGAAACCGGAGATTATCCTTCCGATCACGAAATACGCGATGGAAAGAACTATGTAGACGATCGCCTGTTTCTCCCCGTAGAACAGTCCGCAGACAGCCGGGAGAGCCAGAAAAGCCCCGGTGAACTGAATGACGACGCCGAGTATTTTCCGAATAATGGAATAATTCATAATCGCCTCCTGTCCGTCACTTGAGAATATCCCTGATGTCCCTGAATCCGAGGTGGGAGGTGACTACGACTACGCTGTCGCCCACGCGGATGATGGAATTTCCGTTCGGGATACTGATCCTGCCATCATGACTGATGCATGCGACGAGGACATTCGGCTTAACCTTGAGCTGGGACAGCGGGATCCCAACTACGGGGGAATCTGTCTGGATCATGAATTCCAGAGCTTCCACCTTGTTTTCAATGATCTTATACAGCGTCTCCACGTTACTGCCGATGGAGTTCTGCAGTGCGCGCACATAGCGCAGAATATTGTCCGCCGTAATATTCTTGGGATGCAGGAGCGTTCCCAGGTCAAGGCGCTTGATGATCTCGTCAAAATCCAGACGGTCCACCTTGGTGATGACCTTGGCTTTGGAGCTTTCCTGGGCGAACAGGGACAGGAACAGGTTCTCCTCGTCCATGCCTGTCAGCGTCACAAAGGACTCGCACTCCCTGATGCCCTCCTCCATGAGAATATTCTGGTTGGCGGCGTCGGCATTGATGATGGTCGCCTTGGGGAGCAGATCGCACAGTTCCTCGCAGCGGTCCCTGTCTTTCTCGATGATCTTGACCCGTATGCCGGTATCGATCAGCTGCTGCGCGAGATAGAACGCGATCTTGCCGCCGCCTATGATCATGCAGTCCCTGACTCTGCGGCTCTTAAGGCCGATCCTTGCCACAAAATCTCTGGTATTTTCTTTGGACGCCACGATACTGATGACATCCCCGGCCTTTAATACGAACGCGCCGTTTGGGATCTCTACCTGATCGCCTCTCTCCACCGTGCAGATCAGCACGTCTGTGCCGGTCCTCTTGTGGATCTGCGCGAGGGGGCAGCCGTCCAGGACAGAGCCGTCCGGGATCCTCACCTTGATGATCTCCACCTTTCCCTTTGCAAAAGTCTCGATCTGAACAGCGGAAGGGAACCGGAGCACTCTCGCCGCTTCAGTCGCCGCCGCGTACTCAGGGTTTACGGTGAGGGACAGGCCCAGTTCTTCTTTGATAAAATCGATCTCGCTGTTATAAACGGGATTTCTTACTCTCGCAATGGTATTGCATCCACCTGCCTTCTTAGCGATGAGGCAGCACAGCAGGTTCAGTTCGTCGGAATCCGTCGCCGCCACTAAAAGGTCGGCTTTTTCTATCCCGGCCTCCATCTGTACGGAGTGACTAGCGCCGTTTCCTACAAGTCCGAGGACGTCGTAATTGTTTGATATGTCAGTGACTACCCTGCTGTCCACGTCAATAACAGCAATGTCGTGCCCCTCCTGGCTCAACTGAGCCGTAAGAGCTGCGCCGACCTTGCCACAGCCAACCACTATGATCTTCATTTTCTCTTCCCCTTTTTACAACAATTATTCTGCTTCAGCCTTGGGGGCGACAACCACTCTCAAAATGTCACCCGCTTCGATCTCAGCAGCCTTAGAAGGATCAGCGGCGTTCACCAGTTCAAGATCGATGATCTCCTTGGGGTGAGGCGCGCTGATTACACTCTCTCCATTCTGATTATACATTGAATTTACGATAATCGGAATATCTCTTCCGTCAGGTTTCATAATCTCTATGCGGTCTCCGACGCAGAATTTGTTCCTCTGCATGATGCGCGCCCTTCCCTCCGGCGTGATCTCCTCGATAATTCCGAGGAAAACAGCTTCATTGACATAGGTATTGCTGTCGTAGACCATAGCCTCCTCATCAGGCCTGCCATAGTAAAACCCTGTGGTGAACCTTCTGTAAGTGCACTTTTTGATCGCGTCCTGATACTCCGGGATCCTGGACTGATAGAGTTCTTCGCTCTTGTCAAAGTCGTCGAGAGCCTGTCTGTACGCCCTTGCCACCGACGCGACATAGAGCGCCGTCTTCATGCGGCCCTCGATCTTAAGGCTGTCCACGCCCGCCCGAAGAAGGTCCGGGATGTGCTCGATCATGCACAGGTCCCTGGAGTTGAAAACGAATGTCCCTCTCTCGTTTTCCTCGATCGGAAGATAGACACCCGGCCTGGATTCCTCCATAACGGCGTATTTCCACCTGCAGGGGTGCGTGCATGCGCCGTGGTTGGCGTCCCTGCCCGTAAAATAATTGGACAAAAGGCATCTTCCCGAATATGAGATGCACATCGCCCCGTGCACGAATGCCTCGATCTCCCTGTCCTCGGGGATATGCCTGCGGATCTGCGCGATCTCCACAAGGCTCAGTTCTCTCGCGCAGACCACCCTCTCCGCTCCCAGGTCGAACCAGAAATTGAATGTCCCGTAGTTGGTGTTGTTGGCCTGGGTGGAGATGTGCAGCGGAATCTCCGGGCACGCTTTCTTCGCCAGCATGAACATTCCGGGATCCGCCACCAGGATCGCGTCAGGCTTCATCTCCGCCAACTGGCCAAAATATTGCTCAGCCCCCGTGAGATCACTGTTGTGGGCAAGAATATTGGCTGTGACATACACCTTCACCCCTCTCTCATGGGCGTAGTGTATCCCCTCTGCCATCTCTGCCGGCGAAAAGTTCCTCGCCTTGGCGCGAAGGCCATAGGCTTCTCCTCCAATATAGACAGCGTCCGCTCCGTAGCGGACGGCGGTTTTGAGCACTTCCAGGTCCTTAGCGGGGAGAAGCAGCTCTGTCTTTCTCTTTTTTGCATTCTGTGCCATATCATTCCTCACTGCCGGAGATCTCCGGCCTCTGTATTATCAGCCATACCTCGCCTGCGCACCGAGAGCGCCGCGCCGTCGCCCGTCTCAAGGAGTATCGTCCTAAGGCGCCGGTCCTCCGAGACCGCTGCCAGATACTCCCGCATTCTCTTGTGGATCGTGCGGTTGCGCCGAGTCACCGAGAACTTCGACTCCAGGATCTCGCCCTCTTTGAGGACATTGTCGGACAGCAGAACGCCGCCCTCCTTAAGGAGCCTGATAACCTCCGGCAGGAACCGGATATATTGCCCCTTCGCCGCGTCCATGAAGATCAGGTCGAAGGTGCCTGTGACTTCCGGCAGGATCTGAGCCGCGTCCCCCTCAAGGAGTGTGATCCTCTCCGCCCCGAACCTGTCAAAATTCAGCCGCGCTTCAGCAGCTCTGTCCTCATCGCGTTCTATTGTGATAATCTCACAGTCAGCGGGCGCGTAAGTGTACATGACCAGTGCCGAGTAGCCCACCGCCGTGCCGATCTCCAGGATCCTGCGCGGCGCAAGCAATTCCAAAAGACACTGAATAAGGCCCCGGGTTTGGGGCCGAATGATCGGTACTCCTTCCTCCAGAGCCTTTTTCTCTAAATTTCTCAGTTCCGGGGACTGTTCCGCGAGCAGAGACTCCGCGAACACACTGATCCGCTCCCCGGCATCTCTCTGCGCGGCAAATTTTTCCAAATAATCTGTCATACTCTCATGATCAGTGTCCTGATCACCCTCTCAGCCCTCTTCTCCTTCGCCTTCGGTTTCTTCTCCGCCGTCTGTTCCTTCAATGGGCTGCTCCTCAGCAGGCGCTTCCGCCGCGGGAGCCTCCTCAGCAGCCGGTTCCGCCGCCGGAGCTGCCTCCTCGACAGGCATCTCATAGGGCGAAGCCTCTTTCGCGGAGATCACCCTCATGATCTCCTCAGTCGTCATTTCAGAAGAAAGCGCGTAAGTTCCCGCGACATACATGCCCGCATAGTCGGACACCCTCTCCTGGATCAGGAAGAGCCTCGCGGATTCTATGATCCCCTGCTCCTCGAGCTGTTCAGCGAGTTTGGGTGCCTTGACGCCCTCTTCCACGGTGAAAGCCACTACTTTGCCGGTTCCCCTTGCATCTTTTCCCTGCTGGGAAAACACGCCGTAACCTACGTCATAGTAGTGTTTGGCCTGTCCCGCCATGAACAGAATCGCCGCCGCGATCACTGCGTAAATGATGATACTGCCGAGGGTATCGATCACAACCCCGATAGTGGTGCGCATTTTTCTCACTACACGCCTCCCGTACTGCCGTCCGCTGTACTAAAGTTTATGATGATTAATAGTTATCTCTGCCGATCTCCACGATGATCGGAAGAATCATGGGTCTTCTCTGGGTCTTCTTCCAGAAATAATCGCTCAGATTGTCCCTTACTACCGCCTTGATGCGGTTGCGGTCCAGGGTCCTTCTCTCCTGGCAGGCATAGAGAGCGCCCTGCGCCACGAGATTCGCGCCGTTCATCAGAACGTCCGCTTCCTTGATATATACAAAGCCCCTGGAAGTGATCTCCGGAGCTGATACGATCTTCTCTGTACCGCTCTCCATGGCGAATGTCACGATGACAATGCCGTCCTCTGCCAGGTGCTGGCGGTCTCTGAGGACGATGTTGCCCACGTCTCCCACGCCGAGTCCGTCAACCAGGATGTTGCCGACCGGAACACTGTCCGTCACCTTCGCGCTGTCAGGGGTCAGTTCAAGCACGTCTCCCGACTGCAGGATGAAAATGTTCTCCTTGTCGATTCCCAGCTCCCTGACCAGCTTGGCCTGTGCCTTGAGATGGCGGTATTCGCCGTGTACAGGCACGGAATATTTGGGCTGAACCAAAGTATAGATCAGCTTGATGTCTTCCTGACAGGGGTGGCCCGAGACATGGACGTCCTGGAATATGACGTCCGCCCCCTTCAAAAGAAGCTTATTAATCACGTTGGTGACCGCTTTCTCATTGCCCGGGATGGGACTGGAGGAGAAGATAACGGTATCTCCCTGTCCGATCGATATCTTCCTGTGAATGCTCTCCGCCATGCGGCTGAGGGCCGCCATGCTCTCGCCCTGGCTTCCTGTCGTGATAATGACGGTCTGCTCTCCGGGGTAGTTCTTGAGCTCGTCTACGCTGATCAGGGTATTGGCAGGTACGTCCAGGCAGCCCAGTTCGGAAGCCGTCGCGATGATATTGACCATGCTGCGGCCTTCCACGACTACCTTCCTACCGTGTTTGTAGGCGGAATTGATGATCTGCTGCACCCTGTCCACGTTGGAAGCGAAGGTCGCAATGATGATCCTCGTGTCGCTGTGCTCCTGGAAGAGCTGGTCGATGGTCTTTCCGACCGTTCTCTCCGAGGGCGTAAAGCCGGGGCGCTCGGCGTTTGTGGAGTCGCAAAGAAGCGCCAGGACTCCCTTTCTGCCCAGTTCAGCGAATCTCTGCAGATCGATCGCGTCGCCGTATACCGGCGTGTAGTCGACCTTGAAGTCGCCCGTGTGCACCACGATCCCCGCCGGTGTGTAAATGGCGAGCGCCGCGGCGTCAACAATGCTGTGGTTGGTCTTAATGAACTCGACCCTGAAACATCCCAGCGTGACGGAGGAGCCGAAAGGGATGACCTTTCTCTGGGTCATCTCCATCATGCCGCGTTCCTTAAGCTTGTTCTCAATGATGCCCATAGTGAGCCTTGTGGCGAACACCGGGACATTGATCTTCTGAAGGACATAGGGCAGCGCGCCGATGTGGTCTTCGTGTCCGTGGGTAATGACAAATCCCTTAACCTTGTCGATGTTATTCTCAAGATATGTGGTGTCCGGAATGACAAGGTCGATCCCGAACATGTCGTCCTCCGGAAACGCAAGACCGCAGTCTACAACAATAATACTGTCTTCATACTCGAAGGCAGTGATATTCATTCCGATCTGCTCAAGCCCTCCCAGAGGAATGATCCTGAGCGCCGGCTGTCTCTGTTCCTTTTCTGTATTTCTCTTCAAGTTATATCCTCTTATTCCTCGATCAGAATCCCCATCTCTTCGAGTTTATCGCTGAAGAGAAGAAGCGCTGCCGAGAGTTCGTTGTCGTCTTCCACGACGGCATAGAGGCTCTCGTCAGAGCCTTCCTCGGCGTCATCTCTGAGGATCAGGGCCATGCCGTCTCCCTCCTCCTCGTCAGTGACGAGCAGGTACATCTTCCCGCCGAGTTTGACCTGTTCCAGCACATAGAACTCCTCCGGCTCCGCAGAGTCGGTTGGTACTAATCTGATCTTTTCCATTATTTTTCTTTCCTCATCTGTTCCAGTTCGCCGCGATGGTTCTCCATATATTCCCGGAGGATGATACTGGCCGCGATCATATCCACATACCGGCCTCTGTCTTCCCGGCGAATCTCCATTTTATCCATAATTTCATAGGCCTCCACAGTCGTGAGTCTCTCATCAGACATCACGACAGGCAGACCTGTCCTGCGCTCCACATCTTCCCGGAACGCTAATGTATCTTCGGCTCTAAACCCGGCGGAATCGTCCATGTTGAGGGGCAGTCCCAGCACGATCAGCTTGACATCGTACTGCCCGCACAGCTCCTCGATCCTGGACAATGTCTTGCGAAGCTTGTTCGCCCTGTCGCGCCTTATGATCTCCAGCGGATGGGAGGTCATAAACAGCTCGTCGCTGAGCGCCACGCCGCATGTCCTGGAGCCAAAATCCAGTCCCATAAGTCTCATGGCGGATTATTTCTTCTTCCAGTGGTTGAACTCGATGTAGTCGTTCATGATCTCTTCGACGAGTTCATCCCGCTCCACCTTCATGATGAGACTTCTCGCACCCATATAGTTGGTGATATAGGTCGGATCTCCTGACATGATATAGCCGACGATCTGATTGACGGGATCGTATCCCTTCTCCAGCAGCGCCTCATAGACCACGGAGAGAATCTTCTTGACGCCCGTCTCCTGGTCCGGCTGCACCTTGAAATACTGTGTGTTCCCTAAGTCCATCCCGGACTTTCTGTTATTGTTCTGATCCATAAAATTACAATCAACCTCGTCCTATACTGTTTGTATTTCCTAACGCAAACGCGTTCCGTAAAAGAACGTCCGTTTACATCTCTTTATCATACCTTATTTTACCGCCGCTTTCAACTAGAGGCGCAAACATAAGGCCCTGCGCATTTGCCGCGGAACCTGTAAATACGCCCGAAATGAGCTGTCCCTCCTCCATTTGGACACCGGATCCGTCCCCGCATAGGATGTATCCCTCCACATATCGCTTTGTGTGTCCTCTCCAGCAGAGCCCGAAGGGCATTCGGACTTTCTCTTCTAACAGCAGCTCATCCTGCTTTCCGATAAACTGCGCCCGGAACTGCTCCGACTGCCTCTGCGTCATATCCAGCAAAACATCGCTGCGCGCGCTCTTTACCAGCTCCGGGATCTGAACCGGCATGGCCGCTGCCGCAGTTCCCTTACGCACCGAGTATTTGAAGACATGCATCTCATAGAAGTTCACTTCCTCCAGGAACTTCACCGTCTCCTCAAATTCCGCGTTGGATTCCCCGGGAAATCCCACGATCACATCTGTCGTAATCGCGGGTTTATCATAATATCTTCTAAGCAGTTTTACGCTTTCCAGAAATTCCTCTGTCGTGTAGTGGCGGTTCATTCTGCGCAGCGTCGCGTTGCATCCGCTCTGCAGGGAGAGGTGGAAGTGCGGGCACACTTCGGGCATTGCAGCGATCCCTTTGACGAAAGATTCCGTCATGATCCTGGGCTCGAGGGAGCTGAGGCGGATCCTCTCAATACCTTCTATTCCCCGGATCCGGTCCATCAGATCCAATAAGTAAGCCCCCGATTTCTCAGGGTCGAACTTCACCGCGTCTGTCTGCGCGTCCCACTCAAGGCCATAAGAGCTCACGTGAATTCCGGTCAGGACCACTTCCCGGATTCCTTTATCCGCGATGGTCCGGATCTCCTTGAGGATCTCTCCCGGTCTTCTGCTCCTGATCCTTCCCCTCGCGTATGGAATAATGCAGTAAGTGCAGAACTGATTGCAGCCGTCCTGTATTTTGACAAAAGCCCTTGTGTGGCCCGGGTCCTCGAGCTGCATGTCTTCATAATCCGGCCTGTGCGTCAGATCGGACATAGTCCTGCCGCCCAGGGTGCGCCTTTCAAGACTTCCGCCTTCTGTGCCATGTGCTTCGCCGGCTGAGCTCTTCTTATCTCCGCCAATCCCTGCCAGGAACTCATCCAGAAGTTCCGCGATCTTCGCTTTCTTATTATTACCAATGGCCAGGTCGATGGAGCTGTCTGTTCCGACCCTCGCGGGATCTGTCTCCACGTAGCATCCCACCGCGATGACTACCGCGCCGGGATTTCTCTTTTTGGCCTTGTGGATCATCTGGCGGCTCTTTCTGTCGGCGATGTTGGTGACGGTACAGGTGTTGATCACATAAACTTCCGCCTCTTCCTCAAAAGGGACGGAAATATACCCGTGTTCCTCCATTTTTTGCCGCATTATGTCCAGTTCGTAACTGTTTACTTTACACCCGAGATTGTGAAATGCTACACGTTTCAAGCTTCTTCCTCTTCCAAATTGTATTTATACGACATTGACTTTTCACCGACCAGAATTTACTATAAAACTAACGCAAAGGAATGCAATAAGGAGGCAAACACCTATGAAAACCGTAATGATCTCATTAAATTCTATCGATAAAGTTAAGTCCTTCGTCAATGATATTTCCCGTTTCGACTATGACTTCGACCTGGTATCCGGCCGTTATGTTATTGACGCCAAGTCCATCATGGGCATCTTTTCCCTGGACCTGAGCAAGCCCATCGAGCTCAACATTCACGCCGAGGAGGGCGCTGACGCGGTTCTTGAGACCCTCAAGCCCTATATCGTCTAAGTTTATCTGATTATTATGAAAGCCCCGAAGCCTTACCGGTTTCGGGGCTTTTTTTGCGTGTTTTGTCAGATCTGCAGTTCTCCGTCTCTCTGCTTGACGATCCTGGTCTCGTCCTTGCCCACGATCATGATCTCATCTGTGGCGATCGCCCGCTCCACCATCTCGTCGATCTTCTCGTCGAGATTCTTCTCGTGGCGCTTGATGACGTCAAGGCGCGGCTTTGTCACGGGGTGCTTGGCCACGAAGATCGTGCAGCAGTCCTCGTAGGGCAGGATGGATGTCTCAAATGTGCCGATCTTCTTGGAGACTTTGACGATCTCCTCCTTGTCAAAACCGATCAGCGGCCTGAAGACAGGCAGTGTGCACACTTCGTTGGTGACGCCCAGCGCAGTCATGGTCTGGGAAGCGACCTGGCCGATGCTCTCGCCCGTGATAAGGGCCAGGCACTCCGACTCCTTCGCGAGTCTCTCCGCGATGCGCATCATGAACCTGCGCATGATAATGGTGAGCTCGTCATGAGGGCACTTCTCGTAGATGTAGAGCTGGATCTCCGTGAAGTTGATGTTGTGCAGCCAGATCGGGCCTGTGTATGCAGCCACCTGGCTCGCAAGGTCGACGACCTTCTGCAGCGCTCTCTCGCTGGTGTAAGGCGGCGCGTTAAAATATACCGCGTCCAGTTTCACGCCTCTCTTGGCGATCATATAACCCGCCACAGGGGAGTCGATTCCTCCGGAGAGAAGGAGCATAGCCTTTCCGCCCACGCCGACGGGAAGTCCGCCCGGTCCGGGGATGATCGTCGAGTAGATGTATATTTTCTCCCTGATCTCCACATGTAGCATGATCTCGGGCTTATGCACGTCCACTGTGAGGTTGGGGCAGGCGTCGAGAACAGCCTCTCCCAGCTCCTCGTTGACCTTCATGGAGTCGAGAGGATATTCCTTGTTCAGCCTTCTGGCGTGAACCTTGAAAGTCGCCTCCCTCTCGGGGTACTCTTCCTTCATGAAGTCGGCCGCCGCCTTCCGCAGTTCTTCAATGGGAACCACCGGAGTTTCCACAATGGGGCAGATGCCGGAGATACCGAACACGCGGCTCAGGGCTTCGGTGACCTCGCTGTAGTCATAGTCCGACAGGCACTCCACAAAAACTCTTCCGTAGGTCCTGTGAACGGCAAAGTTACCTTCGCAAGGCTTGAGGGCGTGCTTGATCTGGCGGACCAGGGCCTCCTCAAATATGTGGCGGTTTTTGCCCTTGATGCCGATCTCGGCGTACTTTATAAGAAAAGATTGATACTTCATAATTCCTCCGTCGTGGTGATGAAAAAGGTGTGAGGGTTACGGAGCACTCCGAATTCAGTGTCTTGTATATTTTCTTAAAAAAGGAACGATTTCATGCAAGGCCGATGTTGCCTGAAGGATGTCCTCTTCGGTGGTCATTTCAGAAAAACTGATTCTAATGGTGTTGTCGAGGTAGGGCCTGGGGAGCCCGATCGCTTCCAGCGTCGCCGATGTGTGGGGCTTGTTGGATGCGCAGGCGCTTCCCGATGAGACGTAAACGCCCCTTTCCTCCAGCGCGTGAAGCAGCACTTCCGCCCGCACGCCGGGCACTGTAAGGCTGATGATATGCGGCGCGCACTCTCTCCCCTTGGGTCCGTTCACCCGAAGGTCCGGAATATCAGCAATCTCAGCGAGGAGCTTCTCCCGCAGCCCGTACAGTCTGTCGATACTGTTGTCAAAATCCTGATACAGCATCCTCGCCGCAAGGCCCATAGCCGCAACGCCGGCCACATTCTCAGTGCCGGAGCGCATGCCGCCCTGCTGTCCGCCGCCGAAGATCAGGTTCTTCACCTTCACTTTGTCGCCGATATACAAAAAGCCTGTTCCCTTGGGCGCGTGGATCTTGTGCCCGCTGGCCGACAGCAGATCGATCCCCCACTTTTTGGGATAGATCTGCGCTTTGCCAAAACCTTGTACGGCGTCCACATGAAAGAGAACCGAGGGATTTTTCGCTTTAATACGCTTCGCAATCTCCCTGATCGGCTCCAGAGTGCCGATCTCATTGTTGGTGTGCATTACAGACACCAGGATCGTGTCGTCCCTGACGGCCTCTTCCAGCAGATCCGGAGAGACGATCCCGTATTCGTCCACCGGCAGGTAAGTCACCTCAAAGCCCTGTGATTCCAGATATTTCATGGATTCCAGGACAGCGGGATG
Source organism: uncultured Lachnospiraceae bacterium (assembly GCA_946615865.1). Taxonomy (GTDB): domain Bacteria; phylum Bacillota; class Clostridia; order Lachnospirales; family Lachnospiraceae; genus CAG-791. The sequence continues at coordinate 5,135 of CAMOIJ010000013.1, read as the reverse complement.
CTCGATTTTCGTCGTGATCAGGTGGCGTCCCTTTCTCATATTGGCCATAGCGCCGCCGATTATAGCGATGTTATCGGATTCCGTTCCGCAGGAAGTGAACAGGAGGTTCTTCTCGCTCACCTTCAGGATCTGCGCCAGGGTCTTCTTCGCCTCGGCGATCTGCCTCTCAGCCTCCACGCCCTTGTGGTGCATGCTGGAGGGATTGCCGTACTCTTCCAGGTATATTTTGTTCATCAGCTCCACTACTTCCGGAAAGCACCGGGTCGTAGCAGAGTTGTCCAGATACGCTTCTCTCATGTTTCCTCTTCTATTAATACTTGCGGGACCGCTTCGGTTCTTCGCCGATCCCCTGTTTGCCGTACCCTGCATGATAACACATCATTTTGCCGATTACAAACCGTTCCTTGCGTGTCAGCAGGTTTCAAAGCGGTAGATCAGCCAGGAGAGCACTACCAGCGCCGCCGTCTCGGTCCTGAGGATCCTCCTGCCGAGAGAGATTGGCAGGATTCCCTCCGCCTTAGCCAGTTCCACCTCGCCGGGCTCAAAGCCGCCCTCCGGTCCGATAAATATTGAGACCGCGGTTCCCTCTTCGATTCCATCGATAAGGCCCCTGGTACTCCCGTCCTCTTCCTGCAGTTCATAGGGAAGAAGGCGCGTCTGTGTGTTTTCCTTCGCGAAGCGGACCGCTTCCTCCATCGTCATGGGCTCGCGCACCAGCGGGACCACGGCTCTGCGGCTCTGTTTGGCCGCCGACTCCGCTATGGTCTGCCAGCGCTGGGTCTTCTTCGCTATTTTGGCACCTTCGAGTTTGGCGACGCTGCGGCGCATCTGCACCGGAATGATCTCGGCCGCGCCCAGTTCTACCGCCTTCTGCACGATCAGGTCCATCTTGTCGGACTTGGGAAACCCCTGGAAGAGATATACCTTCACGGGGAGCTCCACGTCGGACTCCTTGACAAAGCGGAGCCGGCACACCACCTCCGAGTCCGTGAACTCCTCGATGCCGTAGCGGTACTCGCGCTCGTCCTGCCCCGTACGCACGCTGATCTCGTCGCCGGGTTTCATGCGCAGCACGTTCTTGATATGATTGACGTCCCTGCCTGTCACATACAGGAGGTCTCCCTGCATCTGCGCGGGATCTACAAAGATATGCAGCATTTGCTCAACTCCTTACGCCAGCGGCTTCCTGCCCACAACGCAGCGCCATTCGCCCTGCGCGGTCACACTGATGACCTCCAGGCCGGCTTCTCTCATCGCCTCTGCGACGCTGTCTTCGCGCCCCTCAAGGATCCCGGAAGTGATGTAGTACGCGCCGGCTTTCATGGTCGGCACTACATGGGGTGTCAGCGGGATCAGCACATCCGCCAGGATGTTGGCCGCCACAATGTCATATTTCTCTGTTCCCACTTCCTCCTGCACCTTCTCGTCATCGATGAGATTTCCGAGGATCACATGGAACTTCGCGGGATCAACGCCGTTGGTGCGCAGGTTATCCTCGATCGCGGGGGGCGCGCAGGGATCCAGATCTGTTCCGACGGCGCTCTTTATGCCGAACATCAGGGCCAAAATAGCGAGAATTCCACTTCCCGTTCCCACATCCAGCATGACTGTCTCCGGAGTCAGGTACTTGCGGATCTGGCGGATGCAGAGCTGCGTGGTCTCGTGCATACCTGTTCCGAAAGCTGTTCCGGGATCGATATGGAAGACCAGCGCCGGCTTCTTATCAGTGATCTCCGGCTTCTCCCAGGACGGGATCGCCAGAATATCGTCGATCCAGAACTGGTGGAAATACTGCTTCCAGTTGTTGATCCAGTCTACGTCCTCGGTCTCCTCAATGGTAACTGTGCCGTCTCCGATATCCGAATAAGTTCTTAGCTCAGCCAGTTCTTCCAGGATGGAAGCCTTCACCTCTTCGGGCGTCTTCGGCTCATCGTCCACAAGGACGCGGCCATCTTCTGTCTCCTCCAGGAAGAAACTGAGCACCGCCGACCCGTCATCCTCCCCGGCGTCCGGCAGTATGTCAACGAACATCTGCTCCTTCTCGGCGGCCGTAAGCGGCACATGGTCCTCGATCTGCGCGCCGTACAGGCCGATGTCCTGCATGGAGCTGATGATTATGTCCTCCGCATCTGCTTTTGTGCGGACTCTGAATGCCATCCATTTCATATGCTGTCCCTCTGTTTTTTATCTAAGTAATAACGCACCAAAGCCGGCAGCGCATAATAACGCTGCCGGCTGACTGTATTTAGTCTCCTCTGACCCGTCTGTTCTCCGGATCAGGTTCTGAACTGCTCAGTTCTTCCAGAATTTCTTCTTTTTATTCGATTCCTTCTTGGGAGGAGTGTCTTTCTCCGCGGTTTCGCGCTCCGCCTGTTTGAGGGAATCCCCTGTCAGGGCGTCGAACTGTCTGAGCAGGTCCTTTGCTTCCTTGCTGAGTTTGGTAGGAGTCTCCACCACCAGGGTCACATAGTGATCGCCTCGGATCTGCTGGTTGCGGATCGTGGGAAAGCCCTTATTCTTAAGCCTTATTCTCGTATCGCTCTGCGTGCCGGGCTTGACATCGTAGATCACCTTGCCGTCCACGGTGTTGATGACTATGCTTCCGCCCAGAGCCGCGATCGCGTAGGAAATGTTCACTGTGGAGAAAACATTGTAGTCCTGACGCATGAACTCAGGATGCGGCTCAACGATCACTTCCACAAGAAGATCACCTCTGGGGCCTCCGTTCACTCCGGGCTCACCCTTGTCGCGGATGCGGACGCTCTGTCCGTTGTCGATTCCGGCCGGAATGGATACCTTGATGGTCTTCTTACTGCTTACATAACCTGTTCCGCCGCAGTTAGTGCACTTGTCCTTGATGATCTTTCCGCTTCCTCCGCAGTCCGGGCATGTCTGCACGTTCCGAACAGTGCCGAAGAAGGACTGCTGCGTGAATACCACCTGACCTTTGCCGCCGCACTTGGGGCACATCTGCGGGGTTGTCCCGGGCTTTGCGCCCGTTCCCGAGCAGGTCGGGCAGGGATCCTTAAGGTTAAGGGTGATCTCTTTCTCAATGCCGGTCACAGCTTCGAGGAATGTGATCCTCACACTGGTGCGGACATTTGCCCCCTTCATAGGGCCGTTGGCCGGTCCGCGTCTTCCGCCGCCGAAGAAATCGCCGAACAGATCGCCGAAAATATCGCCGAAATCGGCCGAATTGAAATCAAAGCCGCCAAAGCCGCCGGATCCGTCAAATGCCGCGAAGCCAAACTGATCGTATTTCTGGCGCTTCTCCGCGTCGCTCAGGATCGCATAGGCTTCAGAGGCCTCTTTGAATTTAGCTTCCGCATTCTTGTCGCCGGGATTCATGTCCGGATGGTATTTTTTGGCAAGTTTCCTGTATGCCTTCTTGATATCCTCCTCGGACGCGTCCTTGGCTACTCCAAGCACTTCATAGTAATCACGTTTCTGTTCAGCCATAATATAATACTTTCGTTCTCTCGTGTATTTTTCTCTATTTACAAGGGAGTTGCCCAAGCCGCGTGTTAAGCGCGACCTGGGCACTCATTAAACTATATCATTTTCCTGTTAATTTCAATACTAATCTCACACCTCGCGGTAATCGCCGTCAACTACGTCATCGTCACCGCTTGTGCTTCCGCCGGCGTTCTGGCCGCCCATGTCGGGGCCTGCGCCCTGGTTGTTCTGCATATTCTGGTACATCTGAGTGAACAGCTGCTGGGAGTCGTTCATCAGTTTCTCCTTGCCGGACTTAAGGGCGTCGATGTCAGCGTCGCTGATGTCAGTCTGATCCTTGGTTCTCTCAAGGATTGCCTTGAGGTCCGCGATCTCGGATTCAACAGTTGCCTTTGCGGATGCGTCGATCTTGTCGCCGACTTCCTTCAGGGCCTTCTCGGTCTGGAATACGATGGAGTCAGCTTCGTTTCTCGCGTCTACGCCTTCCTTGCGCTTTCTGTCCTCTGCCTCGAACTGAGCAGCTTCCTTGATCGCCTTCTCGATATCCTCGTCGGACATGTTGGAGCCGGCAGTGATGGTGATGTGCTGCTCTTTGCCTGTTCCGAGGTCCTTAGCGGATACATTTACGATACCGTTTGCGTCGATATCGAAAGTAACCTCGATCTGCGGTACGCCGCGCATTGCGGGCGGGATTCCGTCCAGTCTGAACTGGCCGAGGGACTTGTTGTCTCTTGCGAACTTTCTCTCACCCTGAAGGACGTTGATGTCAACAGCGGTCTGGTTGTCAGCTGCTGTGGAGAACACCTGGCTCTTCTTGGTAGGGATAGTTGTATTTCTCTCGATCAGAGGGGTAGCGATGCCGCCCATGGTCTCGATGGAAAGTGTCAGAGGTGTGACATCAAGCAGAAGGATGTCGCCTGCGCCTGCATCGCCTGCAAGCTTGCCGCCCTGGATAGCAGCGCCGATCGCGACGCACTCATCGGGGTTCAGGGTCTTGCTGGGCTCGTGGCCTGTAAGTGCCTGTACCTTTTCCTGTACGCAAGGGATTCTTGTGGAACCGCCGACCAGCAGTACTTTGCCCAGATCGGAGTTGTTCAGGCCTGCGTCTCTCATGGCGTTCTGAACCGGAATAGCGGTCTTCTCTACCAGGTCGCTGATCAGCTCTTCGAATTTAGCTCTTGTGAGGTTCTTGTCGAAGTGCTTGGGGCCTTCCGCCGTAGCTGTGATGAAAGGAAGGTTGATGTTGGTGGTTGTCGCGCTGGACAGCTCCTTCTTTGCCTTCTCTGCAGCTTCCTTCATTCTCTGAAGAGCCATCTTGTCGCCGGAGAGGTCGATGCCCTCTTCTGCCTTGAACTCACGGATGATCCAGTCGATGATCCTCTGGTCAAAGTCATCGCCGCCCAGGCGTGTATCGCCGTTGGTGGACAGAACTTCGATGACGCCGTCGCCGATCTCGATGATGGAAACATCGAATGTACCGCCGCCCAGGTCATAGACCATGATCTTCTGCTCTTTCTCGTTGTCCAGGCCGTAAGCCAGTGCTGCAGCTGTGGGCTCGTTGATGATTCTCTTTACTTCAAGGCCGGCGATCTTGCCTGCGTCCTTGGTTGCCTGTCTCTGCGCATCGTTGAAGTATGCGGGAACAGTGATGACTGCCTCTGTGACCTTCTCGCCCAGAT
>CAMOIJ010000012.1 GCA_946615865.1 uncultured Lachnospiraceae bacterium | reverse complement strand
GCAGCGAATATATGATATCGACGATACGCATCATGATCAGATCCGTTCGCCCTCCTGTATACCCTGCTATTGACCCGTATATGACGCCGATGATCAGGACCAGGATACTGGCAAAGAGACCGACGGTCAGGGAGATCCTCGCGCCGTAGACCACACGGATAAAGTAGTCACGTCCCAGGGAATCCGTTCCCAGGATATGCGGGAATACCTTTCCGCCTTCCTCAATGTAATTCTGTTCCATTTCCGAGTACTCGAACGCAGCGAGGTTCTTGTTGGATCTGTCACGTCTGCCGTTAACCTTGATGATCTCCGAATAAGAATAAGGTACGACCAAAGGAGCGAGAGTGATCGTGATGATGATGAGCACAAGGACAATAATAGATCCCACTGCCAGCGGGTTCTTCATGAGTTTTCTCATACCATCCTTAAAAAAGGTGGTAGATTCGCTCATGACGTCCGCCTGCCGCTTTTCGTCTTCTGTAGCGGCTTCAAACAGGGCGGGATCGATCTGCATGCTTAAAGGATTTTTCTTTGCTTCCATACTTACCTGCCCTCCTTAGTCCAAAGTGATCCTGGGATCGACAACCTTGTAAGCGATATCGCTGAGCAGGTTGCAGATGACCATTACGACTGCCAGGAAGATGGTGGTTGCCATGATCATGGGATAGTCACGGTTATTGATGGATTTTACGAACTGCTGTCCGAGACCGCCGATCGTAAAGATATTCTCGACGACCAGGGAACCTGTCAAAATATAGGCGAGCATAGGTCCCACATATGTGATGACGGGGATCAGCGCGTTCCTGAGCGCGTGCTTAAAGATGACCTTGACCATCGGAACGCCCTTGGCCCGCGCGGTGCGGATATAGTCCTGACCAAGTGAGTCGAGCATGGACGTCTTGGTAAGACGCGTGACATAAGCCGTCGGATATGCCGCCAGCGCTATGACCGGCAGGATCAGAGACTTACTCGACGCATCCCATACCGGAAGCAATTGCAGCTTGATGCAGAATACCAGCATCAGGAATGTCGCGAACACGAAGGAAGGCATTGCCGTAAACAGCGTTGTGAAGAAGACGATGATACGGTCGATCGGCCCGTTCCTGAACAGGGCCGCCATTGAACCCAGTATAATGCCGGCGATAACTGCCAGTACAGCTGCGGTAAGGCCCAGACGCCCGGACACCTTGAAACAGGAAAAAAGTGTATCCTTAATATCGCGGCCGGTCTTAAGCGATACGCCGAAATCTCCATGCATGAGATTCTTCAGATACAGGGCAAACTGCACCGGGACAGGCTTGTCCAGGTTGTAGCGCTGCTCCAGAACCTGCTTTGTTGCTTCTGAAAGTGCCTTTTCTGAGTTGAAGGGTCCTCCGGGAATCGCATTCATGGCAAAGAATGTGATCGCGCAGATTATAAATACACTAACGATCGCCAGAAGGACTCTTTTAACAATGTACCGAGTCATGGTTTTCCCCTTTCACAGTTGTAATTTCCTAAAGCGTTTTAAGCTTAAAAGTAAACAGCATCTCCATAAATGATCTACAATGGATAACTGTATACAAAAATAAATTATATCATCTCAATTGCCAATTACAAGATATATGCCCTTTAAAATAAACGGATTTATGAATGTCCGAGGATTATTTCGATTATTGTTGTGCAAATTATCAAAAAATTGTTTTATGCCTTCTGCCTTCTCTGTTTTGCCCTCTTTCTCATAAACCAGGAATAGTAAAAGGCATATGTGACCGACGTGACGGTCCAGGAGACAGGGAAGCAAAACAGCAGGACCCGCATGGAAGAAGCGCGCGGGAATACGAATGCCACCCACAGGATCCTCAGGACGCATACACCGAAGAAGGTGATCAGTGTAGGGCGCAGAGACTCTCCCATCCCCCGGAGCGCAGCGAAGAACACACCGCTGGGCACATACAAAATATAGAAGTGCAGGAGGTACCACATCATGTCGACGCCGATCGAAATAACGCCGGCGTCTGTGGTGAAGAGTCCCAGCCATACCGGACAGCCGGTGTACATGATCACAATTGTCGTCCCCATAAACAGATACATCAGCGCAGCACCTTCCCGGGCAACTCTGTGCACCCTGTCCATCCTGCCGGCCCCGAAGTTCTGCCCCACAAAAGTTGTGATGGACACCGCCAAAGCCACTTCAAGCATCCAGTAGAAGGACTCTATTCGGACAAATCCCGCATAGGCGGCCACTGTGTCCGTACCGAAGGTATTGACAGCGGAAGTCAGCACAACACAGGAAAAAGTGTACATCAGTGTCTCGAATCCCAAAGGTAATCCGAGGCGCAGCATCTTCAGGACCATATTCCTCTGCAGGCGGAGTCTGCGCGGATCCAGGCACGGCATAAGTTCCCGGCCGGTCCCCCGGATCAGAGTGCACAGGACAAGCAGGGCGCTGAGCGTCTGGCTCAGGATCGTAGCCAGCGCAGCTCCTCCGATCCCAAGCCCAAGTCCTGCCACAAATATAAGATCCAGCGCGATGTTCAGCACACTGCAGAACAATAAAAAACGGAAGGGTCTTTTGGAGTCACCCACGGCCCGCAGCGCGCTCGCGCCCATGTTGTAGAGCGCGTTCGAAACGAGTCCGCACAGCACGATCCGCAGGTACAATACCGACTCTTTCATGGTCTCCGGCGGTACTCCCGCAATCCTGAGAACAGGTCCGGACACGATCAGTCCGACCGTCATAAAGACAGTTCCCAGCACAAGCGCCAAAGCGACCGCATTGTGCAGGCCGTCGTCCAGAAGTTTTTCGTTTTTGGCGCCGTATGCCTGGGACAGGATCACTCCCGCGCCTCCCGACACGCCGATCATAAACTCCGTCACCATCGCATAGATCTGTCCCGCGGAGCCGCCGACTGCGGTCAGCGCTGTTTTGCCGACGAAACGGCCCACGATGATCGTATCTGCCGTGTTGTAGAGGAGCTGCAGAAATGACGCGCCCAAAAGAGGGACAAAATACAGAAGAAGCCGCTTCCAGATCACTCCCTCAGTGATCGGATTTACAGCTTCCCGATTCGTATTCACATTCTCTATACTGTCATTCCTCATCCGCGCAGTCCGTCAAAATCCACCTTGTCTCCAATGCAATTCACAAGGTCCGCAAGCCCCTTCTCATCTTCTTCGCTGAACCGGCTCAGCTCAGGGCTGTCAATGTCCAGCACTCCGACTATCCTGCCGCTGCTGCGGACAGGCAGCACGATCTCAGAATTGGAAGCCGAATCACAGGCGATGTGACCCGGGAAAGCATGCACGTCTGCCACCCGCTGGATCTTCTCTTCCTTCACCGCTGTGCCGCATACGCCCTTTCCAATCTCAATCCGTATGCAGGCGGTCTTTCCCTGAAAGGGACCCACCAGAAGGCTGCCCCTGTCCATAAGATAAAACCCCGCCCAGTTGAGACGGTCAAGAGATTCATAGATCAGCGCTGAGATATTGGACAGCGCAGCCACATAGTGCGGCTCTGTCTCGATGATAGCCTCCGCCTGTGCCTTTATTAATGCATAATCCGTCATATTGTACTCCTTAGGTCCGCAGCATCAGAACCCCCGCTCACGCAGGTCGCTCACCAGCTGCACGTAGAATTCCCGAATATCCAGTCCCTTCAGGTTCTCTCTGTTGAGGTCGATCATATCTCCGTGGGAGATCCCGCGGCCCTTTTTCTCCAGGCGGACCATCTGCAGAGAGGATCCCCAGTTAAAGGAATCTATACCGACCAGGCCGTCATTTTCACCGTCAAAATACTTGACCAGACGATAGGTAAAGTTGAGAGGAAACTGCCCCGACGACGCCTCATTCATGACCGATCCGACAGACTGATAATAAATATCAGGATCATCGTGAATGATTTCGTTGCGCTCGCGGCATTTTTCCGAAGTGAGGTCGTAAACCGCCGCAAGGAAATCCGGATTTTTGTCGCCCAGTTTAGCGGCGACTGTATTGTACTGCTTCGCGATCATTTCCTGCTGCTTTTGGGGAATCTCGCCAAGCAGATAGTCCGCGAATTCGCATCCCCTGTGGGGTGTGTTGATAGTCGTCAGGGAAGCAACGTACTGCCTTGCAGAGGTCGTCGCGATCGCTGTGCGGGAGTCGAGTCCCCCTTTGGAGTGGGCGATGATGTTTACCTTGCCGCATCCCGTCTGTTGGACAATCTCTTTTATCCTCTTTTCCAGTTCCAGCGCGCTGTCGTTTACTGCCGCCGCACTGTTGTGCTCACCGTAGTAGATCGTCGCGCCGTTTTTCTCCAGTTCCGCGGGGATACGCCCCCAGTAGTTGAAGTGGTCGAAATCGCGGAAGAACACGCCGTGCACAAGAAGCAGCGGGTACTTTGTCTTGCAGATCTGCTTTCCCGCTCTTTCCTTATCCCGCAGAGCGAGGCTCCTCTCCAACGACACTTCTTCCCTGCAGGTCCTGATGATCCCGACCAGCATGAACAGATTTATGAAAGGGATCCAACCGCAGATCGCGCCGATGACCCTCTTTTTAAAGCCCAGCTGCAAAGAAGACGTGTAGACCAGTATGATCCCGACCCAAAATAGCGCGGACTCGATCAGAAAGACCGCTGTGCCTGCCGCAAGCCATGCGGCGGGGTTGGCGAGGAAGTCCCATTTGCGGGTGATCGGTCCGAACCATATAACACTGATCACCAGCGCAGTGCTGGTGACCAGAAAAAACTCAAGTATCTTTGTTCCTATATCGCAGATGCGAATATTCCTAGGCATTACAGTTCCTCCCAGGCTCCTTACCGGCTGCCCTCCCGGATTCAGACAAGTTTGCTTCCGCAGTACTCACAAAAGCCGTTTGCGTCCGGCGTTGTCGTGGCACCGCAGTAAGGACATGTGACAGGGGCTCTCTGCGGCTGCTCCGCAGCCGGCTGAGCGGGAGCTGTTCCAGCTCCGGCCTCACCCCTCGCGGTTCTCATCATGAAGTCGACCGCTTCCTTGATCTCATTTCCGAGATTCAGGTTCTCGTAATACTTATTCTCATTATTAATTCCGACAAAGCTCGAAGTCACCCGCCAATTGCTCTGTACACCGGTCATCGGCCGCTCGCCGACCTTGATATAGCCGTTGCTGATGGAATAATTGATATCGTCAAAATACGGACTGTTCACATCGATCTTTGCGAAGAAATTGTAGGAATACTCATAGCGAGGCGGATTATAGCTGATAAAATGTCCTTCCTTGTCCTTGGTCTTAAGTTCTGTGCGGCTCTCCTTGATCTCCAGAGAGCAGCCTCTGGCCTGGGAAAAATCCATAACATCCGGGTTGGCTTTTTCCAGATTACTCGCGCTGGTCACGATAAACTTCCGGTGATTCTCATCCAGCAGCAGCTTCATATAATTGCCGATGGACTTTGTAGTCGTAAAGTTCCTGACCGCGTCCTTATTCTCCTCCCTATAGGCGAGCTGCTGCGCGATCTCCGCCTTTGTGCTGTGGCGTCTCTCGCTGAACCAGGGTGAGAGTTTGGACGCGCACTCCTTGCACATATTGCCGTCTTCCAGTTTCCTGTTGCCCAAAAGTCCGATCTTGCCTCCGCAGAAGTCGCAATATTTCTTATCAAATAATCCCATTTGCCGCTCCTCTCTCCGATATCCGGATCGGTCGTAAAACAGTGAAAAGCTACTTTCTGTTAATGATTATACTGGATATCTCTGTGTTTGTTAATGCCGGCTCAGAATCCCAGGTTGTCGTTCACAAGGATCACATGGATCCTCCCGGGGTGTCTGGAAAAGCGCGTTATCAGGAACTGACAGCAGATCGTGTCAGGAGACTTGCAGTTCATGCAGGAACCTGTCTTCGCGCAGGGCGTATTGAGCCCGAATCTCTGCGCGTTGATCGGAGCAGCTACATTTCTCGCCCTCTTCATCGCGCCGTCCACATCATCACATACCTTGTTCATGCCCGCGATCACGATCACCTTGCGAGGTCCCTGCGCCAGTGCAGAAACTCTGTTGGAGTTGCCGTCGATATTGACAAGGATTCCGTCCTCAGTCATCGCATTTGCGCTCATCAGATAGAAATCGGCATCATAGGCAGCCAGCATTGCCGCCCGCTTGTCCTCTACAGCGTCTCTGTCGATAAAGTTATAGTTTCCCTCAACCAGAGCTTTAACAAGGCCGATCTCGTGTACGCTCATGCCTCCGCCCATCGTCACTGTACTCCCCTCAGGGATCAATGCGAGAGCCTGCTTTAAAGCCGCTTCTTTATCCGCCGCATAGTAACCTGTCATGCCGCGGGACTCGAGTCCTTTGATTACCTTCTGCGCCAGAAGTTCGTTGCGCTTCGTGATATTTGGATTCATGATTCATCTCTCCTTAAGTTTTATATTTCTTTTTATGATATGATGAGAACAGATCTCATAACCATATTATTTTTTAGTGAGGCATTTCCTGCAATGAGTCAGAAAAGCACCCAACCTGTACGTTACCGTCTCTGCGCAAGACCGGAGCGGCTGCAGCGCTGTCCGTCAGGGTTCCGGGGCTTTTGCCTTGGGACCCGTTTTTTATGAACCGTTTTTTTGCAGGATCGCGTTGAGCCATTTCTCACTTTCTCTTCCGGGCCTGACATCCCCTGTCACCCGGCTCCCGACAATATGCAGCCCTTTGCCGCCGTATTTTCCGGCAGCCGCCTCAAGGCGCTCCTGCAGCCGCTCCATTGTCATATCCGTGAAAAAGCGTCCGTTCCGCTCTCCCTCAAAGGTCCCGTACTTAAAGGAGACATATACAGCGCCGTCCTTTTTCAGAGCCCGTTCCATCTTTGCCAGAATATCGGGCAGCTCTTCAAACGGCACATGCAGGATCGAGGCGCAGGCGAAGATCCCGTCATACCTCTCCTCCTCGTCGAGCTCCTCAAAGAGCATTTTCCGCACCGGGATCCCAGCTGTCTTTGAAGCGGCGCGCACCATCTCTTCCGAACCGTCGCAGGCTTCAACCCTGAATCCCTTTGACAAAAAATACCTGCTGTCCCTGCCCGATCCGCAGCCGAAGTCCAGGATCAGCGCACCGGGCTCCAGAAACTTCAGAAACCAGTCCTGAATATCCGTGAACTCCACATCGACTGTGGTCGATGTAAAACTGCCCGCGTTTCGGTTGTAGTATTCCAGCGTGCTGTTCCTTGCTGCCTCTTTGCCGCGCAGTTTCTTCATTACCTCCGGCGCGCTGATGATAAACCAGCTCGAGAACTTCTCGGGCGTTTTCACCAGAGCTTCCTCCAGCTCCTCAAGCGGAATCCATTTGATCTCCGAAGCCTCCTCCGGGTTTACGCTCACTTCGCCTTCATAGGATCCCGCAAAGACATGGTCGTACTCGTACTCGGTCAGGTCCGTGCGGAACTGGGTCCGGTAGACAAAGCTGAACAGTTCCGTGAGTTCGCAGTCGATCCCCATCTCTTCGATCATCCGGCGATGCACCGACTCCTGCAGTTCTTCCCCTTTTCTCTGGTGAGAACAGCAGGTATTGCTCCAGAGGCCTCCGGAATGATACTTATCGGGATTTCTCCTCTGGATCAGCATCTTGCCGTTCCGCACGATAAATACGGAGAAAGCCCTGTGTAAAAGTCCTCTGCGGTGGACTTCCCCTTTTGTTTCATATCCTGTTATCCGGTCATTTATATCAACCAAAGCGATCAAATCTTCCATGTTAACCCTTAATACTTTTTCTGACTGATTATCGGTAATACTTCAATACAGTAATAATATCATACCGACGGCCGATGTCGGTCAAAATATCGTCCGTCTCCACTCAATTGGCACTTCTATGCTATCCATGGTATAATTTTCTATTGGAATTATTACACCGATCAGTTCTGATCCTGAACAAACCACAACCAGGAGGCTATCCCTCATATGAAAATCACAGAAATCTTAAAAGGCAAACGAATCCTTCTCTGGGGCTACGGCCTCGAGGGCAAGTCCACCGAGAAATTCATTAACAAATACTGCGACGTCGCAGAGCTTAAGGTTTTCCAGGGAAAACGCGATGAGATCGACGAGGACGCCTACGATTACATCATCAAGAGCCCCGGCATTGTGGCCTGGGACCTCAGCGACAAGTTTACTTCCATGACCGACCTGTTTTTGAGCGAGTTTTCCGGACAGGTTATAGGGATCACCGGCACCAAGGGCAAGAGCACGACCTCTTCTCTGCTCTACACAGTTCTGTCCAAATGCACTGACCGGCCTGCGCTTCTTGTGGGCAACATCGGTTTGCCTGCGCTGGACTATTACGGCTCCATCACAGATGACACCATCATTGTCTTCGAGATGTCCTGCCATCAGCTTGCCCATGCGGGAATTTCGCCCCACATCGCGGTCTTTCTCAATCTCTATGAAGAGCATCTGGACTACTATCAGACAATGGACAAGTATTTCCGGGCCAAGGCCAATATTACCCTGAACCAAAAGCCCGGCGACTATCTTTTCGTCGGAAACAATGTGCCCCCGCTGGATACCAAAGCAGCCAAAACCGTGATCTCCTACGACGATCCGATGCACTTTGACATGAAGCTCAAGGGCGAACACAACCAGTTCAACGCGCGCTTTGTCTATGCCATCAGCACTCAGCTTTTTGGCTGCGATCCCGATAAGGTGCGTGAAGCTCTCGGCGAATTCACCGGCCTCAGGCATCGTATGCAATTTGCCGGAAACTATGACGGCGTCGATTATTACGATGATTCCATCTCCACGATCCCGGAGGCAGCCATCGCAGCGATCCGCAGCATCCCCAATGCCGGCACGATCCTGCTCGGAGGAATGGACAGAAATATAGATTACGACATCCTGATCGATTATATCCGGGAACACGGCGAGTACAATTACATTCTCATGTATAAGTCCGGCGAGCGGATCTACAAGGAAGTCGGCACACTTCCCTATTGCCGCTACACTGAGGATCTGCAGGGCGCTGTCGCTCTGGCCAAAGAGATCACGCCTTCCGGCAAAGCCTGCATCCTGTCGCCTGCAGCCGCATCCTACGGCTACTTCAAAAACTTTGAGGAGCGCGGCGACGTGTTCCAGCAGCTGGTCAAAAACTGACCTGCGGAAAGGACCGCCATGAAAGAAGCCACTACCCTCGCCTTCACCGGCGATATCGGTTTTGACCACTATATGCAGAATAAGTGGGAGGACGAAAACCTCATCGATCCCGCGCTGCTCGATGTTTTGACATCTTCCGATCACGTCATCGCGAACGTGGAAGGCCCGCTGGCCGGCGAAGATGCTGTCAGAGTCAAAGCCGCCGAAATGAGGCTGATGCACACGATCGACCCGAGAGCCGCTGTCGTGCTTGAGAAGATCCACGCCGATATCTGGAACCTCGCCAATAATCACATCATGGATGTGGGACCGGACGGACTTGAGATGACCTTGGAAGAAGCCAAAAAGCGCGGCGTCAGGACGATCGGCGCAGAGATGGACCTCGAAAGGGCGAAACGGCCGGTCATCCTCGACGAGGCGGGAGGCATCGGCCTTTTCGGCGTCGGCTATCAGCGAGGCTGTAAACCTGCAGGCCCCGACAAAGCCGGCTGCCTAAGCTGGAGCGACATGGATTCGATCCGGGAAGTCATTACAGAGATCAGGAAAAAGTGCCGCTGGTGCGTCGTTGTCGCCCACGGCGGAGAAGAATTCACGGCGATTCCCTCCCCTTACACCAGGGACCGCTACCTTGCGTACCTTGATATGGGCGCCGACATCGTCGTCTCCCACCACCCGCATGTTCCTATGAACTATGAGCTCGTCGGGGATAAGGCGATCTTCTACTCTCTGGGCAATTTCATTTTTGATACGCCTTACCAGCGCGCGCAGTTCAACACCGATAAGGGCATTGTCCTGCAGCTGCACTTTACGAAAGACAGTTATTCCTTCACAGCTCATGGTCTTAAGATCGATCGCACCAATGAGCATATCGTGAGTGCGGATCTTCCGAAGATCTTCGTGGACATTCAGGAGGACGAGTACAACAAACTCATTCCTCTGGCCTGCAAAATGTTCATCGCCGCCACCAAGCGCCAGCAGGTCTTCCTTTATCCGGATAAATACAAAAACGCTACTGATAAAGACTGGGAAGAGAATCTTATGAATCCCAAACGCAGCGGCCGCGTGATCGGAGAAGGTCTGGACTTTCACATTATATGCCCGATCGCCGAGAAGGCCGAAGAAGGTGCCTGGAAAGAGAGTTCCCTCGAAGGTGTGAAAAGTTTTATCCTGGAACAGATGTAACTGCAGTCTCCTGTAATCTGATAAAATGCAAAAAATCGGCTCCGCACTCAGTGCGAAGCCGATTTTTGATTTTCATTACATATCCGCGCCCATGTCGAACTCGTCTGTCACGATCTCTTCATCTGTCGCGCCCGTATCGGGAACTTCGATGACGAACTCGCTCAGATACGCGTCCTGAGGAAGTCCTGCCATCAGAGCCGGAATGTTAATAGTGATACCGTCCATTCCGTAAGGAACTTTCATGCTGACCTTGTGCGCGTGAGGCTGTTCGCCCTCCGCGTCCGTGATCTCCAGCGTCATGGAGAGGGTCTGTCCCATGATCGAGGTCATACCCCTGTCTCCCTTGGAGAGCTTGGAAGGCTTCTCTTCTCCAGTAGTGACTGTGACCTTGTAAAAGGCCTCCACTGTCTGTCCGTTGTAAGAAGTCTCTTTGTTGTCAAAATAGATCGTGTGTCCGCGTCCGATCACAAACATCACTGCTGCTACGGCCAAAATGATCACGATCGCTGCGATCCGGAATAAAAGCTGTCTCTTGTTTTTCATGCTTTCTCCTTTCCGGCTGCTTCTTCTGCATCCTGTGCGGCCTGAAGCTGCTGTCCTGCAGCGCTCTTAGCCCTGCGCTTGTTAGTCTCATACATAACAAGGGCAATTGTGATAACTGCGTAGGATACGAATACGCGGAAATATTCGCCGATCATGGAGTCACCTGTGATCGCCGCGCCTGCCTTAGGTGCCACGATGAACATCGTGTGGAAAAGGATGACACCGAGGAAAACGTTTCCGATCGAAGCGCGGTCAACGGATGCGCCGCCAACCAGAAGAGCTGCGATACAGAACATACCGATCTGGCTGTGCGCGCTGTATGTTGCGATATTGCCCATGTTCTGCAGGTAGATGATCATACCGAAGCCTGCAAGGACCGTTGACATAACGATGGAGATGATCCTCGTGCGCTCAACGTTGATACCTGCATCTCGTGCGACACCCATATCCTGGCCGACTGCACGCATATCCTGGCCGAGCTTGGTCCTGCTGAACCAGACAATGAACAGGCACAGAAGGGCGATGATGATGAATGTGAGCACAGGGATCTTGACTCCTGCCACATTGATGGCGAGCAGGTTGTCCAGCTTCTGGCGCATGCTCAGAAGGGATACCGTATTGCGGATGCCGTAGCCTCTGGGAAGCTTGATCGCGCCGTGCTTGATCGGGATTATGCTGCCCATCAGATACAGAACAACAAGCTGATAAATACCGTTTACAAAGAAGCTCATGATATAGCTGGTGATCATCTCACGGCCCTTGGCCTCATTGAGGATCTTGCCGCAGAAGATACCGAGCAGTACAGAAATCGGGACAGATACGATCGCCGCAAGAACCATTCCGGGGATTCCGACGATCTGCCAGTCAGATACGAAGATCAGCGCGATCTCTGCTGCCATGGCACCAAGTGTCATACCGAAGTTCAGTCCCATACCTGCCATGATCGGGATGAGCAGGCTCAGGATCAGGAACGCGTTTCTTCCTATACGTGTGACTATCTCGTTGATCAGCATATTTGCGGACAGACCCGAGAGCGGGATGCAGATCGCGCAGATGATGATGAACATAAGCGGCACGGAAAACTTCTGGACAAGTAAACGGATATCCGTAGAATTTTTTGTATTATTACTCTTCTTCATTTGGACCCCTCCGTCTTTCTTGTCAGTGCGAACAGGATCATGCCCATGGAGGCGATGATTCGGATAACTTCCGACATATCCATGTGGATCATGTTGTTCATGACGGTAGGTGTCATCGTGACGATACCCTGGAAAAGGATCGTACCGACAATGACGTTCATGATCGTTGCCTTGTTGACCGAAGCTCCGCCGATCAGGATCGCGGAGACCGCGGGCAGCGCCATGTAGAAAGGCGCCATATACAGCTGGATGAAACCGAAGCCCTGTTCATAGACCAGAATTCCGATAGCCGCCAGCCATGTAGACATGATGACCGACAGCATGCGGATCTTGTCTACATTGATTCCTGCCGCTTTTGCGAAAGCAGGGTTTGAACCGACAGCCGTCATAGCTGTACCGGTCTTGGTGTGCAGGAACGCCCAAATGCAGAATGCCAGCAGGGCAAAAAACAGAAGCGTTCCGGTCGGGATCGAGATCGATCCGATATTGATCTGCAGGAAATTGGCGAGCGCGCCGATATAGTAGCCTTCCAGGGAGATCGTTGTACGAAGTCCCTTGCCGGACAGACCCCAGACCATATTCGGGCTGTGGTAAGGCAGGATCAGCCACATCATGCACATGAAGGATACCGATGAGAAACCGACGTAAGTCGCGATCATCATCTCTCCGCCCTTGATCTTGTTGAGGAGCCAGCCGTACAGCGTGCCGAGGATCAGCGCGAAGGGAGTCGCGATCAGGATCGCGGCCAGGAATGAAAGCGGTCCCGTAAAGCCAAACTCAATGGAGAGCGTGGCGCCGAGAAGGCCGGAAATAATACCCAGCGGAAGGCCGAAATTCAGTCCGCAGCCCGAATGGACCATAGGTACCATTGCAAGTACGAGAATACCGTTCCAGCTGAAACGGTTGATGATATTGGAGATCTGCGTCGGCAGATCCGCCCCGACAAACGGAGCCATGATCAGCAGGAGGAGCAGGAATCCTGCGATGATCAAACGCGGAAGGCCGAAATTCTTAAGTGCGGCTTTAACCTTTTGAGTTGTCATCTCTTCCTCCTTTCTTAAATAACGTTGCTAAGCATCATTGCGCCGAGATCTTCCACGGAGGAGGATGCGGGAAGGATTCCCGAGATCCTGCCGCCGGAGACGATAGCAATACGGTCACAGGTCTGGCGAAGTTCCTCCAGCTCGGAGGAGATCATGATTACCGTTACGCCGTTCTCGCGGTTGAATTTCTTGAGGGCGTCAAGAACCAGTGCCTTGGCACCCACATCGATTCCGCGGGTAGGTTCCGATACAAAGAGCACCTTTGGCTCCAGCGCGAATGCCTTGGCAAGGCAGATCTTCTGCTGATTGCCGCCTGACAATTCTCTTGCGTTCTGCTTGGAACTCGTGCACTTGATCTTCAGCTCATCGATATACTTCTCGGTTATCTCACGGATCGCCTTCTCATCTCTCCACTTGATCAGCCCGCCCAGATAATTCTTAAGGAACTTATTCTGGATCTGCATAGCAGGGAACGCGACGTTCCACTCCAGAGATTCGTCGAGCAGAAGTCCGACACCTCTTCTGTCTTCAGAAACAAAGGCAAAGGATGAATCAAGGCACTTTCTGGGATTGTTCAAAGGGATCTCACCACCTTCGAAAGTCACCTTGCCTCCGGCTTCATAGAGTCCCATCACGCCGTTCGGAATTCCCAGTTTGCCCTGGCCGGCGAGTCCTCCGATACCGAGGATCTCCCCTTCCTTTACTTCCAGGTTGACATTGCGCACTGTCTCTCCGGGCATATCCACCCAGAGTTTCTCTATCTTGAGAATGGTCTTCGCATCGTCAAAATTCCGTGTGGAGATACTCGCTCCGCCGCCTTTCACGTCGCGGCCGACCATCCAGTGCGTGATCTGCTCTACGCTTGTCTCACTGGCAGGAACTTCCTGAACCAGGACACCGTCACGCATTACAGCGACTTTATTGCACACAGACAGGATCTCGTGCAGGCGGTGTGTGATGAAGATGACTGTGATCCCTCTTGCGGACATACCGCGGATCGAGTCCAGAAGCGCCTCTGCCTCTTTCTCGGTCAGAACCGCGGTGGGTTCATCGAGGATCAAGATCCGGAGCTGCTCCTTGGAGAGTTCTCTCGCGATCTCAGTAAACTGTTTGTGACCGACAGGCATGCTGTTGATCATCATGTGCTGATCGATCGAGACACCCATCTTTTCGATCGCTGCCCTCGCTCTGTCGTCCATTTCCCCGCGGTCTAAGGTATCGAGTCTGTCCCCGAACACTTCTGAGACGACATTACCCTTCTTGGGTTCCCGGTTAAGCAGGATATTCTCGGTAGCGTCAAATCCGGGGATCAGGGAGAATTCCTGATGCACCATACCGATGCCCGCTGCGATAGCCTCAAAGGGAGAAGCAAAAGAGACCTTCTGTCCGTCGATCAGGATATCGCCGCCGTAGCCGCCCGTCGAAGTGATATCCGAAGCACCGAAGAGGATCTTCATCAGCGTTGACTTTCCTGCGCCATTCTCGCCGCACAGACCGAGGACATCGCCCTCATTCAGTTTCAAGTTAATGTCTGTCAGCACCTGGTTGCCAAAAAAGTCCTTTTTGATATTCCGCATCTCAAGAAGCGGCGCTTTTTCATTGTTCATTCCAATGCCTTCCTAACTACATGTTGACAGTTTCTAAATATGTGTTGGTGCTCAAGGCCGGTCCAACCCTGCTCTGAACAACAAACAAGATGAGGAGGAACAAGGGCTCCTCCTCATCTGACTGATTCATTCAGTTCCGACACGCTTCAGTGCCAGTTCATGAAAGCCGCCCGAAATTCCTATCACTTAACAGTGAAATACTTCTCGGGAACTTCGACCTTGGTGGACTCCATGTAGTGTCCGGGATCGCCCATGATATAGGTATCCTGATAGATCAGGAATACGTTGTCAGACTTAACGCCGGTATCTACGTTGGTGTAATTGGAGCCGTTCCACTCTGCGCCGGGTGAGAATACGCCGTAAGCTGCGGAGATGGCATCGATATCATTCAGTTCGCTGGTTCCAAGGATGACGTTTCTTGCATGCTCAGCAAGACCTGCGGAAACGGTGTAGCCATAGGAATATGCCCATGTACCGAATCTGCCTGCGCCGCCCTTCTCAACGACTGCTGCCTCAACCTTTGCAAGGATCTTCTCGAAGTCGCCTGCCTCAGCAGTCAGGTCGATTCCGAGTGCTCCGGGATAGCCCATCAGAGGAGACGGAAGGTCAGCTTCGATGAAGTATCCGCCATGCTCAAGGAGCATCTTCAGCAGGGGCTCTGTGTGAGCGTCGTTGGTGCAGAAGTAAGCGGAGTTCGTGCCGTACTTCTCGATCCACTCCGGAACATGCTCAAGGATGTAAGCCTGCGCTCCGGGGACGCCGACATCGGTAGTCGGGTCGGGAGCAGTCTCCATCTCGAACTTCATACCGAACTCGTTGCATGCCTCTTTCATGATCGCGACACGGCGGCTCATGGTCTCATAGGACATGTGACGAGGGAAGGAAATGTGTACGAATGTATCGCAGCCGAGCTCGTGAGCGGTGCGGATCATCAGATATCCACGTGCTACGAAGTCGTTGTTGACAACGAGGTCTGCTGCAGAACCGATCTCGGGAAGATCCTCGTGGGACTCACCTGCGATGCAGATGATGTCAGGTCTCTTCTCCTTGATTCGGCGGAAAGCTTCAGTTGTTCCGGGCACTGCCTGGTTAACAATGATCGCCTTCATAGCCGGATCATCGGAAAGGTTGACGATAGTCTGGATCGTGGTCTCCTGCTCCTCAGTGAAGTTGTCGGGATAGATCGCAAGGATTACGTTCTCTTCGCCGTATTTCGCCTGGAAAGCTTCCGCTCCGCGCCTGTCGTCCTCGGACTGGGAAACGGAACCGGTAACGATACCGATGTGGAAATCTTCACCAGCTGCCTCTGCCTCTGCTGTCTCTGCAGGAGCCTCAGCCTCTGCCGTCTCTTCCTTTGACTCGGTGTTCTCGATCGTAGCTCCGGTGCTGCCGCCGCATGCTGCCAGCGTAACAGCCATCACTGCTCCGAGAAAGATGCTCATCAGTTTCTTTTTCATAACTCCCTCCTTAAAAGAATAATGACATTAGAATCATTAGAATCATTATACTCACACACGTTGTATTGGTCAAACATTAATTGGCTAAACTGCACTGATTCAGCCCGTGCAGTCTGCCGATTTACGTATATTTTTACCATAATATTATCGATATTTCATTTTTTATGCGTTTTGGCAGATTTTTATTCATTATTTGCCTGTATTTTGCATAAAAAAAGACGTCACTGATGTGACGTCTGATAATGCTTCCCGCAGGAATAACAATGTAACGCTTATCCGGTTCCGGTCACTGCATGAACTGCAGCTTTGCATTCGTCTCTTTCATGACCCACTCGACAGCCTTTTCCTGGCTTTCGAACTCCCGGGTCTTGTGGTATCCGCAGAAGCGGCCGTCCTCCACTTTGTAGAGTCGTACAGTATTTCCCTGTACTTCCGCAAAAAGGCCGTCCTCGATTACTTCTTCTCTCTCCTTCTGATCACGGATCTCCTTGTTCACGATCAGTCCCGTGACCACAAGCCCCACCGCGACACCTGCCGCGAGATATCCAAGATTTCTGATCATAATTTTCAGCCTCCTTTCCGGTTGTCCTAAAAGCTGCAGAGATTCCTGTTCAGAATATTTATAACGCTTTATTTCGTCTCAAGCGGGCCTGCCTGCATTCCCATGAAAATGCTCTTAAGCTCATCCGCTGTCAGGCCTTTGCCTTCCTGTCCGGGGTTAATGAGAACCGCAAAATGCGTTGTCTCAACATCCGCGTTCGCGCAGTTGATCAGGGTGCCGTCGCCCTTGCAATTGACTGTGAGACCCTTGAAGTTCTCTTCCCACTCCTTGCTGTACTTGTTGTAGTCGCCATTCAGTTCTATTCCGCTCACCTGTGTGGACACGCGGATCACGATCTCATCGTCTCCCTTTTTATAAACTGCCTCGAGCAGTTTATCCGTGTAGCGGTATGTCACAAACTCATACCCTTCCGGAAGAGAATTGTCTACAGGCGGGTCAAAATCTACCCCCGTCGCTTTCTCCGCTTCGTCAAGGTCTGCTGTCTCGCTCCAGGGATTAGGCATTTCCACTGTGCTCTGAACTGCAGTCTCTTCTGTGCCTCCGGTCTTTATGGAATTAATACCGCCGCATGCTGCCAGAGCGAGCATCGAACCTGCCAAAACAGCGATCACTATATTTTTATCACTCATAATAAGTATACCTCCTGAATAATGGTTGTTCAGTTATCTGTTCGATATTTCATTGGTATTTACGCTCAATAAGACGAAAATCCTCTCACCTTATTACATTATTTCTTTTTTGTTCATTTTTATGTATAATTGCGCTATGTAAAGAAGTTATTGACCTGCCGTTCTGTATGAAAAGACCGGCTTAGCAGTGAGAAATCTGAGAAAGAAAAAGATTATGATCAAATTAATCGCAAGCGACATCGACGGTACACTTGTAAAGGAAGGATCTCACGAGATCAGCCCCGAGTATTTTGAAGTTATCGAAGAGCTGAAGAAGGTCGGTATCCGTTTCTGCGCCTGCAGCGGCAGACAGTACGCCAGCATGCTGGACCTATTCAGGCCGGTAGCCGACGATATTTTCTTTATCTCAGGGAACGGCACGGTAGTCCGCACCAAAGAGAGACTTCTCCACAGCTGGCATCTCGAGCAGGATATCATCCTCCCCATCATCGAGGCGATCCGCCGGATCGAAGGAGCCAGTTTCGTTATGGAAACGCCCGGTACCTGCTACACGGACGCGGGCGATGACAGTCAGCTCTTTCTTCTGATGCGCGACAATTATCACTACGACATCGAGAATGTCGATGATGTAACGAAGCTGCCTTTTGACAAGGTCACGAAGTTCGCGATCTACCACCCCACTTCCATCGAGACTTCCACAGAGCAGATCCGCAAGGATCCCCGCTTTGCCCACCTCTCCATGACCATCTCCGGCGCATGGTGGCTGGATATCACGCCCCGTGAAGCCGGCAAGGGCGAGGCCTATGCGCTTCTCCAGGAGTATCTCGGGATCAAAAAAGAGGAGACCGTCTACTTTGGCGACAACCTGAACGACCTCTCCGCTTTTAAGGAGACCGGCATTGCCGCCACTGTCGCAAATGCAAGGCAGGAACTCAAGGAAGCCGCCGACCTGGTAGAGCGCTCCTATGCCAAGAACGGCGTTCTGCGGGAGCTGCGCAACATTCTCGGTCATGCGCGCGACTATATAGCTGCTAACTCAAACGAGTGACACCGCACTTCTTCGCGCGTCCATAATGAAACAAAAAAGAGTCGTACTGCAGGCATGCTGTACGACTCTTTTTCGTTTAATTGGCTTATCGGACAGATCCGCTTTCGTCTGCCTTTACTTTCCTGCCGCAATAGGGGCAGATCGCCGACATTCCGACGGGGACCATCAGCATCGCTCCGCAGGAAGGGCATGAAGCTCCGATCGAAGAATGGATCTTCTCCGGATCGATATCCGGGTTAAGAAGATTCTCCTCATCCGGAAGCCGGACATCTGATACACTTCCGGGTACCAGCGCGGCTTCCCCTTCAAAAAGACTGATCGTTACAGTCGCTCCTCTGGGGAAAGCTGCAGTATCGACCTGGCCGGTCCGGACAACAGCCTGTTTGATGATCCCGTCCTCCTTGTAACGCACGATCAGGGAGAGCGTCGGCTGCCCGTTTAAAGTCATCTGATTATCCGGCACATAGTCGAAGATCTTGCCCATCACGGCGTAGCCCTTCTCATTGATCTTCCGCTCCCGGTTCATATTATTAATACCGGTCCACGCGAAGAAGCCGCCGATCCCGCAGAAAAGCACGAGAAAACATACTCCCATAAAAACCAGGGACCCCATGCCCGCCACAACGCCGGAAACCGCGAATCCTAAACCGACCACAGTGCCGATGGCTACGAACAGCAGACCGAATGCCTGCATAAATTTGTTGAGATCCATATCGATCAGAGCTCCTTATCTTGTGATCATCACTTCTCGTCATGTACGAAACTGATGAACTCGTTTACTTCCTTGAGAGTTTTAAGTTTGACAGTGTACATGACACGGCCCATCTGCGGCCAGTTTACAGGCGGCATTTCCTCCTGCATGACCATCGCCGGTCCGTATTTTGCCATGATCTCCTCATGGGTGTGAACGTAATCATGCCCGTCTTTTCTTCCCGCGTAGACACAATAATACTTGTCGTCGGACTCGGGCAGATGTCTCTCATCGAAAGCCACCATATCCGCGTAGATCTGGTAGACATCTGTAGAGTGAGCAAAGTTCATCATGTCGGGCGTATATCCTCCCGGCGGGCGCATGTTTACTTCAAGGCCGGCATATTCGCCCTTCTTTCCAAGACCCTTGCGGGCTTTGGTCAGGCGGAAGAACTCCAGATGGACGAAACGGCGGTCGACGCCAAACTCCTTAGAAGTCCTGCGGCCGATCTCGCGGAGCTTTTCAGGCACGTCCGGATTTGTGTAGTATTTGAGGTTCAGGTCGTCGTTTACGATCTCCATGATCGGAGTGGGCCATGTGGTCATATTCTCAAACAGAGGCTCGAACTTAGAATTCAGGATCGCCTCGTAGGAGATCAGGTCGCCGACAATGAACTCCTCCATAACGTAAGGAACGCCCGGAAGATTGTCATAGAATTTGTTAAGCTGCTCGTCATTATTCAGTTTCCAGGTGTCGTTCGCGCCGACGCCGATGTCAGGCTTGACGATCACGGGATAGCCCCCGATCTGGTCGATAAACTTGAGCGCGGCCTCGCGGGTCGTCACTTTGCTCTGACGGGCCGTAGGGATGCCTGCGTCCTGATAGAGCTTCTTCATCAGGGATTTCTCCTTGATAAAGCTGATGCGGTCGCTCTGAATGCCGGTCGTCACATTGAAGTCCGTGCGCAGCTGCGCGTCCTGCTCCAGCCAGTACTCATTGAGGGACTCGATCCAGTCGATCTTTCCGTACTTAAATGAGAAGAACGCGACTGCCCTGAATACCTGATCGTAATTCTCGAGGGAATCGACCTTGTAGTATTCCGTCAGCGCACCCTTGAGTCCGTCCTCCAGACCGTCATACGGCGCGTCGCCGATGCCCAGGACATTCACGCCGTTCTTTTTGAGCCGGTCGCAGAAGTTCCAGTAAGTGTGGGGGAAGTTGGGCGAAATGAAAATAAAGTTCATAGTGGCACCTTCCTTATATAGAATTTATATTTTGGCCAAAATATCTCAGCGCCGCGTGAAGACGCGCTCCGCCTGCATCGCCGCGGTTACTGCACGCCCCATCTCTCGAGGATGATCGGGATGAAGTAGCGCATCTGCTTGAACCACCAGGGCCAGTCGTGGTTTACGTCATAGCCCCAGAAATCGCACCACGCGCCGATACCCTTCTCGCGGAAAACGCTCTCGAGATATCTAAGCGAACGGACGCCGTCCTCTTCCCAGGCGCCCTGGCCTACGCAGATGATGATCTGCTTCTGATTGTACTCGTCGATATAGGGATGATCAGGAGACATATTGGGCAAAAAGCACTCCGGAGAATTGTCGTAGAGCGTCTCGTTCATCCAGCCCTTGAAGAAGACATTGCTGTCATAGACGCCGGACAGAGCCAGGCATCCTGAGAACAGATCAGGCCTTCTGAGCATCGTGATCACAGCATGGTTCGCGCCAAGACTGCAGCCTGTAGTCATTGGCAGCTTTCCGCCGGTCCTCTCCAGTATGATGGGCATCACTTCATCAACGATGTAATGGAAATACAGTTCCTGCTTCCAGGCCCTGCGTCCCAGGTCCCAGTCTCCCTCCGACCAGCTTTCCTTGTCGATGGTATCCACCACGAAATACTGGATCTTGCCATCTTCCAGATAGTCGCTCAGTTCATTAATCATGCCGAACTCTTCATAATTGTGGCATTTCGAATCCTGAGTCGGAAACGCAAGAAACGGCACGCCGCCGTGGCCGTATATGCAGATGTGCATATCTCTGCTCAGGCAATTGCTGTAATGTGTGATTTCTTCCTTATACATAAGTTGACTCCTTTCGGGATACTAAAGGTAAGTATAGCATAATTTTCTAATATGAGCAGAAAACGGAAGTGTATTATTGTCAAAACAACTATTGATTTGTTTTTAACAAACTGATACAGTATCGGGCGTAAAAACAAAGACAAGGAGTACAATAAATGGTTATAAAAGATACGATCTGGTACGCACCCGCGGCCGAGCCCCGCGGCCTTCATATCTATCTTCCGGACAACTACGACAGCACAGACGAGCGCTATCCCGTCACCTACTTCTGGGACGGCCACAATCTCTTCTATGATTCCGACGCCACTTTCGGCAAGTCCTGGGGTCTTCGCGAATTTCTGGACGGCTGGGACAAAGACATGATCATCGTCGGACTTGAGTGCTCCCACAAGGGCGATCACAGACTCGACGAGTACTGTCCCTATGACGCCAACCTCCTGGGTAAAAAGATCCGCGGCGAAGGCGATGAGACCCTTGACTGGGTCACAAAGAGCCTCAAACCCTTTATCGACAGAAAGTTCCGCACCTATTCCTCAAGAGAGGCCACTGCGATCGCCGGCTCCTCCATGGGCGGACTTATGTCACTCTACGCTGTCACCAAATACAATAACGTCTTCTCCAAAGCAGCCTGCGTCTCCTCTTCCATCTTCATGGTCATGCAGCCTCTCATGGACGACATTTACCACAGCGACATCGATCCCGATACCCGCGTTTACCTCTCCTGGGGAGAAAAGGAAGGCGGAACCGATCCGGACTCCGGTTACTGCAAGTTCCTTACCAATTCAAACCGGAAGGTGGAGAAACTTCTGAACAGAAAGGGAGCGATCACCCGCCTCTACTGCCAGCCCGGCGGCGGGCACTGCGAGGCCGACTGGGAGAAGGAAGTACCGGACTTCATGGACTTTTTATGGAAGTAAATCCGGCAAAATATACACGGCATAACCATATGGCAAAACTACCATAGCATAAATAAAACGAGGCATCCGTTACACGGTGCCTCGTTTTTTTATTGCTTGATCTGATATCAGGTTTTCTATTATTTGAGCAGGTTCAGCGCTTTTTTGCCGTCGATCACTACGGTGATATAGTTGACTGCCTTTCCGACAAAGTCATCAGGGTATCTCTCTTCGATTTTCTGCTTGGTCCTCTCCAGCACTGCCGCCATCTCGGCATCCCGCATTTTGAGCCCGAGATCGATAGGGAACTGATAATAATACTTGTCCTTGATCTGGATGACCTGCATCTCCAGTTTCTCTGCCCCTTCTCTGCGCGTACCCTTATCGTCAAGGATCCTCACAGCCAGCGCATCCAGCCTGTCGCGAAGTTCCGAGCCGTGCCGTTTCTGCGCATAGCCGATCACAAAAGCGTTAGCTTTCGTCTCGCTCTGGTGCTCCCGAAGTATCTTATAGTACGAGAGGATCATCTTGATCTCAGAATCCTTCGCTCCGGCTTCGACCCCCTTTTTGGTCATCTGCTGCTGCAGCGCGATCATCGCGAAGAATACCATCAGAACGAGAATAATAAAAGCCATAACAAACCATCCTTTCAAGATCAATCTTCAAACAGGATACAACAATTCCCCGAAATAGTCGATACTTTGCCGATCTCCTCCGCAGCCTCACATGCCAAATTCTTTGCAGAGCGCCTCAAATCTTACCTTCTCCTTGTCCTTCACCGCCTTCGAGAGATCGTTCATGCAGTGATGGATCACATCCGCATCCTTGAGCACTTCGTCCATCGGGCCATCCACGACCAGTTTGTCATCGTGGTGATAGATCGCCGAACAGATCAGATCTGTCTCTTCCGCACCGGTCAGCCCCAGTTCCTCCAGAATTCCTCTTGCCAGTTCAGCACCCCTGTGGGCATGGTCGTCATAAGACCCGGATTTATAAGCCGCCAGGTCGTGCATCATCGCAGCCATCGCGGCCAGTTCCGGATCCAGACCGCGCTTCTTAGCGATCATTGTAGCCGCCAGTGACACTCCGTACAGATGATTGACTGCGCCATTACGTTTGTCCGGATTCTCCATCTTATTGAGTTCCGCATCCACAACTTTTCTCAGTTCTTTGAGTCTGCTCATAATAACCTCCCCTGGTTTTCCATCCCTCTTTTAGCTCAATTTAATCAAAACCGCAGCTTGTCCATTACTCCGAAAGCGCGTCCAGCATCTGCTGCGGATTGTCCGCCGCCTTTACTTTGCCGATCGCCTTGACGATCACTCCCTCTTCATCGATCAAATATGTCGTCCTCACAACTCCCATGGAAACCTTACCGTAATTTTTCTTCTCTTTCCAGACGTCATAGGCCTCGATCACCGCGTGATCGGGATCCGAGAGAATTGTAAACGGAAGGCTGTATTTTGTCTCAAAATTCTTGTGCGACTTCACGCTGTCCTTGCTGATCCCGAGCACAACCGCGCCCTTCTCCTGAATCTGCGGATATCTCTCCGCGAAGCCGCAGGCCTGCTTCGTGCAGCCGGCAGTGTTATCTTTCGGGTAAAAATACAGAATTACCTTTTTTCCTCTGTAGTCCTTGAGTGAATGCATCTCGCCGTTCTGATCCGGCAGTGTGAATTCAGGTGCCTTTATTCCGGTTTCAAGCATGTTATTCTCCTCCTCTGCTTCTGGTAATTTTATTATTGTCGTAATTTACTGTTTTCTAAATTCTCAATTCTCTGTACAGACAAATGTACAGGGCCTTATAGTAAAATACATTTGATTTTTTAAAAAGGAGCCGCCATGTACCCGCCGATCCACGAAAAGCCGACAATCACATATTCCTTCGACCGCCTCAGGATGCTCTGGGAGCGCTATCCTCAATACCATGAAATGACCACCTTCTCCACTCTCGATGATCTGCTTGAGGAACATGAGTCCTATCAGAAGGACTTTGAAGACCTACGGGAGGAGTATATTTCCAACGACTATGAGCGTTTTCTCGTTCAGCTGTCCTGGTCAGACCTCTCTTACCGTTATGCGACGATGAAGCTGATTGAAAATGATGAGTTCTCTTCCAATCCCTATGTGGACGCTTTCCTGAGCCAGTTCGACGACATCGACACTGACCGCAAGGCCTGTTTTCTCTTTCCGGAAAGCTTCGTCTCTCAGTTTTTTGTCATAGCAGAAGTCTGCAAACAGGCTGAGGTCTTCCGCCCCGTCAACAGCCTTTTCCCTGACGAGGAGAAGGTTCATTACCTGGCAGTCTTTGACAAGGAGAATATGGATACCGTGCTCCTGATGTACCATCTTCTCTACACGAACACGTCCCAGGAAGTTTTCGGCGGCTATTCACTCTATGATTATTCACTGTCCTGGTATCAGACGCACCTATGGCAGGAAGGAGTCGTACTGCGCTCGCCGTATCTGCCCGACCGGCTGGCGAAGTTTCAGGGAAACCTGCCCTTTCATCACAACCCGGTCAAGACAGTCCATGTAAGGCGCAATATCGAACACATTCTGGAATGCGGTTATTTCAAGTCGGAACTTGATTTCTTCCTGAGCCTGACCAAAGTCATTATGCCCTTCTTCCAGTGGTGGTACACCGATCTTGCTCTCTATGAGGAGAAGGACGGCCTGCGCGCGAACTGGCGGCTCGCCCGGACGAAGATCCGAACCAAGCTCACGGCAGAGGGCGTCATCAAGCCTAAGTGGAAGCATGAACTGACCCTGTTCCACGCGGTGCGCGGTCTCTATCCTGACACTCTGTACCAGTATCGGCCGGACTGGCTGGGCAGGCAGAGCCTGGATCTCTACATTCCCTCACTCAGGACAGCGATCGAGTACCAGGGGATCCAGCATTATCTGCCGGTGGATTTTTTTGGCGGGGAGGAGGCGCTCACCCAGCGCCGGGACCTGGACCGCGTCAAAAAAGAACTCTGCACGGCAAACAGCGTTCAGCTGATCGAATGGCCATACAGCGTTGATCCTACTGACAAAAATGTAAGGAAAATGCTCTGCGAGGGCGCCTGATCATTCCTCCTGTAAAACCTTCCCTTCCATGTTATCTCATTTCGTGCACAAATATCAACTACCGCGCAGATGCTATGGTACAATGAGAGCGGGAACGGTCCAAGGCCGGTTCCCGGATACAGTTTCCCGGTTTTCAGGAGTGCACGAGTATTCCGCAAGGGTGATTCTCATGGAAAAAGATCGAGACGCGAACTATTCAGAAAAAATGAATACGAACGGATGGCCGTATGAGGATCTGACAGATATATCTGTTTCGAGGCAGGATCCGTCCTATTTAAGAGACGAAGAATCCAAGGCCTGGGAGCGCAAACTCATGGCCCCCAATATGGGCCTCGACGGAACTTCTCTACAGGTATCCAAAGAGACCCGCAGTTTCCTGTGGAAAGCCGGCATGGTGCCTTACGTCTCAGATCAGCAGCTCACCGGCGCGCTTCCGGAGAAACCGGGCACTGAGATCGAACGAAAGGACAATGGCTCCGATCAGACAGGCAGCAGCTCTGGTCACACAAGCAGCAGCTTCAATCGGACAGGCAGCCGCAGCTCCCGTCCCGTCGCGAGCCATGCTTCGAACAGGACTTCCAGACGCAGCGAAGCCTGGGATATCCTGAGCGGGCAAGGCCCCACCAGCTATGCAGGCAATACGGGCTCCGGCACCCAGTCAGGCGTAAACTCCGGCAGCCGGTCACGCTTCAGGCGAAAGAGCGGCGCAAGCCGCTCCCGTTCCGCAGTATCCGCCGGTGTCAAAAAGGCTACTTCCACCTACGAGAGCGTCCGCAAATCAATGCAGGCTAAACCGGCTGTTCGCAGTAAAGGAAACCCTGTTCTCATTCTTTCTCTCGTAATCGTCATTACGATTTTAATTACAGCAGGCACATTCTTCTTCATAAGGAATGCAGCTACAGGCCCGGACAACATTCCGGTCGATCCGCCCGTCTTTGTCGGCGGCGATGACAGCGGGAAAGGAAATTCGGGAAGCGATATTTTGGCAGACTACGGATACGATTACAGCGACTTCTACACGCCGAAATATATTGCTTCCTACGAACAGTCCGGAGATTCTGCCCGATATAATGAACTGTGTGTGATCGCCCCGGAAGCCTTATTCGGGACTGCGGAGCAGCCGGCGGATGAGAGAAAGAAGCTCTTCTACAGCAGCGTGTATCCTACATGGATCACTCTCGGTTACATGAACACGGACTCTTACCAAGACCTTGGCTATACGATCATGTACGCCGATCCCGAAGACGCCAATCCTTACGGCATGCCGGATATCCTGCTTCCTCCACAGCTGGCTGATCAGGGCAAATTCTTCGAAGCGGTGATCCGCGGTTTTACTGATCCGGATTCTGACTCCAAGGACAATTACAATGACTGTAAAATTGGCAAAATAGAGATGGCCGCAGTTGCTGACCACTATGTAACATACCTGACGGTCACTTATAAAGACAGTATCGGCCGCGAGATCCTCGATGTGTATTCCTTTGAGCAGAAGCCGCTGGGATCCGCCTTTATTGCGGTGTGCCGGTGCGAAAGAGACGAAGTCGCGGATGGTAAAGAAGCTCTTTCAAATCTCTACGGAATGCTGACTTTCCATACAGAGGATTTCGAGGCCATAGATGCGAGCAGACACCTGTTCACCAAATCGCGCGTCTACAACAGCCCTAACAACTGCTCAGCGGAGATCGATGTTTCCGATCTCGGTGATCTCAAATACAGCAGAAATTTTTACAAGAATCTCGCCGCTTTCGGCATCGGTGAGTACGGCGGTTACGGCGATCCTCTGATGCAGCTCGATCTTAACTATCTGGCTTACAGTTCTGTTGAGGATCTCGGCGGCTATGAAGAATGGATCGATTATGCCCTTGAAAATGAGAATGACCGCGGGAACTATATAGAGCCTGCCGTAGAAACGGGCCGCGCGCAGTTCTTATTAGAAGACAACACTGTCTATTTCCTGTCGATGGCAGGCACCGGGAAAATGCGCAAATCCACCGAAGATGTCGCTCTCTTCATGTACCGGATCGAGACTCCTGATGGAGAAGTCACACTGGATCTTCGTTTCGAGCATGAGATCCCTGAAGACTGGGATCCCGAAGGATTCCTCAGAGAGCATATCAATATAGAAACATCAGAGTAAAAAAACCTCCGGTGTGGTTTACAGACATATGTCCGCAAATCACACCGGAGATTTTTTATGCTCATAGAGCCCCTATCCTACATCATCTTTCTCAATTCATCCGCCACTTTCTGGACCTTGAGGCCGATCACCACCTGAACACTGTTCGCTCCGGTCCTGACGACTGCCTTAGCGCCTGCTACCTTAAGCACATCATCTTTGACCGCCTCCGAGTCTTTCACCTCAACACGAAGTCTGGTGACGCAGTTGTCCAAAGTATCTATGTTTTGCCTGCCGCCGAGTCCATCCAGTATTGCGTTCAGATCGCAGCCCTCCACGATCACAGGCTCTCGCGCCGCGGCAGCCGTATCGGCGGCGGTGCCTGACCCCGCAGCGGTAGTGGTGCCGGCTGCGGCAGTGGTGCCTGACCCCGAACCGGCGTCGTCCTCCCGCCCGGGCGTCTTGAGATCAAACGCCGTGATCATAAAACGGAACACCAGATAGAAAGTAACAAATGCTGCTGCCCCGAGAGGAATGATCAGCCATGTCTTCTGAGCCGCGGGAAGAGAGGCCGAGAACATCAGGTCGGTCGCTCCCGCCGAGAACGCAAACCCTGCCCGGAATCCGCTCAGAACTGTTATATAGCTGAAAATCCCGTACAGAACCGCGTACACAAAATACAATACCGGTGCTGCGAACATAAACGAAAATTCAAAAGGCTCGGTGATACCGCATACAAAAGCGCACAGCGCAGTGGACGCGACCATTCCGATCACAGCTTTTCTCTTTTCTTTGGGCGCGCAGTGTACCATCGCAAGAGCCGCGCCCGGAACTCCGAACATCATGCAGGGGAAGAATCCCGACATATACATTCCCAGCGACCAGGAGATGTCCGCCGACGTATGCCCCGCCCAGTAGTGTGTGATATCTCCCAGCCCGATCGTGTCAAACCAGAAGACATTGTTCAGCGCGTGGTGCAGGCCTACCGGGATCAGTAGCCTGTTCAAAAAAGCGTATATTCCTGCTCCCGCAGTTCCCATTCCGACGATCCAGAGTCCCAGCCCGGTCAGTCCCCCGAACAGCGTCGGCCAAATGACCATCAAAACAGCAGAGGCAGCTACTGACACAAGTCCGGACACGATGATCGTGCTTCTTTTCCCGCTGAAAAACGCCAGCCACTCAGGAAGCGATGTGTCTTTGAAGCGGTTGAAACTCCATGCTCCTATGAGACCCGAAAGAATACCTATAAACGGGTTCTCTATTTTGACAAAAGCCAGCAGTGCAGATTCATTAGCTGAAAACATCTCAAGTATCAGCTTCACGTTATCCGGCTTCAGAAGCGTCGTGATCATCAGCCATGAGGCAAGCGCAGCGATTGCCGGCGTGCCGTCCCTCTCGTCCGCCATTCCGACGCCGACGCCCACCGCGAACAATACCGCGATATTGTCGATCAGCGCTCCGCCCGCCTTTACAAGGAACATACCGATCATCGGCACTGCTCCCGTCATCTCGCCGCCTTGCATGGAAGCCGGACACAGCAGATACCCTACGCCCATAAGAATGCCGCAAAGAGGCAGGCAGGCCACCGGCAGCATGATCGCCTTGCCTAGCTTTTGCAGATATTTCATGATTTCCTCCTTTCCGGGGCAGGACGACCCCCGGGATACTATACCACTCTATAATTATAATACGAATAAATCCTGCAAAAAAGGAGGGCGCGCCCTCCTTTTAGTCCTTCGGTATGTCTGCCAGGAACTTCTCCCTGTAAGTCTTTCTGTATTTTGCCGGCGACATTCCCTTAACCTTGCGGAACATCCTGCTGAAGTACATCGGGTTGTCATAGCCGATCATCGATGCGATATTGGCGACGGAATAGTCCGTCGTCTCAAGCAGCGTCTGCGCGTTGCGGATCCGGATATCCAAGATGTACTTCATAGGTGAAGTGCCCACAGTGCCGCGAAAGCTCCGATTGAACCAGCTGGTCGACATACTGCGGGACGCCGCATACTGCTCGATGCTGATCTCCTCGTTATAGTGTTCCTCGAAATAGTCCTTCGCGCGCTCGATCTCCTCCTGGATGAATCCCGAGACCTGCGGCATGGCCTCCGTCATCCGCCGGTGGATCATCAGCATCAGCTCCCGGAAAAGGTACGTCAGCATCTCCTCGTAGCCCCAGGAGCACTTTATCAGCTCGTCGCGCATCTTGCGAAAGCACTCCTCGTACTCCCGTGAGATCCCCGTGTGCAGGATATACCCGTCCAGCGGGATCTCATAGTGCTTCAGAATACTCTTAACCTGCCTTCCCGTGAAATGCACAAACCACACCTGCGTGCGGTCCTTCCCGTAGTAGAAATACTTCTGCTGCTGTTTGGGCTGGTACAGTACCATGTTGCCGGCAGGCACGACGACCTCCTGGCCGTTCAAAATGAAGTGTCCTTCCCCGGCCGCGATATAGATGATCTGCCAGTCCACTCTGCCCTTGGGTCTCCAGGTCGGAAGCTTAGGCCAGGTGAACAGCTGATAAGTTCCCGCGCTCAGGATGCGCAGAGGCAGCTTTTTCTCCTTAAACGGCACTCTGGTATTGAACAGATAGCCCGAATTCACATACAGATCTTTTCCCAGAACCTCATTTTCTTTCTTATTTTCTCCCATGTTTCTATTACCCGTATTTGATCAAAACATATCCATACTTACTGTGTTCCCCTAGTCTTTATTTTATTACTCTTTCTGCCCTTTTCCATACCTGTGCAGGTCCTGTATCGGTTAGTGCAGATTTTGAGTCGGTTCGTTTATATGGTTCTGAATTCCTTTTCGCTATGCTTTTTAATAGGGGAATTAGTAACCATTTTACAAATCGAAACAGAAAGGGGGTTCTATTTTGATCGTTCCAAGACTCTATGAGGACCTCTCTGTCCTCCACCAGAATACTATGCCGGACAGGGCCTACTACATCCCATGCTCCGCACGCAATGATATGCTGCCCTGGCACAGAGAGAGTTCCGACCGCCTGCAGATGTTGAGCGGATGCCCCTGGCACTTCGCCTGGTATCCCAGCATCCATGATCTGCAGGATCTTTTTTATTTGCCGGACTATGAGGCCGGCAAATGGTGGGCCAAGGAGGAGGTGCCCTTCTGCTGGCAGATGCGCGGTTACGACAGTAATCAGTACACCAACATCCGCTATCCCTTCCCCTTCGACCCGCCCTACGTCCCTCAGGACAATCCCTGCGGGGCCTACCTGCACCGTTTTGAGTGGCACCCCAATCCCAAAGCGCCGCTCTCCTTCCTGAACTTCGAGGGAGTGGACTCATGCTTCTACGTGTGGCTCAACGGTTCCTTCGTCGGCTACAGCCAGGTCTCCCACAACACCGCTGAGTTCGACATCACAGATCTCCTGAAAGAGGGCGAAAACCTTCTGGCTGTGCTTGTTCTCAAATGGTGCGACGGAAGTTATCTGGAGGACCAGGACAAGTTCCGCTTCTCGGGGATCTTCCGGGACGTGTATATTTTGGCCCGTCCCAAAGAGCGCATCGTCGACTATGTTGTCGAAACGGACCTTTCTGAGGACTTCTCGGATGCTGAACTGAGGCTCCGCTTTAAATTCAGCGGATCTCCCATCCCGGTCCACCTCACACTGCAGAGCCCGGATGGCAAAACATTGTTCGCCGAATCCCTCGCTCCCGGGCCGGATCAGCCTGTCTCCATCCACGTGGACAAGCCCTCTCTGTGGAGCGCGGAAGATCCCGTCCTCTACACCCTGATCATGGATACCGGCAGCGAAGTCATCACAGAAAAAGTCGGCTTCCGCCGTGTCGAAATTCGTGATCTCGTTCTGACTCTGAACGGTGCGCCGATCACCTTCCGGGGCGTCAACCGCCACGAATCTGACCCGCTCACAGGCGCGGTCATAACCATCGATCAGACCATGAAGGATCTGCAGATGATCAAGGCCCACAACTTCAACGCTGTCCGCGCCAGCCACTATCCAAACTCGCCCTGGTTCTACCAGCTCTGCGACGCAATGGGATTCTATGTCATCGACGAAGCGGACAACGAAAGCCACGGCACAGGTCCCCTCTCCTTCAACGAGGACGATTACAACGAGCGCATGCGCAGGGCTCATGTCAGGATCGCCGACAATCCCGATTTCATCGAGCCGACACTGGACAGGATCCGCTCTATGGTCCTGAGAAACCGCAACCGCCCCTGCATCCTTGTCTGGTCCATGGGCAATGAATGCGGCTACGGGTGCACCTTCGAGACAGCGCTTCGCTGGACCAAACAGACAGACCCCTCGCGGCTGACCACCTACGAGAGCGCCTACTACGCTGCTTTCGACCGCGAATACGACATGTCGAACATCGACATCGTCGGCCGCATGTACCCGAGCTTCAATGAAGTCACGGACTATCTGGACAACAACCCTGAAAAGCCTCTTCTGCTTGTGGAATACTGCCACTCCATGGGCAACAGCCCCGGCGATTTCAAAGAGTATCTGGATCTTACCGAGAAATACCCCGCCCTCTGCGGCGGCTTCGTCTGGGAGTGGTGCGACCACGCCATCTACAAAGGCTTGGCTGACAATGGAAAGGCGATGTATTGGTACGGCGGCGACCACGGCGAACTTCAGCACGACGGCAACTTCTGCTTGGACGGCCTTGTCTATCCGGACAGGACACCTCACACCGGCCTTATGGAGTACAAAAACGTCCACAGACCTCTGCGCGCTTCCTATTCCCCCGACCGGCAGCTCCTCACCATAGAAAACCATCTGGATTTCAAGGATCCTGCCTGCTGTATAAGCGCCGCGTGGTCCCTGACCCTCGACGGCTCCATGATCGCCCAGGGCTCTCTGGATATTCCTTCCATAGCCCCTCATGCCTCTGCTCAGATACCGCTTGCTTTCACTATTCCTGAAAAGGGCCGCTGTTTTCTCACAATAAGCTATGTTCTCAAAGCAGAGTGCTGCGGACTTCCCGCCGGACACGAACTGGGCTTTGACGAGCTCAGGATTCCCACAGCGGAGCCCCGCGCACTTAAGGCGGCGGGACTACTCGCCGGAACGGGGAAGGTATCTCCCGCTCCCCTTACACTCACTGAGGACGGCACTGATCTTGTCTTCAAGGGCGAAGGCTTTACCTACCGGTTTGATACTCTGGCCGGACTTTTCACCTCCTTGAAAGAAGGTGCCCAGGAAATGCTGGACAGACCAATAGATTTCAACCTGTGGCGCGCTCCCACCGATAATGACGCGCCGATCGCGGATAAGTGGAAACTGGAACGCCTTGACCACACTGTAACCAGGGCTTATGAGGTGGAAATATCTGAAACTGAGCATTCCGGAACACCTGACAACGGTGCTGTCTCTCTCAGAGTCAGACAGTCTGTAGGCGCCATGTCCAATCAGCCCATCTTGAGGATGGTAAACAAGGTCACGGTCTATCCGGACGGCAGGATCCTCCTGGACATCAATGCTGTCAAAGATCCGGAGATCCTGACTCTGCCCCGCATCGGACTGCGGCTCTTCCTGAGCAACGGAATGAAAAATGTCAGCTATTTCGGCATGGGACCCGGCGAGACCTACATCGACAAACATCATTCCGGTTACCACAGCTGCTTCAAGGGAACTGCCGCTTCCCTCCACGAGGACTACATCCGTCCCCAGGAAAACGGCAGCCACTGGGACTGCGACTACGTCACCGTAAAAGGCAAGGGCCTGAGCCTGACCGCTGCCGCGGCGGACAAAGACCCTTCGCAGACCTTCTCCTTTAATGCCTCTCTTTACACTGCTGAGGAACTGGAAAATAAGCGTCACAATTACGAGCTCGAACCCTGCGGCAGCACTGTCCTGTGTCTCGACCACAAGATGGCCGGCATCGGATCCAAGAGCTGTGGTCCGGACCTTCTGCCAAAATACAGAGTTTCCGACGATACCTATCACTTTGCCTTTATGCTAAGGCCTGAAAAAGTATAAGGAGAATACCATGGACGAGAATAAAGAAATCAAAGATAAAAACGAACAGCACAAGCACGAAGAAAAGACCTACCTGACATGGGTCAACAAGATCGGTTACGGCTCCGGCGATATCGCGGGCAACGTAGTCTACGCTCTGCTCTCCGCCTTCGTCATGATCTTCCTGACCGACACAGTAGGCATGAACGCCGGCGTCGTCGGCACTCTGATCGCTGTCTCCAAACTTTTTGACGGCGTCAGCGACATCTTTTTCGGTTCCCTGATCGATAAGACCAATACCAAAATGGGCAAGGCAAGACCGTGGATGCTCTATGGATATTTTGGCTGCGCGATCTGCCTTGTCGCGATCTTCTGTATTCCCGCTAATCTCAGCGCGACGGCCCAGTACGCCTGGTTCTTCATCGCCTACACCCTGCTGAACGCGGGCTTCTACACGGCCAACAACATCGCCTACTCGGCGCTGACCGCCCTGATCACCAAGAACAACCACGAGCGCGTGCAGATGGGCTCCATCCGCTTCATGTTCGCTTTCGGTACCAGCATGCTGATCCAAACCATCACTGTCGGTCTCGTGGCGTACTTTGGCGGCGGCGCGGCCGCATGGCGGACTGTTGCGATCATCTATGCCATCGTAGGCGTGATCTCCAACACTCTCTCCGTCATGTCTGTCAAAGAACTTACCCCTGAGGAGCTTGCGGAAGGAGAAGAAGTAAAGCCTGAACCCGGCGAAGAAGAAAAATACACCCTGATTGACGCCTTCAAGCTTCTTATCAAGAACAAGTATTATCTGATGATCTGCGCGTCCTATATTTTGATGCAGATCTACTCCGCCACATTGAACATGGGCATCTACTACATGACCTACGTTCTCAAAAACGCGAACCTCCTGGGAGTCTTCTCCTGGTTCATCAACATTCCGATGATCATCGGTCTTTTGTTCACACCGGCTTTGGTCCTGAAGTTCGGAGGCATGTACAAGCTCAACCTCATGGGCTACACCATCGGCACACTTGGCCGTCTCGGCGTCGTCATCGCAGGTTACCTGGGCTCCGTGCCGCTCATGCTGGTTTGTACTGCGATCGCTGCTCTCGGTATGAGCCCTCTGCAGGGTGACATGAACGCCCTGATCGCCACCTGCTCCGAGTACACCTACCTGACCCACGGCAAGCGTGTAGATGGCACCATGTATTCCTGTACCTCCCTCGGCACCAAGCTTGGCGGCGGCATCGGCACTGCTCTCGCAGGCTGGCTTCTCGCTTTCAGCGGTTACGTCGGCGGCGCGGCTGTCCAGTCCGCATCCACTATGAACATGCTGCACATCATGTATCTCTGGATGCCGATGATCTTCAACCTCCTCATAACTCTCATCCTGACAAGACTCAACGTCGAGAAGGCCAATGAGGAACTGAGAGAGAAA
This sequence comes from uncultured Lachnospiraceae bacterium, assembly GCA_946615865.1. GTDB lineage: Bacteria > Bacillota > Clostridia > Lachnospirales > Lachnospiraceae > CAG-791. The sequence goes on along the minus strand of CAMOIJ010000012.1, from coordinate 20,720 downwards.
CTGGGTTAAGCTTCAAAAAGTTCTCCTTTCTCTATAAAGAGACCTCCGGGGTGGTTTGCTGAATGGCCCACTCCGGAGGTCTCTTTTTCATGGCGGTCGGCGCCATCATAGCCGCCTTCACGCCGTTTTTGAACCAGACCGGCATATCAGCCTCCGGTATATCGCAGATTTTTGACAGAGGTTTGGATTTGTGCTTCGCTCCCTGATCGCTTCTTTGATATCCATTTCCTGTCTCCTCTCCTGTTTTTTCAGGTCCCGTAAGGTCCTTTACACAACATACTCATACACAAGTCTGTAATTATGATCCCTGCACGCGATGACTTCCGAGTTCCACAGCGGCCGGAAGTCCGTGAAAACATCCTCAAACACAAACCCGCCGATATCGACTCCTTTGTCTGTATTTCTCAATACATAGCCGTTCGGAAGCGAGAAGCTGACCCGGCTCACACCGTTTTTGAACTTCATACTGTCCCTGCTGATCTCAGCAAGGTCTATTGTCTCCGGATCCGCGTATTCCTGCGCGTACCACAGCAGATGATCGCCTGTCAGTCCGAGATACCGATCCTTCGAGAATCTCTTCCAATCCGCCTCGCAGGCTATTTCCAGATTGTTCACGTCAAAATATCGCTTGCCCGACGCCTTATCGAATGCGCTCAGCCTGTAATAGAAAGTGTACTCGAACATATCATTGCAGCTGTCAAACTCATCCTCCTGATCATACTCCAGGATCAGTTCGGTCCGGCCGTTATCCGTCCGGTTCTTATATTCCTGCGTCATCGCAAATTCCTGCCTGGCCAGGCACTCTCTGCGCTGCGGAATCGGCGTGGGCTCATCGGACGTCGGCACGACTGTGATCAGGCTCCCCCTTTTATAATAGGCGCCCAGTTCAGACCACAGCCGCATGGACGGCTCGTGCATTGTAAGCACCTGGTCGGAAAGGCTCTTGCTCAGGGCATTATGTGTCCCCGCGACATCTCCCTTTTCCCAGCACTGTAACGCTTCCTCGTAGTACCGGATCATGTCCTCTTCTGCCTTAAGTCTGGCGTCCACTGTGGCGATCCCGGCCAGCTCATAAGGAAGCTCTGTCTCCGGCCGGAGCCTTATGGCATCCACGGTCCAGCGCCCCCATCGCTGCTCCCAGTTCATATACTCGATGATCCCGCTCTCTGTATAGCCAAGCACTTCATAGGGCATTGTATCCCCGTCTTCATCAGGCAGTGGAGGCATAGAAAGCAGCAGCCGGCCGCTCTTCGCGTCAAAAAACCACAGCACGTCCGCCTGCATAACGACAAGCTCTGAATCTGTGCCGGCGAACTTCACATCGTCGCTTTTGTAATAATGCGGATGCATGTAACTTCCGCCCCGCGGCGTTGATTCCCCGTAGTCCCCATAATCGTTCGCGTATTCCCTGATCTCTCCGGTCCTGAGATCCTCGATCCGGTATCCGTATTTTTCCGGCTGAAATCTCTCTTTTGTCATATAGCCCTTAACCTGATACGTGCCGTCACTGCTCGTATCCGAGAGGGGCATCAGCTCCTCCAGATTTCCGGGGCGCTCATCTTTCCTGTAAGAATACACCTTCTTGCCGAAATCCCAGTTTCCGCGCATACTGGCCAGCTTATCCATGACCTCTTTATGCAGGTCGCTCTCATCGGCATTCCCCCGCAGATAAGTCATGAACGCAGCATCACTGATCAGTCTCCTGTTCCAGCGGTGCAGAGCGTAATTATAGTGATACAGGAAAACGCTTCCGTCCCTGGAAACCGCCTGCTTCAGAAGCTCGTCGGCCTCCTCATCCCTGCCGAGATCTATGTAACTCAGTGCCTTATTGTTGAGGCTGGCCGCGGTATCTGCCGCAGTCCTCGGATCACTTCGCAGGTAAGGATGTCCGCTGACTGACTGGTAGATCTTTTCAAGTTCTGCTTCAATAATGCCGAAATCATGCGGCCGATCCTCCGGTCTCTCAGCCAGACAGCCGGTTAACAGCGCCCGAAGCGACTCCGGCATGGCGACACGGCTTTTGTCAAAATATCGTCCGCAGTTCCTCCCGGCCTCCGCTCCGTTCTTCCACGGCCTTGTACCCAGATACATCTCAAGTACGGACAGTGCCCAGCTGTATATATCCGTACGGCGTGTAAGGGGCTCCCCAAGATACTGCTCCGATGAACAGTAGGCGGGGGTATATCCGCCTGTTGCCGCGATTAATGTGGCACCGGAATCTGCCCCGAAAGTGCCTGCAGGCTGTGTTCCGCCCCTTCCTGCGGCGTCCTCCCCTTGTTCTGCCAGAAGCTGAGTGCGCGCACGGGCAAGCCCGAAATCAGCTACTTTCGCTTCCCACGTCATGGTCAGCAGCAGATTGTCCGGCTTGACATCCTGGTGGATTAGATGATCTTTAGACTCATGCGCATAGTGGAGGCCTCTCGCAAACTGGATCGCGATATCCAGCAGTCTCAGCTGAATGATCCGCTCCCAATCACCTCCGGTCCTTTCCTGCTCCCCTGAGATCTCGTACAGGGAACCGTCCTCGATCCGGTTCTTGAGACTCCCGTTTTCCATCCACTCGGAAAAAATTGTCGGAACGCCGCTGATCTCGCGGACATAATAACAGGAAACTATATTGGGATGGAGCCCCAGATTGATCCAGGCCTCGCACTCGTGAACAAAGTTCTCCTTCCGCTTCTCGCTTCCTTCCGAGAAAAACCTTGGCTGAGGGCGCTTCATGGCAAGATCCGTATTCCATCCACTGTGGCGCACCTTCCAGACACTTCCCATACCGCCCCTGACAGCGTCGGAGATCACTTCGTAAGTATCAAGTATTCTCGTCCCCCTGACAATCTCCTCATTAGTAATGGAATCCCGTTCCCCGGCGATTCCCGCCTCAGGAACGTCCGGTCGGCTGTCCTCTTCCTGAATCGATCCTTTGCTCATACTCAGGCTCATGCTAAGGCTCAGACTCTCGTCCGTAAGCGTCTCCTCAGGCGCCGTTTTTTTATTCTTATTCCTGAACAGGTCAAAAAAGCCCATAACCATTCCCCTTTCACATAAACGACCTCTGGGGCAGTTTGTTCCTTCATTATACAACAAAAGCAGACAGTGTACGCAATAGTGTGCACTTATCTGCTTTTATATCGTTATTATGATAAATCATTTACACAAGCGGCAGTGCCACATTGTCATACACGACCACCTTCCCGTCATGCTGCGTGCACGCCTCGATCGTTCCATCCTGAGATATAATGAAGGCCACGCTGTCAGGCACCGCGCTGCAGAACCGGTATCCGGCCCTGTGGCGCATGCCGTTGTCCTTGAACTGCTTGCGTTTGTTTTCCGTGTTGTCAAATTCCATAAACCGCATCGCCGGGTGCTTGCTGCCCATTTTATCCACCAGCGTCTCAGCGCCGAATCCCAGCAGGTCCAGATCCTTCGTCAGCACCACTGAACCGTCCACTGACGTCAGTTTCGCGATCATGTCCGCATACGTAATGATCTCTTTCTCGCGGGCATTCCCCGACAGTTCTGCCCGCCGCTCACAGTCGCTGAAAAGGTAGCCGGAAGGAAGCCGATACTTGATATCCACGAACTCCTTGCACGACTCCTCGTCAGGCACGATCAAAATAGCGCCGCCATGATGATAATCGCTTACCATCCACAGAATCCGGTAGAGCAGCTTCAGCCGTTCCTTTTCACTTACATGTGCGCCTTTTTCGAGCTGCTCCGACACCAGCGTCGATGTGAAAGTATCCGTCCGGAAGAAAACACAGTTCCCGGCGCGGTAATTCACAAGCGATCCCTCTCCGAAACAGGCCTCCAGCTCTCCGGGCCCGTCCACCAGAATATTGGGGATCTGGGGCATCCGGTTGCCCGAGGTGAGCTCGCGGGTGATTATTTTTTGCCAGGTTGTAAAAGCAGCTATGATCCCGATCGCCTTAAATGGTCTCTCGCTGATATCCAGTACCAGATAGCTCATATCCGGGTTCAATGCCGGCGCGAGCTTGTTCATTTCCCTGGTATTGAATTCGATCGGCTTGCTGAACAGAAGCGTGTGCGAATAAATGTATGCGCTCAGAAGTTCTGAATCCGGCCGGATAAAGCACACTCTGAAGGAAGGAAATCTCCCTTCCTCGCGCATGCAGCTGATATTCAGCAGAATCTGGCACACTTCCTCCAGCACATCTTTCGAAGGGAGCCTCTGATCATCTTCAAAGGCAGTGCCCATCCTCTCATAACAGTCGTAGATCGCTTCGACAAAAGCTGTTATATCTCCCATTTTAGTTCTCGAGATCCTCCATCCGGCAGATTATAAAGCCAACCTTGATCACATCCGGAATCTCCGCGCTGGGGAACCTCTCGTCAAATGCCTTGACCATCTTGTCTCCATCCGGGGAGTTCGTGTAAGCGTAAAACATATCAGAGAAATCCTCATACCGCTTGCAGAATCTCTCTACCGAGTCGCCTTTTTGCGGAATCTCAAGTTTAAAGAACTCCTTCGCCAGTTTCTCGTCCCAGATGGCAAACCTGGGATTGATCGTATGCACAAGGATACTCGCCGCTGTCATGACGTTTTCGTTCTCGACCTCCATCAGCTTTTCAAAAGCCTCCCTGAAGGATATATTGCTCATACTCTTCATCTCTTCCAGCAAATAGAAGAACTTAGTTATGAACTTTTCCGAGTATCCGTCGTTAAGCCAGTAAAGGTCGCAGTATGCGTCCTGAAAAGTGTAGTCATCCGACACATCTGTATTAAACAGCGCGCCCGTGACAAATTTGTATTTCCTGAGCATATCAGCAATCGCATCACTGGCAGCAATTTCCTTAACATTCGCTATATCGATCATACCTTCCTCCTCATGTGGTGAGCTCAAAACAGCGGCATACGACTTATGGGGTAATGTGCTTTCTGCCTGTCCTTAAATTATACAACAAATCAGATACCTCTGTGAAGACTCACGCGGCCTCGTCGAGCGCCTCCTCCGTCTTATACAGGACGTCCGAATTCTGCTCATCCATCTGTCAAATCTACTTAATAATTGTCTTGGAACTGTTAATCACGGTGCAAAGCCCTCCCACAATTCCTGACAGCGCACGGGGTCCGCGACAAACAAAAACCTGTCTTTGTCTTTCTGAAACTGCGTGTAGACCGGTACTCCTGCTTCCAAAGAGAAATCTTCCCAGGTCCGCGCTTCTTTGATAATGAGCTCTCCCCCTTCATAGGCAGGATTCCTGCGCCATTTCAGGGTTCCGTCTTCCACATAGGGGTAAAAAGCTATTCCCCTGTGTCTTCTCACCTCTCCGTAGTCAAAACCGTAGTCCCGCACGCACCAGGCGCCGAAGCTCATGTTCTGACTGACTCCCGCATTGATCGCGGCGTGGACACATCCGGGAGGTACGATGACAACGTCACCGGGGTGCGCGTAAACCGCATAGCATTTTCCCGGGTTATCTGAAGCTGATTCCTGCATATAGATCACTGCTTCCCCGTCCCAGATCTCGTATACTTCCGGCGTTGAAGCACCGCAAGAGGCGCTCACCGCGTGCATATGTCCCTGGGACCGGACCGGTTCCTTGCCGATCAGGCCGGCCGCATAAGTCACCGCGCCAAAAAGAAGATTTCTCTTTACGATCTCCTCTCTGTCAGCCTTCATCCCCACATCCATCACGATCGCATATACCTCGTCCGGACCTTCGCTCAATGGATCTGAAAGGGATGCTCTGATATCGTCAAGCCTCCTGATCTCAGGCTCCGGTCCGAAGACATCCTTGCCGTATTTGAAGCCGAAAGGTTCCTTTGTCGCTCTCAGGTCAAAACCGGGATAGAATGCCATATCTTTTCCTATATTACTCATAGCGTCACAAATCCCCATTACTTGATGAAGCCAAGTTTTCTTGCCTGCTCGGTATACTTGGGAAGGTCTTCCAGTGAGACTTTCACGTTGTGCTTTCTTGCGAAATGCATGAACTCCATGATCGTGATCTTGCCGTCCGCCACGATATCGGCCACTTCCTTCTGAAGTTTCTCGTCTGTTTCATACTGCTTTACAAGTTCATCTACTGTTGCCATGTCTTTCCTCCTTGTGAATCTTTGTATTTTTTATCTCCCGTGACGTTTACAAGTAATGCGGAGCAGGGACCATTTCGTCAAAAGTATAGAGTGCATTAAATCCGAGCGCCTTCATCTCGTCCATCGTCTCGCGGACAAACGCTCCAAGATGTTCTTTCTTGTGACTGTCGCTCCCGATGGTGATCACTTCGCCGCCAAGATCACGGTACAGCCGCAGGATATCCCTTGAAGGCGTCAGGTCGCGCAGTCCATAGCGATGACTGGAAGTATTGATCTCAATGCCTTTTCCGTCAGCAATGACCGTTTTCAGGATTTCCGCAACAATGGGACGGATCTTTTCGAACGGGAAGTACCCCGCCTTGTCGTATCGGGAAATCAGGTCCAGGTGACCGAGAACGCTGTAATTGTGATAGCGCCGAACCAATTCCAGTATTTCCTCATAGTAGCGAAGGTTATACTCTTCCTGGGTCCGTCCCCTCTGGAAATCCTGTGTCCAGAACTCCTTGTCCTCCACCTGATGCACGGACAGGATGATAAAGTCAAAGGGATATGAGGAGAACAGTTTCTCATACTGCGGGATCGTATGCGTCTGCATACCGAATTCCATCCCCATTTTAAGGGTGATCTGATCCTTATACTTCTCCTTCAGTCTTCCGAACTCGGCGGCATACTCGGGATAGTTTACATTCACAACGGGCATCCTCTCGGGTTCTCCCGGTCCTCCGCGCCGGTATTCCACTCCCCTCGGATCATCCCAGTCCCGTTTAATACCGTAATCTACATGATCCGTGAAGCAGATCTCAGACAATCCGAGCACGATCGCGTCTCTGACGACCTCCTCCATCGGATACTCGGAATCGTCACTGTATTTAGTATGAACGTGATAATCTGTAAGCATAATATTCTGCCCCTTTTTTGATCAGATATTTTGATTTGCTGATCAATATTTTACCTTATCCAAAAGAGTAATTACAGGGTTTTCAAGCTCCGGGAACTCCGGTACGTCCATTTTTGCGGTCGTTCCGTCTATTGTCTCCTTTTGCCAGCTATGATAAGATACAAAAAACTGGCAGATACTGTTTTATATTCTGCTATGTGAAGGAGATTTTAGTTTAATGTCGGAACGAATATGGAATATTCTTGTCGAAGGTTTCGTCAAGATCATGCTGGCGAGCATCAAGGTCACAATTCCGCTGACCGTGCTCGGCTTTTCGTTTGCCATGATTATCGCTATGTTCATGGCTTTGGTGCAATACGCCAAGGTTCCGGTGCTCCGTCAATTATCCAGACTCTATATCTGGATCTTCAGAGGCACACCGCTTCTGGTGCAGCTGTATCTGGCTTACTTCGGATTACCCAAGATCGGGATCGTACTGAACTCATTTCTTTGCGCTGTGGTCGTGTTTTCCCTCAATGAGGGCGCTTACTGCGCAGAGATCATGCGCTCTGCGCTGGAGGCAGTGCCGGAGGGTCAGATGGAAGCCGGCTATTGTGTCGGAATGAATTATCTGCAGATCATGCAGCATGTTGTGATCCCGCAGGCTTTGCGCACAGCTTTCCCTCCCCTCTCTAACTCAGTGATCGCGATGCTCAAGGATACTTCCCTTGTGGCGGAGATCACAGTCGCGGATATGTTCATGGCGGCGCAAAAAATAGTAGGCCGCACTTACGAGCCGCTCTGGCTCTACTGTGAAGTGGCACTGATCTATCTTTTCTTCTCGACGATCCTGACTTTCGTGCAGCGCTATTTTGAAAAGAGACTCAGCGCTTATAACAGCAGGGAGACCGAAGTGCGCACACAGGAGTGAGGAAATCTATGGAGATCAGAGAACTAAGGAAATCATTTGGAGCAAATACAGTGCTCAAAGGTATTGATCTTACAGTGGAAAAGGGCGATGTGATCGCGATCCTCGGTCCCAGCGGGAGCGGCAAGACCACTCTTCTGCGCTGTATCAATTTCCTGGAGAAGTCCGATTCCGGAACAATGGTATTCGACGATGAGACATACGATCTCGGTCATATGCACAGAGCAGATATCGCTGCGATCCGTAAGAAAACGGCGTTTGTATTCCAGAACTACAACCTTTTTGCAAATCTGACGGCGCTCGGCAATGTGACACTCGGCCTTACATCCGCAAGAAAGATGGACAAAGAAAAGGCGCGCTGGATCGGTATGGAAATGCTTGACAAGGTCGGCCTGTCGGACCGCGCAGACTACTACCCCATCCAGCTCTCCGGCGGACAGCAGCAGCGTGTCGCGATCGCAAGAGCATTGGCGACAAACCCGGAGATCATCTATTTTGACGAGCCGACTTCAGCGCTCGATCCCGAACTGATCGGCGAGGTACTAACCGTCATGAGGCAGCTGGCAGAGGATGGGATGACCATGCTTGTGGTCACACATGAGCTCAGCTTCGCGGAGAATGTCTCCAGTCGTGTCATCTTCATGGAAAACGGCAGCATTGTGGAACAGGGACCTTCGAAGGAATTCTTCGCTGACCCCAGGGAGCAGCGGACAAGGGAATTCTTAAAGAACATCCGCACGCAGCATGACGCGTGAGATGTTCTGACCCGGTAAAGAACTCAAGTATTATTTACATAAATGACGATATCTACTATTCAAAAAGAAGGAGGATTACACGTGAAAAAAAGTGTAAAGAAATGGCTTAAACTTCTGCTCGCCGGCGCGCTGGCAGCTTCCGTACTGGCAGGATGCGGAGGATCCGGTTCCGGTACCCCCGCGAAGGAGGAAAACACAGAACCGGCTGCAGAGACTACTGTAGCTGCAGAAACCTCCGGTGACGATCTTTTGGCCAAAATACAGAAAAAAGGAAAGCTCGTGATCGCCATGGAGGGCAACTGGGCTCCGTGGACTTATGAGGATGAGAGCGGCAATCTCGTCGGCTTTGAGGTCGAGGTTTCAGGCGCTGTGGCAGAGAAACTCGGCGTCACACCGGAATATGTGACCGGCGAGTGGAGCGGCCTCCTCGGAGGCGTGCAGTCGGGCCGCTATGATGTCATGGCAAACGGTGTCGGCTATACGGACGAACGGGCGCAGGCATACTATTACAGCGATTTCTATGCATTCAACAGAACGGTACTGGTCGTGCGCGGCGACAATGAGGAAATCAAGTCGATGGAGGACCTCGCAGGAAAGACGACCTGCAACTCCGCCAACAGTACCTACCAGCTGACCGCTGAAAAATACGGTGCTACCGTCAAGGACGTGGAAGCCCTCGCAGCAACAATCGATGAGGTGCTGGCAGGCAATGCCGATGCGACTCTCAATGCGGAAGTGTCCATCAACGACTACATGAAAGAGCAGCCTGACGCAAATATCAAGATCGCCGCCTATGATCCCGAAGTCGAACAGGTCGGCATGATCATGCCCTACGGAGATTCTTCCGAGTCTCTTCGCGCCGCGATCAACGACGCACTGAAAGAACTGAGAGAAGACGGCACACTGGCCGCGATCTCCAACAAGTACTTCGGAATGGATATCACAGAGAATAAATAAGGCTTTTGACCTCAGAGGGTGCTGCGCTTCGCAGTACCCTCTTTTTTACTGCATATCGCCCCCGAAGGCCGTTTGTTCATGTTATAATTGCCTCATATTCTATTTCATGGAGGGATCATCATGAAGGAGCGCATAGTTGTCGCCAAGTTCGGCGGCACTTCAGTCGCGGACGCCGGCCAGGTCCGCAAGATCAGCGACATTGTTCGGAGCGATCCGGCCAGAAGGTTTATCGTCGTTTCTGCGCCGGGGAAAAGATTCAGCGATGATATTAAAGTGACAGACCTTCTCCTTGACCTGTATGAGAAAGCGAAAGCCGGCGAGCCTTTTGCCGCTGAGCTGCGGCAGATAAAAATGCGTTTTCGCGAGATCATAAACGGCCTTGGGATCAGTTTTCCCCTCGACGAGGAATTCGAGATCCTCGAACAGTCGCTCAGGACTGAGCCGATGCGGGACTACACCGCCAGCCGCGGCGAATATCTGACTGCCAAAATAGTGGCCAAATATCTCGGTTTTACCTTCGTAGATCCTGCATGGTGCGTCTGTTTTGACCAGGACGGGCACCTGAACGGTCCGATGACATCGCGCACCATGTGCGCTTCTCTCCTGCCGCTGAACCGCGCTGTGATCGCCGGTTTCTACGGATCGGACATGAGCGGCGTGATCCATACCTTCGAGCGCGGCGGCTCGGATATCACAGGAAGCCTTGCGGCCTGCGCGGTCGGCGCTGATCTCTACGAGAACTGGACCGACGTCTCCGGGCTTTACGCGGCAGACCCCCGCATTGTCGAGAACCCCGAAACCGTCTCTTACATGAGTTACCGGGAACTTCGGACTCTTTCTTATATGGGCGCGTCAGTGCTCCACTCAGACGCGGTTCTCTCAGCCTCAGAACTCGAGATCCCGATCAACATCCGCAACACGGACCGTCCGGAAGACGCCGGCACCATGATCGTTCGCCACCTTCCTTCCGGCGTTATCAAAAACCCCGTGACCGGCGTCTCCGGCCGCAAGGGAATGTCCGTGATCCAGATTGAAAAGGTCATGGTCAGTGACGGCTCGGGATTCAGCGCGCTGATGCTCGATATTTTGAAAGAGCGCGCGCTGCCTTTCGAATACTGCCTTACCGGCATCGACTCGATCACGCTTGTGATCCGCAAAGACCTTCTGGATGATTGCAAGGAAGATCTCTTTGAAGAGATCCGCGAGACACTGCATCCCGATTTCATCGGCCTTCGCGAGAATCAGTCTCTGATCGCTGTGACCGGCGAGAAAGCAACGGAATCGAGCGACGCAAACGTGCGTGTTCTGGAGAAACTCACTTCAAAGGGGATCGAGATCAGCACCATCAACCAGGGCGCCGGCAAACTCAACCTCCTGATCGGCGTGCCCGAAGAGCGCTACGAGGACGCGATCCGGGCTATTTATGAATTCAGGCAGAGTTTGTAAATTCTAATGTAATTTATTCACGAATAGCGAGAGCGCTGCGCCTGCTGATTTATCAGCAGAGACGGCGCTCTCTTTTTCTTTTTGTTTAGTGAGCCTTTTTGGGGGTGATTGCCGTAATGGAGCCCTTAGAGGTGGCTCTAAGGGCTCGGTTTGGTCAGACGGTGATACCCGTGGCTTTGATTGCTGCATTAGAGCCCTTAGAGGTGGCTCTAAGGGCTCGGTTTGGTCAAACGGTGATACCGTGGTCTTGATTGCTGTATTAGTGCCCTTAGAGATGGCTCTAAGGGCTCGGTTTGGTCAGACAGGAAGGCTCCTGCCTACTATTGCTGTATTAGAGCCCTTGGAGGCAGCTCTAAGGGCTCGGTTTGGTCAGACAGGAAGGCTCCTGCCTACTATTGCTGTATTAGAGCCCTTAGAGATACCTCTAAGGGCTCGATTGCATCGCCAAGAAAGACACCCGGTATGAATTGAGATCATTTACTCCCAAGAATACGAACTATACACTTGCCGCAGCGGTATCTGCTGCCTGACACTCTCCACAGTGGCCAGGTCAATCTGCGCAGCAAGAATTCCCTCCTCTGAGCCCAGTTCCTTCACAATTCTCCCCCACGGGTCCGTCAAAATGCTGTGCCCGTAAGCGACATAGGAAGCATTCTCGTCTCTGGCAGCCGCACATCCAAGCATAAAGATTTGCTGGTCAAGGGCCCGGCTTCTGAAAAGTATCTCCCAGTGTGCCGGTCCGGTGGTCATGTTGAAATCCGCAGGTACGAAGACCATCTTCACACCTGCATCACGCATCGAGGTGAATAGATCCGGAAAACGGATATCGAAACAGATACATACTCCCATCTTCCCGTATTCCGTATCGAAAACCGTCATTTTCTCTCCGGGAGAAAGCACATCTGATTCCTTATAATACTGCCCGCCCTCTATATCGATATCAAACAGATGAACTTTGCGATGTTTCCCGATCAGGGCTCCGCTTCGGTCAAACACATAAGATGTATTATATAGTTTTCCGTCATCCAGTTCCGGAACAGAGCCTCCTATCACATACATCCGCCTGTCACGCGCCAGCTCCGAAAGAAATCTGTAAACAGTTCCTCCATCGCTCTCCGCAAACTCATGAAAGCATTTGTTGTCATAGGGGCAGGTGAATATCTCAGGCAGCACCAGGAAATCAATCTTCGGCCCTGTACAGAGATTTCCATCATAGGCGTCCAGCATCTGACGCACGGAATCCATGTTCTGCTCCGACGTTTCATATGCCTTTTTCTGCACTGCGACAACATTGAATATATTGCCCATTTCTTCCTCCTTCTATGACAAACGACTTAGGATCAGGCAAACGGCCTCAGAGGTATCTTGTTCTCATTATACAAAAAAAGAGGCCGCCGCATACAGCGGCAGCCTCCGACATATCACTGATTATTCAATTTTTGCTAATTCTTACTGAATTCCGTTCGCCTCAGCAATCGCGTCGTACCACTCATGCATGATCTCGCTGGCTTTGGATGTGCCATCCTCGAATGTCACCTTTGTGAAGAACGTATACTGCTCTTCGCCCTCGGGTCCCTGCACTGTGCGGATGAGGTTCTCGCTTCCCTCTGCGAAGAAGAAATCGTAGCGCACCTGCTCATCGGGGAATGCAAGTACGACATACTCGCCGTCGGGCACTTCATTTTCTGCCACATCAACATTCTCGTACAGGGCTCCCTTAGTCATCTTCTCGTAGAAGGGGAGGGGATCAACGCCGTTGGGAGCAAGGGGACCATGCTCTGTTGTGCTGATGGTATAATTGGCCTCCTTGTCGAATGCAGCTTTTGCAAGCGCTGATTCTGCAAGTGTATTGTTGAAGCCGATCACAGTCAGACCGTTTTCCTTTGCAAAGTTCTTCATGATGGAGTTCGCCCACTCACAGGCTGCTGTCCACTCTCCCTGATCCTTATCCATATCCTCTACGGTCGCGCGCTCATAGCGGACGTCTGTCGGATGGTTAAAGATCAGGTAGACGCCGTCCGCTGTAACTGCGATAGGCTGCTGGTCGCCAATCGCATCGATCATCATCTTATGCGCTTCCTCTTCATTTCTCTCGGTAATGGTAAAGAGCCAGCCATAACCCAGATTATCATTTCCTTTGCCCTTAGCCGCCTCGACGGATTTCGTCTCATACGCGCTAAAAATTACGCCATCGTCGTTGAGGTCAGGTGCTTCTACTGTGATCTTATCCGCCAGTTCTCCGGGAACAGATAGTTTATAGCCTCTGTTCTCATAGAGTTTCGGCTCTGCAGTTGCCTGAGTTGACTCGGCAGCAGGCTCGCCTGACTCTGTGTTCTCTACGGCTTCGACAGCCTCTGTTGTCTCAGCCTTGTCATCCGCCGGTGTACCCTGGGCACTTGCTGCTCCGCAAGCTGCCATTGAGACGATCAGTGTGGGGATCACAACACCGATCTTTACCAAATCAGCAAAATTTTTTCTCATAATTCAAATCCTCCTGAATGTCTTTTTCTTGTTTTTTTCATTAACATTAAGTTCGTTATATGTCAGAAGCCCTTTCTCTAAAATCGAGCTTCAAACTTATAATATAATATACGAAACTTTCGCTAATATCCACTAATTAATAATCTTTTAACACTTTATCACTTTAGCGCTTCACCGCAAAACACAGCCCATGCAGACAGTCTGACTGCCCTCAGTTTACTTCTCTACCCAGGGAATCCCCCTCGCGTCCAGACGCCTCTGGACCTCGGTGCCTGCGTTGCAGTGAACGACAAATCTGTACTCTCCGGTCTCGTAATCCTTAGCTCCGATATTTCCGATATTCAGAATGGAATCCGGAAGATAAATGTCCGTCACCTTGTCACAGCCGTCAAGGGCCGAATACTCAATATACAGGGTTCCGTCGGGAACGACCAGATCTCCTTCAGCGAGGGTGGGAACTGCTACAAGCGTCCTGCCGTCTTTGCTCATCAAAAGCCCGTCAGCCGCCATATACTTCTCACTCTTTTCATTAACCTCAAACCTCTCGAAAAGGATATTGTCGAGGAATTTTTCCGTGATGACAAGATTTGCCGGAATAAGGATCACATCCTGTGTGAACGGCTCGCCGTACCTGGCGGTGAAAGCAGAGTAACCCATTCTCTCCAGTTTATCCGGAAGCTCGATCTTTCCAAACCCTTCGCCCGGCGTAAAGGCTGACGAGCCGATCGAGGTAACAGAGGAAGGAAGTTTCACATCCTTTAGAGGACAGTTGTTGAAGGCCCTGGCTCCGATCTCTTTGAGACCCTTGGCAAATTCCACATCAGACAGTGATGAGCAGCTTCCGAACGCGCTCTTTCCGATCGTCCTCAGGGACTTGGGCAGCGTGACTTTCGTCAGCAAAGTATTGAGGTAAAAGGCGTTTTCCCCGATCGTCACTGTTTTGCCGGGGACAGTATATTCCGCGTCTTCCTTCTGTTTCGGATAGAGTATAAGGGTCTCCCCCTTAGCGTCAAACAGGACGCCGTCCACACATTTATAGTTCTTATTGCCGGCGCCGGTCTCCAGTTCCTTCAGCATGTAGAAGTCAGAGAAGAACTTGCTCTCAATCGTGCTCACGCTGTCCGGAATGACGACTTTGGAATAGAAGCAGTTATTGTACAGGGATTTCTCGCTGCGTATCGCTGTCACGGGCAGTTCTCTGAACTCAGACGGGATCGTGAGTGTTCCTTTGTCATTTCCGCTGCAGGCGACCAGTTCCGCGTGATCTTTAAAGACATGCCATGTCAGTGTCGCGGGTTCCGCGCCATCCGTACCGGTCATCTCCTCCGTCACAGTCTCATAGACAAGGTTCTCCGGATCCACCACGTTGTCATAGGCGATCTCAAACTGTTTTGCATAAGATTCTGCGGCAGAGCCCTCTGAGCAGTGCAGTTTGACGTCGTAGATGTACTGATACTGCCCATTCTCGTCTTTTTCTCCGAGCTCGTACGGGAAGACGTATTTCCCGAAGCGGAAAACGCTGTCCGGGATCACAATATCCGCGGCGTCTTCGCAGTACTTGAGGAGATAATCCTGCAAAGTAGTGATTCCATCAGGGATCATGACAATTTTGCCCAGCCCCTGCGGCACCTCAATGATCATATCCTTGGCCTTGCTCGTGATGAAACCTCCCGACGAGGCAAAATAGGGATTGTTCTCATCCACCTCAAAGGCCGCGATGTTCATCATGCTGAAGGCTTCTTTTCCTATATGCCGCACGTTTGGTCCGACGCGCATCGACTCGATGAGCGGATTTTCTTCCTCCCCGAACCTGAACAGCATGTATTCCCCGAAAGCGGAATCTCCGACTGACTCAAGACTGTCGGGAAGATTGAAAGAGGAAAGGCCATCGCATTCGAAGAAAGCCATGTTCTCTATACTCTTAAGAGATTCCGGCAGGACCGCGCTCTCAATAAGCGATCCCGCAAAGGATCCGTAGGCGATCGTCTCCGTTCCGTTCTCCACCTTGTATTCACCGCTCTTCGCGCCGGGATATTGAATAAGTGTCTTTCCGTCCTTGGTGTACAGGACGCCGTCCACCGTCTTATAGTTTTCATTGCACTCACAGATCGATATCTCCGCAAGGTTTTCGCAATCAGCGAACGGAATGGTGCCTATGTATGAAAGCCCCTTGGGAAGTGTGACCGACGTCAGTTTCGTTCTTGAAAACGCGGCTCTCTTTATCGTCTCCACGCTCTCAGGGATCTCGACCGATTCGATACCGCTGCCACGAAAAGCCGATATTCCAATCGTTCTGATTCCCTCGGGAAGCGTGATCTTCCTGCACCCGCTCAGCCCTGATAAGGCTTCGTCACCGATCTCCGTCACTTTTTTGCCGGCGATCTCAGAAGGAACTGTGATCTCTGTGTCTTCTCCCTCGTAGCCGGTTATCACTGCCTCTTCTCCCCGGACTTCGGCGTACAGGACGCCGTTTTCCGTACTGACCTCTTCATATTCCCTGTCGTGATCCAGTTCCAGATCGATATACTCCGATCCGTGGACTCTGCCGTTAATGTCCTTAACCGTAACCTGGCAGATGAAATCCTTGTCAAAGCCGGAGGCCGGCTTCATTTCCAGCCTGAAACCGTGATCCAGGCACAGCGGGTACATTTCATATCCCGAGGATTTCCATTCGAAAAACGGCTTCATATTGCCATTTTCATCGCGCCGGGGATTATAGGAAATGCTCCCCGCGTTTATAAGAGATTCATAGTTGGAGACGTCAATAGACGCCTTGCCTCCCGCCCAGGCGCTGCCGGAAGCGGAAGTGATATCGAGGACAGAGGTCTCCGTCTCACCCGCAATATTTTTCGCAGTGATAACAACTTCTTCATCTTTGTCCCAGTCAACGTCCATGAACTCATGTCCGGACGTGAGGTAACAGCTGAGAGTTCTGTAAACAGACTCTCCGTTGTTGCTCTGCGACTGCAGGCATGTAAGAGGAGCCGGCGCTTCCTCCATGTCTGTTGCGACGTTCAGGAGCATCGGGTCTGCCGGAATGTGCAAAACATTGTTCTCATCAGGTTCTATAGCGATATTAGCCGTAGTGATCGCGTAATCACCGAAGCTGTTCCTCTGCAGCACTGTATAGAAAGCCTGGGAGGCATTCCTCACCTGCTCGTCGGTGAGCTGCAGCGTCAGTTCATCTTCCTCGCGCATGATCTCAGGGAGAGTCCAGTCAGTATTTGATCCTGCTATCCAACTGTCCATATAGGCGGTGACAAAAGCCGAATACTCAGGGGACAGCGAGGTCTCTTCAGAATACAGTTCTCCGGATACGCCGTAAAGGTCGGGATTGTCGCCGGGAAGATAGATGGAGACGCCGTTCGCGCCGCTGACATTGGATGTACTTCGCACCACCATTTCATCGATCGCCTCAAGGATCCCGCGGCTCTCCTCGGGATACAGCTCCGTGACGTTCTCAGCGAGATTTTTCAGATCAAGAAGGTCATAGGCGTCCTCTTTGCCGCTGGCCGCCGCCAGGCCGAAAGCCTTCGTCTTCGCTCTCGCCTGGTTGATCTCAGGGTAATTTCCCTGTTCGATCCCGCTCTCCATCGCCGCAAAAAGTGTGTTCGCGCTCTCGATGAGCTGATCCGTTTTGCTCAGGTCCATTGCCGCCAGAGTCACATCGGGGTTGAAGAACTCCGACTTGTTGTTTTCATAATACTTTCCATAAGCCTCAACGATCGCGCTCACGATCGTTCTGGCGTCGTCCGTCCCATTGAGAGTATTGAGGAAACTGTAGTCCCACCCGCGTCCGGACTCGAGTTCCTCCGAGCCGACCATGTACTGAGCGTAATCCTTCCAGAGCCTTGCGCTCTCAACGGACCCCATCAGACAGGCGTCGAAACCAACGAAGTCAAGTTTGGAATCACCGTTAAACTGTGTCTGGTCCATCGCGCCTTTCAGTTCCTCCAGAAGCAGACTGTCATTTCCGAACAGCTCATCACTCCCGTAGCCCCACAGGGGACCCGCGCCGTGATCCCACAGCACAAGTCCGTAGTGCTTTGCCGGGTAATGGGCCGTACAGTAATTGATAAATTCAGCCAGCGTGCCCGCTGCGCCCATGTCCGCTGTCTCCGATGTCTGCGCCGTCACCTCCAGCTGCTCGCCGTTTTCCATATTGATGACGCTGTTGCATGTATTTGATATAGCGCTGGTCCATCTCTTGCTGCCGCCGGTATAGACAAGGAGATTGTTCCTCGTGAAATCAAGATCAGCTCCGATCATCTCCTTCATGTCGTTTGTGGCAGCGCCGTAACGGCTCTCAAGATTGGAGCCGACGATGTAGACCATGACCGTGAAATCCTTGGCCAGAGCTTTCGGTCCGTCTTTTGCCGCATAGAGCGCTCCGCTCCTGACATTGGTCTGCTCTGTCTTTTTTGCCTGCACAGCGCGGCTGTAATCCTGGGCCTCTTCGCCCATTATCACAAGCTCCGGCTTTTTATTCTGCTCCGGGATCTGAGCTGCCGTCTCCGTTTCTGCTGATGTCGCCCCCGTGCTGCTCACCGTCGCGGAGGATGGTCCGCTGCCGGTGCAGGCGTTGAGCGCCAGAATCAGGCAAATAAGCAATGCAGATATCTTTCTCTTCTTCATAGTGCGTCACCTCTTCAGTATCCGGATATTCTGTCAAAATAACATACACCTGTATTATACCACATCCCATATATATTAAGTGACGTGCTTTCCCCGTCCTTGTTACATAAATATTACAAACTATTGCAAATTTTTACGCTATGGGTTAGAATATGCATATGCTTATCTTTTGGCTGAACAAATAAAACAAGAATAATATCAGGAGGACTTTTATGGGTAAAAGAAGTCTTTGTGTTCTGACGGTCGCCACACTGGCATTGTCCACAGCTCTTACCGGCTGCGGCGGTTCAACCTCCGCTCAGACTCAGCAGGAAGAAACTACAGTTGAAACAGAAAAGAAGACAGAGGAAGCTGCAGCAGCAGACACAACAGTCGTCCAGGCAGCAACCGAAGCGATCTCTAAGCCTGAACCCGAACCTGTACCGGAACCGGTGCCCGAACCCGAACCCGAGCCCGAACTCCCCAGAAGCCCTCTGACCGGAAAGGTCATGGATGAGGAGCTTCTCAAACAGCGTCCTCTGGCTTTCATGTTCCCCATCAATAAACAGGCGCAGCCCCAGTATGGTCTCGACAGAGTCGATGTATTCTATGAGATCATGGAAGAAGGCAACATGAGCCGCCAGATGGGTATCATGCAGGATTGGCAGGATCTTGACAGGATCGGCAACGTCCGCAGTATCCGTTCCTATTTTGTCTACGAAGCTCTTGAGTGGGATCCGATCATCATTCATTTCGGCGGTCCTTCCGACTACACCGGAGAAATACTCTCCCGCGAGGATGTAGATAACATCAACGGTACCGGACATCCGTCCATGGGACCGGATTACGGAGCTTTCTACCGCATTCCTCACGACGGCGTCGCGATCGAGCACACAGCCTACACGGATGCCGATCACATCCTTAACGCTATCGAAGAAGCCGGATTCGAGAAAGAGCACCGTGAAGAGTATTATCACGACAAGCATTTCACTTTCGCAAAGGATGGACAGATCAATGATCTCTCCCAGTATCCGGATGCTGTAAACGCGACAGAAGTAGATATGGCGGGATCCTTCCCTGTCACTCAGTCCGCGCTTTACTACGACGAAGATGATCATCTCTATTACAAGACCCTGTACGGCAACGACCAGTGCGACGCGGCCACAGGCGAGCAGATGGCGTTCACCAACATCTTCATTCAGCGCGCTGAATGGGTATATGCGAACAACGACTCCCGCGAGTGGGAAGACGGCACACACGGATACCTCTGGTTCAGGATCGAGGATCCCGGTTACGACGGATTCTACATCACAAACGGCAAGATGATCCATGTCACATGGAACAAAGAAGACGACTATGAGCCCACACTGTTCTACGATGACAACGGAAACGAAGTCACTGTAAACCAGGGCCGCACCATGATCTTCATCATCCGCGACGACAGAGATGATTTCGATATCGACGGAATCACCTACTATCCCGAAGATCACGCTACTATTACCGCTCCTCGCGAGGACGCTTCCGACAGTTCTACCGAAGAAGAGAGCGCTCCCGTTGAAGAGCCTGAAAACGAAGAAATGTAATAAAAAACCTCCGGACCCGCAAGCGGTCCGGAGGTTTTTTCTGTTCGGTATTCTTTATTTTGACGGGATTGAACTGTAGGAAAACTGAAGCTCCTTCGGCACATGATGTTTATCATCCACAAATTTCAGTGTTGTGTGGTCCTCTTCGTCTACCGTAACGCAGCAGACACTGACGTTATACAGCAGATAACGGCCCATCTTATCCGCCGGGATGCCTTCGGCATAGTTGAGGAAAGTCTGGATCGCCGTGCCGTGGGAGGCGATCACAATAGTCTCTCCCCTGTGCTCCCTCACGATCCTCATGATCGCTTCGCTCACGCGCCCGTAGACTTCGATCATCGTCTCTCCGCCAGGCGCCCTGGCGTGGCCTCTGTCCTCATTGAGCACATACATTCTGTAAAACTCAGGATACTCCGCCTGTATCTCCTCTTTGGTCCAGCCGTCTATGAGACCGAAATCGATCTCCATGATGCCCGGCTCCACCAGCACGGGAACCTCATGGTCCTGGGTCGCAAGACTGTATTCCAAAGTCCTGACAGCGCGCTGCAGCGGGCTGGTCACCCCCAGATCAACATGAATATCCTTGAAGTATTCCTCAAGACAGGCTCCCTGTCTCTCTCCTATCTCATCGAGCGGATTATCTGTCTGTCCCTGATAGCGAAGCGCCTGATTCCAGGCTGTGGTGCCATGGCGCACCAGATATAGGGTTGTAACCTTTTTGTTCTGATCCATATTGCTGCTCCTGTCCTCTTTTCTCAAATCCATTTATCCCGGATCTTCAATTTCTGTTTTTCTGTACTTTAATGATTATAATCGACTTTTAATGGGAGCGGAACCGATTTCCTGTTGCGATTTGGAGACTCTCTGGTCCATAATTAGTTTTGCAGCAGGAACTGACGCGTCCAAATGCCGAGTAAGCTTACACACCGGGAGGACACAAAATGGAATTTACATCTTTTGACGGTAAGAAAATATGGTACAAAGTCTGGGAAGCGGGGAGTCCCCGCGCTGTGATCCAGAT
>CAMOIJ010000011.1 GCA_946615865.1 uncultured Lachnospiraceae bacterium | reverse complement strand
AAAGGATAAGCCCAGACCCTGTATATCTGGGGCTTAGGCTTATCATACGAGGAGAGATAAGTATGAAAGCATATGCGGAAATGACCAGAGAGGAACTCACGGCCGAGCTTGCGCAGCTCAAGGAGACCTATAAGAGTTACCAGAAGATGGACCTGAATCTGGACATGAGCAGAGGAAAGCCCAGCGTTGAGCAGCTCGATCTGTCCATGGGACTTATGGACGTGCTCTCATCGGACTGCGACCTGGCCTGTGAGGACGGAACGGACTGCCGCAATTACGGCGTCCTTACGGGCGTACAGGAGGCCAAGGTCCTTCTGGGCGACATGATGGAGAACAATCCCGACAATATCATCATTTTCGGCAACTCCTCGCTGAACGTCATGTACGATACGGTGGCCCGCGCCATGACCCACGGCATCATGGGAAACACCCCCTGGGGAAAACAGGATAAGATCAAGTTCCTGTGTCCTGTGCCCGGATATGACAGACACTTTGCGATCACGGAATATTTTGGCATCGAGATGATCCCGGTCCCGCTGACTCCGGAAGGGCCCGACATGGACATGGTGGAGAAGCTGGTCTCCGAGGACGCCACCATCAAGGGAATCTGGTGCGTGCCTAAATACAGCAACCCCACAGGCTACTCCTATTCGGACCAGACAGTCCGCAGATTCGCAAGGCTCAAGCCCGCGGCACCCGACTTCAGGATCTTCTGGGACAACGCTTACGGCGTTCATCACCTGTATGAGCACAAGCAGGATCATCTGATCGAGATCCTCATGGAGTGCAAGAGAGCGGGCAATCCGGACCTGGTTTACAAGTTCTCCTCCACTTCCAAGATCACTTTCCCCGGAAGCGGCATCGCGGCGCTGGCGACGTCCCCCAACAACCTTGAGGACATCATTTCCCAGCTCAAGATCCAGACAATCGGCCACGATAAGGTGAACCAGCTGCGCCACGTGCGCTATTTTGGCGACATCCACGGTCTTATGGTCCATATGAAGAAGCACGCGGATATCCTCCGTCCCAAGTTCGAGATGGTGGAGAAGATCCTGGAAGACGAGATCGGCGGGCTCGGGATCGGCGAGTGGACAAAGCCCATCGGCGGATACTTTATCAGTTTCGATTCCCTGCCGGGCTGCGCTAAGGCTATCGTCAAGCGCTGCAAGAAGTGCGGCGTCAAGATGACTCCCGCAGGCGCCACATGGCCCTATGGCAAGGACCCGTTCGACACTAATATCCGCATCGCGCCTTCTTACCCTCCGCTTGAGGATCTGAGGATCGCGACGAAGCTGTTCGCTCTGAGTATCAAAATAGTGAGCGCGGAGAAGCTCCTGAGCGAGATGCAGGAGAAAGAAGCGTAATATCGACACGTAAAACGGGGCCTGTATTTGCAGGCTCCGTTTTTTGCCGCCGCTTTTTACAATAAAAAATGCTATAATAACTCTGTATGTTTGGGCGATGTTTATTGACCTGTTTCCTGCAGGTTGTTATGATGGGGAGTATCCCTTGGAAGGTGTGACGACGCCGGTCGGATCGCGGCTTAAGAGGGCAGTACTTATACGGAGTGAGAAATCGGAATGAGAATAGATACAAAGCACGGGCGGAGCATGGCGGCCGCCGGCCTTATGATAATACTTGCGTCTGCGGCAGCGCTCACGGGCTGCGGCAAGGTCTCGCAGGGCTACACGGTAGAAGGCGGGGAAAACGAGAGGTCTCTTGTCACGGACGAGTCTTTTGCCGCCATGTACGCCACAATGGCGTGCGCGCAGGACGAAGAAGTGGATGGCAGCTGGACAGAGTACGAGGGATCATCTTATGCGGCGGAAGGATCCGCGGAGATCGCGCCGGAGGAAGAGGAAGGAAGAAAATGGAGGACGATCCTGGAGGACGTGAGCCTTTTCAGCAGTCCCGAGAACGGAAGGGTCCTGATCGTGGTCCCCAAGGGAAGCAAAGTCGACGTCCTGACCAAGAAGCAGAACGGCTGGTACCAGATCCGTTACCGCGGGACGACCGGCTATGTGAAATCGGGCTACTTTGTGGAAGACTGGGAAGCTGAGCGGGCCGAGCGCATCGCCAGAGAGGAAGCCGAGGCCAAGAAGAAGGCGGAAGAGGAGGCCAGGAAGAAGGCCGAGGAAGAAGCTAAGAAGAAGGCTGAGGAAGAGGCCAGGAAGAAGGCCGAGGAAGAAGCTAAGAAGAAGGCTGAGGAAGAAGCCAGGAAGAAAGCCGAGGAAGAAGCGGCGAGGAAAGCGGCGGAGCAGGCAGCTGAAGAAGCAAGGAAAGCCGAAGAGGCCGCGAAGGCCGCTGAAGAAGCAAGAATCAAGGCTGAGGAGGAAGCCAGGAAGAAGGCCGAGGAGGAAGCCGCGAGAAAGGCTGAGGAAGAGGCGAGAGCCGCGGAGAGAGCCAGGGCGATGGCGGCCGGAGAGGTGACCAGGAGGCTCGCGGAGACCGTAAACATGCGCGATCCCGATGATCCGGATATCCTGTACGGCATCGTCCCTCACGGGGCTTATGTCACTGTTTTGGCAGATCTTGGCGACGGATGGTACCTTGTGGATTACGAAGGTATGGAAGGAATGATCAAGGGCGGCTATTTCACGGAGGAGGACCCGTAAATGATCAAAAAATACAGTTTCGGAAAGGTATTCAGAACAGAGTCGGTGCCGGTCAGTCTTGAGGCTCAGAACGGCCCTGTGCCCTTTGTGGCGGTCGATGGGCAGGAGATGTCCTTCACTTACAGGATGGATCCGCAGGATGTGGTCTATGGCCTTGGCGAGAATGTCCGCGGGATCAACAAGAGGGGCTGGATCTATGAGAGCAAGTGCAGTGACGAACCGAGGCATCTTGAGGACCGCAGGTCCCTGTACGCGGCGCACAACTTCCTCGTAGTGGACGGAAAGGAGACCTTCGGGCTCTTTATCGATTATCCCGGCATTCTGACTTTTGACGTGGGCTATACCGATATCAATGTGCTCAAGATCACTGCTTCGGACTGGAATCTGGACGTCTATGTGATCGACGGGAACAGTCCCCGCGATGTGATCAGGCAGTTCCGCCGGCTGATCGGGAGAAGTTATATCGCGCCTCTGTGGGCATTCGGCAACGGACAGAGCCGCTGGGGATATATAAACGCGGACGATGTGCGCGAAGTCGTAAAGAGACACCGCGAGGGAGGAATTCCGCTCGATATGGTCTATCTCGATATCGACTATATGGAGAGATTCAAGGATTTCACGGTGAATACCGAGAGATATCCCGACTTTGCGGGCTTTGTGAAGGAGATGAAGGAGCAGCACATCCGCATCATTCCGATCATCGACGCCGCAGTCAAGGAAGAGAAGGGCTATCCCGTCTACGATGAGGGTATTGAAAAGGGTTATTTCTGTACCGATGAGAACGGGAAACCTTTTGTCGGCGCTGTGTGGCCCGGCCGCTCCCTCTTTACGGATATGCTCAACAAAGAGGCGAGGGACTGGTTCGGAAATCAGTACAAATTCCTTCTGGACCAGGGAATCGAGGGCTTCTGGAACGATATGAACGAGCCCTCCATTTTCTACGCGGAGGACAGGCTGGCGGACGTTCTGGAAGAGATCGCGGAGATGAGAAACGGGGACGGAAACCTGGATCTCGACGCTTTCTCCCACTTTACGAATCTGGTCGGAAGCCTGTCGGCGAACGCTGATGACTACAAGAAGTTCTATCACTGCGTGGATGGAGAGCGGATCCGCCACGACAAAGTGCACAATTTATACGGCTACAATATGACAAGAGCGGCAGGGGAAGCCTTCGAGCGCCTTGTGCCCGACAAGAGGATCCTGATGTTCTCGAGAGCGTCCTGCGTCGGCATGCACCGCTACGGCGGGATCTGGCAGGGCGACAACAAGTCTTACTGGGCGCATCTTCTGATGAACCTCAAGATGACGGCTTCGCTCAACATGTGCGGATTTATCTATACCGGAGCGGACCTGGGCGGATTTGGCAGCGACACCACGGAGGACCTGGTGATGCGCTGGTACGCGCTCGGTGTGTTCCTGCCCCTTATGCGCAACCACTCCGAAATGGGGACGCGCCTGCAGGAGGTCTACCGCTTTACGGACATCGAGGGCTTTAAGAATATCATCGGGCTCCGCTACAGGCTTCTTCCCTATATTTACAGCGAGTACATGAAAGCGGTGCTCCGGGACGACCTGATGTTCCGGCCGCTGGCTTTTGACCATCCGGGCGACGCGCGCTGCAGAACGATCGAAGACCAGCTCTATCTGGGCGATGAGCTCATGATCGCGCCGGTCTATGAGCAGAACGCCCGGGGAAGATATGTATATCTGCCGGAGAGAATGAAGATGCTCCGCTATACAAGGGACGGAGTGTTTAGTGAGAAGATCCTGGAGAAGGGCGATCACTACGTAGAGGTTGAACTCTCCGACGTCGTCTTCTTCCTCAGAGAGGGGCATGCGATCCCGCTCGCTTCGGGCGGACAGTGTGTGGACGAGGTGGATTTTGACAAGCTGACGATCCTCACATTTGGAGACGACGCTGTCTATGAGTACTATCACGACGACGGCGTCGGCAGGAATTATGAGGATCCCGCAAACTGGCGCGCGCTCAGCGCCTGCAAAGACTGAGTCTTCCGCGTATCTTAGGGCAGACATTTCGACAGGGAGGAAGTTATGGAGAAAAAATGGTGGCATGACAAAGTTGCCTATCAGATCTACCCCAAGAGTTTTATGGACAGCAACGGAGACGGCATCGGCGATCTGCAGGGCGTTATCAGCAGGCTGGATTATCTGAAAGACCTGGGGGTCGACATCCTGTGGCTCTCTCCGATCTACAAGTCCCCGCTTGCGGATGAAGGATATGATATTTCGGATTATTACGCGATCGATCCCAGGTTCGGCAGCATGCAGGATATGGAAGAGCTGATCGCGGAGACAAAAAAGCGCGGGATGACCGTTCTTATGGACCTGGTGGTCAATCACTGCTCGGATGAGCACGAGTGGTTTAAGAAAGCCTGCGAGGATCCCGACGGCCGGTACGGGAAGTATTTCTATCTGCGGGACAAGGACCCGGAGGGTAAGCTGCCGACCAACTGGCGGTCCTATTTTGGCGGACCCTGCTGGGACGAGCTGCCGGGAACCGATAAGCTGTATATGCATGTCTTCCACAGGAAGCAGCCCGATCTCAACTGGGAGAACCCGGAGCTTCGCGAGGAAGTATACAAGAACATCCGCTGGTGGATGGAAAAGGGGATCGGCGGTTTCAGGATCGACGCGATCATCAATATCAAGAAGCCGGCAGTATTTCACGACTATCCCGCGGACAGGGACGACGGCCTGAGCACCGTGGAGAACATGCTGATGGAAGCCGAGGGGATCGGCGAATTCCTTGGAGAGATGCGCGACAAGGCCTTTGCGCCCTACGACGCTTTCACGGTCGGAGAGGTCTTCAATGAGAAGGAAGGGGAACTGCCTCTGTTCATCGGCGAGAACGGCTATTTCTCCACGATGTTCGACTTTTCCGTGGAGCTTTACGGCAGGAGCGGCAAGGGCTGGTTCGACATGAAGCGCATCGACATCGACGCGTTCAGAAACTGCATGTTCGGCGCGCATGAGAAGATCGGAGATATCGGCTTCTATTCGACCATCATCGAGAACCACGACGAGCCCAGAGGCGCGAGCCGCCTGCTCTCGGACGAGATCCGCTGCGATGCTTCCAAAAAAGCGCTGGCCGCAGTCTATTTCCTGCGCCGGGGCCTTCCCTTTATTTACCAGGGACAGGAGATCGGCATGGAGAACAAGAAGATCCGCTCCGTGCAGGAGCTGGATGACATCTCCTCCATCGACTCCTACGAGGTGGCGAGAAGGGCCGGCCTGACGGACGAAGAGGCTCTGGAGACGATCACCTTCCACAGCAGAGACAACGCTCGTACTCCCATGCAGTGGAGCGATGAGGTGCACGCGGGCTTTACGACAGGGGATCCCTGGCTTAAGGAGAATCCCAATTATACAAAGATCAATGTGCGGGAGCAGCAAGGGCGGGAGGATTCCGTCCTGTCCTTCTACAGGAAACTGATCGCGCTGCGCAAGGACCCGGCTTACAAAGATACCTTCGTATACGGCGATTTCGTGCCTGCAGCGGACTGCGGCCACAATGTGATCGCTTATCTGAGAGAGAGCGGGGAGCAGACGATCCTGGTCGCGGGCAATTTCAATGCGCAGGATGTGGAGCTGAAACTGCCGCATAGGGCGGACGGAAGCGCCTTTAAGGGCGGAAAGATCCTTCTTGATAACGGCCGGGAAGTTCGTGCCGCGGACGGCAAACTGCATCTTGAGGGATTTGCTGCAGCGGCGGTCCTCCTCGAGGCGTGAGCCTGGGCGGCAACGGGAAGGCTAAGTATACAGTATAGACAGCAACAGAGAGGTAATCACTATTTTGAACATCAAGCCAGTTTTATGGATCATAATCCCATGCTATAACGAGCAGGAAGTGCTGCCGGTGACGGCTCCGATGTTCCTGGACAAACTGTCGTTCCTGGTGACGAGCGGCAGAGTGGATAAGGAGAGCCGGATCCTCTTTGTCAACGACGGCTCGAAGGACCGGACATGGGAGATCATCAGCGAACTGGCGGAGAAGGACTCGAGATTTCTGGGCATCAGCCAGAGCCGGAACAGAGGACACCAGAACGCGCTGGTCGCGGGCATGATGGAGGCGGCGGACCGCTGCGATATAACGATCACTATCGACTGCGACGGACAGGATGACCTGAACGCAATGGACGAGATGGTGGACCGCTATCTTGACGGCTGTGAGATCGTGTACGGAGTCAGATCCGACAGAGACACGGACACGTGGTTTAAGAGGACGACGGCGCAGGGATACTACAAGGTGCTCGGAAGCCTGGGCGCGGAGGTGGTATATAACCACGCCGACTACCGTCTTGTGTCCTCGAGGGTCCTTAAGGAATTCGCGAATTTCCGGGAAGTCAACTTGTATCTGAGGGGCATGTTCCCCCTGGTCGGATTTAAGAGTACAAGCGTCTACTACAGCAGAAAAGAGAGAATGGCGGGAGAGAGCCATTACCCGCTCACCAAGATGATCGCGCTCGCTTTTGACGGGATCACGAGCCTTAGCATCAAGCCCATCCATCTGATCACGGGAGTCGGGATCTTCGTCGCCCTGATCAGTTTCCTGGGAGTTTTATGGTCGCTCATCGCCCACATTCTGGGGAATACGGTGGCCGGCTGGGCCAGCATGACCTGCATCATCTGCTTCCTTGGCGGCATTCAGCTTCTGAGCCTGGGCGTGATCGGCGAATATGTGGGCAAGACCTACATGGAGGCCAAACACAGGCCAAGATTTATTATCAGTGACAGAACCTGGGACAAAAAAGAGGATGAGGACAATTCCTCCGCCCCGGGAGAGATAAAGGAGTGATCTGATCGATATGGACTATATGATAAGAGCGACTGCCGCGGATGCTCAGATCCGGGCGTTTGCGGTCACGTCAAGAGACCTTGTGGAGTATGCAAGAGAGGCGCATGACCTTTCTCCCGTAGCCGCCGCGGCACTGGGACGGACGATGTCGGCCGCATTGATGATGGCGGATATGCTCAAAGGTCCCCAGGACCTTCTGACTCTTAAGATTGACGGGGACGGCCCCATCGGGGGAATCCTCGTGACAGCGGACAACCACGGAGGAGTCAAGGGATATGTGCTAAATCCCGCGGTGGATCTCCCCAATCATTCCAACGGGCACCTGAATGTGGGCGGCGCTGTCGGGCGCGGGACCCTCACAGTGATCAGGGATATGGGAATGAAAGATCCTTATGTGGGACAGACGGCTATTCAGACCGGCGAGATCGCGGAAGATATCACATATTATTACGCGGCTTCCGAGCAGATTCCTTCTTCCGTAGGACTGGGCGTTCTTGTGAACAGAAGGGAGAAGAAGATACTGCAGGCGGGCGGTTTCATTGTCCAGCTGATGCCTTTCGCCGAGGAGGAGACGATCTCGGCGCTGGAGAAGAACCTGCGCGGGATCGACGCCGTGACGAAGATGCTGTCAGCGGGGGATACTCCCGAACAGATGCTGGAAAAGGTCCTGGCAGGACTAAATCCTGTCGTCACTGAAAAGAATCCGGTGGAATTCAGGTGCAATTGCGGCAAGGACAGATATGAGAGAGCCCTGGTGCTCCTTGGCCGCGACGAAGTGCAGAAGATCGTCGACGACGGGGAACCGGTGGAGATCAAATGCCAGTTCTGCGGCAAAAAATACAGTTTTTCTCCGGAAGAACTGCGGGCTGTATTGTCTAAAACCGCAAAAACTGAAAAAAATTCGTGATAATTGTCCGGTTCATGTTACAATACTGGATTAAGGGAGCGGTAACAACTGCTCCGCGCAAAGTATAAAGAGAAAGAGGGACAAATAAGATGATAGATCGGGAAGGCGCCGGAGCCGGTTTTTTCCGGAAGAGTCGGAGCTCGGGAACTGATAACGCGTATCCGGAGCAGAGCGGACTCAGTAACAAAGCAATGGTTTATCTTGTGATCATGGCGCTGATCGTGATTCTCTGCATCGTGTATGTGTTCCAGCTTCGCAACGCCCGGAACGGCGGCAAGCCCGCGGACGCGGCAGCTGTGACGGCTGATACGGCAGCGCCTGCGGAGACGCCGGCAGAGGGCGCGGCCGAGGCACCTGCGGAGGAAACGGCGCAGTAACAGCCGCAGTGCAGGCCTGTTCGAGACAGGCCGAATATAAAGAAATGTAGTTTAAGGAGAGTAACAAACAACAATGCAGCGTGAAAGTCTTGGTAGTCGTTTAGGGTTTATTCTGATCAGCGCAGGATGCGCGATCGGAATCGGTAATGTCTGGAAATTTCCGTATCTGTGCGGACAGAGCGGAGGAGGGATCTTCGTACTTATCTATCTGTTCTTCCTGATCATTCTGGGTCTTCCGGCAATGACAATGGAGTTCGCGATGGGAAGGGCTTCCAGAAAGAGTCCTGTGAAAATGTATCAGGAACTCGAACCGAAGGGATCCAAATGGCACCTGCACGGCTATCTGTGTATGATCGGCAACTACCTGCTGATGATGTATTACACAACTGTCGCGGGCTGGATGCTGCAATATTTTGCCAGGACAGCCATGGGAAGCTTCCAGAATCTCGATGCGGACCAGGTGGCCGGAGCGTTCACCGGAGGTCTTGCGAATCCCCTGATTCAGGTCGGCTGCATGGCGATCGTTGTCGTTTTGGGATTCTGGGTCAATTCCCAGGGACTTCAGAACGGTCTTGAGAAAGTGACGAAGGTCATGATGCTGGCGCTCCTCGTGATCATGGTGATCCTTGCGGTCAACAGCATTTTCCTTCCCGGCGCGGGAGAGGGCCTGAGGTTTTATCTCCTTCCCAGTATGGAGAGAGCCCGCGAAGCCGGTATCTTCCAGGTTATTGTGAGCGCCATGAACCAGGCTTTTTTCACTCTCAGTATCGGTATCGGCTCTATGGCGATCTTCGGAAGCTATATCGGCCGCGAACAGACCCTGATGGGAGAGTCCGTCAATGTCATCATTTTGGACACTTTCGTCGCGATCTGCTCAGGACTGATCATTTTCCCGGCCTGTTTCGCTTACGGCGTACAGCCCGACAGCGGCCCCGGGCTGATCTTCATAACGCTTCCCAATATTTTCAATCACATGGTACTGGGAAGACTATGGGGAAGCCTCTTCTTCGTATTCATGACATTCGCGGCTTTCTCGACAGTGCTGGCTGTTTTTGAGAACATTATGGCCATGTGCATGGACCTGTTTGGCTGGAGCAGGAAAAAGTCCGGATTTATCAACACGATCGTGATGTTCATCGGATCGCTCCCCTGCGCGCTCGGATTCAATGTATTGTCATCCCTGCAGCCGCTGGGAGAAGGTTCTTCCGTACTGGATTTTGAGGACCTGATCGTGAGCAACTACATTCTGCCCGTGGGCGCTTTCATCTTCGTCCTGTTCTGCACAGCAAGATACGGATGGGGTTGGGAAAACTTCGTGAAGGAAGCGGATGAGGGACGCGGCCTGAAGGTCATGAACTGGATGAGACCTTACGTGACTTATGTTCTGCCCCTCATCGTAATTCTGGTATTTATTCTGGGAATCATCTGATACGCCTCGAGCCTCAGATGCCCCGACGATCATTATGGGAGAAACAGATGTCAATATTCTTTTGGAAAAAGAAGAAATCTGAGACGGAACAGGAAACTGCGGCGGAGCCTGCGGAGCAGACTCCTGTAGAGGAAGTGCCTGCAGAGGAAACTCCTGAGGAGGAAACGCCTGCAGATGAGACTCCTGAGGAGAAAGCGCCTGCAGAGGAGGCTCCTGATCTCGGGGAGACCCGTGTGTTCGAGCCTGTAGCCGTGCCGGACGAAAATGCTTCTGAGGAGCCTATGGTCGAACCGGTTGTGGACTCTTTCGAGGTACCTGCGGTCGTGCCGGACGAGAGTGCCTTTGAAGAACCTGCGATGGTACCGGAAGAGAAACCTGCGCCGGTCGCAGTGGTCGAACCCGAGGAGGACGATTATGAGGAGAAGAAGCCGAGGAGAAAGAGCAGAGCGCTGCTCTGGATCTTCCTTCTGCTGCTCCTGATCGCATTCTGTTACTATTACGGATATACCTATTCCCAGACGCATTTTCTGGAGAACACATATATCAACGGCATGGATGTCAGCAATATGACAGCGCCGGAGGTGGAAAAGATCCTGTCCAAAGAGGCGGAGGGGTATGAGCTGAAGATCACGTTCCGCGACGGAGAGGTTGAAGTGATAGACGGCGACGCGATCGGATTCAAAGTAAAGCCCGACGGAAGCGTTGACCGGATCCTGCAGTCCCAGGACCACAAAGAATGGTTCAGGTGCTTCTTCAGACGCACGGACGGAGAGGTAGAGCAGCACACCACTTTTGATCCCAACAGGCTCAAGGCGGCGGTCGCGGCCCTCCCTGAACTTCAGGAGGACCATATGGTCGCACCCAAGGACGCCTATATCGAACTGCAGCAGACTACATTCACGATCATTCCCGAAGTGGAAGGCAACCTTGTGGACGTGGGGATCGTGCAGAACGCCGCGCAGGAAGCCGTCAGCAAAGAGCAGAGGGATATTGTGGTGGCAGACCTTGAAGGTTCATACAAAGTACCTTCAGTCCGCGCGCAGGACGCGGATATCGTCGAGAAGTGCGACAGCTATAACCACATGCTCGCCGGCAGCATCACATGGAACACCCCTGACGGAGAGTCGATCACAGTGGATAAGAACACTACTGTAAACTGGCTGTCCCGGGATGAAAACGGTGAGTATTACAGAGACGAAGATCTCTGGGAAGAGAATATCGAGTTCTGGGTCGATGAACTGGCGAGGAATGTCAATACCGTCGGCAAAGACTGGGACTTCCATACTACGAACCACGGAACCATCACCATCAGCGGGGGCGATTACGGCTATTCCGTCAACAAAGTCAAGGAAAGAGAAGAAGTATGGGACCTTCTCTGGGACGGAGAGACTGACGAGCGCGAACCCTATTTTTACAGCGTTCAGTTTAATCACGGCAGCGGACTCGGCGGCACCTATATCGAGGCTGATCTGTCCTCGCAGCACGTATGGATCTATGTGGACGGCACAATGGTCTGTGAGACCGACTGTGTTTCGGGCAATACAAGTCTTGGACGCGGAACGCCTACCGGCGTTTTCCAGATCCTGTACAAAGACACGGATGTGGACCTCAAGGGACAGCAGCTGGCAAACGGCCAGTATTCCTACATCTCTCACGTAAATTACTGGATGCCGTTCTACGGCGGCTGCGGCTTCCACGACGCGAGCTGGAGATCACGTTTCGGCGGCAGCATTTACAAGTCCGACGGATCGCACGGCTGTATCAACCTTCCGCCTTCCATCACGCCCAAATTCTACGGATATGTGAGCAAGGGAATGCCGGTGATCGTTTACTACTGATCAAGAAAACCAAAGAGTCCACCTTTCAGAGGATTATTTCCATTTGGAAGGTGGATTTTTTGAAATTGTAAATAAAACAGCGAGGATTCTATGCAAAAGGACTTGACGAAGGGCAATCTGTTCGGAAAGATGATGCAGTTTGCCGTACCCTATCTTGTGGCTTGCTTTCTTCAGACCTTCTACGGAATGGCAGACCTGTTTATTACGGGGCAGTTCAACGGGGCGGCAGCAGTATCTGCAGTAGCGGTGGGCAGCCAGGTCATGCACATGCTGACTGTGGTGATCGTGGGACTTGCCATGGGCACTACAGTATGCATCAGCAGATCGGTAGGCGCCGGCTCGAAGAAACAGGCGGCAGGCTTTATAGGCAATTCGGCGGTGCTCTTTGGCGTTTTCGCGGCGGTGCTCACTGTAGTGCTGCTTCTGTGCACCGGATTTATATTAAAACTACTGGCAGTGCCCGCAGAGGCAATGGTTCAGGCGAGGCGCTACCTGATCATCTGCTTTATAGGCGTGCCCTTTATCACCGCCTACAATGTGGTCAGCAGCATTTTCAGGGGGCTTGGCGATACAAAGAGCCCGATGATGTTCGTCGCCGTAGCGGGGCTGATCAACGTGGGATTTGACTATATTTTGATCGGGCCCATGGGTATGGGCGCGGCAGGCGCGGCGATCGCGACAGTGGGATCCCAGGCCTTTTCCGTGGCCATTGCGCTCTTGTTTCTGTTAAGGGGCAGGGACGAGATGGGGGTCACCCGCAAAGACTTCGTTCCTGACGGACAGTATATGGGGCAGCTTCTGGGGATCGGCGTCCCTGTGGCCTTTCAGGAAGGCCTGATCCAGGTCTCTTTCCTTGTCATCACGGCGATCGCGAACAGCCGCGGCGTCAATGTGGCGGCAGCGGTCGGGATCGTGGAGAAGATCATCAGTTTCCTCTTCCTGGTGCCGTCTTCGATGCTCTCCACTGTTTCGGCAGTGACTGCGCAGAACGCCGGCGCAGGTCTTCACGAGAGAGGACGGCGGGCCCTGCGATACGGCATTATGGTCTGTGTGTCAGTAGGGCTGGTCATCTTTGTGATCTGCCAGTTCGCCGCAGAGGGCATAGTAGGCCGCTTTGTGGTGGAGGAGCCCGAAGTTGTCAGGCTCGGCGGGCAGTATCTTCGCTCCTATTCGCTGGACTGCGCGATCGCAGGTATACAGTTCTGTTTCAGCGGCTACTTCAGCGCTTACGGAAAGTCACAGTATTCATTTATCCATAACATTATCTCCATCGCGCTGGTCAGGATCCCCGGGGCCTACCTCGCTTCTGTCCTCTATCCGCAGACCCTCTATCCGATGGGACTCGCGGCGCCGATGGGATCGCTCCTGTCATCGATAATCTGTCTGTTCCTGTACAAAAAGCTTGTCAGGGATATAATTAAGACAGGGGAGCCGGTCAAAATATAGTTAAAGGGGAACACAATGAATCAATCAGGAGAGTTTCACACACACGACGGGATCCATTATCATACCCATGACCATGAGGATGCGCACGTCCACAGCGGTGAGGGAGAACACCATCACAATCACAGCCACACCCATGATCCGCAGCAGGTCCGGGCGATCGTCAACCGCCTCAAGAGGTCCATCGGGCACCTGGACAAGGTCCGGCGAATGGTGGAGGACGGAGAGGACTGCGCTGATGTACTGATCCAGCTCTCCGCGGTTAAGTCAGAGATCAACAATACGGGAAAGCTGATCCTGAAGCAGCACATGGAACACTGTATTGTGGAAGCTGTCAGGGAGAATGACCAGACATCGATCGACAAAATGAACGAAGCGATCGACCGTTTCATGAAATGATATAAAGGAGGTAAGAGCATGCAGGCAAAGTATCAGATCGACACTACCGAGAACAGGGAATTTCTGCGGGACAACGCGGAGAATATCCTGAGTTTCGGCCACCGGTTCCCTTCCCCCGGAGGCGGTTCCTACTACCTCGGAGATGACGGAACGCCCTGGAAAGAAAGGCCCCGCGAGACCTGGATCACGTCCCGCATGTGCCATGTGTACAGCATCGGGACATTCCTTGGCCATCCCGGAAGCGAAGAACTGGCGGACGCAGCCCTTAAGGGCCTTCGCGGCGAGCTCCATGACGCTGTGAACGGCGGATGGTACAGCGGACGGACTGCGGACGACGGTATTTTGCCCGGCAAGGCGTGCTATGCCCATGCCTTTGTGATCCTGGCGGCGTCCAGCGCCGTACTGGCGGGCCGTCCCGGCGCGCAGGAACTGCTCGATGAAGCCATAGCGCTCTATGACAAGCGCTTCTGGAACGAGGAAGAAGGGCTCTCCTGCGATACATGGAACACGGAATTCACAGAGCTTGACAGTTATCGCGGCCTCAACGCCAATATGCATTCTGTGGAAGCTTTCCTGGCGGCTGCCGATGTGACGGGCGATGAGAAATTCAGGGTCCGCGCAGGGCGGATCATTGACCACGTGCTGGGCTGGGCTTCCGGCAACAACTGGCGGATCCCCGAGCACTACAGCAGCGACTGGGTGGCGGACCTTGAGTGCAACAAGGACAAACCCGACGACCAGTTCAAGCCTTACGGCGCGACGCCCGGTCACGGCATCGAGTGGTCCCGCCTGATCACGCAGTGGGCGCTCTCTACTTACGGTGCTGACAGGGATAAGGCGGCAAAATATATAAGCGCCGCGGAGAATCTCTTTAACCGCGCGGTTTCTGACGGCTGGAACGCCGACGGCGCGCCCGGCGTCGTGTATACGACTGACTGGGACGGAAAGCCGGTGGTCCATGACCGCATGCACTGGACCCTTGCGGAGGCGATCAATACTTCCGCTTGCCTGTATCACGTGACAGGAAAGAAAGAGTATGCGGACAAATACGCGGAGTTTATGCAGTATCTCGACGAGAAAGTTATGGACCATGTAAACGGTTCATGGTTCCATCAGCTCGACCGGAACAATGATCTTCTTACCACTGTCTGGCCCGGAAAGTCTGACCTCTATCACGCTTTCCAGGCTATGATGATCCCGTATTACGCGGCGGACCTTTCCATCGCGCCGGCGGTAAAGCAGGGGAAAAAGATCTGAGAAACCGGCAATAGAAATCAGGACGGAAGTTAAATGGCAGAACAAGAGACGCGTGGTCAGAGAGAGAGCAGAAGAAGACGGGAAGCGGCACGCAGGCGCAGAGAGAAACAGCTCAGGGTAAGAATGATCATTCTTGCCGTGTTCGTTCTTCTTGCCGGCGGCATCGCGATCGCGGCAATGCGGATCCATATAAGAAATGTGAAGGAGCAGGAGGCGGCAGCGGCTGCCTCCCGCCGGGTAGCTGAGGAACAGGCAGCGGCAGAGGCGTCCCGCAAAGCGGCGGACGAAGCGGCTGCAGCGGAGGCGTCCCGCAAGGCGGCAGAGGAAGCGGCGGCTGCGGAGGCATCCCGCAAGGCGGCAGAAGAAGCCGCGGCAGCGGAAGCTTCACGAAAAGCGGCAGAGGAAGCGGCGGCGGCAGAAGCGTCCCGCAAAGCGGCGGAGGAAGCCGCGACTGCGGATAATAAGGCTGCCGCGCCGGAAAGCGTCAACTATGGCTTCAAGGTGACGGAGAAAATCGCGGAGATCCCTGAAGAAGTGGGAAGCAGTTACGCCCTGCTCGTTGATGTCGATAACGGAACCGTTGTGGCAGGCCGGGACTACGACACACAGATGAATCCGGCGTCTATGACCAAAATACTGACGCTCCTTGTGGCGGTCGAGAATATCGACCTGTCCAAACTTGATACGGATACCGAAGAGATCACTCAGGAGATCGCCAATTATGTCTGGCAGAATCAGATGAGTCAGGTGGGCTGGCAGATCGGGGATACGCCTACGATCAGAAGCCTTCTGTACGGAACGATCCTGCCGTCAGGAGCGGACGCCGCGCAGGCGCTGGCTATATATACAGCCGGTTCTGAGGAGGCGTTTGTCGAGCTGATGAACAAGAAACTGGCAGAACTTGGGATCTCTGATACGGCTCATTTCACAAACGCGGTCGGCGCGTACGACGAGGATCACTATTGTACGGCTCTGGATATGGCTACGATCCTCAGAGCCGCCATTGACAATGAGCTCTGCAGGGAAGTGCTCTCATGTCATTACTACGAGGTCCCGCCCTCTGGAGGAGAGGAGTCGCAGGCCATCGGGATCTCCAACTGGTTCCTGAGAAGGATCGAGGATAAGGATACTCACGGAGAAGTGGTCTGCGCCAAGACCGGCTATGTAGGCGAGGCGGGATTCTGCTGCGCAAGCTATCAGGAGTCTGACGACGGGGGCCGCTATATATGTGTGACGGCGGACGGCGCCGGCATCTGGCCCTGCATCTATGACCACGTGGATATTTATACGACTTTTATGTAAGTGACGCTGGAGCCCGGCGGACGGGCAGGGAGGTACTCCAAAGTGTTGATGGACCATCTTCGGGAATATGATCTGCGGGAACTGGAACGGGGAAAGCAGTACCGGGTGCTGGGAAGGACGGGAGAATCCTCGGATCCTCTGTATCTTTTCTGGACCGGATCCGCGCTGGAACTGAACCTGCGGGCGACGGAACTGTGGGTGACTTTCGAGTCTTCCTACATGGTCTTCGAGAACTGGGTTGACGTGATGGTGAACGGAGCGCTGATCCAGCGATTCATGATACCGAAGGGAAGAAGCAGCATCTGTCTCTTCCGCGGGATGGACAGGAATATGACGCGGAATGTCCGCATTGTGAGGGACACCCAGGCGATGCATATTGATCCCAGGAACAGCCTGGCTATCTGCAGCCTGATCACGGACGGGGTCTTCGACGATGTGCCTGAACCGGCTCTGAAACTGGAGTTTATCGGGGACAGCCTGACTTCCGGAGAGGGGCTGACCGGCGCGGAGGACTACCTGGAGTGGAATCCGGGCTGCTTCAGCGCGGTGCACACATATGCGTATCTGACCTCCGGAATGCTCGGAGCGGAGTACAGCATCCTCAGCCAGAGCGGATGGGGAACATGCTTTTCCTGGGAAGGAGCGCGCAGAGAGGCGATGCCCCTGTATTACGATCAGGTATGCGGCGTTCTGCGGGGCGAAAAGAACAGGACAAAGGGCGCTTTTGAGGAGTGGGATTTCGAGAGCTGGAGACCCGACGCGGTAGTCATACATCTGGGAACGAACGACGAGATGGCGATCAATACCGCAGAGGGCTGCACAGTGCGGGAGTTTGAGGACGCGGCTTACAGGTTTCTTGAAAATCTGAGGCGGCGCAATCCCGGGAGCCTCCTTTTGTGGTGCTACGGAATGCTCGGACACGGGCTGGAGGAGCCGATCCGCAGGACTTTCAGGAGATTTAGGGAGGAGACGGGAGATCAGAACAACGATTATCTCTTTTTTGACTCGGCGGAGGATTTCGGAAGCAGAGACCACCCCGGCAGGAAATCGCACGCTGATGCGGCGCGGATGCTCGCGGAGAAACTGACTCAGAAACTGGGGCTGTGAGGTGAGAGTGTGGGAGGATTTGACAGATTCGGCAGAAATACACTTATAGGCGGCGCGCTCCTGCTGCTAAGTCTGGCAGTGGCCGCGGCGGGCGCGGTCGTGAGCGTAAAGACGGGGAATACCAGCTGCTTTCTCGGGTGCAGTATTCCGGCCGCGGTGCTCATTGTGGCCGGGGGAAATATGGTCAGAAAGGACCTGCTGCCGGGGGCTGACCGGCTTCTGCTGCCCGGCGGAGAGCAGACGATCACAGCGGAGGTCCTGGGCGTCACGAGAAATCTCAGGACAGCGGGAGAGAAGACGTCCTATTACATAGTGTGCCGCTATAAGGATCCGCTGACAGGACGGGTGGAGACTTTCACCAGCAGAGCGCTGGAGAACTATCCGGGCAAAGAAGTGATCGGCAGGAAAGTGACAGTGCGCATTGATCCCCGGGAAAAGGGTAAGTACACGGTGGATATTGATGAACTCTTAGAGGAGATAGAGAAGGAGAAGAGGGAAAATGAGCAGGCAGACGGAATGCATTGATGGCTTTCTTAAGAGAGCGCAGGCGGATCAGACGGTCTATGTGACGGATGTCAGGAGGGTCTTTGACGAAGTGGGAGAGAAGGCCTTTCACGTGCACGCGCACCTTTACGAGGGCGCGGTCGAGGTATTTGATATGTCTGTTCCCGAGTGGGAAACTGAGGGGCAGAGGGATTTTGTCGCCGAATACATAAGAGCATTTCTCTACAATCTGATCTCTACCCTGGGTGCGATCCGCATTGAGATCTACCTTGATACCGCCGACGAGGGACTGCGAGCCCTCGCGGAAGGGCTCAGGGAGGACTTCCAGCTTGATCTTGACAAAACAGAGAGATCCGGCTATGGAAAATGCCTTAATGTAAATGAGAGGATCGTGAAGGCGCTCACAGGCGGAAAAAGGAGATTCGCGATCGGGATCAGAGACCTCGGGGAGGAGCCTGAGGACGCGAAGGCTCTGGAGGAGCCCACAGGAGGAGCTGTTTTCGAGGAGCTCCCGGCCAGGGCTGAGAAGGCGTTTCTGCTGGGCGTCGATGTGGGCGGTACGGACATCAAGTTCGCCGCCAGCCTGGACGGAAAACTTGTGCACTGTGAGGAACTGAACTGGGCGCCGGCTTCTTTCTCCAACGTGGAACAGCTCATCGATCCCGTCATGGAGACGGCGGAGCGCCTTATGAAGCAGTTCGGAGATGGAAGGAAATGGGACGGCATCGGGCTGAGCTGGCCGGACGCCATCATCCACAATATGATCGTAGGCGGGGAGACCACCAAGACCAAAGGGCTGAGGGAGAACCCTGACAGGGACTACGAGGAACAGTTCGCGCAGCTCACCGGCCTGACAGGGAAGCTCAGGGCCTTAACAACTCAGAACGGCGCGGTGATGTGCTGCAATGACGGACCTATGGCGGCCTTCACGGACGCTGTGGAGATGGCAGCGGCCGGAGGAGACGTCTCCAAAGGATTTATCGCCTACAGCCTGGGCACGGAACTTGGCACAGGATGGGTTCTGGCGGACGGCTCAATACCCCAGATCCCGCTGGAGTGCTACAACTGCATCATTGACCTGGGAAGCCTGAAAGCGAGAAAGTTTGACGCCGAGGACATCCGGAGCTGTCTCAATGTCAACACACTGCTGCCCGGGACTCTTCAGAAATACACAGGTCAGTCCGGCGTATTCCGACTTGCCTGCAAGTACCTGCCCGGGAGGGAACCCGCTGTCTATGAGGAGGCGCTCAGCAGAGGTCTCTTTGCGGTAAGCAGCGACGGAAAATCAGTCACAGTGCCCACAGAGCCTGACGATAAGCGCAAGGAGTGCCTGGAATTCTTTATGGAGAAGGCGGCTTCCGGTGAGAGTGAAGTCTGCCGGGAGATCTTTAAGGAGATTGGCGAGTATATCGCGGTCATCTGGGCGGAGAACGACTATCTCTTCCATCCTGCGGCCAAGGAGAGGACACTCTTCGGGAGACTGGTCAAGAGGCAGGAATGTTTTGACCTGATCCGCGAGGGAGCGGCGTCCAGAGAGCCGGACCTTGTGCTTAAAAACGCGGATTCCGGACTTGCGATCACGCCCCTCATGAGGCAGCTTGAGGAAGATCCCGTATTTACGGTGGCACAGTTTGCCCAGGCCGTGGGCGCGCTTCATTTCGCATGCGTCGGCCTTGGCTCCGTCCGCTGATTTTGGGGATCTGCTATGCAGGAGTTACGGAAATACGAATATTGCAGAATGAATATCGCGCTCGCGGCGATCCAGGCAGCGGTTTTCCTGCTCTGTATGATCACGGGCGACAGACTGTATCTTTTCGGCCGCTGCGGTACGGTCCTGGTGCTTGAGCAGAAGCAGTACTGGAGACTATTGACATCGGTCTTTCTGCACTCCGGGCTGACCCACCTCGGAAGCAATCTTCTGGTGCAGGTTCTTATGGGAAACGCGGTGGAGAGAAATCTGGGGCACATCCGGTATCTGATCCTGTACCTTGTATCAGGGATAGGGGGAAATGTCATTTCCGTCCTGTATGACCGGGCCCAGGGAGTCAACACGTATTCAGTGGGCGCCAGTGGGGCGGTGTTTGGCGTGATGGGAGCGCTGATCGTCCTCATCATAAAGGGCAGAAAAAAACTGCGGGCCGGCTCCTCCCTTCCGGCAAGAGCCGCCTTCGCAGTCTTCTATGCAGTCTATGCGGGTTTCAGGAACCCTTATACGGATAACGCAGCGCATATAGGAGGCCTTATCTTCGGCCTTGCGCTCGGCGCGCTCCTTTCGCTCCCCATTTTAGATGTGGATCTGAGGGACCTGAGGTGATCAAAGAACAAGTGAGACAGCGTCAGCCGGCGCTGTCTTCTTTTTTGGCCTGAAGGATACGGATCCCGTTGACCTCCAGTTCGTCCACGACGGGGATAAGGAGATACTCCATTCCGTCGATGACCCTGGTCCTAAGCATATCCGCCATATCGGCCTTCACGCTGATCTTCAGGGAGGGAGATTTCACCTCCAGTTTCGTGGTCTCCACGAGGTTTTCAGCCATCAGAGGGACGCCTTCGCCAACCGCTTCGTCGTAAGCGGCGTCAAAATCGCTCAGCACTGACTGGTCGGCTCCGTTTTCCGAGAGCAGGCGGCGCATCTGCGCTTTCTCGATCTGAACGGGTTCGCCGGAGTCTTTGTTCTGCTCGATGAGTTCGTTAACCGCGTCATTCAGGTTTTTGACATTTTCGAAGGTGCAGTCCCTGCCGAGAGTCTGTTCCACCATGGACTTAAAGAGTTCTTTCTGACCAGATTCGGGGATGGGCAGGACACAGCCGAGAAGGTCGGAACTGATCTCCTCGTGCCTTTCGTCTTCCTTGCGGCAGTAGTAGAGCAGGCTGTGGATATCCGGCTGTCTGTCGTTGAAGGCGGGGAAGAGGAATCCGCTGACGGGCTTCTGGACAGCCCAGTCCATGCGGCGGTCCAGGAAGGTACAGGCTTCTTCATCGTAGCACAGGCCTTCTTTCATCAGGGTAACAGGGCAGATACAGCACAGAAGGAAGGAGTAGACGTAGTCGGACGCGTCTTCCATTTCCTCGTTGTCAGTCCCTCTGGCGGGAATATCATAGGTGCCGTGTACCAGCAGGATCAGATATTTGCTCTGGCAGCGGAAATTCTCCACCACTTTGTTAAAGAACAGAGTCAGAAGTTCATCGTTCTTCAGTTCAGACTGCTGCAGTCTGTAGAGCAGCTGCTGCCGTCCGCCTTCCGCCTCCTCCTCGAGGGGGAATTCCATGTTAAAGAGATTGCGGCCGGGCTTTCCGGACATTGTACCGCGAAGGATCTCACAGTACTTTTCCAAAGATTCCTTCTCCATGGCTGCAAGGGAATCGTGAAGTTCACGGATCACTTCTCCCTCCTCATTTACGTAACAGGCGCGGATCCTGTCGATGCAGCTGTCGGGTTTTATGAGTTTTCTTATCTCGCTGATCGCTTTTTTATCCATCGTGTACCTCGTAATTCTTAAATTTAGCCGCTT
The DNA here is from genome assembly GCA_946615865.1 of uncultured Lachnospiraceae bacterium. Taxonomy (GTDB): domain Bacteria; phylum Bacillota; class Clostridia; order Lachnospirales; family Lachnospiraceae; genus CAG-791. The sequence goes on along the minus strand of CAMOIJ010000011.1, from coordinate 38,419 downwards.
TCTGCGCGGTAACATTCAATATACTACAGAAATTTGGGTTTCGCTAGAGGCCGGATGATGGTATAATATATATTCAGATTGAATTAAGCGCACAGGTGCGCACGAAAAGGGAGGAAATGACCATGGAAACTAATGGAAATCGCAATGACGCCAAGTGGGACGCTTTTGAGGAGATGATGGAGAACAAAGTCGTCTTCACGGTTCCGATCGATGAGAGCGTCAAGGCGGGCGTCGTGACTTCAGTGAAAGGTGTCAGGGCATTTATTCCCGCTTCCCAGCTCAGCACGAGCTATGTAGAGGATACCAATGAGTGGATCGGCAAGGAAGTCGACGTCGTGATCATCACTGCTGACAGAGAGAAACAGCGCCTTGTCCTGTCCGGCAGAGAGGCAGCCAAGATCAAGCGCAGCCAGGAGAAGAAGGCGCGTATCGACGCCCTCAAGGTCGGCACGGTCTGTGAAGGCAAGGTTGAGACGATCAAGCCTTACGGCGCGTTTGTCGATCTCGGAAACGGCATCAGCGGCCTGGTTCACATCTCTCAGATGAGCACGAAGAGAGTTGCTACCCCTGAGGAAGTCTGCAAGGAAGGCGATGTTGTCAAGGTCAAGATCACCAAGGTCAAGGACGGCAAGGTTAGCCTTAGCATGAAGGCTCTTGAAGAAGCACCCGCTCCGTCTGAGGACGACATTCCGGAGCTCTCTCAGGTAGTTTCTCACGAGAAGGCTACAACTAGTCTGGGAGATCTGCTCAAGAACATCAAGCTTGACTGATCATGGTTTGATATATAATTTCCATAACTGTTTATAATAAGAGGGGAGAACGGGCGGTCGCAGTACCGCCCGTTCTGTTTTGCCCGGATCCAGGCCGGGAAGAGGATTTACGTGGAATTGGACGGAAGACGGAGCAGGACAAACTGGATAAGGACCGGTATCGCGCAGTTGACGCTTCGCCTCGCGGCATTCTTTGTGTGCGCGGGAGTTTTCCTGGCAGCAGGCGCGGGAGCCCGGGCGGCAGAGGTCTCTGAGGAGGAGAAGCCAGGGGATTTCGTGACGATCCGCGTGGAGGCGCAGCTGGAGAAGACGGACCGGGAGGCGCTGCTTGACCGGATCAACGCAATCCGCAGGGAAGCCTGTGAGGAGGGCGTCAACAATCCTGTGAACGGGATCCCTCTTACCCCGGCGGATTATGTGCCGCTCCAGTGGTCAGGAGAACTTGAGAAGATCGCCGAACTCCGGGCGGTGGAGAGCACGATCATTCAGGATCACATAAGGCCTGACGGAACAGAGTGTTTCACGGCGGCTCCGGAGGGGATTTCCTACACAATGGAGACGCTGGCATGGGGGTTTGACAGTGCTGCGGACGCAGTGGAGGGGTGGTATTCCGAGAAATCTTCCTATGTAAACGCCGACGGGAAGCCTGCCGGCCACTATATGGCGCTGATCGATCCACGCAACAGGTTTGTGGGAATCGCAGGCCTGAGCGCCCGATGGCAGAGAAACGCCTGCGCGGGAGCCTTCGGAGAGTATGCCGGTACGGGAAGTTCGGGAGAGCCTGAGATGGATAAAGACGCCGGAGAGACGTGGATGATCCCGCTCAGAAGAGATCTCCTGCCGGAGGCTGTCGGAAGAGCGATAGAGGTGGCGGCAAGGCGGATCCGAGTGGCGGCGATATTTTGACAAGGGGGACAGTATGGATTATAAACTGAGGAGACTTGACAGGAAACTCGCGAGTTCGGGAAAGGTCCTGGAGTTTTACAGAGATACGGTGGAACTGCCGGACGGGCACACAGAGAGCTGGGATTTTGTCCATCACAAACGCGGCGGAGGAGCGTGTGTCGTTCCGGTCCTGCCGGATGGGAGGATCCTGATGATCCACCAATACAGACCTGCTGTTGACAGAGAGACTACAGAGATCCCTGCCGGCGCTTTCGACGCGGATGATCCGGACTTTGCCGTCACGGCTTCAAGGGAGCTGGAAGAGGAGACGGGATACCGCTGCGGAAAGATCAGCCGACTGGTCCGCCTGGATACGGCGATCGCCTGGTGCAATGAAAAGGTGGAGATCTATCTGGCTGAGGACCTCGAGAGGAGCGGAGAGCAGAACCTGGATGAGGCGGAGGAGATCGCCCTGGAGGCGATCCCCGTGGAGGAACTCAAGAGAAGGATATTTGCCGGGGAGATTCGGGACGCCAAGACTGTGGCGGGGATCCTGGCCTATCTGGCGGTACTGTCAGACCGCGGGGAGTGACAAGAGACGCCGGATTTCAGAACCTGCTTCCATGACAGGTGAGATATAAGATCTGATATTCGAGGGAGGCACTGTGCAGGAAGCGCAGGCCTCCTTTTACGCGCTCGTCGTCGAGGTTGGAGAAGGGGTCGTCCAGGACCAGAAAGGGCTTTTCCTCCGGATACATAGCGTCGATCATGGCCATGCGCCGGCACAGACTGATCAGGTCCCGGCTGCCCTCGCTCATGAGAGACGGATCCCTGGGAAGACCTTCTTCCATGATGGCGATGGAGAAATCTGCGTCGGTCCTCACCGCATCCGCGGATTCCCCTGTGAGCATGCTGTAGTAGCGGCTGAATGAGCGGAGGAAGGGGTTCATATAGCGGGAGGTGAAACTGTTTCGTGCTTCTTCGAGATAGGAGAGGGTGCTGACACAGGTATCGTATTGCTCCCGGAGAGTGCCGATCTCGCTCTGAAGGTTCTCAATGAGGGATGCAGACGCGCTGCAGTCCCTGATCATCCCGGCGAGCTCTTCGGACTGTGAGCGGACCTCCTGCAGGCGGACGCGGCAGTCCTCCTCCTGTCTGTCATACTCCCTGAGAATTCCCGAGACCTCAGAGGAAATCTGTCCCGCAGCCTCGGAGACGTTAGTTTCCCGGACTTGTTCAGTTCTGTCAAGCCTGCGGCGCAGAGCCGCGCATACAGCTTTCTGTTCCCGGAGCCGCATCCGACTCGTCTCCATCTTACGGCTCAGCTCGCGCAGGGAATCTCTATACCATTCTTTCTCCCCGCGAAGGTGAAGGATCTCCTCTGTCTCAGGAGTATCGCCGCTGATCCTGCCGCTCTGCCAAAACATAGCGGCGCCGGCAGCCAGAAGGAGAAGAGAAAGGACAAAAACAGGCGCCGGAAGAATACCTGTCAGGCACAGAACTGAGAAAATGACAGCAAGCGCGGCAGACGCGCCGGCTCCGGCACGCATGATAAAAGCCTGTTTTTCCCGTTGGCGGGACTGATCGAGAAGCTCCCGCTGCAGCGCTTCTCTAACTCTCAGATATTCTTGCCGTTCTTTCTGCCCGCGGCGCTGTATACTTCGATCTTTCTCCAGGAGCATGGCAAGTTTCTTTTCGGAATTCTCCAACCGCCTCTGCGTTTCACTGTCCTTGCCCGGGCGGTCTTCAGAGGTCTTTTCGGAGGCAGAGAGCGCATAGTGCTGCCTGTGAGCGCGGATGTTATCAAGTTCATCGGAAAGCGCACGCTCTTTTGCCGAGCATTCCTCCAGCTCTGCCTTTAACAGGGGAAGTCTTGCCTCATCTGCCTGCAGGACGGCGAGCCTGTCCTCTTTTTTTCTGATCAGTCCGCTCGCGCGGTCAGGGCGGAGGCGTTCCATTTCCCGGCTGAGCCGCTTAACCGCGGCGTCGTATGCAGGGAGGTCGTCCTGCTGAGAGGAGAGATCTCCTATCTTGGCCTGGATCGAAGTAGTCGCGGAGGTCTCATGGTCGCTCTGGGACCAGAAAACCGTGCGCCGGAAGGAATCGCGGTCGATCCCGAAGAGTTCTTCTCCGGTATTCTCGCTGAAATCGCCGCTGGGAAGCCCTGTCTCTTCATCGTAGAGGACAAAGGTGTCCTCTTTTCGCCGAGTGCCGAAAGTCCTGAGCATGCGATATGTCTTATCTCCCCGCGACCAGATGACAGAGCCACCGTAGACGCCGCCTCCCCAGGGGCGGTAGCGCAGACGCTCGCTGCCGTCCTCGCTTCTGCGGTTGTCTCCGTCAAACCCATAGAACATCACTTTGAGGAAAGCGGCGAAGGTCGATTTTCCCCATCCGTTTTCGGCGAACAGGACGCTGAGCCCATCCTCGAAATGATATGTAAAATCCCTGAGTTTGCCGAAATTTTCTATGCGGCAGGAAATAAGCTTCATAAGCGGATGCTCCTTAACAACACATCAGAACAGCGATTCCCCTAAGAGGGCTCTCAGGCCGCAGCGCAGGATCCTTGTCCGCTCCCGGCTGTCCAGGCCGTCCGCGGCGTTCACCACGCGCACGAATTCCCCCTTGAGAGTAGCGTCGCAGAGGAAATCTTCGCTGTGGATCACAGGCTCGGTGCTGTCCTTAAGTTCAAAATAGTGATAGCGCCCCTCCCATTCCTTCGAAATAAAGGCGGCGTCAGGGCTGCAGCTGTATTCCAGTTCCCCGGTGAGTTCCAGCCGCACGAGGTCTTCGGCTGAAGCGGATGAAGCCTCAAGGACCCCGGAGATCCTCTCGTAAACCTCCGTATCGGAACAGCATCCGGTAACCGGGCAGGGAATGCTGTAGAGACTGCGTGAAGCGAAGGGAACGAAGCGGGTTTTCAGAGAATGAGAACTTTCGCCTGTCTCGAGCAGGATAAATCCGCATCGACCGCACTCGTCGAAACCTCTTCCCTCAAGACAGCCGCAGTAGGCGGCGATTCCCCGATCATCCAGCGCAAAGGAACGATAGTGATGGAGGTGTCCAAGGGCCAGGTAATCGATGCCGCGTCCGCGCAGGGCGCTCAGGGGAACAGACTCGGGATCCGGGGCAGTATAGCCCTCCCGGACCTGTCCGTGCAGCATCACTATGTTGATGCAGGAGGGATCAAGCTCGGGTGAAGTAAGGACTGCATTTGAAGGCTCTCTGCCGGTTATGCATATGCGGCGCCCCTGATCCCGGTCTTCAGAAAGTTCCCAGGTTGTCCAGTCATCGCCGAACAGGCACAGATTCTCCGGCCCCCGCCGGGTCCTGAACAGCGCCGGTCTCTCGTCATGGTTGCCCCGCAGATAGAAAAAGAGGAGATCACTGTTTGCGATGATCAGGTCCTCTACGGTCCTGACGGCGGAGGAAGAGGGCGATGCGGTGTCAAAAAGGTCTCCGCAGATCAGGACAGCGCTGACAGCTTTCTCTCTCGCATAACGGCAGAGCCGCCGGAACGTATCCAGCAGCTCTGCCCTTCTCTCCGTAGCCGAGGCCGCGTCATATTTTGTCCTCAGATCCGCATCCAGATGCAGATCGCTGCAATGAATGATCTTCATTGTTATTCTTTCTCCGCTTCCGCGATCAGTTTGTCAAGAAAAGCAATGGAATGCTCGTCGCTGAGAAACTCGGATTCTATTCCTGTGCGATGCCTGCCGATGATCCTATTGACGACATGGTCATAAAAGATAGTTCCTATTGCCGGATTCTGATAGGCGTTAGTAAGCATGTTTTTGTGTCTGCTCTTATTGTAGATCGGAAAAACGCCGTACTCTCTGTTGATGACATAGGATACTTCCGGGTAAGGGATCTGCGGTTTGAGTATGTAGTAATTGGTCCAGTCATACAGAGAGGGGGCTGTCAGAACCGAACTCATGCGCCTTATGATACTCCGCCGTATCATCCTGAGGAGATTTACGACCATGGGAGCAGGAAAACGGAGCGGAGCCTGTACCAGGTTTTTCCCTGTGTAATCGATTTCTTCAGTAATAAGATCCGTGATAATGCCGGTCCTGACAAAGTTCTGCAGTCCCTCCGTATGGCAGATCACGATCTTTCCCATGCTGCTGCCCGCTTTGGAACGCTGGTCCAGGATGCCGACCGCGAGATGGACAAGGGCGTCGAAATCCAGAAACGCGTATTGATCATAGGGATCAATGAGGCTTCGGAAGTTGGACTCAAAGAACGCGATGTCCTCTCGGCCTCTGACGGTTTCATAAAGCGCCAGCCACATATTCTTAGGAATATCGTCGAAACACAGATCCGGGTGGATCACGGCGCTCTTATAATTCTTGTCCAGTTCGAAGTAAGACTGGTTGGGGTTGGCGGGGATGATCTGCCCTGAAGGCATGCTGACCTTATCCCGGGTATCGATGGACAGAAAACGGAAGATATTGGCCGCTTCTTCTGAGCCGAGTCTGCAGACGCTGCATTCCCCGGTGCCGGAGAACACCATTGCGAAATATTCGGTGCGGCTTACGTCCATCCTGTCACCGCAGGTATACCTGTGCTCGATAAGGCAGAGGTCGCTGTGGTCTGTCCAGAAACGGCGTGTGACCCCGGCCGTATCGATGCGGTAATCCAGCACACATGAGAGCAGAGGCAGTATATCTGAAAAGAGACGGATATTAAAACGCATCGCCTCGCTGTCCCCTATGTCATGGTTCGACATCAGTTCAGTACTGCGCTCTGACAGATAGTGACGCACACGGATCCTGACGCCGCGGGAGGAACTGAGGATATTCTCCAGGAGTCTGACTATGCGGGCTATGGTCAGGATACTCTTTGAGAACTTGTATTCGCGATGAGAGAAGGAATCTGCCATAATAGTGCAGTTATAGATCGTAATGGCAAATTCGTGTTCCTGAGAAAGAACTTTATCAGCATTCTCCCGCTGTACGCCGAACCCTGCCAGCACACAGGAAATGATCTCAGGCGAGAACATGGCGGAGCCGGAGTCATCAATGTATTCGATATTGAACCTGTTTACAGAGCGGTCATCGGACGGTTTACGGCTGAGCAGGTCGAATATCAGCTGTTCGTAATCGGGAGGAGCGGCGTGAGAAGAGGGCGGCGTTCCGTGACCGAGCCGGACATCGAGGAGGGAAGCCTCCGCCTCATCCATTTGCAGGACTTCCTTGATCTTCTTAATGTTCTGGCTGGTGAACCTGAAAGGTTCTTTAACAAAGCGATAAAACTTTTGCCGGGAGATCCCGACCTGCGAGCAGAATTCATTGACGGTGAGTCCGCTCTTTTTTATATTACCGGTCAAATAAAACAAAAGGTCTTCCATATAAAGGCGCGGCTTTCTGAATCATCAAAACATTAGTTTTGTAAACACTTTATCAATAAAAAGTAAACATATTGATACATTATAACATGCCGGCGCTCTTAATGGAACAACATGCAGTGTTTGATACAAATGTTTCGGTATTTGATACTGTATGGGACGTTCGTTGACACAAATGTCACGGAATTGTATAATACCTCTGTAACGGAGTGATTGTGACAAGAGGAGGCTCGGATGAGCGCGATCCGCAACAAGCAGAGGCTTATTCATCTGTATCGTTATCTTATGGATAACACCGATGAGGACCACCAGGCGACTACAAATGATCTGGTGGATTTTTTAAAACGGGAAGATGCTAACGCCAGCCGCAAGACAGTCAAGGATGATATCGAGGTCCTTATTGAGGAGGGGATCGACGTCATAGTCTCCAAGAGCTTTTACAACTCATATTTTGTAGGAAGCCGTATATTTGAAGTTCCCGAGATCAAGCTTCTGGTGGACGGCATTGCAGCCAACAAATCGATATCGGGAGAGAAGAAGAGGAAACTGATCGGCAAGCTGCTTTCCCTGTTAAGTGTTCACCAGGCGGAGAAGATTGAGAAGAATCTCTTTTACGGCAGCAATTCGGGGCAGATGAGCGAACAGGTCTACTACAGCACCGACAGGATCACGGAAGCTGTTTACGGAGGCAGGAAGATCGAGTTTATGTACCGCAAGCCTGCCGGCAGCGGAGCCGCGCCCGGCGCAAGAGAAAGCGAGCGGATCGTCATGACGCCGGTTATGATCAGAAGCAACGGCGATCTTTACTATGTCTGCGGATTCGGCGCGGGCGGCAGGAAATTCGAGGTCTACCGCCTTGACCGTATGACCCGGACCAAGGTGCTCCCGCTCAAGGGAGATCCGCATATCTCCGGATCAGAACTATCCCGGCTGTTAAACGGCATGTTTGGTATGGAGACCGGCGCGCTGAAGGAAGTGACTCTCGAGTGCGATGACGAACTTGAGGATATGATCCGGGAGAGATTCGGAGAGACTGTGGGAATCCGCAGGAGCATAAAGGGCAGATTTTATATCAAGGCAACGGTCAGTGTAAGTCCCTCTTTTTACAGCTGGGTATTCAGATACAGTCCGAAGATGAGGATCCTATCGCCGCAAGGGGTCCGCGAAGAGTACATCAGGAAAGCGAAAGAGGCTGCGGGCATGACATCGGAAAGGTAATACATCAAAGGACAGCAGGCGCTTACTCATGGTACAAAGGCGGACTTTATGACTGCAGGAATGAAAAATTCCTGCAGTTTTTTGCATGTTGAGACAAACCATGGTATATATACTGATATACTAAAAAGGAAGATCATCGCGCTGACAGTGCGAGCCGGCAGGAGCAATAAGAGATGGAAGACAGGATTTACGAGATATATACAGACGATTCGGGCGCTTTTACGGTAGGCAGGGTCGTTGCCCGCAATGATGACGATATTGTATTTATGGGGATCGATGAGGAGGGCAAAGCCAGCGCCTACTACGCGATGCCTCTTAAGACGGTAAAGGAAATGGTGCCTGACACTCCATATCTTCAGAAGATCAGCAAGTATATGCAATACGCGGCCGGGCATCCCTACAGCGCATGGTTTACGCTGCCGGAGCTGACGCTGAACCCGGAAGGCCCTGTCCTGACCCAGGTCCTTCGGACTGCAGAGAGGGAGGACGCGCTGGTAACGGTCTGCAGGATCGGGGAGGATGAACTGCTTTGCGGCTATGTGCGCGGGATCGAGAAAGGCAGGGTCCTTCTGGACTGCGTGGACCCGGAGACGGCAGAGGACCTGCCGCAGGTAAAACTCCGGATCAAGGATCTGGAATATGTTGAATACGGCAGCATTGCAAATATGCTCCTGAGGTTTGCGAACAGAAACTGAGAGGGTTTATATGGATCACGAGACGATGCGTTCCCTGATAGGAACTATCCTTCTGTGGGCAATGGCGATCGCGGCAGCCGCCTGGCTGATCTGGAAGAACCGGGCGCTGATCAGGGAGATCTGCTGGAACGAGAACGGGAAATTTGATCCGCTGGGAGGCCTCGAGAGATATTTTGCCCGGGGCGGACAAGACGAGGATCCCGACCCTGACACGGTGACTGCGGACGAGGACTTCATGGCGCTGCTCATGAGGCAGAAAGGAGCGCGGATGGCGGGTTTTGACCCCGAGAGGGACCGGATACGGGAACACATCATTTTCCGCGGAAGAGTACAGGGCGTCGGCTTTCGGTACCAGGCGATGTATGCCTGCAGAGCATTCGGAGCGACCGGGTGGGTGGAGAACCTGCCGGACGGCTCGGTAGAGATGGAGGTTCAGGGAACTCCCGCGGCGATCGGAAAAGTGCTGACGCATCTTCGAAGCGGACACTGGATCCGCATCGACGATATGGAAGTGGAAGAGATCCCCCTCGCGAACGGAGAGCGCGGTTTCGATGTCAGGGGATATTGACAACATGAGGAGGAGACTGCAATGCAGGCAGAGCTGAGCACACTCTGTTATCTGGAGCGGGAAAATGAGTATCTCATGCTTCACCGCGTGGTGAAGAAGAATGACGTGAATAAGGACAAGTGGATCGGCGTGGGCGGTCATTTCGAGCAGGACGAAAGCCCTGAAGAATGCCTTCTTCGGGAAGTGCGGGAAGAGACCGGCTATACTCTGACATCCTACAGGTTCAGGGGAATTGTCACGTTTGTCTCCGGAGACGGCGTCACTGAGTATATGCATTTGTTTACAGCTGACGGATTTACGGGAACGCCTCAGGAGTGCGATGAGGGCGTTCTGGAGTGGGTCCCCAGGGAAAGGATCGAGGACCTCAATATATGGGAGGGGGACAAAATATTCTTTCGCCTTTTGGCTTCAGAGGAGCCCTTCTTCTCCCTGAAGCTTGTTTATGACGGCAGCAGCGGGCTTGTGAGCGCCGCCCTGAACGGCGTTCCTATGCAGATCTGATCATGATAAAGGTATAAGGAGGAGTACAATGAGTTTACTGGATACCCCCAAACTGGGATTCGGCCTGATGCGCCTTCCCACTATGCCCGGCGAGCCGGACAGGATCGATATCGAACAGACCAAGACAATGGTCGATATGTTCATGGAAGCGGGACTGACCTATTTTGACACGGCCTTTGTCTACGGAAAGGACGGCGCTTCCGAGAAAGCGGCCAAGGAGGCCCTTGTGGACCGCTATCCCAGAGACAGCTTCACGCTGGCCACTAAGATCAACGCTTTTCTTATGGCCGCGAATGAGGAAGAGTGCAAGAGACAGTTCCGGATCAGTCTGGAGAGGACCGGCGCGGGATATTTTGACTTCTATCTGCTGCACGCGATCCAGACCAATAATTATAAGAAATATGACGAGTACGGTATCTGGGATTATGTGAAGGGGCTCAAGAAGGAAGGCCTTGTAAAGAACTACGGCTTTTCCTTCCACGCAACTCCGGAACTGCTGGACAAAATACTGACGGAACATCCCAATGTCGACTTTATACAGCTGCAGATCAACTACGCGGACTGGGAGAACCCGAGCGTCACTTCAAGAGCCAACTATGAAGTGGCCAGAAAGCACGGCGTCCCGATCGTTGTCATGGAGCCCGTAAAGGGAGGAACTCTGGCAAATCCGCCGATGAGTGTGCAGGAGATCCTGAAAGCAGCAGATCCGGGCGCATCCCTTCCTTCGTGGGCGATCCGCTATGTGGCGTCTCTGCCCGGGATCCTGACTGTACTGAGCGGAATGTCCAATATCGAACAGATGAAGGACAACCTGTCCTATATGAAGCCCTCCGCTTTCAAACCTCTCAGCAAAGAGGAGCAGGAAGTGATCGCGAAGGCACAGGAAGCGCTTGCGGCGATTCCGTCCATCCCCTGCACGGGCTGTAATTACTGTGCGCCGGGATGTCCCATGAATATCCCGATCCCGGATATCTTCTCCGCGCGCAACAAACAGATGATCTTCGGGATGATGGAGAGAGGACAGGCGGAGTACGACAGATCTACGGCAGGCAAGGGAAAGGCTTCTGACTGCATTCAGTGCGGTCAGTGCGAAGGCGCATGTCCCCAGAGGATCAACATCATAGAGAGGCTGCAGGAGTGCGCTTCGGTATTTGAGTGAGACAGCGAGAAAAAAGACTGAAAGGCAAGTGTTAATGATCGACCTGAAAAAGAGAAAGATCGGCTATAAGGAATTTGTGGCGGCTGAAGCGCTTCTCGCGGCTGCCGCGGTCCTTATTGGAACATATTCACACAGAGAACTGACCGGCAGGTATACGGAATCGGCGAAGGCCGGTGAGGTCAGAGTCGAGACTGCCGGGACCGGCGTTACGAATGCGGAGAAGGACTCGGAAATCTCCTCTGAGATCGCCGCGGAACCGGAGCCGGCAGAAAATGACGGGAGCCGCTCCGCGGCTTACGCCAAGGTACAGGAAGACGGAGAGACCGCCACAGGTACTGTCCTGTCTTTTTCGGACAGCAAGTACTGGGGAAAGGAGATGATCCTCATAAACCCCTGGCATCTGCTGCCGGAAGACTATGAGGCGGACCTGGAGTATGTGGAGTACGGGCACCGGATGGACGCGTGCGCCGCGGAGCACCTGAGCGATATGCTTTCCGACTGCAGGGACGAAGGCTACTCTCCGCTGATCTGCAGCTCTTACAGGGAGAGGAGCAAGCAGGAGCGGCTGTTTAACAGCGACGTAAGGAAGTTTATGTACAGCGGCATGTCAGAGGAAGAGGCGATCGAGGAGACGGCCAGAAATGTGGCGGTGCCCGGATCGAGCGAGCACGAGGCGGGGCTTGCGGCGGATATCGTCTATTCCGGAAGGCAGATCCTGGACGAGAGTCAGGAGGACAACGATACGCAGCAGTGGCTTATGGAACACTGCTGGGAATACGGATTTATACTCCGCTATCCCAAGGACAAGCAGGAGATCACAGGGATCACATATGAGCCCTGGCACTACCGGTATGTGGGGACGGAAGCCGCAGAATACATCATGACCAACGGACTTTGCCTGGAGGAATATCTGGGCGTTGTCGACGCGGAATCCGAATATGAATGGCCGGGCGAGTACGAGAAAGAGGAAGACGAAGCGGAAGACGGCTCCAGCGAGGAATCCGGATGATTTTTCTCCCGGGATGTGTTACATTTGTTAATAAGGAGGGTAACGCATATGGAGCAGAATCGTGTATACGTTACAGGCCACAGACATCCGGATACAGATTCGATTGCTGCGGCGATAGGTTACGCATTTTATAAGAGAGCAAACGGGATCAAGGCGGTACCTTGCCGTCTCGGCAAACTGAGCGCTGAGACCAAATATCTGCTTAACCGCTTCGGATTTGAGCAGCCGATGCTGCTGGAGGACGCTAGATTCAAACTCGGGGAGATTGCTCTCGACGAGCCGGTCTCCATCGAGCCTGACAAGACTCTGTTTGAGGCGATCAGGGTCCTTGCCAAGAATAACAGGCAGATATGCAGTGTCGTCGATGAGGAGGGAAGGCTCCTGGGCATCGTCACGAGAAGCGACGCCGCGGACATCGCGATGGGAGATACGGACAGCACGTCGAGACTCCTCAAGGATACTCCGCTCGAGTGTATCTGCACCGCGATCAACGGCAGGATCATCTACAAGGACCCGGAATCCAGAACGAATGGAAAAGTTGGCGTAATTGCCATCACCAGTGAGGATCTCTCGAATTTCGACGTCAAGGACAGGATCATCATTACAGGAAGCGATGCCAAGGCGCAGATCGACCTGATCCGCCAGGGAGCCTCGACGATGATCGTCGTGCGCGCAGACAGTGTGGCGCCCGAAGTCCTGGAGGTGGCAAAAGAGTGCCACTGCTCAGTGGTCATCTCCGGTCACGGAACTATGAATACATCGAGATATGTATATTTTGCCCCGAGAGTATCCCAGATCATGACGACAAATCCCGTCAAATTCTATGCGTCGGAGCTCGTGGAGGACGCGGGGCGCAAGATGCTGCGCAGCCGTTACCACGCCTATCCGGTCATCGATGACGACGAGAGACTCCTCGGCTATGTATCCCGCTACCATGTCATGAATACAGGCAGCAAGAAGATCATCCTTGTGGACCACAACGAATTCTCCCAGTCAGTGAAGGGGATCGAGAAGGCGGAGGTCCTCGAGGTAATTGACCACCACAGGATCAATGATTTTTCTACCAGTCAGCCTGTAGCCTTTAGAAATGAGATCATCGGAAGCTCAGCGACCATTGTCGCAACGATCTTCAGGGAGAATCAGATCCCGCTTCCCAAGAACCTCGCGGGACTGATCCTTGGCGCGATCCTGTCGGATACGCTGAAATTCCAGTCGCCCACGACGACGTCCAAGGATATCGCGACGGCGCAGTTCCTGGCGGGGATCGCAGGGCTCGACATTGACCAGTTCGCTTTGGATATGTTCTCTGTCAGTGCCAATATCAAGGGCAAGACGCTGAACGAACTGCTCAACCAGGATATCAAGTTCTTCAATATCGAGGGCTGCAAGACGATGATCTCGCAGGTCATCGTCACTTCCGGAGATATCGCGAGAGAGATGGAGAGCCAGGTTGAGGAACTGCTGGAAAGATTTGTGAAGAAGAAAGAGCTGGATCTGTGCCTCATGGTATTTACCAGTATTATCGAGAACGGCTCTGTGGTCTTCGCGGCCGGAGAAAAGAGCGCCTGGGCTATGGAAGCTTTCCCGAACAAAGAAGGCGAGACAAGGACGCTCCAGACCGGAGTGCTTTCCAGGAAATCACAGATCCTTCCCAGACTCACCGCTGTTGTGCAGAAATATGCGTAAGCGGCGCTGATCAAGGAAAGCCGGAAGGACAAACAGGGGGATGAATATGGCTTTTTGGGATGAACTGAGAGACAAATTGACACTGGGTGGCCAGGGCGCTCTGCAGAAGACGAAGGAGATCGCGGATGTGGTCACAATGAACGCCGAGATTTCCGAATCCAGGAGGAAGATCCGGGAACTTTACGAGGAACTTGGCGAACTGCTGGTGAAGGAAGCGTTTGCAGGCATGACTTCTGAACAGATCAGGAGCGCTCTGGAAGAGGAAAACGGAGACGACGCGTCCCGCAGGATCGTACTCGGAAACTGGAAGGAGTTCTATTCCAGGGTCAGATATGTAAGATCAGAGGAGGAAGTGATCGCCCTCAACGAGTCCAGGATCAGTGAGCTGAGATCCGACATGAAGTGCCCAAACTGCGGAAGCAGGATCATGAAGGGAATGAGTTTCTGCCCCGAATGTGGCGCAAGGATCATGAAACCTGCCTCTGATGTAGAGGACAGCGCTGCTCCCGTGAAGGAGCAGAAGGCTCCCGAAGCGGAAGCGCCTCAGAGCGAAGAGAAAAATGCAGGGCAGGAATAAGATGCCTGAAGCCTGATCGTGAACAGAATGTATTAGTTTGTGGAGGTAATCGGAATGGATATCGGAGTGATCGTTGCACTGTCGGGACTCGGACTCGCCGCGCTTCTCGCGGTCCTTATGGGGATCGTCGCGGGGATCTCTGCTGTTGTGGGGATCGGAAGCCCTCACCAGGACGAGTGATATATGTGTAATCTTGTAATCTAAAGAGCTGTGGGAAATGACGATAAGAGGTCATTTCCCACAGCTCTTTTAATGCTGCTGTTTCTGACGCGGCAGCTGCTTTTTACTGAAGTTTCATATCTCCGTCCTTGATCCAGCCGGCCTTGCGAAGAGGCATGGCGATCAGGGGAGTGAGCACTGCGGGGAGAACGAAGGAGATCAGGATCAGGCCGATCCAGTCCATAGCAGTGATGGCTGCCTTGGTGCCTGCGGCGACATCGGAGACCCATCCGGCGTAGACGCCGATCTGTCCCACGAGACCGCAGGTGCCCATTCCGGAGGCCACGGCGCTGGCGGGATCGTTCATCTGCAGGCGGAAGATACATGTGGCAATGGGACCTGTGATCGCAGAGGTGATGATCGGAGGGATCCAGATCCTGGGATTTCTGACAATGTTGCCCATCTGAAGCATGGAAGTGCCGATACCCTGAGAAACCAGGCCGCCCCATTTGTTCTCTTTAAAGGACATGACCGCGAATCCGATCATCTGGGCACAGCAGCCTGCGACCGCGGCGCCTCCGGCAAGACCCGTGAGTCCCAGCGCCGCGCAGATCGCCGCGGAGGAGATGGGAAGGGTCAGTGCCATTCCGATAACTACAGATACAACGATGCCCATCAGGAAAGGCTGAAGATCTGTCGCCCACATGATGACTGAGCCTACGCTCGAAGCGGCTGTGCCGATCGCGGGCGCGATAAGCGCTGAGAGCCCGACGCCGACAAGGATCGTGACCAAAGGGGTGACCAGTATATCTACCTTCGTCTCCTTTGATACAGCCTTGCCGCATTCCGCCGCGATGACGGCGATGAACAGAACGGCAAGAGGTCCGCCGGCACCGCTTCCGCCGCTCAGAGTGGTGCTTCCCAGTGCGTTAGCCGCATAACCGACTGTAGCGAGGGAGAACAGGACCAGAGGAGGCGCCTGCAGGGCATAACCGATGGCGATCGCCATCGCGGGGCCGCTCATAGCGGAAGCGTAGCCGCCGCAGGCGGAGAGCGCGGGGATTCCCAGCTGGGTTCCCAGCGTATTGAGGATCGTTCCGATCAAAAGAGAAGCGAAGAGACCCTGAGCCATAGCTCCGAGGGCGTCTATACCGTAACGCTTCGCTGAGATCACGATGTTCTTTCTTTTGAGAAATTCTTTCACTTTTATTTCCTTTTTCCTTTCTGCTGCATTATCTGTAAACCTACAGGTTGACAGGTGTCTTGACACATCCCATGTATTATTAATGAAAGCAGTTGCTTTGTCAATACCTGCCCTTAAAGTCTCAGTTGTGATCTTCGAAGATGAAGCCTCGGCTTCTCAGCTTCTCCAGCACTCTGTCATAGGTCTCTTCGTCCGGGCAGACGATCGTGTGCAGATGGATCCCTCCGGTCAGGTCGCTGAGCGGCGCAGCGTCGCTGCGAAATACCTGGGCAATGAATTCATCGACGTCGTGACGGGTGGAAATATCGAGCTGTCCCACGAGCTGCCCGTATATGGGGTGCTCAACAATGACGTCTTTTATCAGGCATCCGTTGTCGACGAGGATCCGGAGTTCTTCCGTCATATCCTCCGGTCTGTGACGGCAGGGGATCCTGCGGACGATTCCGTCGCTCGCCTTTGTCAGGATATAGCCCCGGGGCGTCGCGGTTATATCTGTGCCCGAAGCCCTAAGGAGCGCGATGTCCCCCACGATGATCTGGCGGCTGACTCCGAACATTGCCGCAAGTCTCCCTGCGGATACGGGCCCGCTGGAGCTTCTGAGCGCTTCTATTATATTTTGCCTTCTTAATTCGGCCTGCATTTGCTTACCCTGCCTTTCTGACAATACTATATTGATTATATATCCGAAAAGGTGAAAATAAAGTGTCATACCCGGATAAACGGCGCGCGGATGTGAAAATCCGACTTCTTTTTCAGTGGTGGGTGGGGTATAATATCATAGAGATTATATGTGCATCCGGCATTGGAGCGCATAATAATGAATAATTACGGGAAGAACGAGGATATTTACATGAACAGGAAACTGATGGCAGCGGTTCTGTGCTGCGTTATGGCCACGCTGACGGCGTGCGGAGGAAAGGGCGGCAAGAAAGAAACTGAGAATAAAGCCGCGGAGGCTGCTACAGAAGAAGCGGCGGTAGTGGAGACTTATACTCCCGCAGTCCACGAGGAAGGGAAATACTACGTGGGTATCATCCAGCAGTCCGGAAATGAAGCGCTCAGCCTGGCGTCCCGGGGATTCCAGGAAGAGATAAAGGACCTTATGGGAGACGACGTTGAAGTCGATTATCAGGTCGCTGACGGCACCGAGCTGGGGTGCGATATTATTGTCGATCATTTCCTCCAGGATAAGGACGATCTTATTCTGGCCGGAGGCACTCTGGCGCTCAGGCGCGCTTATAACGCGACGAAGGATATTCCTATTGTCGGGACAGGCATCACGGATTTCCTCATCGCAGGCGGCGTGAGCGGCGTAAATGAGCCCGGGGGAAATGTTACGGGAATTTCGGACCTGCCGCCCATGCAGACCCAGAAGGACTACCTTCTGAATGTGGCGGACGGGGATACTATCGGCATCGTGTATTGCAGCGAAGAAGTGAGCTCCGGTTTCCAGGTCAAACTCATGAAGAGTTATCTCGATGACGCCGGCGTAGATTATAAAGAGTATACTTTCACAGATGACAGCGGCCTTGAGAGCGCTGTCACAAATGCGTGCGGAGAGTGCGGCACACTGTATCTGCCCAATGACGACGCGCTCTCAAGAAATATGAGCGCGGTGAAGAGGATCTCTCTGGAAAAGGGAACAAAGGTTTTCGCTTCCAATGAGAGCATGTGCAAAGACGGCGCTCTGGCCGCCTACGGAATTGATTATTACGAGATGGGCAAGCGCACAGCGGAAGTCGCTTATGATGTCATGATCTACGGAATCGACAAGGCGGATGAGTATAACAACGAGGACTGGGAGGCCGACGATTACGAGGAGAGAGGCGACATCTCCAAGATTTCCATCGACCGCATGCGAGACACTGCAAACGCATATTATAATCCCGTGATCGCAGAAAAACTTGGCTGGACTCCGAACGGCTCCTATACTGAGGTGGAAGTGGAAGCGGAGGCGCCCGCGGAGGCAGCGGCGCCCGCCGAGACAACGGCACAGAGCGGAACGAACTAAATGCCTGATCCTCACAGGGCGGATCGGCAGACCAGCGTGATCAAAGAGGAGCGAAAATGAAACTGCTTTTGGCGGAAGACGAGCCGGCCATGTCCGAGGCCGTTACGGATATCCTGGAATATCACAGGTATCAGGTGGACGCTGTTTATGACGGGATAGAGGCTCTGGATTATATTCACGGCGGCAGCTATGACGGGATCATCCTGGATGTCATGATGCCCGGAAAGACGGGCATCGAAGTGCTGACGCAGATCAGGAAGGAAGGGTGCCGCACGCCGGTGCTTCTCCTGACAGCCAAGTCGCAGATCGAGGACCGCATCGAGGGACTCGACGCCGGCGCGGACGACTATCTTGTCAAACCTTTCGCGATGGGAGAACTCCTTGCGAGGATCAGGGCGATGCTCCGCCGAAGGGAGGGGTATCAGCCGGATGAGAGGAAATTCGGAGACCTGGTGCTGGACAGCGGGAGTTCGGAACTCAGATGCGGCGGCAAGTCAGTGGTGCTGCCCAAAGTGGAATATCAGATGATGGAGACCCTGATGCTCAATCACGGGATCTATCTCTCCTCGGAGGACCTTCTCGAGAAGGTCTGGGGATACGATACAGACGCGGATGTGGGAGCGGTCTGGGTATATATTTCGTATCTGCGGAAACGGATCGCGTCAGTGGGATCCGGCGTAAAGATCACGGCGAAGAGAAACATCGGCTACACACTTACATTTTAAGCAGGAGAGAACATGGTCAGAACGCTGCAGATCAAATTTGTCAAAACAGCGATGACTGCCATCTCTGTCCTTCTGCTGGCGGTGATCTGCGCGATCAGCGGGATCTATTCCTTCGATGTATATACTAAGGAAAAGAATACTGCCGAAATGCTCGCTAACAGCGGCGGGATCCCGGATTTCGAAAAAATGAAACGGGACCGGCCGGACAGGGAAGAATTCGAAAAGCCGTTTGACGGGGGCAGGATGTCGCCTGACGACATGATGGCGGTCAGGTTTTTTGTGGTCCGTTTTGACACTGACGGCGGGATCGAGTCCGCTGATACGGGCAGCATCTACTCTGTTACAGGCGAAGAAGCGGAGGAATACGGAAAGCAGGCAGTCGCAGGCGGGAAGCAGTCCGGGATCATCGGAAATTTCATGTATTATATAAAGGATAACGAAGACGGAAAAACGGCGGCGTTTGTCGATATCTCATCCCAGGTCTCTTCGATACTCTCTGTTATTGTGATCTCTCTGATCATCGCGGCCGCTGCCTGGATCCTGATGCTTGTCTTTGTGAGCGCCCTCTCGCGCAGAGCGATCGCGCCCATTGCCGAGAATATTGTGAGGCAGAAGCAGTTTGTCACAAACGCCGGCCATGAGCTCAAGACGCCGCTGGCCATAATAATGGCTAATACTGAGGCTTTGGAACTTTTCAACGGGGAGAGCAAATGGACCCGGAACATCAAGGCCCAGACCCGGCGGCTCAATGATCTTATGCAGAACCTTCTGACTCTCTCGAAAATGGATGAGGCGGACCTGAACCTCCCGATGCAGAATTTTGACCTGGGAGAGCTGGTCAGAGAGTCGGCGGCGCCATTTGAGGAGCCGGCCCGGGAAAAGAGACAGTCGCTCAGCGTGGAAGCACCGGAGATCGCGGTAAAGGCGAACCGCGACAGTATGGGGCAGCTGGTCGGGATCCTGCTCGACAACGCGGTTAAGTATACGCCGGAAGGCGGTGAGATCTCGGTAACTGTTTCGAGGGAAGGGAATTCCGTGATCCTCAGGGAGCAGAATACGGTTGATCCCAAGGATGTTGAGGACAATCCGGAGCGCCTTTTCGACCGCTTCTACCGCAGAGATGAAGCCAGGACGCAGAAAAAGGGCGGTTACGGGATCGGCCTGAGCGCGGCGCGTGCGATCGCTGCCGCGAACGGTGCCCAAATCAGTGCAGCTTACAGGGAACAAAACATTGTGTTTACTGTTAAATTAATGGTATAATATTAAATTGTTGAAATACCATTTTTTAAATGACTAACCCGGTACAGAATGGAATCCGGATCGGGAGCAGGGGACTGAGACTTAGGACTAGATAGTTTTAACATGAAAGGGAGGTTTCAGAGATGGACAGTAAGAAGAAGGCAGAAATCCTGAAGGGAGTCATTCTATCAAGATACAAGAGTATCAGGCAGTTTGCCGTAGTGATGAATATTCCTTACAGCACGCTGATCACAGCATTGGAGAGGGGAGTCGACGGAATGGCTTACAACACAGTCATCCGGATCTGCGAGGCGCTGTCTCTCAACCCGTTGGATTTTACGCCTCTCGAAGAGGGGAACTCGCTGTCCTCCCAGATCGCGACACGCCGTGTGATGGAGAAGTATTGGAAACTCAACAAGGCCGGAAAAAAGAAAGTTCTGGACATCATGGAGGACTACACACATATTCCGGGGTATCGGGAAGAAGAGAACGAGTAATAACTGACAAAACATTTGAAATTAGAGGTGGCTATGCAGTTTGATTATCTGATCGTTGGCGCAGGGTTGTATGGAGCGGTTTTCGCTCATGAGATGGAAAAGGCCGGAAAAAAGTGTTATGTGATCGACCGCAGGAATCATATCGCGGGAAATATTTACACTGAGAAAAAGAACGGGATCAACGTTCACCGGTACGGCGCGCATATCTTCCACACTTCTGATAAAGAAGTATGGAAATATGTACAGAACTTCGCGGAGTTCAACAATTACATAAATTGTCCCGTGGCGCGCTATAAGGACGAGCTCTACAATCTTCCTTTTAATATGAACACATTCAGCAAGATGTGGAACATCCAGACTCCGGCGCAGGCAATGGAGATCATTGAGAAGCAGAGACGCGAAGCGGCGGTCGAGAATCCCTCAAACCTTGAGGAGCAGGCGCTCTCCCTTGCGGGCAGAGATGTCTATACCAAGCTGATCAAGGGGTATACGGAGAAGCAGTGGGGACGGGACTGCACAGAACTGCCTTCTTTCATTATTAAAAGGCTGCCTTTCCGCTTCACTTTCGACAACAACTACTTCAACGACCCTTACCAGGGCATCCCGGTAGGCGGATATACTAAGATCGTGGAGAGACTTCTCGGCGACATCCCTGTAGAACTCGGCGTTGATTTCAAGAAGGCGGTGAAGGAGATCCCCGCGCAGAGCGGAGAGGGCACGGTCTTTGAGATGAACGGCAACACGTTTGAAAAGGTCCTCTACACCGGTATGATCGACGAGTTCTTCGACGACTGCTACGGGCCGCTGGAGTATCGCTCTCTCAGATTTGAGAGCGAGGAACTCCCTGATGTCGACAATTTCCAGGGCAATGCCGTAGTGAACTACACCGAGAGAGAAGTTCCTTTTACAAGGATCATCGAGCACAAGTTTTTCGAATTCGGGAAAGACTCCGAGACCGGAGAGCCGGTCAGGGGCACGATCATCACAAGAGAGTATCCCGCGACATGGGAGAAGGGTATGGAGCCTTACTACCCGGTCAACAACGATCAGAACAATGCGGTATATGAGAAGTATCACGCGCTGGCGCTGGAGAAGAAGAACGTGCTGTTCGGCGGAAGACTCGGCCTCTATAAATATTTTGACATGGACAAGGTGATCAGGGCTTCTCTGGACGCGGCAGCTGAAGAGCTTGGCAAATAAAAGCCTGGAACGGCTTAAGATCGGTAATGAGAAATGCTGGATGCAGCCCGAACATAATGACGGGCTGCATCCGTTAAATTTCTATTGACTACAGAGACCAAGTATGTTACTTTTATATTCGAGATTGTGACAGGTCTTTTTTTTATGCACTAAAAAGGCCTGATAGTAATGAAAATTCACGCGGAGGTGACACGTTTATGCGTACAAGAATTACATTATCCTGCACAGAGTGCAAACAGCGCAACTACAATACTACTAAGGACAAGAAGGCTCATCCTGAGAGAATCGAGACCAAGAAGTACTGCAGATTCTGCAAGAGACACACTACTCATAAGGAAACAAAGTAATAAGAGGTAAGGTCAAATGAGCAAAAACGACAGTACGGCCAAGCAGTCCAAACTCAGTTCCTTCTGGAAGGGTGTAAAGGCTGAATTCAAGAAGATCATATGGCCGGATCGGGATACGCTTGTGAAACAACTGATCGCAGTACTGTGCGTTACCGTTATTACCGCGCTTCTGATTGCGGTCATTGATTTCGGCGCACAGAATCTGATCGAGTGGCTTACGACTTTTAAAGCGAACTGACAGATGAGGTAAATCGATGGCAGATAAAAATTCAGAGCACCGCAGCGGCGGTGTCCGTGTAAAAACGGGCGTGCTTCCGGGTGTCCGCGAGATCAGAAGGCCTGATTTTACCAAGAAGGCTGCTGATATCGAAAAAGCGGAGGCTGAGAGGGTCCTGAAGCAGGGAGAAGCCAATACGGATGCGGCTGACGAGGCCGCTGTCAGGGCGTCTCTTGAAGCGCAGGAGTCCGGCGGTGAAGAGTCGCAGCTTGATGAGAGCGCGATCACGGACGAGGCTCTCTGGTATGTAGCCCATACTTATTCCGGATATGAGAACAAGGTTAAGATCAATATTGAGAAGACGATCGAGAACCGCCATCTCGAGAACCAGATCTTTGAGGTCAGGGTTCCCATGCAGGACGCGGTCGAGGTCAGAAACGGCACTCGCAAGACCGTATCCAAGAAGATGTTCCCCGGCTATGTTCTTGTCAATATGATCATGAATGACGATACATGGTATGTTGTACGCAATACCCGCGGAGTGACCGGGTTTGTGGGACCGGGAAGCAAACCGGTGCCGCTGACAGAAGCGGAGATGAAGAGCCTCGGCATTCACACCGGCAGCGTTACCGTGGACTTCGAAGTCGGCGATTCTGTTACGGTCGTGGCCGGTATCTGGAAGGATACGGTCGGACAGGTTCAGAAGATCGACCTGGGCAAACAGACGACTACGATCAAGGTCGAGATGTTCGGAAGCGAGATCCCTGTAGAGATCAGTTTCGCGGAAGTCAGGAAGCTGAGCTGACACGAAGAGATTTAATTTGTTATATGAGACGGGCTTTTTCTCCCGTCTGATATATAGAAACGGGCGGCACAGCCGTCGCAAACAGTGGGAGCAGCGAAGACGCTGCGCGCAGTACCACAAAGGAGGAAACAATGGCTAAGAAAGTAACTGGTTACATCAAATTGCAGATTAAGGCCGGCAAGGCAACTCCTGCTCCGCCGGTAGGTCCTGCTCTTGGACAGCACGGTGTTAACATCATGGAATTCACCAAGCAGTTCAACGCCAAGACCGCTGACATGGGTGATCTGATCATCCCTGTCGTTATCACTGTCTACTCTGACAGATCTTTCAGTTTCATCACCAAGACTCCGCCGGCACCTGTTCTTCTTAAGAAGGCAGCAGGCCTGCAGAAGGCGTCCGGTGTTCCGAACAAGCAGAAAGTCGGTTCTGTCACCAAGGATCAGATCAAAGAGATCGCCGAGATGAAGATGCCCGACCTCAACGCCGCTTCTCTTGAAGCTGCTATGAGCATGATCGCCGGAACAGCCAGAAGCATGGGAATCACAGTCCAGGACTGAGCTACACACAGGAGGAATAGAAGATGAAGCACGGAAAGAGATATGCGGAAGTTGCCAAGAAGGTAGACCGCACTAAATTATATGAGCCTGAAGAGGCAATCGCTCTTGCAAAGGAAACTGCAGCAGCGAAGTTTGATGAGACTGTCGAGATCCACATCCGCACAAGCTGCGACGGCCGTCACGCCGACCAGCAGATCCGCGGCGCGGTAGTACTTCCCGCAGGTATCGGCAAGAAGGTCAGAGTTCTGGTATTCGCAAAAGGCGCTAAGCTCGACGAGGCACAGGAAGCAGGCGCTGATTTCGTAGGCGGCCAGGAGCTTCTTCCCAAGATCCAGAACGAAGGCTGGCTTGATTTTGACGTAGTAGTCGCTACGCCTGATATGATGAGCGTTGTCGGACGTCTCGGACGTATCCTTGGTCCTAAGGGACTGATGCCCAACCCTAAGGCCGGCACAGTTACCATGGATGTCGCTAAGGCAGTCAAGGATATCAAAGCAGGTAAGATCGAGTACAGACTGGACAAGTCCAACATCATCCACTGCCCGATCGGCAAGGCTTCCTTTACAAAGGAGCAGCTTATGGAGAACTACGACGCACTGATGGCAGCTATCGTTAAAGCGAAACCCGCTGCAGTCAAGGGTCAGTATCTCAAGAGCATTTCCATCGCGACCAGCATGGGCCCCGGCGTGAAGGTGATCGCAAACCGCTATTAAGTCATGAATCGGAAAGGAGTTCCTCTGGGAACTCCTTTTCTTTCCTGTGAGAGATCCAGAACCTATTTGATCGGGAGGAGAACAGTGTTCGGAAAGAGTAGGATTAAGGCGTATGTGATGGCGGCTGTGATCGCGGCTGTGGTTCCGGCCTTTGGCATATCCCTGCCGGTCTCGGCGGAAGAATCCCGGGGACCGGAGTACATGATACAGGCGGCAGCTGATGAAGTCCTGCGTGAAACGGAAGCGGTAGTGCAGGAAGTGCGCAGGAAAGCCGCGGATCCCGAGGGAGCCTCGGTGTTCATCTCTTCTTCGGGGAAAGCTCTTACCCGTGAGGATGGGAAATGGGTGACGCCCGGAGAAAAGCCGGAATCAGATCAGGAAATATCGATTGTGTTTGTGGGGGACATTATATTTGATACGACGCAGAACCCCTGGAGTTCCATCGCGTATTCGGATGGGATCAGGGCGTGCTTTGACGACGAGACCTGGGACACACTCACCGGGGCGGACTTCCTGGTGGTTAATAACGAATTCCCTTACACAGACAGGGGTACTCCCACTCCCGGCAAGACCTTTACATTCCGATGCCCTCCGTGGACGGCTGAGTGGCTGAAAGAGATGGGGACGGACATAGCGGCTCTCGCCAACAATCATGTATATGATCACGGAGAGCAGGGCGCCCTGGATACATTCGATACCCTGGATGAGCAGGGGATCCCTTATATAGGCGCCGGCCGGGATATAGATGACGCCTCTCAGACTGCTTACTGTATCGCTAACGGAACTTCGATAGCCATTCTCAACGCTACGGAGATTGAAAGATACGAGAATCCGGACACCAGAGAAGCGGGGGAAGACAATCCCGGCGTGTTCCGAATGCTGGATACAACACAGCTGTGCGACAAGATCCGCGAAGCGAAGGAAAAGGCGGATCTCTGCATAGTGTACGCGCACTGGGGAACAGAAAAAATGCCGTCCGCCGACTGGAGCCAGACTACAAAGGCGGAGGAACTCGCGGAAGCCGGAGCAGACCTGATCGTCGGATCTCATCCTCATGTCCTTCAAAACATCGAGTACGTGAACGGAGTTCCCGTGTTCTACAGCCTGGGCAATTACTTTTTTGGCGCGGCGGCGCGGGATACGGGCGTGCTCAGAGTCACAGTGAACACTTCAGACCCTTCCATCAAATCTCTGCAGTTCATTCCTATGCTGCAGTATCGCGGAGTCAGCACAATGGAGGGAAGTGAGAAGCAGAGAGTGCTCGATGAGATGAGCAGCGTCTCTCCGGGAGTCGCCATCGACGAAGACGGATATTTTACAGAAGAATAGCTGCCAAAATATAAATACGGCTCTTGACAAATGAAAAGGTTAATGATAAGATGCGAAAGGTTATAAGCCAAGCCGAAGACAGCAGGTGCCGCAAGGCGTAAAGAGTGATCTGCCTGCCGAGGATGTGGAAACGCAGGGAAGCGCATATTTGTGCGCTGAATGCGGATATGAATTTTCACCCGTCTTCGCGAAGACGGGTTTTTCTTCGTTTCGGCTCCAAAATCTATAAGGAGGTAACAAAATGGCAAAGGTTGAATTGAAACAGCCGGTCGTCAAGGAGATTTCCGCAGCGATCGACGGCGCACAGTCTGTGGTACTGGTTGACCACAGAGGTCTGACAGTTCAGCAGGATACAGAGCTCCGCAAACAGCTCCGCGAGGCTGGTGTCATTTATAAGGTTTATAAGAACACCATGATGAACTTCGCGTTCAAGGGCACAGATTGCGAAGGCCTTTCCGATCTTCTGAACGGTCCCAGCGCACTGGCAGTTTCTAAGGACGATGCTACAGCTCCCGCACGTATTCTCTGCGAGTTCGCCAAGAAGGCTGACAAGCTCGAGATCAAGGGCGGTGTTGTAGAAGGCAAGGTGGTGGATCCCGCAGCACTCGGTGAGGTCGCGAAGATCCCGTCCAGAGAAGTTCTTCTGGGCAGACTGTTCGGCAGCTGGCAGGCTCCTATTTCCAGTTTCGCGCGCGTTATCAAGCAGATCGCGGAGAAGGATGGCGAGGCAGCTCCCGCAGAGGCCCCCGCAGAGGCGTAATCTTTCTGCAGTGTCATTCTATTATTAGAAGTTTTATTTCAAACTAATTTACATGGAGGTAAATACAATGGCAAAGTTAACAAATGCTGAGATCATCGATGCGATCAAAGAGCTTACTGTTATGGAACTTAATGAGCTGGTTAAGGCTTGTGAAGAGGAATTCGGCGTATCCGCAGCTGCAGGCGTTGCAGTAGTAGCAGCCGGCCCCGCTGAGGCAGTTGAAGAGAAGACTGAGTTTGATGTCGAGCTGACAAGCTTCGGCGCTCAGAAGATCAAGGTTATCAAGGTTGTCCGTGAGATCACCGGCCTTGGCCTGAAGGAAGCTAAGGAAGCTGTTGAGGGCGCTCCCAAGGTAATCAAAGAGGCAGTTGCCAAGGATGAGGCTGAGGCTATCAAGGCTAAGCTTGAGGAAGTTGGAGCTACCGTTACAATCAAGTAATCAACTCTCTACACAGTATGAACTTTATGATCCGGCTGTCCGTAAGGGCGGCCGGATTTCATGTCGGTAATTAGTCAGTTACAATTGGGAGTACAGAAATTAATACTTCGTTTACAAAACTTTAAAAAATAATTATTGACTGCTGGACAATGCGATGATAGAATATTATTCGCATCTTTTTCGCATGCCTAGTTTTTGTGCTGCCCGGAAATAGATTTTGGGCGTCAATAAGGCGAGCGGCATGCACAGACACATTTTTTATATAGATTCAATACAATACGGGGTGAACCAGATGGAAAAATACAGGATACATCCTATAGGGGAAGGCAAGAGCATGCGCATGAGCTATCAGCGTCAGAAAGAAGTGCTGCCCATGCCCAACCTGATCGAAGTGCAGACGGATTCTTACAAGTGGTTTCTTGAGAAGGGTCTGCAGGAGGTCTTTGATGACATCTCTCCGATCGAGGATTTCAGTGGAAGACTGAGCCTTTCTTTCGTGAGCTACAAGCTCTGTGAAGATAAGGTCAAGTATTCTATTGAGAAGTGCAAGGAAAGAGACGCCACGTATGCGGCACCTCTTATGGTCACTGTGCGCCTTTTTGACAAGGAGAATGATAAGGAATTCAAGGACCAGGAGATCTTCATGGGCGATCTGCCCCTGATGACGGATACGGGCACCTTTGTGATCAATGGCGCTGAGCGTGTCATCGTCAGCCAGCTTGTCCGTTCCCCCGGTATCTATTACGGTATTGATAAGGATAAATTCGGCAAGAAGCTTTTCTCCTGCACAGTCATTCCCAACAGGGGCGCATGGCTGGAGTATGAGACAGACGCTAACGATGTCTTCTATGTAAGAGTGGATCGCACAAGGAAAGTTCCTGTGACGGTCCTCATCAGAGCGCTCGGAATCGGCACTGACGAAGAGATCCTCGATCTCTTCGGAGATGAGCCCAAGATCCGCGCAAGCTTTATCAAGGATATTTCCAACAATTATGAGAGCGGCCTTCTCGAACTGTACAAGAAGATCCGTCCCGGCGAGCCGCTTTCCGTGGAGAGCGCGGACAGCCTGATCAACGCGATGTTCTTTGATCCCCGCAGATATGATCTGGCGAAGGTCGGCAGATATAAATTCAATAAGAAACTCGCTTTCAGGAACCGTATCAAGGGCCTGACCCTTGCAGAAGACGTTGTGGACGAGGCAAACGGCGATATTCTCGGAACAGCCGGGGAAGAAATCTCAAGAGAGATGGCTGATGAGATCCAGAACTCTGCGATTCCTTATGTATGGGTCCGCACTGAGGAGAGAAACGTTAAGGTTCTCAGCAACCTTATGGTCGACATCACACACTACGTGGACTGCGATCCCGAGGAACTGGGCATCACTGAACTCGTTTACTATCCTGCGCTGAGGGAGATCCTCCTGCAGTATCAGGACAACGACGATCCGGAAGCTCTTGCTGAAGCTCTCAGAAAGAGCGTTCATGAACTGATCCCCAAGCATATTACAAAGGAAGATATTCTCGCTTCCATCAATTACAATATGCATTTGGAATACGGCATCGGCAACAGCGACGATATCGACCATCTGGGCAACAGAAGGATCCGCAGCGTCGGTGAGCTTCTTCAGAACCAGTATCGCATCGGTCTCTCCAGAATGGAGAGAGTTGTCCGCGAGAGAATGACTACCCATGACAACTCCGAGGAGATCTCTCCCCAGGGCCTGATCAACATCAAGCCTGTGCAGGCGGCAGTCAAGGAATTCTTTGGCTCCTCCCAGCTGTCCCAGTTCATGGACCAGAACAATCCTCTGGGCGAACTAACTCACAAGAGACGTCTGTCCGCTCTGGGTCCCGGCGGTCTGTCAAGAGACCGTGCCGGATTCGAAGTTCGAGACGTTCACTATACACACTACGGAAGAATGTGCCCGATCGAGACTCCTGAAGGTCCCAACATCGGACTGATCAACTCTCTGGCAAGTTATGCGCGTATCAACGAGTATGGCTTCATTGAGGCACCTTACAGAAAGGTGGACCGCACCGATCCCGCTAATCCCAGAGTTACTGACGAAGTTGTCTATATGACGGCGGATGAAGAGGATAATTATCACGTAGCTCAGGCGAGCACGCCTCTTGACGAGAACGGATACTTTGTAGAGAACAATGTGTCCGGACGTTTCAGAACAGAGACTTCTTCTTATAGAAAGACAGTCTTTGAGTACATGGACGTCTCTCCCAGAATGGTGTTCTCCGTGGCGACGTCACTGGTTCCTTTCCTCCAGAACGACGACGCGAACCGCGCTCTGATGGGATCCAACATGCAGAGACAGGCAGTTCCGCTTCTGACTACAGAAGCGCCTGCAGTCGGTACCGGCATGGAAGCAAAAGCTGCGCGCGACTCGGGCGTATGCGTGATCTGCCCCAAGTCCGGCGTAGTGGAATTTGTCGACGCGACAACCATTAAGATGGCTTACGACGACGGCACGAAGGAAGAGATCCACCTCTCCAAGTTTGAGCGCTCCAACCAGAGCAACTGCTACAACCAGAAGCCTATCGTCTTTACCGGCGAGAGAGTAAGAGAGGGCCAGATCATTGCTGACGGTCCTTCCACCTGCAACGGCGAACTTGCGCTGGGCAAGAACCCGCTGATCGGCTTCATGACATGGGAAGGCTACAACTACGAGGACGCCGTTCTTCTGAGCGAGCGCCTTGTAAGAGATGATGTATATACTTCTGTTCACATCGAGGAGTATGACTGCGAAGCCAGAGATACCAAGCTCGGTGCTGAAGAGATCACAAGAGATGTCCCCGGCGTAGGCGAGGAAGCTCTTAAAGACCTGGATGAGATGGGAATCATCCGCATCGGCGCGGAAGTCCGCGCAGGTGATATCCTTGTCGGCAAGGTTACTCCTAAGGGAGAGACTGAGCTGACAGCGGAAGAGAAGCTGCTGCGCGCGATCTTCGGCGAGAAAGCCAGAGAGGTCCGCGATACTTCCCTCAAGGTCCCTCACGGCGAGTACGGCATCATTGTCGATACCAAGGTATTCGAGAGGGAGAACGGCGACGAGCTCAGCCCCGGCGTCAACAAGGCAGTCCGCATCTATATCGCGCAGAAGAGAAAGATCTCCGTCGGCGATAAGATGGCAGGCCGTCACGGAAACAAGGGTGTCGTTTCCAGAGTGCTTCCTATAGAAGATATGCCTTATCTTCCCAACGGACGTCCGCTGGATATCGTACTGAACCCCTTGGGCGTGCCTTCCCGTATGAACATCGGACAGATCCTGGAAATCCACCTGTCCCTTGCTGCGGAAGCGCTTGGATTTAATGTAGCGACCCCGAACTTCGACGGCGCGACTCAGGACGACATCATGGATGCCCTTGATCTCGCGAACGACTACGTCAACACTGAGTGGGACGAGTTCGAGGCAAAATATAAAGATTCGGTAAGTCCTGAGACCATGAAGTTCCTCTATGACAACCGTGCTCACAGAGAACTGTGGAAGGGCGTTCCGATCTCCAGAGACGGCAAGGTCTGGCTCAGAGACGGACGCACCGGCGAGATGTTTGACAACCCTGTCACCATCGGCCACATGCATTACCTGAAGCTCCATCACCTGGTAGACGATAAGATCCACGCCCGTTCCACGGGTCCTTACTCCCTCGTCACCCAGCAGCCTCTGGGCGGTAAAGCTCAGTTCGGCGGCCAGCGTTTCGGTGAAATGGAAGTCTGGGCGCTTGAGGCGTACGGCGCAGCTTACACTCTGCAGGAAATCCTGACTATCAAGTCGGATGATGTAGTCGGACGTGTGAAGACTTACGAAGCGATCATCAAGGGTGAGAATATCCCTGAGTCCGGTATTCCGGAATCCTTCAAGGTCCTGCTCAAGGAGCTGCAGGCCCTCGGCCTCGACGTACAGGTTCTGGACGAGAACGGCGAAGTCGTCGAGATCAAGGAGGACATCGACTACGGTGATTCCTCTGTCTACCGCTTCGAGATGAAGAACAACTTCAAGGATTACGGAAGCCCCGATCAGGCGCAGCTTGAGCGCGGCGGCTTCAGCAGCAAGGAGTTCAATGCTGCGGGAGAACTTGAGGACGTAGAGCCTGAACCTCGCGAATCCTCCGACGGAGATATCCTGGAGGGGATCGATTTAGAAGGCCTGGATCTGGATAACGGTGATTTTTCAAGTGAAGACTCCGAGGAGGATTTCTAAATGCCTAATACGAAACAGCAAAACTATCAGCCGGTAGCTTTTGAAGCGATCAAGATCGGACTGGCTTCACCGGAGAAGATCAGAGAGTGGTCCCACGGCGAGGTCACAAAGCCTGAGACTATCAACTACAGGACCCTGAAGCCCGAGAGAGACGGCTTGTTCTGCGAGAGGATCTTCGGTCCCAAGAAGGATTGGGAGTGCTATTGCGGAAAGTATAAGAAGATCCGCTATAAAGGCGTGATCTGTGACAGATGCGGCGTTGAGATCACCAAGTCCAGCGTCCGCAGAGAGAGAATGGGTCACATTGAACTGGCCGCTCCGGTTTCCCATATCTGGTATTTCAAGGGAATCCCCAGCAGAATGGGTCTGATCCTCGACCTCTCACCGAAGATCCTTGAGAGAGTGCTCTATTTTGCTTCCTATATCGTACTGGACAAGGGCCAGACAGACCTCGAGTACAAGCAGGTCCTGACTGAGCGCGAGTATCAGGAAGCCAGAGAGAAGTACGGCAACAAGTTCCGCGCGGGAATGGGCGCCGAGGCTATCAAGCAGCTGCTTCTCGATGTCAAAGTAGAGGAAGAATACAAGGAACTGAGCGAGCAGATGGAGACCGTCCAGGGCCAGAAGAGAGCCAGGATCATTAAGAGACTGGAAGTTATCGAGGCCTTCCGTGAGTCCGGAAATTCTCCTTCCTGGATGATCATGGACTGCATTCCGGTCATTCCTCCGGATCTGCGCCCTATGGTGCAGCTCGACGGCGGAAGATTCGCTACTTCCGACCTGAATGATCTGTACAGAAGGATCATCAACAGAAACAACCGTCTCAAGAGACTCCTCGAGCTGGGCGCTCCTGATATCATCGTCAGAAACGAAAAGAGAATGCTGCAGGAAGCGGTCGACGCGCTGATCGATAACGGCAGACGCGGCCGTCCTGTCACAGGCCCCGGCAACAGAGCCCTTAAGTCCCTTTCCGACATGCTCAAAGGTAAGGGAGGCCGTTTCAGACAGAACCTTCTGGGCAAGCGTGTCGACTACTCCGGACGAAGCGTTATCGTCGTAGGTCCCGAACTGAAGATCTATCAGTGCGGCGTGCCGAAGGAAATGGCGCTGGAGCTCTTCAAGCCCTTCGTTATGAAGGAACTGGAGAAGAGAAATATCTCCCAGAACATCAAGAACGCCAAGAAACTGGTTGAGCGTGTAGATCCCCAGGTTTGGGACATTCTGGAAGACGTCATCAAGGAGCATCCTGTAATGCTGAACCGTGCGCCTACGCTGCACAGACTGGGTATTCAGGCGTTTGAGCCCATCCTGGTAGAAGGCAAGGCGATCAAGCTTCACCCGCTGGTTTGTACAGCGTTCAACGCTGACTTCGACGGTGACCAGATGGCGATCCACCTTCCTCTTTCCGTAGAGGCGCAGGCTGAGTGCAGATTCCTTCTGCTCTCCCCCAACAACCTCTTAAAGCCTTCAGATGGCGGCCCCGTTGCCGTTCCTTCCCAGGATATGGTACTCGGTATCTACTATCTGACACAGCAGAGAGACGGCGAACCCGGTGAGGGAAGGTGCTTCCACAGCATGAACGAGGCGATCCTCGCTTACGAGAACCATTACATCACGCTGCATTCCAAGATCAAGGTCAGGATCAGCAAGAAGAGGGAAGACGGAGAGGTGGTCACAGGTATCATCGACATCTCCCTCGGAAGACTGCTCTTTAATGAGATCATTCCTCAGGACCTCGGATTTGTGGACCGCACAAAGCCTGAAAATTATCTGCTGCCCGAGATCGATTTCCTGGTCAAGAAGAAGGACCTCAAGAAGATCCTCCAGGCCATCATCGACACTCACGGCACCTTCAAGACAGCGGAAGTCCTTGACCTGATCAAGGCTATGGGATACAAGTATTCCACAGTCGCGGCCATGACGGTTTCCATTGCCGACATTACCGTTCCTCCGCAGAAGAAGGAAATGCTCAAAAAAGCGCAGGCTACAGTTGATGTGATCTCCAAAAACTTCGTCAGAGGCCTGATGACAGAAGAGGAGAGATACAGAGCAGTCGTCGATACCTGGACAGAGACCGATAACGAGCTCAGAGACCTGCTGCTCAGAAGTCTTGACAAGTACAACAACATCTTCATGATGGCTGATTCCGGAGCCCGAGGCAGCAACCAGCAGATCAAGCAGCTGGCAGGTATGCGCGGACTGATGGCTGATACGACAGGCCGGGCGATCGAGCTGCCCATTAAGTCCAACTTCCGTGAAGGTCTGGACGTTCTGGAGTACTTCATGTCAGCGCACGGCGCCCGTAAGGGTCTGTCCGATACAGCGCTTCGTACAGCGGACTCCGGTTACCTGACCAGACGAATGGTCGACGTATCCCAGGAACTTATCATCCGCGAGATCGATTGCTGCGAAGGTAAGGAATCCATTCCCGGCATGACCGTCAAGGCATTTACGGATGGCAAGGCTATGATCGAAGACCTCAGAGACCGAATCACAGGCCGAGTTGTCTGTGAGGATGTCAAGGACGCTGAGGGCAACATCATTGTCAAGAAGAATCATATGGTCACTCCCAGCCGCGCAACAGCGATCCTCGAGAGAGGCGTGAACAAGCGCGGAGGCAGGATCGAAGGACTTAAGATCCGTACGATCCTGACCTGCAGATCCCACATGGGAATCTGCGCGAAGTGCTACGGCGCCAATATGGCTACCGGCGAGATGGTTCAGGTAGGCGAGGCGGTAGGTATCATCGCGGCACAGTCCATCGGTGAGCCCGGCACGCAGCTGACCATGAGAACATTCCACACCGGCGGTGTCGCGGGCGGCGATATCACACAGGGTCTTCCCCGTGTCGAGGAGCTGTTCGAGGCGCGTAAGCCGAAGGGACTTGCGATCATCTCCGAGTTCGGCGGAACCGTATCGATCCCCGACAACAAGAAGAGCCGTGAAGTCATTGTTACCAGTGACGAGACGGGCGAGTCCAAGGAATACCCGATTCCTTACGGATCCAGAATCAAGGTTGTGGACGGCCAGACCATTGAAGCCGGCGACGAGCTGACTGAAGGAAGCGTCAACCCTCACGACCTGATGAAGATCAAAGGAATCCGGGCAGTCCAGAACTATCTGCTCCGCGAGGTCCAGAAAGTTTACCGTCTGCAGGGCGTTGATATCTGCGATAAGCACATCGAAGTTATCGTCAGACAGATGCTCGGCAAGATCAGGATCGAGAACAGCGGCGACACCAAATTCCTTCCCGGAAGCCTGGTCGACGTCCTTGATTTCGAGGATGAGAACGAGAGACTTACAGCTCTCGACAAACAGCCCGCTGAAGGCAAGCAGATCATTCTCGGTATCACAAAGGCGGCGCTTGCCACAAGTTCCTTCCTGTCCGCAGCATCCTTCCAGGAGACCACTAAGGTCCTTACCGACGCCGCGATCCACGGCAGGATCGATCCCCTGATCGGCCTTAAGGAGAATGTAATCCTCGGTAAGCTGATCCCTGCAGGTACCGGTATGAAGAGATACCGCAGCACCAGACTCAGCACAGACGCGCGTCTGCGCAGGATCGGTGAGGCAGCTGCGGAAGCAGCACAGGAAGCGGACGCTGAGGCCGAGATTCAGGTGGAAATCCCTGAAGTTCAGCCTTCGGAGGAAATGATCAATTCTTCTGTCGAAGAATAAAAAAGTAATTGACAACTGCAAAACGGACTCATATAATATCATGGTGTGGCTCTTATGGGCTGCACCATGTTTATTTTTATGAGAAGGAGGTGAAATAGAATGCCAACATTTAACCAGTTAGTAAGAAAGGGTCGTCAGACTTCCGTTAAGAAATCTACTGCTCCCGCTCTGCAGAAGGGAATGAACTCCCTGAAGAAGAAGGCTATTGATGCCAGCTCTCCTCAGAAGCGCGGTGTGTGCACTGCGGTTAAGACTGCTACCCCCAAGAAGCCTAACTCCGCACTGCGTAAGATCGCAAGGGTGCGTCTCTCCAATGGAATCGAGGTAACATCCTACATTCCCGGCGAGGGTCACAATCTGCAGGAGCACAGCGTTGTCCTGATCAGAGGCGGAAGAGTTAAAGATCTGCCCGGTACCAGATATCACATTATCCGCGGTACCCTGGATACAGCAGGTGTTGCTAACAGACGTCAGGCTCGCTCCAAGTATGGCGCGAAGAGACCTAAGGCTGGTAAGTAAGATATTTACTAAAAAACTGATACCTGTAAGTGTTGGAATTCTATTTACAGATAGATCACAGCACGAACACATATCTATTAGTGAGTACCGATGAATTATCCATTGATAAGGAGGGAAGTAACGTGCCGCGTAAAGGACATGTACAAAAAAGAGAAATACTTGCCGATCCCTTATACAATAACAAGGTTGTTACCAAGCTGATCAACGCTGTCATGCTCGACGGCAAGAAAGGCGTAGCACAGAAGATTGTATACGGCGCTTTTGGCAAGGTAGAAGCGAAAGCAGGAAAGCCTGCTCTCGAAGTATTTGAGACAGCCATGAACAACATCATGCCTGTCCTTGAAGTTAAAGCCAGACGAATCGGTGGCGCAACCTACCAGGTCCCGATCGAAGTCAGACCTGATAGACGTCAGGCCCTTGCTCTTCGCTGGATGGTAATGTTCTCCCGCAAGAGAGGCGAGAAGACCATGGAAGACAAGCTGGCAGGCGAGATTCTCGATGCGTTCAATAACACAGGCGCTTCTGTTAAGAGAAAAGAAGATATGCACAAGATGGCAGATGCCAACAGAGCTTTCTCCCACTACAGATTCTGATCGCGATTTTGTCGGCTTCAGATTTGCTGCTTGACGTTATTTTACACATTAGGAGGAAGAAAAATCTGTGTCAACTAGAGAATATCCCCTGGAGAGAACCAGGAATATCGGTATTATGGCGCACATTGATGCCGGCAAGACTACACTCACAGAGCGTATTCTGTACTATACCGGTGTAAATTATAAGATCGGCGATACGCACGACGGAACCGCTACCATGGACTGGATGGCCCAGGAGCAGGAGCGCGGTATCACGATCACATCAGCGGCTACAACATGTCACTGGACTCTGCATGATCATAATGTGCCCAAGGAAGGAGCTCTCGAGCACCGCATCAATATCATTGATACTCCCGGACACGTTGACTTTACTGTTGAAGTAGAGCGTTCTCTTCGCGTACTGGATGGCGCTGTAGGCGTATTCAGTGCGAGAGGCGGCGTAGAACCCCAGGCTGAGAATGTTTGGCGCCAGGCTGATACCTACAATGTGCCGCGTATGGCTTTCATCAATAAGATGGATGTGATCGGTGCGGACTATTTTGGCTCTGTAGACCAGATCCGCACAAGGCTCGGCAAGAACGCCATCATGATCCAGATCCCTATGGGCGCTGAGGATACCTTTACAGGTATCATCGACCTGTTTGAGATGGAAGCTTATACTTATAATGATGACAAGGGTGACAACATCACTATCGGAGAGATCCCGGATCAGTTCAAGGAAGACGCGGAACTGTACCGCGCCGAGATGATCGAGAAGATCTGCGACCTCGACGAGGACCTGATGATGATGTATCTTGAAGGCGAAGAGCCTTCCGCAGAGGAAATGAAGGCTGCGCTGCGCAAGGCAACCTGCGAGTGCAGGGCTGTTCCTGTAGTCTGTGGATCCGCTTACAAGAATAAGGGCATCCAGAAGATGATCGACGCTGTTGTCGAGTTCATGCCTTCACCCCTTGACATCCCTGCGATCAAGGGTACTGACCTTGACGGAAATGAAGTCGAGAGACATTCTTCCGATGAAGAGCCTTTCGCAGCTCTCGCATTCAAGATCATGACCGATCCTTTCGTAGGAAAACTCGCATTCTTCCGTGTATATTCCGGCGTCGCGAATTCCGGATCTTACATTCTGAATGCGACCAAAGATAAGAAGGAGCGTCTCGGACGTATCCTTCAGATGCACGCGAATAAGAGAACAGAACTTGAAAAGGTATACTCCGGCGATATCGCCGCAGCTGTAGGCCTCAAGTTCACGGCTACCGGCGACACACTCTGTGATGACGCTCACCCCGTTATCCTCGAGTCCATGGAGTTCCCGGAGCCCGTTATCGAGCTCGCGATCGAGCCCAAGACCAAGGCTGGTCAGGGCAAGATGGCCGAAGCGCTTGCCAAGCTTGCTGAAGAGGATCCCACCTTTAAGCAGCACACTGACAAGGAGACAGGCCAGACAATCATCGCCGGTATGGGTGAGCTCCACCTGGAGATCATCGTAGACAGACTTCTTCGTGAGTTCAAGGTCGAGGCGAATGTCGGCGCACCTCAGGTTGCCTATAAAGAGACATTCACCAAGAACGTGGACCAGGAATACAAGTACGCGAAGCAGTCGGGCGGCCGCGGCCAGTACGGCCACTGCAAGGTTCGTTTCGAGCCTATGGACGCCAACGGCGAAGAACTTTACAAATTTGATTCCGAAGTTGTCGGCGGCAATATTCCTAAGGAATATATCCCTGCAGTCGGCGCCGGTATTGAAGAGGCTATGAAGGCCGGTAACCTGGGCGGATACCCGGTAGTCGGCGTTCACGCCACAGTATACGACGGATCTTACCACGAGGTCGACTCCTCTGAAATGGCATTCCACATTGCGGGATCCATGTGCTTCAAGGAAGCGATGAAGAAAGCTTCACCGGTTCTGCTTGAGCCCATCATGAGAGTCGAAGTCACAATGCCCGAGGAGTACATGGGCGATGTCATCGGCGATATCAACTCCCGCCGCGGAAGAATCAGCGGTATGGAAGATATCGGCGGAGGCAAGATGGTGACAGGATTCGTTCCGCTGTCCGAGATGTTCGGATATGCGACAGATCTCCGTTCCAGAACTCAGGGACGCGGCAATTACTCCATGTTCTTTGACAAGTACGAGCCCGTACCGAAGAATGTGGCTGAGAAGATCCTCAACGAAAAGTAATTGCATTATTAATACAATTTGATATAATCGTAGCAGTGACTGTTATTACGACCCTTAAATAGAGAACAGTCATTGCAGCTGAGAAGCGAATCAAATAAGTTGTATCTCATATTATTTAAGGAGGAATTGAGAAATGGGAAAAGCTCATTTTGACAGAACAAAACCGCACTGCAACATCGGCACCATCGGCCACGTTGACCACGGCAAGACCACTCTGACCGCGGCCATCACCTCTGTTCTGGCTGTCAGACAGGGCGGTACCGCTGTTGCTTTCGATCAGATCGACAAGGCTCCCGAAGAGAGAGAGAGAGGAATCACCATCTCCACAGCTCACATCGAGTATGAGACTGCTAAGAGACACTATGCACACGTTGACTGCCCCGGCCACGCTGACTATGTCAAGAACATGATCACCGGTGCTGCTCAGAT
The DNA here is from genome assembly GCA_946615865.1 of uncultured Lachnospiraceae bacterium. Taxonomy (GTDB): domain Bacteria; phylum Bacillota; class Clostridia; order Lachnospirales; family Lachnospiraceae; genus CAG-791. The sequence goes on along the minus strand of CAMOIJ010000011.1, from coordinate 191 downwards.
GGACGGCGCTATCCTCGTAGTTGCTGCTACTGACGGTGTTATGGCTCAGACTCGTGAGCACGTTCTGCTCGCTCGTCAGGTCGGTGTTCCTTACATCGTAGTATTCCTTAACAAGTGCGATATGGTTGATGACGACGAGCTCATCGAGCTGGTTGAGATGGAAGTTCGCGACCTTCTGACTGAGTATGAGT
>CAMOIJ010000010.1 GCA_946615865.1 uncultured Lachnospiraceae bacterium | reverse complement strand
GAATAGTCCCTTATAGGGACTGAGCAGGCCACCGGCTAAGCCGGTGGTCCTGACTAAGCTAACTTGCTTATTTAAGCATAATTAGGATTCATATATAAGATTTTTAGACACTCTTCTAAGATTTTCAACAACCGGACGACACCTTTGACATCGCTCCAAGAATCGCTGGACGGCCTGTACCGACGGCGATGGACTCATGAGCAGATCAGGTTGTATAACCGTCGCGCACTTCATTGTAGCGATTCTTTCCGACTGGATGTCAAAGGCAAGCCGCCTACGGCGGTGTCTGGGTATGACCTCTGGCTCCGGATCTATGAGCAGATCGGATTACATGAAAAAGCCCGTCAGTTCATACTTGTCTAGGTGTTTGCGCCGCCCTTTATTGGCGGATTTTCCGCCAGTATAGGGTTCCGTAAACGAATACTCGTACATTCAGGGACTATCAGTACCCTTTTGCTCGACCCTTTATTGGCGGGATTTCCGCCAATATAGGGTTCTGTAAACGGTATCTCGTACCCTCTAGGACTATAGGTATGTGTTTGCTCTGCCCTTTATTGGCGGATTTTCCGCCAGTAAAGGGTTTTTGCAAGGTGTATGCCGACAAAAAAAGCTGCCGCCTGGACTAGAAAATTTGTATATGAGTTTCCGAGATCTGAAGGAGTCTTTCTGACCGTGCAGTTTATTTGATGTTTTTTAACCTCTTTAACTGATCTTTTTTGTCGTAGAAAAACCCTCTTTGCTGTGATACCCTAGTAAAGCGAATTACAAACACTACAATAAATCAAATTCAATAAGGAAACACTATGGCAGAACACAACACCCAACCTGCAGCAGGCGGCTCCCATGGCCACCACTCCCACAAGAAACACGGCTTTACCGGCCAAATCGGCTTCGTCATGGCGGCCGCGGGCAGCGCGGTCGGCGTCGGCAATCTCTGGCGCTTCCCCTACCTGGCAGCCAAAGACGGCGGCGGCCTCTTTATTTTGATCTATCTTATCCTGACTTTCACTTTCGGCTTCACACTGCTGACCAGCGACATCGCGATCGGCCGAAGGACCGGTAAGAATTCCATCAAGGCCTACGCCGAAATGAGCCCCAAGTGGAGTTTCCTGGGAATCCTGACATTCCTGGTTCCGGTGCTGATCATGACCTACTACGCGGTCATCGGCGGCTGGATCACGCGATACATTGTGGTCTATCTGACCGGTCGGAACCATCTGGCCGCGCAGGACAGCTTCTTCACGGATTTCATCACCTCGCCGGGCCAGTCGACTCTCTACGCGGTGACCTTCATGCTGCTGACAGCCTGGATCGTCTTCAACGGCGTCGAGAAGGGCATCGAGCAGTGTTCCAAAATCCTGATGCCCGTCATGCTGGTCATGATCGTGGCGATCGCCATCTTTGCGCTGACGCTCACCCACACAGATGAGGCTGGCGTGACCCGCACAGGACTTCAGGGACTGGCCGTCTATCTGACGCCCAACTTCGAGGGACTGACTATCAAGCGCTTTCTGCAGATCCTGCTGGACGCCATGAGCCAGATCTTCTTCTCTCTGAGCGTGTCCATGGGCATTATGATCACCTATGGCTCCTACATCAAGAAAGACGTGGATGTGAACGCGTCCATCCACCAAATTGAGTTTTTTGACACAGGCGTGGCGCTGCTCGCCGGCATGATGATAATCCCCTCTATCTTCGTTTTTGAGGGCGTAGAAGGCATGAAAGCCGGCCCCAGCCTGATGTTCATCTCCCTCCCCAAAGTCTTCGCCTCTATGCCGACTCTGGGAAGGTTTGTGGGACTCGCTTTCTTCCTGATGGCGGCCTTCGCGGCGCTGACCAGCTGCGTGTCGGTCCTGGAGACGATTACGGCCAACTGCATGGAAATCTTCCACGTAAAGAGAAAGCCTACGACGATCGCGCTTACCATGATCTACACCGCCGCTTCAGTTATTATCGCGCTGGGCTACAGCAAGTTCTACATTGAGCTCCCGCTGCCCAACGGCAGTATCGGCCAGCTTCTGGACCTGATGGACTACATCAGCAACAGCTTCATGATGCCCTTCATCTCGATGCTGTCCGCGATTCTGATTGGCTGGGTTGTCGGCCCGGACTGGATCGTCGAGGAAGTCGAGCACGGCGGACGCAAGTTCGGCCTCAAGGGCCTCTACCGGGTCATGATCAAGTATGTCGTGCCGGTGATCATGTTTATCCTCTTCCTGACATCGGCGGGGATATTGAACATCTGAGGTTTCGTGTATTTATAGTCGGAAAACAGTGAGTTTCTTCCTATTATAAAAGGCCCTGAGCTGAATGCTCAGGGCCTTTGTATTGTTGATCATTTCTTTAAGACACAACCACTGTTCCGATAATTGCAATGTCATGTCTCTTATAGAGTTCGATCTCCTCGCCTATATCATTAAAATGGGAACCGTTTACGCGCTCGACGAAAATGACGCTGTCTGCTTCTGTGTATTTTTCTTTGGCGTCTACGCTGCGGATCACGCTTTCCGACATAAAGGCTTCAACAGGTTTTCTGTCAGCCTGTCCCATGCCCTTACTCTCGCTCAGCGCGTTAAGTGCTGAGCAGATCCGTCGTTTGATTTCCTCTGTCACAGAATCTGAGAAGGAACCGGTCACAAGGATCCTTGAGGCGTTATTCTTTACCGCCCACCAGTATGCTTCATTGCAGATCAGTTCAATACTCTTATCGGGTTCAAGCCTGTCATTTTCGCTCAGGAACAGTTTGTCGATCGCTTCGTCCACCGCTTGCAGCGGTTTCTTCTTGCCGCTAAGGCTGTCCGCTTTAACGACGCCCAGGACATTACTTCCCAGGACCCATCTGACCTCATCCTTGTTCTTAAGTTTCGTTGATACGATATAGCGGAACAGGATCCAGGCCGCCGCCAGGAACAGTGCCAGGAATGCTCCGACCACCAGATACTTGGGGCGGATCACTCTGAGGGCCTGTACTTCCGCGTTTTTCGCTTCTCCGGAATCTGCTTCTGATTTGTAGTCTTCCGGATGGAACAGGAGTTCAAGCACTGCTGCTTCCGACATAGTTCCGTCACTAAGTAATTCTTCCGCAGCGGAGACGGCGGTATCGTAATATGTCTTCTGCCCTTCGACAAGTTTGTCGGGTAAAGCCATCAGGTTCCTCTGTATATTGGCCGTATTATTCGCCTGGTCTTGCTGCGCTTCATACAGGTCTGTGTTTTCTGTCTCTTCAAAGAGGTCGTTGATCAGAGCAATGTCAAAGCTGTATATAGATTGAGCTTTCTTCGTGATGTCGTCAAAATACTTATCGATCACAGACATGATCGTTTCACATTGCTCCCGGTCTGTTCCATATACTCTGATAGACACAATACTCTTTGCGTCTTTTGTCACATTTAGGATCTCCTGAATGGAGGCCGCGTTAATGCTGTCATTCAGGGCATGTCTGATATCCTCTACAACTCTGCTGCTGCGGATCTCTCTTTTGTAAATCTCCGCAATGTTGTCACAGATATCCTTTCCATCTGTCGGATAATCATTTCCTGTCTCATAGTTGCTGATCGCATAGGAACGGGAAAGTGACGGCATCATGTGGGGATTGAGCTTGAGCAGGATAGAATCATCACTGCGTTCTCCGTTGTATAACAGCAGTCTCCGGAAAGTCAGATAAGACTCTACCGTCATTCTCACTTCATTGAGTTCCCTGCCCGACAGTTTTTCCTTGAGCTGTGCCAGCTGATCAAAATTGCTGTCCAGCGTTTTGCCGGAAGATTCGCCCATGATCACGATCGGGCGCGTCCAGCTCAGACCTGCCATGAGAATGATCCCGCACAACGCGCAGATCAGCAGAGTTCTCCATTTCCTGCACAGCTGATAGAGCATATCCTTAGCGTTTAATTCAATAATTCCTTTACTCTCCACAAAGACATCCTTTCTGTAGCCCTCATGTTAGCTTTCTTTTTATTCCGGCTGCCCATTTTCCTACAACCACGGTCGATAAGTAAGCGAGGAGAAGCGACAGCGCTCCGGAACAGATTGCAAACGACCACTTTCCGGTCAGGCCAAAAGTAACAAACGCGTTCACGACGATCATATGATACAGGAACACGCCGTAAGATATATCTGTAAACCTGTATATATTGGGATACCTGTACGCGAATCCGGTAAGTCCGAATACGAGGAACAGGCTCCAGAACAGGTAGTACCCCGAAATAATATCAACTCCTGACCAGAAGAAGACAAAGGCAGCTATGAGAAACGCCCACCAGTATTTCTTAAGCACCGGGAGCAGTGTGTTCCCGAATTCCGCAATAAACATCCCTATGTAGAAGATCCAGAAATATCTTACAATAGTCTGTTCATACAGGTTTGCGATCGTACCGCCCACAATATTGTGGAAGAAGCGATCCGTTCCGAAACTGATGATGAACGACGCCGCAAATCCGATCAGCCACTGCCTGATCGTGCGCCCCTTCATGATCTTATAGAAGAACCACACCACAATATAGAACTGAATGATCACTCCCATAGTCCAGAGCGCCCCGTTCGGCGTTCCCACTCCATATCCGTGCAATGCACTCGGAGTCCAGAACTGCAGTACAGTTCCCTGTCCGATCCCGAACAGTATAAGGCTTTTAGCCGTCCAGCCGCGATAAAGGGCCATGATCACCAAAATATCGGCGAGTACAGATACCCACAGCTCCGGGAAGATTCTGAGGAATCTTTTGGTCAGGAACTGTCTGTATGACTTCGATCTTCCCACGGAAAGCCAGATCAGGAGTCCGCTCATAGCAAAAAAGATCGGAACGCCTCTCAAAAAATATGTCGCCCTGAATAGTGTCTGGTTGATCGGGACTTTCAAGTGTGTGATCGTATGACCGAACATGACCTGAAAAGCTGCCGCTATTCGTATCAGATTCAGGCAGTTCGGTTCCTTACTGATGGAATTTGAGTTCACGGTCAATCCCTTCTCACTTCAGATTTCCGAGCTGCTCCTGGACGTAATCCGTAGTAAGGATCTTCTTGACCACTCCATCAACATCGAGAAGCTTGGTGTTATGGCTGGTGTAGCTCTCTTCTGCTTCTGTCATAACCTTGCCCTGGACAAAATACTTGTCGTAGTTGAGGTCGCGGTTATCAGCGAATACACGGAAATAGTTGCCCATATCCTCTGCGCGGAGACGCTCTTCTCTCGTCATAAGGGTCTCATACAGCTTCTCTCCGTGGCGTGTGCCGATAATGCTGGTACCGGTATCGCCGAACAGGCGCTGTACGCCCTTAGCGAGGTCGCCGATGGTGGAAGCGTCTGCCTTCTGGATGAACAGATCGCCCGGATTCGCGTGCATGAAAGCAAAGCGGACAAGTTCAACCGCTTCATCGAGGTTCATAAGGAATCTGGTCATATCGGGATTTGTGATCGTGATCGGATTTCCGGCTTTGATCTGATCGATAAACAGCGGAATTACGGAGCCTCTGCTGCACATAACATTTCCATAGCGCGTACAGCAGATCACAGTATTGCCTCTCTCTGCGGCAACGCGCGCGTTCGCGAAAATAACGTGCTCCATCATTGCCTTGGAAATACCCATGGCGTTGATCGGATAAGCTGCCTTATCAGTCGAGAGACAGACAACCCTCTTGACGCCGGCGTCGATCGCCGCGTGCAGTACGTTGTCAGTTCCCTCAACATTCGTTTTTACAGCCTGCATCGGGAAGAACTCACAGGAGGGAACCTGCTTGAGAGCAGCTGCATGGAAGATGAAATCTACGCCGGGCATAGCGTCTGCAACAGATCTGGGATCTCTCACATCACCGACGAAAAACTTCACTTTATTTGCGTGTTCGGGATATTTTGCCTGAAGTTCATGGCGCATATCATCCTGTTTCTTCTCGTCGCGTGAAAAGATTCGGATCTGCCCGATATCGGTAGCCAGGAAATGCTTCAATACAGTATTTCCAAAACTGCCGGTTCCGCCTGTGATCATTAAAGTTGCCCCGTTGAATGCTGACATTTTATGTCCTCCTTATGATTTCGTAAACCTTTTTATTAATCCGGAAACTCTTAGGAAGAGTCTCTTTGTTTCATTTCTGCTAAACAGTAATCCGATTGCCAGTGCAGCCGCGGAGTTCAGTGCCGTCAGCACAACGCCATACAGCAGGAATCCTCTTACACTGCTCATTCCCTTTGTCAATAAGCTCTCCGCGAAAGCGCTCAGAGCGCCGCAGAGCAAAAAGGGAAGGCCCATAAGAATATACTCCGCTGTTTTGCCCTCGAAAAATTTAGTGTGAACCCATCCGATCTCCAGCACTGCAAGGAGAATGGCTACAAGAAGGAGGGATCCCAGCATACCGTATACGCCGAGGACCGTGCCCAGCACGGACATCGATATGATCAGAACCACACAGGCCAGGATCTGGAAATTCTTACTGACCTTAAAATTTCCCGACATGTTGATGATATGGCCGCTGGGAATGTGAAGCATCTCTACCGAGCCGATTATGACCATGAGCAAGGCGATCGTGGTGTCATAGTAGTTGATGTCCGAGACTCCCCTTGTATAGATTGCGACAAAGGGCAGGATCAGAGCATAGGCTGTGGTCAGCGCGATGTAAGTAAAGAATACTGCCACAAACTCATATTCCTTGAACGCTCCCCAGACTTCTTCCCGCTTTCTCTCTGTGAGCATCTGCCCGAATCCCAGCCTGGGGGCGTCAATAACGCCGTGCAGGAGGGCTTTGAGCATTACGAAAACATTGTTGTAGACTGCGTATACGCTGGCCAGCATTGTTCCGCCGCTCGGTGAGATCGACAAAAATACGATCGGCCAGGATGTGTAGATCACGCCTGTGATCTTCTGCGCCATTACGTCGTTGGTTCCCTTTATGAGCTCCGGTCTGGCTTCTACGGAGAAATCCAGGAACCGGTTCTTTCTCTTTGTGTATCCTGTGATCAGGAAGCAGTTGAGAATCGCGAAGATCATGGTGACAAGGCGTACCATGAACATCTTTCCGCCGTGGGTGATAAGGATGATATTAGTAATATGCCCTAACCCGATGGTGAGCGCGGTGAAACCGCTGATGACAAATTCATGCTGCTGGGTCTGCAGCAGCACCCTATAGGTAGTCGTGTAATACAGGTTAAAGGCCTGCGGCACGACTGCCATCAGGATCACCGTGAATACAAATTCTTTGGGAAGTGCTGATTTAACGGCCAGGCTGTAGAGAAACGCAACCATAGTGCCGATTCCCAGGAAAATCACCGCGATCTTCTTGAATTTTACCCTGGTCGCTTTTAAGACCGAATTGGAAGTGCCGTAGTCTCCGGCGCTCATCGGCGCGAACAGCGCCACATTGGAGGCCAGCGTAAAGCCGCCTTCCAGGATCAGGAGCACATTGATGATCTGATTCGCAGTAGAGTTAAGACCGTTGAAATCAGAACCGAACCTGCTGATCACAAGCCTCGTGACAACGATACCGAAGATACCGTTGACCAGTGTGAGGGCTATTGCGGACAGCGCGTTCAGCATACTGTATTTTGTTCTGTTTTGGCTTCCTTTCTCCAATAGTTTCTCCTTCCAAGCACAATTCTGAATTGCTTTCTTCCTCTGGTCCCAAGCCAGAATATAAGCGCGGAGACAAATGCGAAATATGTATAGGTCGATTGGAACAGCTGATTATTGCAGGGAATAAAAATGCTCAGCAGTGTGAAATAGTAGGTCACGACTTTCGCGTAAGGGTTGTTGGTGATGACCGCGTCCTTGTACGCCATCGCGTATAGCATTCCGATGAAGAACATGATCGGGATCACGCCCCAAAACGTGAAGTCATTCGCGATCCAGCTGTACATGGAGTGCCATCTCACCCCTTCTTCCCAGCCGAATAATTCAGCGATTCTGTATTGATAACTGCTGACGTGGGCAACCGGTGATACGCGGTCAAAAAGGTTCATCAGCGCCATCGAATGGCCGATGCCCGCCCCGGGTTCCCACGGAACTCTCATGCACAGAGACATTCCGTAATATCCCTGGCAGAGATAGCCGCTCAGCGCGATCAGGAGTATATAGAGCCCTGAAGGCAGGATCTTGAAAAAGACAGAATCTTTATTGAGGTAAATACCTCCGACATTATATGTGTTCGACTGCCAGAGAAGAATGCCTCCCCTGCTCTGCATGATCCTGCTGAACAGTGCCAGTACGAAGACCGCTGCCACTGCCGCGAAGATGAATACTTTATAGGTATTGTTCTTCTTTCTGGTATTGCTTCCTGATGGAAGAGAAGCTCTGTTTTTCCGGATCACGCGGATCAGATACAGGATCACAAAGATCAGGATCACGCGAAAAACGCCGATATTGGTTCCTGTGCCGAGATACTCCCCAATGATCAGCCCGGTCGTCAGAAGCTGAACTGCTTTACTGTACGTTGAAAGGTTCTTAAAGAGGATAAATCCCAGAATGAACACATTGAACGCAAAAAAGGCCCAGAACAGGTTAAACAGTGTTACGGCCATGCCGCCCAGCGCGCCTGCGCTTGTCTGATCGACGCCTGCCTGCAGGGTGTTGTATGCGCTGCCCATAGAGGTTGCGCCGGTCAGGATAGCCTGGAGCAGTTTCCGGATATCAAAGGTTGTGATTGAGAAGCGCCGGAGCGCATTGATCAGCTCATACAGGAAATTTACGGTGATCAGTGGACTGATCATTTCCGCGCATCTTTTGTTATCCCAAGCCTCCCACCGGTGGTCGGAGACGGTTGTCCTGATCCCGATCATCCATCCGTAGAGGAGCGCAGCGATGTATAGAACCTGAAGGCTCCAAAACAGAAGCGGATGATAGGTCACCCACTTAAACGGTCCGGCCACATACAGGATCAATGTGAAAGCCAGATATGCGGCGATCACTGTGACCGGCAGATATAAGAATTTCTTACTATCCGGTTTCATCCTCGGTTTACTTCTCCAGCATGGACTCCCAAAGTTCCACGATGCCTTTGCACATCACCTTGGGGTCCTTCTCCTCCTCGATAAATCTCTTTCCCCTGTCTCCGAGTTCTTTTCTCTCTGCCTCGCTCAGGCCGCAGATTTCTTCGATCTTTCTCGCAAGCGCTTCGTCTGACTCATCGTCCGGGTATTGGATATAGTTCCGGTATTCTTCCGGCTCGCAGGGAAGCTTATGCGCAATGTACGGTTTGCCGGAGGCAAGGCATTCCATCGTCTTGCTCGGAAAGCTGTATTTGACAAAATCATGTGCCGAGGTCCGCGGACTGACCAAAACTGTAGCAGCTTCCTGTCTGTCCAATACTTCCTGCGGCGTGATAAAACCGAGATACTTGATCCGGCTGTCCTTAGCTGCAGTTGCCTTGATCTCTTCCACCGCGTTTCCGCCTCCGGCTACCCAGAATTCGAAATCGCTGTCCTTTATAAGTCCCGCTGCCCTGATCAGGTGCAGGATATCATATTCTCTTCTCAGAGAACCGGCGTAGAATACCACCTTTTTCTTGTCCGGATTATAGGTCTTCCACTTATCAGAAACGCTATATTCCGGCGCAGTATAAGCGCATTCCAAAACATAGACAGGCTTATCCTCGACGCCAAATCCTTCCGCCATATATTTGGTCTGGAAAATGAAGCAGTCAAACTCCTTCGCCATCGCGAGGATCTTGTCGTTCATCCTGTCGATCATCTTCTGCTTCAGATTGTCCTTGAACTGCGCTTTTAATCCGAGAAGGCCCGGCATATCCCCTGTAAAGAGGCAGGTCACGACTCTGTCCCCGTATTTCTTTTTAACGTGGAGCGCTGCTCTCATCATCGGGTAATAGATATGATGGACACAGATGACGCACCGTTCTCCCTGCAGCGAGTCGATCCACTTGCAAAGCGCGGCGTACAGATTCTTCTCCTGCGTGATATATTTGATGCCGAAAATATTGATATAACCGATATGACGGTCATCAGCCCCTTCCGCGTGAGACCAGATCTCATTGGGAAAGACCAGCTCCGGAAATTTGGGGTAATTGAGTGTATTAATGATATTAAACACTTTGACCGGGCTGTCAAGATTCTCATCGAGTCCCTTTATACAGCATCTCGAGAACTTGTGCAGCGATACGCCGCTCAGATGTCCTTTCGATCTCTCTGCGATCTTCTTTTCCTCCGGAAGGAGTAAACTGCAATATGCAATATTCATCAATAAACCTTTCTACTTAGTGACCTTCGCTCTTTTGGCAATATACCTGCAGACATACTCTGCCGCCTTGCCCGTCTCGCAGCCTCCCAGCAGACTGTAATGTGAGTCACAATCCTTGCGGTATTTCTCCTCGTCAAACTCCAGGATGCTCTTTTCCAGTTCATCGTTGTTGGTCGACTTCGGGAAAGGCCACTCTGAAACAGGCGTGTAAACGGCTGTAGTCTCAATGTAATGCTGCAGATCCTTCGCATATAAAAAGCTGGGCTTGCCGGTCAGCATGAAATCCCACATCGATGATGAGAAGTCATTGATCATAGCGTCCGCGGCTAACAGAAGTTCCTGCATGTCGTCGTACTTAGTCAGGTCGAGAACGCTCTCCGAATCTAATCCCACCGTTTCCTTGATCTGAGGGTGAAGCCTCATGGCAAAACGCCATTTGCCACCGAATCTTTGAGACATTGCCTTGCAGACTCTTTCCGGATCAATGCCGTAATCGATCGCAATGGATTGTCCGAATGAGTCATCATTCGGTCTGCGATAGGTCGGAGCGTAAAGAACAAGCTTTTCATCCTCGGAAATGCCCAGTTTATGTCTGATCGACCTGATCTGCTCAGGATCACTCTTCACCAGAATGTCATTTCTGGGCAGACCGACTTCTTTGAACTTCTCTCTCGGGATCAGCAGGGCAGGTGAAAGAAGATCCGCGAACATTTTACTTGACGCAAGGAACACACTCGTCTTTTTTGCTGTCAGTTTCAGATCTTTTTCATAGTATTTCCCGACCTTGTAGGCGTCCATTCCGATTTTTTTATACGCCCCTCCTCCGTGCCAGGTGTTGATCACGTATTGCCCTTTCCGGAGCGGGAGAAAAGAGTAGCCTCCGCTGTTTGTGACATAGAAAGCGGAAGACATCGCGACTTTATAATACTCAAAGGAATCGATTTGGATTGGCGTGATCCCTTTTTCTTTTAAGAAGTCAAACTTCTCAGGATCGTTCACTGCCACATAGATCTCAAATTTACCGGGATACTCTTTCGCGAGAAGATCCGCGATAGGTTTAATATTATCCGCGTAATTATGAGCCAGACAGTTGTTGAGGATCACCCTGTTTCTGTGTATTTTTTGCATCCTTAGCGGAGATAGTGCGGCCAGCATCCCGATCTTTGAGTAATACCGCATCCGTTCGTTCATGTCTTTGTTTCCTCTCTGTAGGTATTTACAGTAAGTGTTGTTGAATGCTGTTCTTTATGATCCCATACGAAATGGCAGAACTGTAATGGTCACACAGATACGCCCATTCCTTTTCGGCCATACCCTCTGTGCCTTCTGCAAGTACCTTTTTCACTGTTTTATAGAAATCGCCGGCGCTTCTGCTCTCACACCACCAGCCGAATCCGCCGTCTGCAATGACCTGCCGAAGATCTGTGTTGACGTCTGTTGCCGCGAGAACCGGGATCTTAGCCTGCATATAGGATAGAAGCCGGGAAGGGAAGTTGGGAATCGTGAACCGGAAATCTAGGAAGATCATTCCTACGTCACAGGCCCCGACCAGAGTGTCATACTCTTCCTTGGGAATGTACTTCATCAGTTTCACATTGCCGGGGTGTTCTCTGACATATTTCTCCAGCGTGCCGTACTCTGTTCCCGTTCCGATGATCAGGAACATGATATCGTCAATACGGCTGCATTTTTTCAGACACGCTATGATAAAGGGAATGCACTGCGGCTTTCCGAGATTTCCGCCGTAAATGAATACTTTTTTATCCAGCGGAAGCTCATATTTTTCCCGGATCGCGTTTCGCGTCTCGGGATCGACGCTCTTATCGATCACATCAAAGCTGTTCGGGCACACCTCCACCCTGGATTCCAGGATTTCCGGATTGTGAATGAGCACATATTCCTTGTTCTTCTCAGACATGCATCCGATCTTATCCGAGCACTGATACAGCTCTGTTTCTTTCCTCCGGAAATAGTTGTAGAGCACGCTCTTGGCGCCTGTTGTGCTGAGCAATCCCATATCGACCGCATTCTGCGGAAAGATATCCTTGAGAAGCAGGTAAGTGAATGCATGATCTCTTTTCTTAACATATTTAACGGTCTCTACCAGCGTGATCGGAGGCGTGGAGTAAAGGACCAGATCAAATCTGACGTCCTTGAAGTATTTGTTGATCCCCGCCTTGAACAAGGTATCGACCGTCAGTGTAGAGATTCCTTTCTCAATAAAATTCGTTTTCTGCAGATTGCCGATCTTGAGGCGCAGGATCTTCGCGTGATCCTCCTCTAAGAGATATGTCTTTTTCTTCTTTTTTCTCTCAATGGGAGAAACCGCATAGACATAATGACCGTCTTTGACAAATTCACGCAGAAGATCTGTATAGAGTGTTCTCTCATTTAATGTCTCAAATTCCAGAAGCGTTAAAAACAGTACGTTCATACTATCCTTTTCCTTATTTACCAGCCGTCTGCGGCTTCATCCTGAACGTATCAGGTATCAGTATTTTCTCCACACCATCTTGTTAACTACGCCTGTGTAGGACTGAATGATCTTTACGACCTTGTCCGAGACGTTTATATCTGTATAGTCCGGAACCGGGATAGCGCCGCCGTCTTTCTCATCCCTTACCATCTCCACAGCCGTATCGACTGCCTGGAGAAGTCCCTTCGTGTCGATTCCGGAGAGGATAAAGCACGCCTTATCCAGCGCTTCCGGTCTCTCCGTAGAAGTTCTGATGCAGACTGCGGGGATCGGATGGCCGATCGATGTGAAGAAACTGCTCTCTTCCGGCAGCGTTCCCGAATCTGATACGACCGCAAACGCGTTCATCTGCAGGCAGTTATAGTCGTGGAACCCCAGGGGTTCATGCCTGATCACTCTGGGATCCAGCTTAAATCCTGACGCCTCGAGTCTGTTTCTGGAGCGCGGATGGCAGGAGTAGAGGATCGGCATATCATATTTTGCAGCCATCTCGTTGATCGCAGTGAACAGGGACACGAAGTTCTTCTCCGTGTCGATATTCTCCTCGCGGTGCGCGGAGAGGAGGATATACTTTCCTTTTTCGAGCCCTAAGCGCGCATGTACGTCGGAAGCCTCGATCTTCTCAAGATTGGCGTGCAGGACCTCTGCCATCGGGGAGCCGGTCACATATGTGCGCTCCTTGGGCAGCCCGCAGTCGGCGAGATATCTGCGCGCGTGTTCGGAATATGCCAGGTTGACGTCAGAGATGATGTCGACAATACGGCGGTTTGTCTCTTCCGGAAGGCACTCATCCTTGCATCTGTTTCCCGCTTCCATGTGGAAGATCGGGATGTGAAGGCGTTTAGCGCCGATCACGGACAGGCAGGAGTTAGTATCGCCGAGTACCAGAACCGCTTCCGGTTTGAGTTCTACCATCAGCTGATAGCTGCTCGCGATGATATTTCCCATTGTCTCGCCCAGATCAGCTCCGACAGCGTTCAGGTACACTTCGGGATCATCCAGTTCCAGGTCGTGGAAGAAGACTCCGTTCAGGTTGTAATCATAGTTCTGTCCGGTGTGGGCAAGTATCGTGTCAAAATATTTCCGGCATTTCTTGATCACCGCTGCCAGACGGATGATCTCCGGTCTGGTTCCGACAATGATCAGAAGCTTAAGCTTCCCGTTTTCTTTCCAAGCTGCGTTAAATTTGCTCATCCGCCCGTCCTTTCCTTATAGGCTTCTTGCTTGCGTCTCCGCTATGTTGCGCCTGTCTCAGACTATTTCAAAGAATGTATCCGGATGTGAGGGGTCGAAGATCTCGTTCGCCCACATGACCGTGACAAGGTTCTCTGTCTCGCTGAGATTGATAATATTGTGTGTGTATCCGGGAAGCATATGCACCGCCTGGATGCGGTCTCCGCTGACCTCGAATTCGATCGTTTCATAGGGCTTTCCGGTCTGCGGATCTGTTCCGATCCTGCGTTCCTGGATCAGTCCGTGTCCTGCTACGACAATAAAGAATTCCCATTTGGAGTTGTGCCAGTGCTGTCCCTTCGTGATTCCTGGTTTCGAGATATTCACGGAGAACTGCCCGTGATCGACGGTTTTAAGAAGCTCAGTGAAGCTTCCCCGGTCATCGCAGTTCATCTTGAGGTCAAACGCGACCTTTTCTGCGGGCAGATATGACAGATACATGGAGTATAACTTCTTCTCGAAGGAACCGGGTGCGATCTTAGGCATGATCAGGGTTCCCGGCTGATCGTGGAATGTGTGAAGGCACTCAACAATGTAGCCCAGCGTCGCCTTGTGAGTCACGGGCGCACAGCAGTAGCGGCCGTTTTCATCGGGGATCGTCTCTACGCCTTCGAACTCGCAGTGGTGTTCTTTCCCCTCCAGCGCGTCAAACATCTCTTCTACAAGATCGTCGATGAAGAGCATTTCCAGCTCCACGCTCGGATCATTCACTGTGATCGGAAGATCGTTTGCGATATTGTTGCAGAAAGTTCCGACTGCGGAATTGTAGTTGGGACGCACCCACTTCCCGACCAGATTCGGGAAACGGTACACCAATACCTTCGCGCCTGTCTCTTTTGCATAGTCGAAGAACAGCTCTTCTCCCGCTTTTTTGGATAATCCGTATTCTGATGTGCCAAAGCGTCCGGCGAGCGTTGCCTGGATGGAGCTGGACAACATAACAGGGGCTTTATTCCCATGCTTTTTCAGTGTCTCCAGGAGCACAGAGGAAAAGCCGTAATTGCCCTGTCTGAACTCTTCCGGGTTTTTCGGGCGGTTCACGCCTGCCAGATGAAATACAAACCCTGCGTCTTTGCAGAACTCGTCCAGTTGCTCCTTAGTATTTCCCAGATCGTACTCATAGATGTTGTCAATTTGAATGCCGGGGCGCGTGTGGTTCTTTCCATCGCGGATATTTTTCAGATTTTCAACCAGGTTGCGTCCCACAAAACCTGCTGATCCGGTAACCAGAATGTTCATAATCGTCCTCTCTGATGTTTAAATTGTGTGGAATTTGATAGGCTTAGCCGGGTTTCCGACTGCCGTGCTTGCATCAGGGATATCCTTAACTACGACAGCGCCGGCTCCTACAATAGTATACGCGCCGATCCGCTTGCCCTGTATGATCTGCATGCCGGTTCCCAGTTCACTGCACGGACCGATCTCTGTGATTCCGGATATATTGGCGCTCGGATACAGAGTAACGAAATCATAGAGCACAGCGTCATGTCCAACTGTACAGTCGAGGTTGATGATCACGTGCTTGCCGATCTTTATATTGACTGTAATGATCGTGTGCGCGCAAATGATCGAGCCTTCCCCGATTTCTACCAGATCGGATTTTACCACTGAGGGATCGATCAGAATAGCGAACTTTATGTTCGGATTAATCTCTGTGACTTTCTGAATGATCTTTTCCCTGATTCTGGCTGCTCCGATCGCGCAAACAAAGTAAGCGTCCGGGAATCGTCCTGCGTCATCCGTTGTTCCCAGCACTTCATACCCGTTGACATCGGTCCCCTGAAGCGACTTGTTATCATCCAGAAAGCCGATCAGGTTCCACGTCTCCGACACTTTATTAACCCGTTCCACCAGCCACGCTACTTCACGGCCGAATCCGCTGGCTCCGATAATGATCAGATCTTTCATAAAGCACCCTCCTGATTTCCCTCAAACTCTTCCATCGTAGCGGAGTTCTCTGAGCTTATTCCCTCGCGTTTGAGGACAATTCCGATCGTGTCAAACACGATCTTCCAATCCCCGAGAAAAGTAACGTTATCAACATACTTCACATCCCAGTCAAACTTGTCCTCCCACGAGATCGCGTTTCTTCCGTTCACCTGCGCGAGGCCTGTAAAACCGGGCCTGACTTCGTGCCTTCTGGCCTGATGCGCGTTGTATCTTGAAAGGTATCGGACCAGAAGCGGTCTCGGCCCCACAACGCTCATATCGCCTTTCAAAATATTGAACAGCTCCGGTAGTTCGTCCAGTGAAGTGGAGCGGAGTTTCTTTCCGAATTCCGGAAGCCTCTGCTCGTCCGGCAGCAGATTCCCCTCCTCATCCCTTTCGTCCGTCATTGTCCGGAACTTGTAAAGCTTAAATACCTTGCCGTCCAGCCCGGGTCTGTCCTGTGTGAACAGTACGGGGGTTCCCAGCTTCTGTCTGACCAACAGCGCAGTCACTGCCATGACCGGGCTCAGGGCCACAAGTGCCGCCGACGCACACAGGAAATCCTGCGGGCGCTTGATGTATTTTTCATAAAATCCCTTCTTATGCGCCATAGCTTCTCCTCGCTCAAAGCTTTTCCTTCACGGTCCGCAGGATCTGTTCTTCGAGAAGCTTGTAAGTATTGCTTCTGTCAAACTTCTCCACGGCACAGCGCCTTGCGTTTTCACCCATCTGCTTTCTCAGACTCTCATCTTTCACCAGTATTTGCAGCTTACCGGCAAGATCCTTGCTGTCATTATTCCCGCAATTGAATCCCATGCGATAAGAGTCGATCAGATTTCTGTATTCTTCGCTCTCCTGCGTGCTTACTACAGGCAGCCCGGAAGCCGCGTAGTCCGCGTGTTTGTTGATAATACTTTGCGCAGCCATATGGGCGATCGGATTTACCGTAATATCGCAGGCTTTAAGCAGGCTGCACATCTCGTTATATTTAAGCCGTCCCACAAAAGCGGCGTTTACCTTCTTCTGTGCTGCGTACTTCTCAAATTTTTCTTTGTCGGGACCGTCGCCCATAACGATGAACTTGAGGTTCGGCTCCTTCATAAGGTCCAGCGCGTCAATGACGCAGGTCAGGTCGTAGGAACTTCCGAGGGTTCCGCAATAGGCCAGCCAGACCTCACCGTTCCTCTTTTCGAGTATGGGCTTTTCGGCGGCGTAGCGGTCGAAAACAGCCAGTTCGGTTCCCAGAAACACTGTGGTAGTCCCGCTCACTTTTTTATTGACCCTTGCGGCTCTCCCGCAATATGTGTCCGATACTGCGCATATGGCGTCCGCCCGCTTGTAGATCCCGTCTGCGATAACTTTAAACGGAGAAAAAGCGATATCGCTTAGTACCGGTACATTGACTATCATCTGAAAGGCTTCCGGCCACAGGTCCTGAATGTCGATAATAAAAGGAATCTTTTCCCGCTCACAATATTTTGCCGCGAGGTTGGCGGCTGTCAGTCCCGGTACAGCGCAGTAGACTGCGTCCGGCTTTTTCTTCCGCTTCTTAAGATACTCTTCTATATTCTTCCCCCAGGTATAATGACTGTAAAACCGCTTTAAACAGACATTTCTGGGGTATCCGGGTTCATCGATAAATGTGATCTTAAACGGCCATTCGTCTGCCGGCGCATAGCGGTGACGCTTTGTCGTATGCCGGAAAGCACTGACGACCAGTTCCACCTCATATTCTCTCGACAGCATCTTCGCGATATAGAAGAATCTTTCATTATCCGATTTTGAAAAGTCCTCACAGAACTCTGAGATGATGACTACATCCATCATATCCACCTTCTGTCCCTTGAAAGATCATGCGGCCGCGGTATATGCGGCATGGAATCCCGTTATCCCCGATAGACCGGGAAGAAATTAGCGTTCTCGATCGTTTCTTCGCGTATTTTCTTCAGTTCTTCATAAACTTCGGGATCATGGATCTTCCTTCCGACGTAGAAGTGGTGAAGATCATCGCCCTTATAGAACGCCTTCTTGAACTTGAACAGGCTGTCAACGCCGGCTCCCAGTCCTCCGCCGAGATACAAGATCTTGCATCCGTTCGCGCATCCCCACATGGCTGCGCGGTACAGGATCAGATTGGTAGGCGCGTACGTCCCGTATTCTCTGATGGAACCCGACAGATGGTAGAACATGCGGCCGTTAGCATGCAGCATGATCGACGCGGCAATGACTTTTCCATCCTTTTCCGCCCAGAAAACCTGCGCGTTGTCCTGCATGTCATTCAGAAGCGACGCATAGAACTCCGGTTTGAAGTAGTAATACTTCTCTGCGTTGTCCTTGTCCATGGTCTCGTTATAGATGACGCGGAACTTCTCATAGATCTCGGGAAACCGTCCGTTATAAACCTTGACGCCGTTCTTGATGGCTTTTCGGATCATATTCCGGTTCTTGCTGATAATGTTGTCCCAGATCACTTTCGGATCATCAAGGTTCATGTGAACAACTTTACCGAGCTGGATCACCTCATAGAAATCCTTACACTTTTCATAGTTCCTTATCAGGGGATGGAAACGGACAAACTCCGAGATTATCCCGTTTCTTCTGTTCCAGTTCTCATAAGCCGCAAAAAGCTTATCTGTATCATCTCCCTCGATGATCCAGCCGCCGTAACCGTAAGGTGTTGAAATGTCAAAATATCGATTTTCCGGGATACAGCCTTTAAAGCGCTCATCTTTAGCGACGTCCCGCTTCATGACCACATTGATGCCGCGGGTCGCTCCGTCATCATATAATATGAGCAGAGGCTCCCCGTCTCCATGGATATGAAATGCTTTCACATATCCGTTAAGCCAATATACATCGTAGTCCTTGAAGGAACGAACGGTATTATCCCATTGTTCAAAGTCATTAAGTGTGTAGACTGTAATCATCTTAACCTCTTCCTCGAACACCTCTTATTTCGTCCAGATAACCCTCATCAATTTCTTCCGTGTTAGTCGCGACATCGTCCTGTGCCAAGACATTTTTAATCGTCTTTATTACGATCTTAACGTCGCCCAGGAACGTGATCTTATTTACATATTCAATATCATAAGCGAGCCTTTGATCCCACGGCACGAAGTTTCTGCCGTTGACCTGCGCGAGTCCTGACAGCCCGGGCCGGACGTCATGGCGATGCCTCTCTTCTTCTGTATATGCCGGAAGATACTGCGTAAGTAAAGGCCTTGGCCCGATAATAGCCATATCTCCCTTGACTATATTGAGAAGTTCAGGCAGTTCATCCAGCGAGGTGGCGCGAAGCTTCTGCCCGAACGGCGTCAGCCGGATCGTGTCGGACAGCAGTTCTCCGTTTTCATCTCTTTCGTCAGTCATCGTCCGGAACTTATACAGTTTGAATATCTTTTCATCTTTCCCGGGTCTATCCTGCGTGAAAAGGACCGGGGAACCGAGTTTTTTTCTCACAAGCACGGAAACAGTGAGCATGACAGGGCTTAACACGATCAAAGCGGATGAAGCCAGCAAGCAGTCCAGAGGGCGTTTTACAAATCTCTCATATGGTCCGTAGGGTTTATGTTTCATATACAAATCTCCCACCATTTCTATTTTTTGAGCGCAAGCTTCCGTTTCCTGTCCATCATGACGCAGCATCCCGCCAGCATGTAGAAAGCAGGGATATTAAAGCGGGGCATGGCGAACAGCATCGCTTCGACCAGTTCGATCACCAGAATTCCCAGTATGACGACCGGAATGATCCAGCAGCCGCGGATCAGGCCTGCCCTCTTCCCCAGTATAATGGAGAGACACCTGATGACGAGCGAGGCCTCAAACAATATAAAGAGCAGCATCGCGGGAACGCCCAGCCCGACTCCCATCTGCAGGATCCCGTTGTGGGCGTGGGTGATTTCGTTTCCGAGCCCTGTCGCTTCCTGAAGCCGTTTCGCTGTATAGCACGGCGACACGCCGAAGAGAAAATGTCCGGGGCTTGACAGCATGATCTGTACCGCGCACTTCCAAATGCTCGTCCTCGAACTGAGGTCGTTCATCTTTCTTGGACCCTCTTCCATTTCAATATCGCCGCTGCCCGTTTCTCCGGCTAAGCCTTTTCCGGGCAGATTCCCTGCGGCCCGGACTGTAATATCTGATGATCTCTGCCTGATGAACTGTGAACCTGTTGCCTGCCGCAGCAGTTCGCGCGCTTTCGCGCCATACATCGACTGGTCAATGATCTGAGCAGCCTGCTCCGCGCTTTCTTCGGTTTCCGGCTTCTCGATCTTTACATCATACTTCGTGCTTTCAGGATAAACGTGTTCGAACATTTTGATCAGAACGCGCTGTGCTGCCAAAATGGCTGCCGCACATAGAACCGCCGACAGAACCGTCACTGCCAGCCGTATGCGTAATTCCCTGTCCCGCAGGACATCCCATGTAAACAGGATCGCTGCACCCATCGATATAAATGTAATGGCCAGGAAACTGGTCCTGGAACCCGTTAGGATCACCGTCATGAACTGAATGACAGCTGCCGGGATGTAAATGATCCGGATGATCTTATTCTTAGTCAGGATCATATACAGACACAGTCCGAACAGGATCACAGAAGCTGCAGCGGTGATATTGATATTCCCGCCGATCGTCATGGAAACGCCCTTTCTCCAAAGGGTCAGTTTGAGTCCGGACGGGAAGTAGATCAGTTCCACCCTGTAAAACTTTACGATGCACCAGGCTAAAAATATCGAATAAGCCGGCAAAGTAAAGTGGATCATTCCGTCGATCACGCGCCCTGTGCGCTTCCCCATAAGGTTTACAAACGGAAAGAACAAAAATACTGTCATTGTGAACATGAACAGCCGGTTGTCGTTGAAAGAAAACAGGGGAACTTTGTCGAGACGCGATCTCACCGCGCACCCCAGTATGTACCAGAGCATGATAAGTATCAGCATGATCTGCTCAAAACTGCACATACTCTTCAGGAACGCGCCGATCCGCCTCAGCTCTTCTCTGTCTGTAAAAACCGCTATAACCACGTAAATCAGCGCTGCCGTTAATATCGCAACGCCGATCCACTTCTGGTATTTAAGGTACTCCCTTTCTTTCACCACGTACTGCATCAGAGTCCATGCTATAAAGAACTCGGTGAGAATGATGCAGCCCCATCGGAGCCCTTCTCTGTATGCACTCTGGAGCATTCTCAAGTGAGTGCCTTTAGTATTGTCCATATATTACAGTTTACTCCGGATGGTACGTAGATACCATCTTCCTGACCTGCTCCTGGATGTCTTTACTGTTGGTGTAGGCCACAAACATCAGGTTTCTGAGTTCCGCCAGGAACTCGTCGGTGTCAAACGGTATCGGCTTTCCGATGTGAATGAGGTCGTTCTCGGTCTTAGTCAGTCCCTCCTCAGCCATCAGCTTCTCTTCGTAGAGTTTCTCGCCGGGGCGCAGTCCGGTGTAGACGATCTTGATGTCCACGTCAGGTTTGTAGCCCGACAGGCGGATCAGATTCCTTGCGAGCGTATCTATTTTGACCGGGCTTCCCATATCCAGGACGAAGATCTCGCCGCCCTTGGCGTAAGTACCCGCGAGAAGCACCAGGCTTACCGCTTCCGGAATTGTCATAAAGTAGCGGATGATCTCAGGGTGAGTGACCTTGACGGGTCCGCCGTTCTCAATCATTTTCCTGAAGAGCGGAATGACCGAGCCGTTGCTTCCCAGAACGTTTCCGAAGCGAACCGCCACAAACTCCGTCTTCACATTGCGGAACACTTCTCCCGTGCCGTCCTTATCCGCGTTCTCGATACCCGAGTGCGTGAACAGCTGCGGGATCTCGTTCGCCTTTCCGGCCTTGATCTTGGCGTCAAAACTCTGAATGATCATCTCGCACAGGCGCTTGGAAGCTCCCATGATATTGGTGGGATTGACCGCCTTGTCCGTAGAGATCAGAACGAAGCGTTTGCAGCCGTTCACCATTGCCGCGTAGGCAGTCTTATAGGTGCCGATCGCGTTATTCTTGACCGCCTCGTTGGGGCTGTCCTCCATCAGGGGGACATGCTTGTGAGCCGCCGCGTGATAGACGATCTCCGGCTTGTACTGTTCAAATACGCTGAAGATCCTGCGGCTGTCGCGCACCGAGCCGATCAGAACCTGCAGGTTGAGCTTCGGATATTTCTCCCTCAGCTCCATCTGGATATCATACGCGTTATTCTCGTAGATATCGAAGACGATCAGCATCGCGGGATCATGCGCCGCGATCTGCCTGCAGAGCTCGCTTCCGATGGAGCCGCCTCCGCCGGTCACCATGACCCTCTTGCCGTTGATGAATTCAAAAACTTCCTTCATATCGGCCTTGATCGGCTCTCTGCCGAGAAGGTCTTCCACGGAAACCTTCTTCATCTTGCTCACCGTGATCTCGCCGCTCACCAGCTGGTACATGCCGGGCAGGTTCTTCAGCTCGCAGTTGGTCTCCTTGCAGATATCGAGAATGTCCCTTTTCTGCTGCGCCGAAGCGCTGGGTATAGCGAGATAGATCTTATCGATCCTGAACTTCTCCGCGTTCTTAATGATCGTATCTCTTCCGCCGACGATCGGAATTCCGTCGATGTAGCGCCCCCATTTGTTGGGATCGTCATCGATAACGCAGCACACCTTCTCATCGAGCTCCTTGGAGCGCATAATGTCATGAATAAGGTTCTGCCCTGCGTTTCCCGCGCCGATCAGCATGACCCTCGCCTCGTTGCTGTCCGATTTCATCTGACTGCTCAGCAAAATATAGAACCGGTAGGAGAAGCGGATCGCCGCCATGAAGATGAACTGCAGCGTGATACCGATCAAATAGTATGAAATCGGCATACGCTGGAAAATGAGCGTGATCGCTATCGTGTGGAAAATCCCGGTCACGCCCGTCGCCGCGATCAGGTGCATCAGTTCCGAATAGCTGGCGAATTTCCACAGACTCCTGTAGAGACGGAAAGCCCAGAACACAGCAATGCAAAAGACTGTGTAGATCGGTGCAAACCTCATCCAGGCGTCCAGAAAATCAGGCCTGATCAAAGAAAATTTCAGATCAAAGCGAAGCCAGAGGGCCAGAAAATAAGCCAGGTTAACTGCCGCGATATCATAGATATTCAGAAGGACCGCCACTGTGCGCCAGTGGCCT
This sequence comes from uncultured Lachnospiraceae bacterium, assembly GCA_946615865.1. Classification (GTDB taxonomy): domain Bacteria; phylum Bacillota; class Clostridia; order Lachnospirales; family Lachnospiraceae; genus CAG-791. The sequence continues at coordinate 40,591 of CAMOIJ010000010.1, read as the reverse complement.
CTCAGCAGCCCGCCCCGTGCGTTCGGGCCTTCGCTCGCCTCATTTTGCGTTATTTCCAAATCGCTGTCATTAATATTCATTATATGCCTCTTTTAACATCATCGCACAACTTGTCTATCATAATGTACTTATTGTATGTTATCAAGAGTTTTTTTTCCACCAAAACTTTATTATTTTCCCTCCATATAGGCCTTAGCGTCCTTAATAAAGCTCCAGATCATGACGATCATGATAATGCCGATCGGGAAAGCGCTTATGATCGACACACTCTGGATATTGTTCATGCTGCTCTCCGAGAAGACCAGCGCGATCGGCAGCACGATCAGGAGCAGACACCACAGCAGAGTGATCATCGTGTGGGGCTTCTCGTTTTCCTCCAGCCTCTTGTAACTGTAGCAAGCCGCTGTGTAAGCGATCGAGTCGAAACTGGTCGCATAGAACGCGATCATGCAAAACATAGTCAGCACCAGTATAAATGACGAGCCCGGCATGGTATCCACAATGTCGAGGATTAGCTGGTAAAGGTCTCCGCTTGCCGCGTACTGCGCGATGAAGTCCGCTTTTCCTTCAATCTGCAGTCCCAGACTGTAGTTGCCCAGAATAATGAAGCTGACAATAGTCGATCCTACGCCGAACACATAGCCGCCCAGCACAGTCTGCCGGATCGTCCTGCCCCGGCTGATATTGCCGATGAAGAACGGAGCCGCGATGCACCACACCATCCAGTAAGCCCAGTAGTAGATCGTCCAGTCCTGCGGGAAGTTGTTGGTCCGCGCCGGATCCGTATAAGTGCTCAGCTCGATAAAGTGCTGGAACATCTTTCCAAGGCTCTGGAATCCGTTCTCCACGATGAACCGTCCCTGTCCGCCGATGACCAGCACGATTGCCAGCAGGCCAAAAAACAGATAGATGCAAAGTTTTGCCAGGAAACTGATTCCCTTGAAACCATGAAGCACTGCATAAGTATAAACAGCGCAAGTGATCAGCAGAATGATGATCGTTACAGCCGTCCGGCTGATGCTGATATTGAACAGCTTGACGATAATACTCGCCATCAGAGGCGTAGCAACCGAAAAAGTGGTCGCCGTTCCGGCCAGCAGAGCGAACAGCGCGAAAAGATCAATAACACGTCCCAGCAGCCCGTTCGCGTTCTTCTCACCGATCACAGGCTTGCACGCCTCGCTGTATCTCTGCCTGTTGCGCTTGCGCACATGCAGCATGAAACCGAACGCCACCGCGAGTACCAGATAGAAGGCCCATGGAATGAAGCTCCAGTGAAACAGCGGGAAAACGCCTGCCCACTCCGCAATCGATCCCATCTCCGCGATGTGCGGATTCGTCGCGTACATGACCCACTCCGCAAAAGAATAGAACAGAATATCCGCCGCCAGACCGCAGGTGAACATCATAGAACCCCAGGTAAAGAAATTGTACTGCGGCTTCTCATCCGGCTCTCCCAGCACAATATCCCCGTACTTGGAGAACGAAAGGAACAGCGACACCAGCAGCACTCCCACGCCGATCACAAGGTAATACAGTCCCACCGTATCGCCGAAGAAGAAGCGCACCTGCGAAATCACTCCATTCGCCTGCTCCGGGAAAATAAACAGATACACCGCCAGCGCCATGATCAGAATGAACGGCACCAGTGTGATCATCCAGTCGATTCTCTTGCTGTCAGCAGTTACCATGTTATTGCTCATAATATTGAACCTCCATTTCCGGCTTTCCGCCGGCACTCATCCGACATCTGCCTTCCCGGCTGCCGGCACTCATCCGTCCAGGCTGTCCAGATACGTTCTGTAACTCGGATCGGCCTGTGCCAGCTCATCAATCCCGTCGATCTCGATAATGTCCTCTGCCTGCATCTCCCTGATGCCCAGCCTGTACTCATCAAAATGACAGAACATCACGACATCGTCCCAGAAAATCTGTCTGTTCCCGCTCTCAAACTCCTGCTCCAGGTGTCTGCGCAGCTTCGCCCCATCCTCCGCGGTCCACCGCGAAATACTGTAAAGCTGCCATCCGTGCCGCCCGCCCGTCCTCGAGCAGGACTTCACGACGCCGTCCTCCACGTCCATCAGCCACTCTTTCGTCTCGCCCTCACACCAGACAGCGTTGTACCCCGACAGCGTAAAGTGCGGATCCAGGATCTCCTTATTATAAATAATCTGATCCCCGTCCAAAATAATGCACTCCCCCAGATGCTCCCTCGCCACATACAGCGAACTGATATTGTTGCATGTCGCGTAGTCCGGGTTCTCAATGATCTGTACTCCGGGCTGCTCCTTCGCACATTCGCACGTCTCTTCCTTCGCCCACTCGGCATGCCGCTCCGCAGCCCACTCGTAGAACTGCTCCTTCAGGTGCCCCACCACCACATAAATCTCCGTGATGCCGTTGCTCCTCAGGCCGTCCACCACCGTGTCGATCATCCGCACGCCGTTGACCTTCACCAGCGGCTTCGGAGTCGTCAGCGTCAGCGGGTGCATCCTGTTGCCAAAACCTGCCGCCATTATGATGGCCCGCTTCACAATATGATTCTCTTCACACATCTGCTGTGCCTCCTTGCTGTCTCACTGTCTTATTATCCGCTCGCGCTTTCTTCTCACCTTCTGGTCCGCCGCGCTTTCCTATCGCCTCACGAATCCCCTAATATACACAAATTATTCAGAATATTCACTCTCAAGTTTCGTATATGCCCTTATGAAAAACCCTTTATTCGAAAATCTTTACGAAAATTCTCTCTTCCTGCATAACGTTGCATATTTTTTGCATAAACTCATCGCAGCCGAGGAGCGGAAGCGTTGTCAGGGGAACCGTGGAATACCGGAACAGCAGGCGGAGCCGTCTTCGCGCATCTGCGGAGCCACCTGTCGGGACAGGCGGAGCCGCCTGTGAGGATATGCCGCGAAAGTCCCTTGACATAAGCTTCACGGATCATCCTCTTGTCCCGGAAAGGAGCCCTGCTCCTTTCCTGCTTCCGGCGAGGACGGGTCCGGGCAGCGCCCGGGCAAAGGGTCAAGGGACTGGTCCCTTGCGGGTTCTCAGGGCAGCGCCCTGAGCCCTCGGAGAGCCTCCCTGCTTAAATAATCAAAATATCGATCCCCATAGTTTATGCATATATCCTGCATAAGCCAGGAAAATTCTGTATATTATGCATATTTTTTTAAAAATTCCGGATTCAATAGAATAAAGGGTTCTGACAAAGGTATATGCCTCATACAGAAAACTGCATAAATATTCATTGCACTCTCTCGTCTGAATCAACGAGATTTCGAATACCCAACACTCTCTCCTCTGAATCAACGAGATTTCGAATAATCAGCACTCTCATTAACCAGCAGCGCGCTCCTCAGATTTCCGACGACGCTGACGCTGGCGACTCCGACGACGCTGACAACTCCAACGCCGACTCAAACGACGCTGACGACTCCGTCGCCTCCATCAACTCCCTGGCCGCCCGATAGAAATCCTTCGCGTAACGATACTGCCTCAAATTGTACTCTCCGAATTCAACGCCGAGCTTCCTCTTATATTCACACCAGTTCGACCACAAAAGCCCGCACATCGCAATATAGATATAAATCTTGGTCCGCGTCTCGCGGTCGCACTGCCCGTCAAAGTAAATATCTATCAGCCGGTCGCATTCCTGCCGGTTATACAGGCTGTAGATGCAAAACATAGCGATATCCACATGCGGATCCTGCATCCCCGCGTATTCCCAGTCGGTCAGCTGAAGCCGCTCGTCTGAAGAATCGCCAGAATCTTCATAAAAAAGGAAATTATCAGGCACCGCGTCGATATGTGTCAGACACCAATCATGGTCGAGACTCTCCACATAATCGCACAGACTCAGCACTTTCTCCTTAGTCCGCAGGTAATCCCTGTAAATGGACGGCGCTCCGTCCCACAAAGATTCGTAGAACTCGATCTGCCTGCATATATCGAAGGTATGGTCCACAGAAATTCGCATCTCGTGGAATCCCCGAAGTTTTTTCATACAGCGCTTCAGGTCTTCTTCGCTGGAAGGATCGCAGACCCTCACATTTTCCAGAAAAGCCGTGATCTTATACCCGTTATCCGGATTGATGTAGACGGGATCGTCGCAGAGGCCGAGACCGCTGATCGCCCTGTACACATCCGCCTCCTGCCGGCGGTTGATAAGCTTGTCTGTTCCTTCGCCGGGGATCCGCATGATGTACTTGGATCCCTTCACACTGAAGAGGAAACTTCTGTTGGTCATGCCTTTCTTGAGCACGCTGATGTCTGTAATATCGCTTACGCTGCACCCCAGAGCCCCGCATATCGTATGGATCGCGTCGGACTGAAGATGGTTGGAGCCTGAATCCAGCTCACGGAGCTGCTCATAAGTGTTGATCTCGACAAAATCGGAGGCGCTCACTGTTTTGGCCTGAAGGATCATGCGGTCTCTCTGGAAACGGGGTTTCCCTGAGAAATCGGGAGAAGCCTGCGCGGCAGAACCGCCAGGAACCTGCACGGCAGAACCGCCTCCGTAAAGCGCTCTCTCCCAGAACTCGTCGTCAAAGTCCTCATCCGTGTCCATCCTGCGGAGATTCTCCCGGACGATCTGGGCCTCTCTCCCTGTCAGGTAAGCGATGCCGATCATGGCGTTTCCAGCTTCTTTCTCGGAGACCATCACAAGCTCGCGCTTGCGGTTGACCCGGACAGTGCTGTCCTCGTCCATCTTATCGCTGACCATATACCAGGAATAGGGCTCTGTGCGGGAATAGGGATTGACCGCGCACCAAATGTCGCAGGGGATGATGTAGGAGTTGTCGATCCTGCCCGCGACATAGGCGAGGGAGTGGAGGTTGTTCCTCTTCGAATACTGCGAATTGACCGCCAGGTCGACGCCGAACTCATCGATCAGGTACTCAAAGCTCTCTTTCATGAAGCCCACCACCACAGTGATGTTCGTGATTCCGACCTCGTGGAGCTGGCGGATCGTCCGCTCGATCAGGATCTCTCCGTTGACTTCGAGGAGTGCTTTGGGGGTCGACGTGTTGATCGGGACCATCCGCATTCCGAAGCCTGCTGCCAGAATGATCGCGCTCTTCGGCATTTTGCCGCGGACTTCCTGTCGTCCTTTATCCGTCAGCTGCGTCTGTCCGTCCAGATAGCCCGCTTCCGTCAGCTGCCGCAGAGCCTTATTGACAGCTCCGACGCTGCATCCGGTCGTCTCAGCCAGGATCCTCTGGTTTACGAACGGTTCAAAATATAGTTTATTCAGTATTTCCGATTCAAATAAATTCATGAACCCTCCAGTGTGTGTATTTGGTGAACATCAGTGTTTAAATGAAGGGGACGGAAAAGACCCGTCCCCTTAAGTTCATATCGGTTCTTTAACTTTCCTAATCATACATCATCTTGTGCCCGGCTGCAACTGTAATCGCAGTTCTGCTCCAAGCCGCGCGGTCGCGCACCGCGGCAAAACCGCTCAATGGCCGGCGTTATATACGCATCCGAGGATCCCGCATCCGGCAGAAACGACCGTTTCCGCGCCCCTTCGGACATCGTCAGCCAGTTCACGGTCTTCCTGTCCCACATAGATGCATCCGTCCGCGAGACGGGCGATGAGCCCGCTCTCTGAGCAGGAAGCTGCCGACGCAGAATCAATAATAATGTAGTCGAAGCGTTCTCTCCACTCTTTAAACAGTTTCTCTGCTTCAGGTCTGCTCCACAGCGCGGCAGGCAGTCCGTTCAGAGTTCCTCCGGGAATCACCGTCAGGTTGGCGTCGTTGCTGTAAGGGATCATTACCTCGTCCGCTTCGCAGCTCCCGGTAAGAAGATCCGCCATTCCTTTCTCCGCCTGAGGCATGCCCAAAGCGGCAAGGACGGAGGGATTCCGAAGATTTCCTTCTGCCAGCAGTACTTTATGCTGATGGCTTGCAAGGCTGATGGCAAGATTTGCCGCGGTTGTGGTCTTTCCCTCTGAGCTGAGCGTGCTGGTTACCAGGATTGTTTTCGCCTCTCGTTCGCCCGCGATTCTCTCCAGGCGAAGGCGGATGGTGTGCACTGCGTCTGCCATCTGAGGAGGGCAATCCACAGAATCAATCGCCGCAGGCTTTTTCCCGCGCGGGCACTTAACATGAGGCAGCGTTCCCAGCAGTTCTGAATCAAGGACTTTGGACAGGGCTTCACCGTTCACAATATTCTTAATGAACACACATTTGAATATGGTCCAGATCAAAGCAACAGCAAGAACAAAGATCATTCCGATGACTGCCGTTTTCTTATTTGTCGGCCTCACGGACGGCGAAGTGGGAACTCCGCCCACGTTGATCAGTTTGAAATCCACCTCACCGATCGAATGCTCTGTGATCGTCGGGAATTTACGCAGAACTGACTGAAGCGCGTCGTACGCCAGCTGCGGGTCTTTCGATCTGACCACCAGTTCGATCAGGTTGGTGGCAAATCCGGCGCTCGCCGCGATTTCGACATCAAAATCCTCTGCGTCATGGAACTCCAGATCGTCCATAACCGCGCTCTTCATGGCGTCGCTGCTGAGGAAAAAGGGAAACCACGTTCCTAACTTGTTTATGATCAGGTACTTATCGCCGCCCGACCTGTATCTGAGGTTTGAGACCCTGTCGATCGAAAATGTCGCGCTCACCGCGTAAACGGGTTTATAGGAGGCTCTTGCGCCAAAATAGCACGCCGAACCTGTCAGCGCCATCAGCAGGAGAATGATCAGCGCGCTGCGGCGCAGTTCTTTAAAGACCCTGCGCGCGAGGACGAACAGGTTGACAACGATCTCCTCATTATTATCGATTTTGTTATCGATTTGTACTGTATTATCCTGCATATCGACCTCCGTTGCTCAGTTGTGCGGCGTCGGCAGAAATGGCGTTTTTGCGCGCGTCGTTGAACACGCACCCGATCATATGGCCGCCTTTTGAAAGGACTGTGACTGTCTTTTCGATATCTGCCACTTCCACGAAGTTTTCACGGACGATAATGACCGATGCATCCGCCATCGAGGCCAGTGCTTCCGTATCGGATACAGCCTTCGCTGCGGACGTGTCGATAATAACAAAATCAGCTCTGTCCCTGAGAAGTTCCAGACACTTTCTGATCTGGACAGCATACCTGTCCACTGCAAGCGGCGCGGCTTTGCTGTTAAGGACCGCGAACAGCCCGGTTCCGGGCACAGATCTGATCAGTCCGTCAAGGTCCGCAGAGCCGGTATCCTTCGCTCCGTTTGCCAGGAACTGCATCAGATCCGCGGACTCATTATCCTTCATATTCAATATTTTGGCCAAAGCAGGGGTCCGGAAATCCAGATCCGCCAGGATTACCCTTCTGTTCATCTCAGACATGGCAAGAGCGATGTTGGCTGCCGCTGTCGATTTTCCCTCTCCTTCAGCTGCGCTCGAAACCAGGAGCACCTTCCGGCCGTCTCTCTCCATTTCGTTGATCAGGCGAGCTGCAAGACTGCGAGTCTCTTCCCCAAACGCGTTCGCGATGGAACGATCCGTGATCAGAAGTCCGGCTTTCCCATTCTTTTCGCGCGGGATCACCGCGAGTAGATCCGCGCCGGTTTTGGCCTTAACTTCCGAGCTCTTTCGAACCGTGTATCTGGAAGAAGAACGCCATCCCAGTAAAGTGCAGAGGAAAAACAGACAAACGATTCCCATGGCGATCGATTGCTTTACTATTTTTCCTTTGTCGACTGCGTTTTTCCTCAGATGGGGCTGCTGCACCACAGTGACCTTGATCCCTCCGAGGAGCTGATCTTCAGATTTCAGCAGATAATTCAGTAATGCTTCCGTTTCCTTGAGAGATGCGGTCGGCAAGCCCGAAGTGTCCCTGATCACCAAAAGATTGGTTTCCGCAATGGCCGCTGCTGTGATGCTTCCGCTAAAGCCCGCCAATTCGCTTTCTTTGGCTGCAGTAGCTCTGATACTGCCGTTGCTGAGGACCGTCGCAAGCGTCTTCGCGCAGTCTCCTGCGTATTTCAGAGCAGAATTTATATCCGGCACGGTGGCGTTGTTGACGTCAGGATTCTCATCCGCGTAGCGGACAGCGACGGTAGCCGTAGTTGTATAAGTATTTTTAGCGTCAGCTGAGAGCAAAACATAAGAAAGAAGGACCGCTGAAACAGTCAGCAGCAGGATCGCTATCCACTGCTCTTTTATATCGCTCAGCACGCTGTACAGATCCAGCCTGAATTCCTCTCTGGGAATGCGTCCGGATGCGCCATTGTTTTCCTGCATTTTATTCCGCTCCTCCTTCCGAGATCACAACGTACAGTCTGGCTGTCCCTGTTCCCGTACTGAAAACATCGTCTTTCAGTGAATAGTCGACTTCATAGCACCCGGCTGTATTGGTATCCACTTCGCCGGTAATGGTGACGAGGCTTTGGTCTATTGTATGTTTTGACATATCGGCGGTTTCCCCTGAAGCGCCGTAAGTTCCGTTCTCCCTGACAAATTGGTACTCCGTGCTGCCGATCACCACTGAGCTTAGTTGATCAGCCGCGTTAAAGCTGTCCCCTTTTTTCAGGCGCAGTAGATAATTATTGAGCGTCAGTCTGGGAAGTCTGTTGTACTCCGCGGGATCGTAGATCTCATAAGTTACAGGGAGCTCTGCCGTGCCGCCGGCGCTGTTCCTTGCCTTGAGCCTTGCGGGATATATCCCGGGCCGGGTCGTTTTCGTGTCGTCGGCGAAAATTATCTGGACGCTGCCTGTAATATCTCCGTCGAGGCAGTCCACCACAGTAATTCCTTCCACCAGGTTTGTGCTGTCGGTGGAAAAGGTGAGAGGTCCTGATATTTCAATAACAGGGGCTGTGTAGTCCGTATAGCTCATCTTTCTGAATGCGCGGGCGACGTGGCCGTCCGAATCAAAGACCACATATCTCACAACTCTGTTTCCCTCCTCGTCGAAGGGTCCCACGGACTCCACGCAAACAGCTCCGGTAAGGTCTCCGTCCCCGGCGTCCGACGCAGTGACGCCCGCCAGAAGAGCCTCTTTATCATCTTTCACACTGACCTGTATGTGATCTGAATCTAAAGAAATCTCCGGTCCAGCCTGATCCTGAGAGTTTTCTTTAGCCAGATATCCTCCAAAAAGAATAACCGATACTATGAACACGACTATGCTCACGGTTTTCAGAATTTTCACTGATCCTATCCTCCAATTTTCGGTCTACAGGTATTCCTTGTAAGAGCGGTCGGTGTCGAAGATGATATCTCCGTGGTCCGAGCTTCCTACCACAAATTTCTGCCATTCCCCGTATGTCTTTGTCAGGTACTCGTTGTACCCCGCGGGTATCTTTATCGTAATAAACTCGAAGGGAACCTCAATCGCTTCCTTATACCACGACTTATCCCATACGCAGGCTTCCGGGTCGTCGGCCCAGAGGCGGTAGAGATTGGCGATATATCGCGTGTCTTCGTTCCTGCAGGCAAGCTTGGCCTTCTCCATTTCCCTGAAGTACTTGTTGTTGTACTTCGCATGCACTATTTTGATCGCGATCTGCAGCGCATGGGCGACATACCACCGGAATCCGATTCCGGGGTTCTTCGAATAAAACAGTTTGGCGTAACTGACGGATTTATTACGCAGTTCCTCGATCCTGCGGACCATCTCATCGCGTCTCTCGACGTCGTCCGGCACGTTGTCATAGGGGAAAATATCGATGAAGATTCCCTGATTGAAAGTATAGCGGACCTCCTGCTCTTTTTTGAGGATTCCCGTCGTCTCCGAGTTCCTGAGCTGGGCGTGACCGCGTCCCGATCCCGGATCTGTCTCTTCTGTCTGGAAGAAATAGGGATGCCTGAATTCCTGCGGCGCAACCTCGCACAGTTTCTCATAGTCCGACCGGCTCATGGTCAGGTCGATGTCGTCGTCCCAGGGAATAAAGCCCTTGTGGCGGACTGCGCCGAGCATCGTCCCGCTGTCCGCGTAGACAGTCAGCCCATACTGGTCGCAGACGCGGTTCAGCTCCGCGAGCAGGTCAAGCTCAACTGCCCATATTTCTTTCTGCTCCTTAGTGACAGTAAAGTCGTCCCGGACTTCCTCGTCCAGATAGCCCTCCGGCAGTTTGATCTTAAGACTTACCATTTCTTACCTTCTTTTAAGAGATTTGCAGCGTTTCGTTCAGGGCGCCTTCCGTACTGTCAGCCAGCATGACCACGATAGCGAAGATCGCCCAAAACAGCATTTTGTACAGACACGGGTCAAGAAAACTGAGTACAAGAAAGGCGATCTGCATCCCGAAAGATGTGATATTTAAGGCCATCAGCATCGGCTCTCTGTTTGTTCTCCTTCTGTTTGCCCTGATCGATCTTACCGTCTCTTTGAGCACCAAAATAAGAGGGATCACGACTAGCAAGAATCCCACGATCCCTGTCTCGCACAACAGCTGCAGGTAGTTATTATGTACATTATCAAGATGGTTCAATGATTCAGGGAGATGCTCATGGAAATGCCCCCATCCGATCCCGAGGATCGGATGTTCCTGAAAGAGCGAGAATGCAAGAGCCCACAGGACGCCTCTCTCTGAAGTCAGATCGACCTTGGTCTCCGCGCCTCCCATATTTCCGATCAGTCTCTCAAAAAAGGTCATATATCTTTCCAGGAAACCGGATGCTCCCAAAAAGACCAGCCCCACTGCGGCCATAATGATTATGACAGCTGTGATCTTCACAGCCTTCTTCTTTTCTTTCCTGGTGCTTATTCCCATTTGTATTTGATAGCAGAAAGCCAGGGCGATCAGAAATGACAAAAGTTCGCTCTTTCTGTTGACAAAGAGCATTCCCACCGCGCAGGTTGCCAGACAGCCCCAATAGAAAAGCTTGTGTCTCAGTTCTTTTTTATAGGCCATTATGATATTGAAAGTCAGAAGGCCGAACAGCATCAGGATATAGTCGATAAAGACTACATTTCCCCCGAGCGAGATGCCATATCCCTGCTTGAGCAGTTCATCGTTCATAAGCTTGGAAGCAGAAGAAATGAGCCGCCTGGTCCCGTTAGTGTACAGAGGCGGATAAACCCTGACGGCGATCACATAGCCGGTGGACAGGATCGAAAAGATTGCCAGAATCCAATACGCCGCTTTCAGCTCCGTCCGCCTGATGTCTCCGATCACTGCGGCAACAGCACAGAGCACAATGCTGAGCACAAAAGTAATGCTGGAGGCGTCCGTCTTTCCGATCAGTATCAGTGCAGACAGATTCGACGCGAAGAGCAGATACAGCAGTTTCATCCTTGTGAGGCGGATACTGTTGTTCCTGAAAACCAGATACATCAGGGTCACATACATCAGGACAGCGTACCCCAGGATCATCCTGATCCCGAAATCGTCGTACACAAAGAACGTTATTGTAAACAACAATAACGTCGTGAACAGCGGTATTCTTGGATATATGTCGAAAATCCTTGAATTCATTTAATCCTTCTGCCCTGAAACCATATCCAGAGCCTTGGCAAGCGCCTTTTTCGTGTAACTTCCCCCGATCAGCCTGCGGGAGATCCTTCTTGCGTTCGCTTCCATCTCCCTGTAGCTGCTCTCACTCATATTCGCGATCGCATCGTGGATCTCGCTGATCCTGCTGACCGTGATGCCGACTTTTTCTTTATTAACATAGTCAGCAACCGCGGCCTGGTCCCATACGATGACAGGGAGGCCTGAAGAGAGATAAAGCGAGAATTTGTGGGGATTGTTGATCTTGAGATAGTTTCCCGACAGTCCGTCGCAGGTATCGCAGGTCGTGCCGTCCCATACAAGGCCGAAGCTTCCCTGCATCTTCCGGGTCAGCTCCTCGGGATCGAAAGCGCCGATATAGTGGACATTATCTCTTCCCTCGTCCTCGAAATCTACGCCGTAAAGGTTGAACTCCTGGTTGTCCGGCAGTGAGTAGACGTAGCCGACCTTATGCTTTCTGAGGTTGCCGGCTACGATCACAGGCTCGTTCATATCTCTTGAGACATAGTCAAAATCCTGATGGATCAGGTAATCGAAGATCCTCAGAGAGATCATCTTCTCTCTCTCTACGCCCATGCCCAGGAGGAACTTCATCATCTTCCGGTTGTGGGCTATAACGGCGTCGCCGCGTTTGATGGTAGAGTGATCCTCGTATTTGACCTTGGCGATCTTGAGCTTGTCCAAAGGGGTCTTGTTTTTGTTCATGCGGATGTAGTCGATGTCGTGGATCAGGATGATCACCTTACCGCCGCGCTTCTGCAGCTTTTTCAGCATTCCCGGAACGCCCACCGGATGGTGGTTGAGCGGATACTGGATCAAAACAGTGTCGCCTTCCCCAACCTGGGCAAGAGCCTTGCTCCAGTCCTCGGACAGCTGCGCGAGCGCTGTCAGGAACCCTTTTTTATTTCTCAGGGAATAGTCGTATTCCACTTCGATGGGGATAAAGCCCATCTTTTCGGCGATCTCGTTGATGTCTTCCCTGGCCTTGGAGCCGGCTGTCTGCTTAACGTCCTCGCTAAAAACCGTTTCCCGAATGTAGTAATTCATAACTTGGCTGTCTCCTTAAGAGTCTGTATATGTGCGGAACATTTTTGCGCCTGCACAGGGCGTCCATAACCGGAATCGCTCACTTTTTTGGCGCGAACACGACGTCCATGATCAGATGCCGCTCCCTCTTTTCCACGGGCGGGAGCGTCATGTAGTCGTCTCCGTAGAGATTGGACAGGTACATGTCCGTATTGCCGGGCAGATCCACAGTCATACCCTCAAACTCGCCCTTGGAGACCGGCACATAGGCCTCTCTGGGCAGGATCTCGCCAAAATAGTGCTTGCGCCCCGACGGGATCCCCAGAAGTCTTGTCTCCCTGGGATACTGGAAGGCCTTGTCCACGATGTCCGCCCATTTCTGGAATTTATTGAAAGAGAAGAATCTTCCCAGGAACATTCTCCTCTTGTACTCGCGCTCTCCCTCCGGCGTCTTGCACATGTAGCGTCTGAGGTACTCGTCGTTCTTCTCGTAAGTCTCCTCATAACTGGCCATGAACATGAGAGCCGTGCACCAGAGCCCCTTAAGGGTCCTTACGACCGCGTTCTCGGGAATATTCTCCAGCATGAAGAAGTCGATCTTGATCTTGTTGGTCTCCTCCTCCGGGTTGTCGCCCGCCTCGATCATCATGGTGTCCTTTACGAGCATCATGGGGAAGCGGTTCTTGGCGTTTCCCTTATAATTCGGAGAGGACAAAATATACTTGTCCCCCAGTTCCCGGTCAAAGATCTCCTTGAGCCGGTCAAAATCCTTCCTGGGCATAGCAACGTCCAGGTCATCGTCCCAGGGAATAAAACCCTTGTGGCGCACAGCTCCAAGGCACGAGCCTCCCAGCAGCATGACTGTGAGGCCGTTCCGTTTGCAGCAGTCCGCGAGATCTATGTAAGTCTGCAGGAAAACGCCCCTGAGCTCTTTTATTTCTTCATCCGTCATCTGGCGAAGGATGTCGTCGTCAGTGAGGGAATTCATCAAGTCTTTATAAGATTTCATATTCTCCGATTTCTATGCCGCTCAGCAAGCCGCCGCGTCACTTAAAGCACCTGTGGATGATGTCGATGACGATATCCTGCTGCTCGGGCGTCATCTTGTTGTCCGAGGGCAGGCAGAGTCCGCGCCTGAAGATATCGGCGCCGACGTCGATCCCGCCGCCTGCGATATAGGCGTTGCTGCGCGCGCGTCCGTTGCCCTCTACAGTGATAAAAGGATTCATCCTGTAGATCGGCTGCAAGTGCATCGGCTTCCAGATCGGGCGTCCCTCGGCGTTAAAAGCAGCCAGCGCTTCAAGGATCTCGTGAGGGGAGCTCTTTCCGCTCATGCTCTTGTAGAGATAGTCCTTCTCTCCTCTGACCGCGGGCGCCATAGCGTACTCGTCGATCAGCATGCAGCTGAGCCAGAAATTGGGCTGCGCGTTCTTCCTGTCCCAGGGGTTCATGCTGATCGGCAGATCATCAAGCCCCTTCTCATATCTCTCCCAGATCGCCTTCTTCTGCGCGATGTGCTCGTCCAGATATGGGATCTGGCCTCTGATCACGCCGGCGATGATGTTGCTCATGCGGTAGTTGTAGCCGATCTCCTCGTGCTGGTACCAGGGAGCGTCCTCGCGGCTCTGCGTGGACCACTTGCGGACCTTCTCCGCGTCTTCCTGGCTGTTGGTCAGGAACATTCCGCCGGCAGATCCGGTGATGATCTTGTTGCCGTTGAAGCTGATCGCGTTATAATCGCCCAGTGTTCCGGTCTCGACCCACTGGCCGTTCAATCTGTATTTCGCCCCCAGGGATTCGGCCGCGTCCTCCACGATCAGCGCGCCGTGCCTGTCGCAGATCTCCTTGATCTCCTGCATCCTGCCGGGCGTGCCATACAAGTGAGCGATGATGACTAGTTTGACGTCCGGGTAGATCTCGAAGGCCTTCTCCAGCGCCTCCGGGCTCATGTTCCAGGTGTCGTACTCCGTGTCGATAAAGACCGCCTCGCCGTCCTCATAAGCGACGGGATTGATGCTGGCGTCAAAAGTGCAATCCGAGCAGAAAACCTTGTGTCCCTGCAGCGTGCCCTGATTGGGCTTCGCCTGTCCGTACAGTTTCTCTCCCGCGAGCTTAGTGGCCATATGCAGCGCGGATGTGCCGCAGGAAAGGCCGACCGCGTACTTCACGCCTACATACTCAGCGATCTGCTGCTCAACTTCATCTATATTCTTCCCAACAGTAGAGACCCAGTTCGTCTGGATCGCCTCGTCCACCCATTTCTGCTCGTCGCCGTGCATCGTGGGAGACGACAGCCACAACTTGGATTCAAACGGTTCGATCCCTTCAAAGGCGGGATTGTTCAAAAATTTATTCATCATGATGCCTCCATTACTCGTTCCATCCGACTATAATAGGCGCTTATTGCCCAATTGTCAAAACATACTTCCTCAAAATGATTGTATTATAATATTCATCAATAAAAAAGAGCAAAAAGAAAGGCAGTGAAGAAACGAAAAATCATTTCTTCACTGCCTTAGTTGTCATTTTACTGCGATTGCAGCCGATCCACCGCGCTGTTTTGGCAGGTCTTGCTGCGAATTACAGCTGAGGGCCTGCAGCTACAAGAGCCTTGCCTGCTTCGTTAGTCTCATACTTCTTGAAGTTCTTGACGAAGCGGCCTGCCAGATCCTTGGCCTTCTCTTCCCACTGTGCGGCATCTGCATAGGTGTCGCGAGGATCGAGGATTGCGGGATCAACGCCCGGAAGCTCTGTGGGAACTTCGAAGTTGAAGTAAGGGATCTTCTTGGTGGGAGCCTTGAGAACGTCGCCATTGAGGATCGCGTCGATGATGCCGCGGGTATCCTTGATGGAGATACGCTTGCCGGTTCCGTTCCAGCCTGTGTTTACAAGATACGCCTTTGCGCCGCTCTTGTTCATCTTCTTGACCAGTTCCTCGCCGTACTTGGTGGGGTGCAGTTCCAGGAACGCCTGGCCAAAGCAAGCGGAGAAGGTAGGAGTGGGCTCTGTGATGCCGCGCTCTGTGCCTGCCAGCTTTGCTGTGAAACCGCTCAGGAAGTAGTACTGGGTCTGCTCAGGTGTCAAAATAGAGACGGGAGGCAGTACGCCGAAAGCATCCGCGGAAAGGAAGATCACGTTATCCGCTGCAGGGCCTGCAGAGATGGGGCTGACCTTCTTGACGATGTTCTCGATGTGCTCGATCGGGTAGGAAACACGAGTGTTCTCGGTGACGCTCTTGTCAGCGAAATCGATCTTGCCGTCCTTATCTACGGTAACGTTCTCAAGAAGAGCGTTTCTTCTGATGGCGTTGTAGATGTCGGGCTCGGATTCCTTGTCCAGGTTGATGACCTTTGCATAGCAGCCGCCCTCGAAGTTGAATACGCCTTCGTCGTCCCAGCCGTGCTCGTCATCGCCGATCAGCAGTCTCTTTGGATCTGTGGACAGAGTGGTCTTACCTGTGCCGGACAGACCGAAGAAGATAGCTGTGTTCTTGCCTTCCATATCTGTGTTTGCGGAGCAGTGCATAGCAGCGATGCCCTTCAGAGGAAGGTAGTAGTTCATCATGGAGAAGATACCCTTCTTCATCTCGCCGCCGTACCATGTGTTGATGATGACCTGCTCGCGGCTTGTGATGTTGAAAGCAGCAGCTGTCTCGGAGTTCATGCCCATCTCTTTGTAGTTCTCAACCTTCGCCTTGGAAGCGTTGTAAACGACGAAATCGGGCTCATAGGTCTCGAGCTCTTCCGCGGTAGGCTGGATGAACATGTTCTTGATGAAGTGTGCCTGCCAGGCAACCTCAACGATGAAACGAACTGCCATGCGGGTGTCCTTGTTGGCGCCGCAGAAAGCATCCACTACATAGAGCTTCTTATTGGAGAGCTCTTTTCTGGCAATGTCCTTGAGGATTGCCCAGTTCTCCTCGGAGAGCGGGTGGTTGTCATTGGGATACTCGGGAGTTGTCCACCAAACGGTGTCCTTGGAGTTCTCATCCATGACGATATATTTGTCTTTAGGAGAACGGCCGGTGAAAATACCGGTCATAACGTTAACTGCGTCGAGCTCGGTCAGCTGGCCCTTCTCATAGCCCTCGAGGCTGGGATCCATCTCAGCTTCGAACAGCTCTTCATAACTGGGATTATAGACGATCTCAGTTGTTCCGGTGATACCGTACTTTGTTAAATCTACTTTTGCCATAATTCTACCTCTTTCTTACGATGGTATTTGGATTGTGTTTTTCACATCATTCATAATGACGTTAGCATAAAATTTGTTAAAATTCAATCAAATTGAAATATTTGGCTAGAATGTGAAAAATCCCCTTTTTATGGGGATTTTTTCGTCAGTTTTTACCATGGGTGGCGGCGAGTGGCGGTGGGTAGTTCACTCGTTTGTATGTATTAGTCCTGCTCCTGATTTGCTCTTCTCTTTATGTTTTCGACGTAGAGATCCGCGGCTTTCTGAGCCTCTTCGAAGACCTTCGTGAGCCTCAGCGAGGCTTCCGCAATGGAGCCGGACTCGTCAATGGCAATCTTTTTATCTTTCAGCTTTGCCTTTGCCTTTGCGAGCTGTTCACGCAGGGAGTCGATTTCCTTGCTCTGCGCAAGCATGATCTCCAGCAGTTCCGACTTCTTGAGCTTGAGTAATTCTTTCTCTGTCATGATTTTGTCTCCTTTATACACTATTGTATTTCCTGTTCCCTTAGCCGTTCCGATACTATTTGATCCGTCTTATTTTTCCGTTTTTAACCAGAAAAGCTTTCTCCGAAATATCCATCACGGCCCGGTCATTGTAAGAATCCGTATAAAAACTGTCAATCTTTGCATCGCCGTACAGTTCTCTGAACTTTTTCACTTTATTGTCTTTAAAATTAAAATGCGTAATCTCCCTCTTGTCAAGGTCAACCTCTGAAGCAATGATATTTTGCGTGCCAAGGCGGTCCCGGATCCCGTCCAGCAGAAAGCTCGGCCCGGCTGTAATGATCAGGTCGTCCGGCCCGACGCGCCGCAACATGTCCGCATTCAGGCGGTCGGCGTGCATCTTCCAGAATTTCCCCACCAGCGACAGGAGCTCTCTTTTGTCCCGGATGAGGATCTTCATGTATTTGTTGATCGTATCGCCCAGCTCCTCCCGGTCCACAAGGCACAGCTTGTACTTGACCGTATTTGTCAGGATTACCGTCAGATACAGCAGGATCTTCTTGTTGGTCCGGATCATGTAGAGCGAGAAATCCAGCGAGCTCTCCCCGCGATACAGTGTGTTATCATAATCAAACGCTTTCATAGTCCCACTCCTCAGCCAAAAAAGCCCCCGTCCAAACAGATTTCACTCCCAAAAGAATCCGCCCGTATTAGGTAGCTTCGAGTCAGGCGTAATCTCTGACAGCATCTTATTCTGGCTCTCAGAACCGGCTTTGCGGTCAGAGGCACCGGCCGACGATATTTTGACATCGTAGTTCAGTGTTCCGTCCGCCCGTCTCTCCGGAATCATCGCCAGAAAAGGCTCGATCACGGCCTTTTCGCTGTCCGAGACCCTGTAGGTCTGCACCACCAGGTAGAGCCCGGCGTCCACGCCCTTAAATGTGACAGTCCCGTCCGACCAGATCTCTTCGGAGGGCGCATCCAGGGAAATCCCCTTGATCTCCGCGGTCTCGTTCAGCTTCTGCGCGAGGTCCGCGCCCAGCTGGGCATCCCTGCGCGGCGGCTCCCCGACCGACTCAAACAGCTCGTCGTAGACGAGGCTGAATCCGTCCTTGACTTGCAGGTTCGCCACCTTGTAGAGCCCCACTTTGTTGCCGAATTTGTCGGGCTCGCCGGCCTCATTTGTGAAAGCGACCGTCAACGAACCGGTCTGCGAAAGATCCGGGATGGTCTGCTCATTGGCAGTCGGCTCGGCCGCCTTTGCGGTCGCTCCGCCGGTCAATAAAGTACCGGCCAAAAAAGCGCAGAGCAACAGTGCGCAGAGCAAAATCTTTATTGTATTAGAGAATTGCTGCATTGGATTCATCGTTTTTCTCCTGAAACATCTTTTATAACAATAGCATTTCAGGAGATTCTTTACAAGTTTGCAAGGGGCTTCCGAGCAGTTACGACTGCACAAAAACCAAAAAGAAGACAGGGCATTCGCCCTGTCTTCCCTGATTAACGTTTTGTGATTTAACTATAATGCTGCCTACTTTCTTACTTTGGCGGCCACACCCGCCAGCACGAACAGCGCGCCGGCGATTCCCAATACCATCACGGGCCACCACAGCTGCCCCGTCTGCGGAATGCGCTTCGGCGGAGGCGGCGGCGGAGGTGTAGTATCATGCTTGGTAACCGTGGTCGGCTTCGCAGAGGCGTCCACATCGTAGAGGAGGGATCCGTCTGCATTTCGATAAGGGATCGATACCAGGAAAGGAGTGATCGTAAATTCCTTATCGCCCGTCCCTTTCTCCGCCTGCATCACAAGATAGAGACCGATCGAAAGTCCGCCAAAACTCACTCTGCCTTCCGAATCCATTTTCTGCGGCGCCTCATCAAACTCATAGCCGGAAGCGATCGCCGCCATTTTTTCGGCAAGCTCCGCGTTTGCTTTGTCGAGCTCCTCGTCCGTAGCCGGAATCTCTCCGACTGCCGCAAATCGCTCGTCAACCACAAATTTAAAGCCGTCGTCGACAACTACGTTCGCCACCTTATAGAGCCCGACGGAACTGCCGCCCGTCACCGGATATGTCTTTCCGGACTTTTCATCGTAATAAGTAAAGGTTGCTGAAACAGAACCGGTCCTGTCCGGATCCGGAAACTCAGCATCTTCCGCCGCAGAGGCTGTCATCGGCGCAAGAAAAGGCAGAATCAGCAGCAGGCAGAACGCCAGCGCCACCTCTTTGAGCCGATGCTCGCTCAGGTATTCCGCCTTGAGGTCCCGTTTCCTGCGACGATTCGCGCTCGTGCTGATCAGCAGATACACGAGAAGCAGCGCCAAAATAGGAATCGCCAGGAAGGGCGCAATGAACACCGGACGGATCTGAATCGCGTCCGCGACGATCATGGCGTTTCCGTCTGCGTTTTTGGTCCTGTGTCCTCTGACCAGAAGCCTGTGGGTATTGATGCCGTAAAGCGTACACGTGATCAGCGTGCAGTAATCTTTGCCCTTCTCGATCGCCAGATGAGACAGATCCGACGGCTCTACGATCCAGATGTGATCCACTTCATAAGTCAGCGTCTCATTCAGGATCGTCATGGTAAAGGTGTCGCCCTCACGGAGCTTGTCGAGGTCTGTAAACAGCCTCGCGGAAGGGAGCCCTCTGTGCCCCGACAACAGGCAGTGCGTGCTCTCGCCGCCCACCGGCAGCGAGGATTCCTCCATGTGACCAATCGAGGTCTGCAGGACATTTTCATCCGTGCTGTGGTATATAGGGAGCGTCACATCGATCTTTGGGATCTTGATGTAGCCCATGCCCCCGGAGGCATCTATGTTGAGGGTCCTGTTGTACACAGCCCTGTCTTCGTCCGTCATGTGCCAGTTCAGGCCGATTTCGGCCAGGCTTTTATTATAAGCCCTCGCCTCTTCCAATATTTTGTCATATTCTTCCGTGTTCATGTCCGAGACATGTTATGCGTACGTCAGCACTGCTCTCGACTGATGGAAGGAGTTCCAGTAATCCGAGAACGAAGGATATGCCAAAAGAGCGATGCCAAGGACCATAGCCGCCACAAGAATCCCAGTGATCAGGCGATCCGAGATTCCTCTGCTCTTTCGAGCACTGCCCGCCTTGGCACCCACGGCCAAGGCGGACGCATTTGTATTTTTTGACCTAGTGCTATCAGGTTCTCTCATGATTCCGATCAGCGATCAGACATTCTTTTCTTGGAAACCAGAAGCACCACTGCGCCGATCACGAGAGCGGAACCGATCACCGTAAGCATCCGGGTTCCGGGACCTCCGGAGCTGGGAAGGGCATAACCGATAGTGTTTCTGATCGCCACAGTGTAAGTGGTTACATTTGTGGTCGGTTCAGTCGAACTCGTTATCCATGCGCTAAGATCTGGCGATCCAATAGTACTTGTACTGTTCAGAGTCACACCTTCCGGAGAAACACTTAGAATATACATTCCTGTGCCGCCGTAATAGCCATCCGGAACGACGGTTTCCTTAAGGTAATATGTTCCGGCAGGAATCTTTCCCTCGTAGAGTATTCCGTTCCCATCCGATGTGAATTCGCTCTCCCCGTCAAGTACAACGGGAATTGTTCCATCCTGATCGCTGTAGATCTTAAATGTTGCTCCCTCAAGGTTCCAGGTCGATCCGTCAGTGTTGTCATATCCGACTTTCTTGAGAATGACCGGAACACCCTGGGGCTTGTTCAGGAATGTGATCGTATCGCTGCCACTTACCGTAAAGGTGAAGCTGTTATCCGCTGAATCGCCGTCCGGCGTTTCATTTTCGGAAGTTATTGTAGCAATATATTCCTCGGATGCCTCACTGATCACAAGCACTGTACCGACCGGAACTGTAAGCTTCTGTGAGGTTCCGTGTGACAGATCAAATGTGACCTGTCCGTCAGCAGTTGTTCTGTGCTCTACTGTGCTTCCGCTCTCCTGCGTTGTAAACACAAGATAGCCGTTCAGTGGGATCGCACCATTCTTCAGTGTCGCTGTAAAGGGGAAGGATTCAGTACTTGTCGTGTCTGACATTTCCTTTACAACTGTGATCTCGCTTGTTTTGCGTGTATTTGTGAAAGTGATCTGCGTATCTTCCTGCACATTACTGAGCGTACATGTGCTTTCCTCTGCCGCAGCACCTTCACCAATTGTTACTGTCGTGTCATAGGTTGCCGCACTTGTAGATGTGTCCTCCGATACTGTCAGGTTCGCACCTGCAGGCACTGTCAAAATATAGCTTCCGGCCGTAGCAGCCGTGCTGGTAATTGAAAATGCGGGGAAGGACTCCTGCACGCCATTTACTTCATAAGAAGCCGTGAAACTAAATGTCCTCTGCGATGCGAGCGGATCACTCAGAACCTTTTTCACTGTGACATTCTTAGTTGCGTGGTTCACAACAGTGACTGTAAATCCATCATTGGCGTTTCCGGTGACAGTCGCACCGCTGTTATCCAAGCTAAGTGTTCCATCACCGCTCAAAGTCAGTGTGACAGGTGCGCTCAGCCCAAGATATCCGGGCTGTGTCCATGTCTCAGTCAGCGTATACGTTCCGACGTACAGATTACTGTTATAGATCACATTGTCCGTCGGCGTTGTGTACTTCCCGCTGATGATGCCGGAGCCGTCCTGCGACAGGTCAAACCTCGCCTCTACTCCGATATCTCCGTTCTGATCGACCTTGACGATCTTCACAGGATAGGATTTCAAGGTGTTGGTATAAGTTACCGTCTCTCCGCCGTTCGGCACGCTGAACGCGACTACATTGTCTGCTGCATTCGTGTCAGTTGATCCGTTAGCAAACGCAGTGCCTACCAAATAACTGTTATCTTCGGTCTCTGTTATGGTCAACGATGCTCCCACGGGAATCTCTGTCAAAACATAGCCCGTCTCAGATGTACTGTTAACCGTAAAGGTACCAAGATCTTTCGTTTCTTCGCCAAGCGTGTAACTCGCCGTATATGTGAATGCACCGACAGCCGAATTACTGACGAGATTCTTCTTAACCGCCACATCCGCCGTCTGCCTTGTGTTCGTGTAGAACACGGTTCCGCCGGCATCCGTATTGGTCCAGCTGACCTTTCGTTCATCCTGCGTGAGTGTCAGAATATCCGTCTGCGTTTCAGCTGCTTTTTCAAGCGCCGTATCATAATAGTCCGCACTATAGTCGTTCTCTGTGACATTTATAAACGCGTAATTGTCAAAAGTTACAGTTCCGTAGATGTTAGAACTCGGCTGCCACCTGAGCGTCACCGTTTCAGAGGCCGTCTGCGCCTCTTCACTGTCGTATTTTTCTACGACCGCCTGGATCCAGGGTCTTCCATACTCTCCTGCAGTTCCGACATCTTTAGAAGTCGTTACCTTGAGGAACTGTCCGTGCTTCAGAGTGAAGTAATGCGTCATTATGTTACCGGACGTATTACCGGATAAATCATACGTATAATTATTGCTGTCCCGTTTATATTGTCCGCTGATCGACACAGTAAAAGTAAATTCTTTATTCTGATCGCCCGGTTCAGGAACCGTCTTATAGACGAAAGTCTCACCGCGCTCTGCTTTGGCCTTCCAGACCGCATACAGAGTTTTCACCTGGTCTTCCCCGAAGAAATCGCTCACATTTGTGAGTCCGCTGCCGATCGGATAATCCGGTGTTTCGGTTGTATTATCGGGAAGCTGTTCCGTATCCCAGCCGATAAACTCATAGCCAAGACGTGTGCTCGGCGTAGGGAGATCATATCCACCGGTTGTAAGTGGATTAGCAAAATAGATCTCCTGCGTGTTATCACGATAATTGTCATGCAGCACAAGCGTCCGGTCATGCTGGAGGGAGGTAAAAGTCACCGTTAAACCTTGTTCATTCACAATGAGTGTCTCATCAAATGAGAACGCCTCATTATTTTCCGACTGACCTTTCGCCAGCGAATGGTTATGGGTGTCACCGTCCACGGTATGCGTATAGCTTGTCGTGCTTCCATCCGCTGTGTCATAGGTATTGTCATCAATTGTCACCTTGGAATTCCAGACCAGCACCTGTCCGGCTCCCAATGTATTGGTGCCGCTGATCGTGATCCCTTCTTCTGCGCCCCTCGGGATCGCAAGTCTCAGGGTCTCTCCCTTCGGCACTTTAATATTTGTCAGATCCCTGATCGGCACTCTTTCATAAGTTCCCTCTGCTGCATTTACAACATATAATGCTGTATCCTCAGTAGAGCTCAGGTTGAAGATCACATCACCTATGCCCGTATCATTTACAAAATTGATGTAGACCATCGGCTCCCACACCGCATAGATCGTCTCCTCGTCAGTTCGCTGAACGGAGATGATGCTGTCTGCCGCGTAGGTTGCAACATAGTCTTTTTCATCAGGTTCATCGTCAAATCCTAACAGGAAATACCCGTTCGGATGTTTGAAGTAATTGGGATTGACCGCATAATCCTCCACATGGACTGCAATATTGCTCTGGATATCGCCGAAGATGATCTCATCTGCGCCCGCATCCAGTGCCACTGTTCCTACATCGCCCAGCTGATCAAGATTTTGATCTGTATCCAGTTCAGTCTCGCCGTCAGTGGTGATATAACCGGTATTTGCATCCAGTGTCAGATTCGCGATCTCAGGTCTGCGGTAGGAAGACTCCTTGGCCTCATAGACAGCCTGGAGATAAATGAGACCGCTCTCGTTGGCATATTTTGCCTCAATTACAAATTCATCACCTTCCTGGTAATAGACGCCCTCTTCGAGAGGCGTGTAAGTCGGATCATCCACTGTTCCGCCGACAGTAACGACCTGCCAGCCACGGAAGATATAAGAATCGTCATCGACTGCCGTTCCATTTGCCGTCAGATCAGTCGGCTGCTGCTGGATCGTCGTCGTCGCCTGGTCAGCGTATGTGGCGCCGGCCCCCGGATCCTGCCAGGTATCAATATTACCGTTGATCAGTGTGCCGTCGGGCATCGTGTACTCCGGCATGTACATGACAGTATAGCCGCCGTCCAGTCTCCAATGAGCCGTCAGTGTGAAGGACTCATCCACCGGATCGGAGAAGTTGTAAGGCATCGTTTCGTCGTCTTTATACCACCCCAGGAACACATAGGTCTCATTGGGGTACTTCTGGCGATATTTCTGAGTGGACACATATGCATTGCGCCATGCCGCGGGACCAAGGATGGTCACTTCGCCGTAACGCTCCGGGTCTTCCGCTTTTTTAACATTGATGAGGGCCACATAGTAATCGTAATAATCGTCCAGCTCGTCCTCTGTCACATAAAGCGCATTTCGCAGGTCAGCCGGAAGGCCTCTTCCAGTGTCTTCATAGTATTTGGTGTAAATATAGTAATAAACATCGTCCTCATCCATCGTCGCCGCGACTGCGTCTGAGATCGGCACATAATCGCGGGTCAGCGTGTACTCGGCGATCGTCGTGCCATAATCGGCGTTGATGTAAGTGGCCTTATCTTCATGGTGCGTCGTACCGGGCCTGAAAGTGGGGTCTCCGGCATGGTCGATGTGGTCGATCTCCGCTCCATTAGGATTGATATGCACTCGGTAACTGACCGGCACCCACTTGGCGTAGATCACCTTGTTGGCCGAAGGCATAGTACTGTTGAAATTGAAGGGCACTGTGCAGGTGGCGTCCTCATACCAGCCGCCAAAGGTATAGTGATCCGGTGTCTTCGGCTCCCAATAATCATCGCCGGTGCTGCTGTAGCTGCTGAGCGGTGTCTCGTACAGCAGTGTGTGTTCTTCGTTTTCTACGATCGTTGAATCGTAGGTCTGATCCCACTGCTCGCCGTCAAAATAGATCACCTTGTCCAAAGGGTAGTTGGAGTCGAAGGTGAGGGTGTAGGAGTTGCGGGTGTAATACAGATCGATCGTGTTGGTATTTCTGGCTTCGCCATTTACGAATACCGGATTTGACTCCTTCTTTGTATAGCCGGTAATATCAAAAAAGTCTTCTGATTCAGTAAAGTAACCATATCTTGCATTTGTTACATGATATGTCTTATAACTTACTCCGTTTCTTACCTGCTCTACGGTATCTCCCGGAAGTACCTCGACATAATATGTCAATGTTTTAAGGCCATTTGACGAGGTATTCACATTAAACTTGATATCTTCGTCCGGCATAGCGTCAAGAAATACCAGTACTTCGTCATATATATCGCTGTCTTGAGGATCCCATCTCTCGCCACTGTCATATGTCGTCCCGTTGGTTCCTACGATCGGGAATATATTGCCGATGTTTTGGCCGTAAAGAGCGGAAATTGCATAAACAAGAACATTCGTACCTGTCGATTGGTTATTGCTCCTTGTGTACCTTGTTCCGGTATATTCACGTGTTACGCCGTTGGAATCTTCATATGTCCAAATGTACGTACCGATTGTTTCCTTAGCTAATTCGACATACGCGCCGTTGCCGTCAATTCCGAATTGGTCTCCGGATTCGGATTCTGTCTGGGTGTAGCTGTAATTTGTGTAACTGGTTCCGCTTCTCGTGTATCTGGTTCCGGTGTAAACATTATTTGTTGAATTGCCGTTAGATCGGCTATACCTCTGACCTGAAGCATTCCATCTGGAAACATAAGTATTTGTGTCACTATATATTCTATAATCTCCCCGATTATTCGCAGTATACACATACTGGAAATACCAAACTGTCTTTTCATCCGTTGACTTTCTCGTCAACAGAACCGGTTCACCGTCCACAAACCCATATTGAGTGCCTGTATCACTTGTTGTAGCTGTATATGTATACCCTCTGCCACTGTCATAGAAACGAAGCGTATGCACATTGCGGTCATAATACACATTGACGACTGTCGTGCCGTCACCTTTTACGGTCTCCGTGCTCATAGTCGTTGTTCCATAGTGGAACCCTTCGTATGAATTATTCTGATAAGTACTCAGATCAAGTTCGTCCAGAGTTTTTCCTGAGTAGCCATCTACCGTGTCATAGGCTTCGAAATCATAATCTTTAACTGTAATACCCGCCGCCTCAGCTGCCGCTCTCAGTTCTGCCTCTGTAATGCTCGGATTTTCAGCCTTTTTCAAGGCGACCCATGCGTCATATTCTTCCTGAGAATATGCGTCCACATCGTCCGTCACCTTCTGCTTCCAGATGATCACCGAATACGATGTATCCGGCACTTCCACCCACTTCGCATAGAGGTGCAGATCCTCCATCGCCTTGTAGAAATACAGTTTTCCGTCAACGATCTCATACAGCTTCGTCGTTCCGTCAGTGTCATATTTAACATAACTATTGACAAGATTTCCTTCCGGATCCGCGATCATATCGCCGGTCCCGTTCTCCTCACTATCCTCTTCGGTAAACCAGCCTTCAAAGCTATAACCGTTTCTCTGGCTCACGGGCAGTGAGTCAAAATAGTAAGGATTCTCTTCGTCTTCTACGATATCATCGCTCGTAAGGAGATATTTTGCCCCGACGTAAGTGGCATTATTTCCGCTTTTACCCGTGTGGAAATAGACCCAGCGCGCTTCTGCGAACACGGGGTACAGGTCGATGTCCTTTTTTTCTGTTGCTGTAATATAATATCCGGTCTTTCCATCCGGATGGTTGATCTCGTTGCCTTCGAGATCCAGTGTTATGTAACTAACGTCTGGCATCAACCCATCTTCACCGGGTTTAGCAGTCTGCCAGCCTGTAAAGATCTTGTGTACGGCATCAGGGCTCGGCGCCTGCACGTTGCCGATCCGGATCTCCGCTTCTCCGTCGCTGCCAAGAACGATCATTTTGCGGGTCATAAGGCTGCCCGCCAGTCCGGGGTCATCAATGGGACCAAGGTGGAAATTCACGAAATAATAATCTTCATAGATCGGTGCAAGGTAAACATGTGTGCATCCGTCCTCATCCACGGTTCCGCTTCCGGAGGCCTCTCCCAGGGTCCAGTTCACCGTAGTTCCGTCAAAAGATATCTCGACCGGGGTCTCAAAGAGAACCTGTGCAGGATTCTCTGTCCAGGTGTAGACAATAGGGGCGTCATCCGGTGCAGAATCAGAATTCACCACATACCATCCGTAAAAGACGCTGTCCTCCTTGTTTCTCGGATTGGCGATCATCTCAAGGCCTTCGCCGTTCTTGAGGATCTGCGTAGTTTGATATTCACCGTTTTTATTTACGAACTCGTACGGTGCAGCACTGTAGGTATATCCTGAACTGCTGACATCTTCTGTGTAATCTTCTCCGATAAAGTGGAAGGTCACACGCGGAGTTATGATCTCTCCGTCTTCGTGATCCGCCACCACATACACCGAGAACCCATCCGCCGCAAACGCCACGACCGGTCCATTCTCCCCACTCTCCGTTGTATTATCGACTATATCACCTTCATCGCTGTCGTCCGCGAAGTGCACAACACTGAGGCCTTCGCTCTTCGCGTCAGCCAGCTCGATCTTCATATCTACAGTTGTGCCGTCTGCGGGCTGGTATCTGACGCTGCTGTCATCAGGATCCACGATCTTGATGTCAAACATGCGGATGTAGCTCGCGGCGCCTTCTTCCATACCGAGGGCGCTCTCTGTCCGGGCGACGTAATCGGCGTAGCCCTCAGAATCCTCGGTGATCTCTTCGATCTCAAGTCTGGCATCCACAGGGATGCCTGTGTCGCTGCCGTAAGTGGCAGAGATCTCGTAATTGTTGCCGTCGCTGGCCAGCACGACCTCTTCGATGGTCGTTCCGACGATTCCGTAAACGGAAAAGCTCCCGGATTCAAACTCGACCTCGCTGACATGCACAGCATTGCCGTCAGCCGCGCTTTCCTTTGCGACATTGTGCTCGCCCGCTTCATCACTGGACTTGGTCCTGACCTTCTGGCCGTCCTCCATCTTCATCTCGGACTCGATCAGCTCGGGCTGTTCCGCCTTCTTCTCGTCAAAGTGAATTGTGTCAACGGACGCGTTGGCATCCATCTTCACCGCGCTGTCGTACTCGATGCGGACGGTTACGGTGTCGGCGGGCTCTATTTTGACACCGCCGGATGTGAAACTGATATCGTAAAATCTGGCAAAAGACAGATTTGTTTTGTCGTCATACTGGTTCCGGAGCTCTTCCTGAGCCTTCTCGTAGTACTTGCGGTACTCATCGGGGTCGCTCTCCTCGGTGATCTCGCGGACTTCGAGCTTTGTGTCTTGGGGAAGCAGTGACTTCGCGGTCACTGTTACGTAAACCGTGTAATCGCTGCCGCTCGCAGTGAGTACGGTGTCCTCCGTGATCAGTTCGGGCTCTTCTACGAGCGCAACCTGGGCTGTGGTCGCCATAGTTGCTGCGGGCTCATTTTCGCCTTCTTCAGACTCGGCAGGTTCATTTTTGCCTTCTTCAGACGCAGAGAGCTCTTCCTGCGCGGCACTGTCGTCGGGATTTGCTTCTTCCGTCGTCTCTGCTTCTGTGCTCTCAGGCTCGGGCTCCTCCTCGTTCGCAACCTCTGCGCTTGGCACGCCGGTCGTATACAGATCTGTATCAGAGGCGAGCCAGCTTATGCCGGGCATGGAGCGCGCAGTCCCGCTCTCAAGAGTGATCGCAGGCAGGATCATCGCGTAAGTAGTTACGAACACGACAATACACGCCAATACAGAGACAACTCTGTAAAAACGTCTAAGTCTTCTGTGTTCATTCATGATCTTCGCGATCAGCCTGCGCAAAAATTCCATGTTTATTCCTTTAATAATCCAGTTGGTCAAAAAAACGATAAACTTTTACATATATAAGTTTATACATCTATAGGACAAAAATCAACAAATTGCCTTTTACTGTTTGTTTAAAGTGTCTAAATTGAGCATTTTATAAACGATATTTTGGCGCACAATAAATGAGATATCGTCAAAACAGTGACATCTCCCCCCTTGTGTAAACATCAATAGTTGTGGCCATTGGTCACAGCAATTCCTTATAAATATCCCTCTTGGACACGCCGCGGTCCGCCGCCACTTTCTTCATGGCTTCCTTGCGGCTGAGCCCCTGGTCTGTATACAGCGCCATGTGCTCCTCCAGCGTCATCTCCTCGAAAGACTTCCTTTTTTTCTCTTCAAGCTGCGCCCGGCTGGCCCCCTCCAGGACTAACACGTACTCCCCGCGCGGCTCGTTCTCATTATAATATACGTTTGCGGAAGCCAAGGTCATCGGCAAAGCCTCTTCGAATTTCTTGGTCAGCTCCCGGCAGAGGGTGATCTTCCTGTCGCCCAGGGCCTCATACAGTTCCTGCAGCGTCCCCCGCAGGTGATGGGGCGCCTCATAGAGGATCGTCGTGCGCTCCTCTCTCTGCAGCTGTGTCAAAATATACCTTCTCTCCTTCTTGTCCCCCGGCAGAAATCCCTCAAAGCAGAATCTTCTGGCGGGCATCCCGGACATGGTCAGAGCAGTGATCAGGGCGCAGGCGCCGGGCAGTGAAGTCACCCGGATTCCCTGCTCGAGGCACATAGCGGCGATCACTTCGCCGGGATCGGAAATCGCGGGTGTCCCTGCGTCCGTCACGACCGCGATACTGGCGCCGCGATGCAGTTTGGTGATCAGCTCTTCGGCCTTTGTGTACTTATTATATTCGTGATAGCTGGTGAGCGGCTTTTTGATCCCGAAGTGATTGAGAAGGCGCAGTGTGTTGCGGGTGTCTTCCGCCGCGATCAGGTCCACCGACTCCAGTGTGCGCAGCGCGCGCTCCGTGATGTCGCCCAGATTGCCGATGGGCGTGGCGCAGAGATAGAGGGTTCCGGGCTCCGCGCAGATGCGGTTTTCCGGCTCCGCTTCGCTGTTTATGATTAATGATTTATCCGTCTCTTTCACTGTTTTGCTCCTGTATTCTAGTAGCCGTACACCTCGTAGATCTCGTCCGTGTACTTGCCGGGCTCTTTATAGACGATCAGCGGCTTCTCCACCGTCAGCCGGGGCCGGCCGCCGCGCACGCAGTCCAAAAGGACCATGTTGGGCTCCCTGTCGACAAAGGGGTAGACAAGGCGCATCCGCTTGGGCTCGAGGCCGTGGTCCCGCAGGGTCGTCATGATCTCGGCAAGCCTGAAGGGCCTGTGCACGAGATAGAAATGGCCGCTCGTCTTGAGCAGCTTCTCCGCCGCCCTCGCCACGTCGTCAAAATCGCACAGGACCTCGTGTCTCGCGATCGCCTTGGGGCTGTCCGGATTCTGAAGGCCATGCCCGCCGATCATATAGGGCGGATTGCTGGTCACAATGCCAAAAGAGGCAGGCGCAAAAAGCGTATCTGCCTCTCTGATATCTCCCTGCAGGATCCGGACTCTGTCCCCAATCCCGTTGAGCTGTACACTCCTTCTCGCCATATCGGCGCTGTCCGGCTGGATCTCCAGGCCAGTCAGCGTCCGCAGGTCCGATTTGGCCGACATGAGCAGCGGAATGATCCCCGTGCCGGTACCCAGATCCAGCATATCTTCGCGCGCCATGGAGCGTCCGCCGATCCCTTCCTGAATGAACCCGGTGAGAAGCACCGCATCCATGCCAAAGCAGAATCTCGCCGGATCCTGAATGATCCTCAGCCCGCTTCGCTGAAGGTCGTCGACTTTCTCCCCGGGGCGCACTAACTGCGATTCCGGGATCCTGTCGTCACTGTGCATTATTATTGTTCTCCTGTCTGCGGCGGTTCTTGTTCCGGTTCGATTTGTTCTTACTGCCGCGGTTTTTGCCATCGCCGCGGGATTCCTGGCGCTCCTGGCTCTCGAGTTTCTCGAGTTCCTGCGCTTCCTTGGAGTCGGCCGCATTGTCCTTACGGCTTCTGTTGCCGCCCCTGCGTCTTCTGCGCAGGACGGTCAGATCACTCACGTGATATTCGTGGAATTCTTTCTCGTCGTCCACCTCCACGAGGATGCGGACTGTCTGGCGGAGCACATTGACGCTCTCCACCTGGCCGCTGAGGCCGTCATTTCCCTGCACTTCGTCTCCGACCTTGGGAAGGTTCCGGTTCAGCTCCTCATAGGTGTCCGCCTCGTTCTTGAGGCAGCACATCAGACGGCCGCAGACACCGGAGATCTTGCCGGGATTGAGCGAGAGGTTTTGCTCTTTTGCCATCTTGATGGAAACCGGGATGAAGTCGCTCATCCAGGTGTGGCAGCATAGAGGTCTTCCGCAGATGCCGTATCCGCCCAGAATCTTGGTCTCGTCGCGGACGCCGATCTGGCGCAGCTCGATGCGGGTGCGGAAAACGCTCGCGAGATCCTTGACCAGGTCTCGGAAGTCCACGCGCCCGTCCGCCGTAAAGTAGAACAGCACTTTGCTGTTGTCAAAAGTGTACTCCGCGTTAATGAGCTTCATTTCCAGGCCGTGAGCCAGAATCTTCTCCTGGCAGATGCGGTAAGCCTCTTTCTCCTTGGCGCGGTTGCGGCGCTCGGTCTCGTTGTCCTCCAGAGTCGCTACGCGGATGACCTCCTTGAGGGGCTGGGTCACCTTGCTTGCCTTGACGTCCATGGGCAGGCCGACCACAGTGCCGTACTCGACGCCGCGCGCGGTCTCAACAATGACATGGCAGCCGTGTCTGACTTCCCACTGTCCCGGGTCAAAAAAGTAAACCTTGCCGGCTGTCCTGAACCGCACGCCGATCACATGCACGGTTTCGTCGCTGTTTTCAGCGGGGATCCTGCACTCTGCGGGCTCCTCTTCTGCAGATCCTTCTTCCGGTTCCTCCTCTGCCGCGGGTTCCTCTGTCAGGAGTTCCTCTTCGTCAGCGGGTTCCTCTGCCACAGCCGGTTCTTCTTCTGCAGCGAATTCCCCTGCTGCCGTGGGCTCCTTCATGGCAATCGCTTTCGCCTGCGCGGCAGCCACGATCTCGACCTTGCGCACTTCCGCTCTCGCGACATCGATGACTTCCACGTTATCTCCGTGGATCTCGACTCTGGTGCTTTCTTTTTCGATTTCTGTATATTTTATGGTATCCATTAGTAATTTTTCCTGTCTAACTGCTTTGTCAGGTACATAAGTGCCGGGGTCAGGCACCATAAATGCCGGGGTCAGACACGGCGAAGGTACTGCTGCCGGATCTTCAGAAACATGATCTCGAACACTGAGTCTGCTGCCACATTGGATCTGAGGCGGCGCGACGCCGTGTCGATCTCGTCGAGGATCCTGCCGAGCCGCTCATAACCGAGCATACCTGCGGCTTCTATAATATACTGTATGTCCTCCTGAAAAATCAAGTTCCCGCTGTTTTGCGTACTGTGATACAGCAAGACGTCGCGAAACCACATCAGGACAAAACTCAGCACTTCATCCCGCCGTCCCGCGTCTATACCTGATGAAAACTCGCTGATCTGCACCGCGTCCGACCGGCTCAGGTGCGCCAGAAAGTCCACGGTCCGGTCCCGCAGTTCCAGAAACTCCTTGTCATCCGTCAGAAGAAGCGCCTGTCCGGGATTTCCGCCCGCAAACCTCGCCAGAATCATCGCCTGGTCCTCGGGAAGCTCCTTCTCACGCTGCAGAAAGCGCGCGATCTGTGCCTCTTCCACCGCCCGTGTCTGCAGCACGACGCACCGGCTCAGTATCGTCGGCAAAAAAGCCGACAAACCATTCGCGATCAAAATAATGACCGCGTACTCCGGCGGCTCCTCCAGCGTCTTGAGCAGCGCATTCTGCGCCTGTATCGTCAGTTTCTCCGCGTCGGGAATAATATAGACTTTCCGCGCATTGGAATAGGGCTTGATCTGAAGATCCGCGCGCATTCTGCGGATCTCGCCCACGCTGATGCTGTTAGGCTTCTCGTGGCTGATGGTAATGATGTCCGGCTGGTTGCCGCTCTGGGCCTGAATACAGGAGAGGCACCTGCCGCAGGGCTCCAGGAGTTTCTTCTTCCGCATGCGGGGCGCCTGCCTGCCTGTTCCGGACATGATCTGCTCCGGTTCCTCCGTCTCCTCTTCCTGCAGGTCCTCACACTGCAGCGCTGCCGCAAAGATCGACGCAATAGTCTTCCGCCCCGAACCCGCGTCTCCGCTGAGGATATAGGCATGGGAAATACTGCCCGTTCTCAGGGCATTATACAAATGCTCTATAATGGCCTTCTGGCCGATTATATCTGAAAATTTCCGCATTCCTGCGCCACGCCTTTCCGCGCTCACATCATCTCCGCCAGGTACTCCTCGATCTCCCGCCTGCACCGCTGCAGGTCATCATTATAAAACCGCTTCGTGATTCCCGCCTCCGCGATCTTCTCCTCTGAGAAGTCCTCGCAGTCGGCAAGGAAGCGGCGGCAGAGTTCGCGATATTTTGGCATCTTCTCGGAGCGCTCGCGGTCAAGGGCCCTCTGCAGGCGTTCGCCGTCCTCCACCTCAATGTAAACAGGCACCACCTTGTCCGCCCCATAATAGGCGCGCAGCGCAAGGCAGGACTCCAGCGTCCCGATCATCAGTGTACTGTGCCGCGCCAGGTCAATCTGCCCGTCGTCCGCCGTAAAGTAATACCACGGCCCGTGCACCGTCTCATAGCAGCGCGACTCAACAATCTTGCCGGCCCGCTCCAGCGCCCGAAACTCCTCCACGCTGTAAAAATGATATTCCCGCCCGTCCTGCTCGCCGGCCCGGATCGGTCTCGTCGTACAGGGAACGAGGCGCTCAAATGGAAGCGCCCCGTCACTCAGCAATTCTCTGTATATAGTATCTTTCCCGGTGCCGCTCTTGCCCATCAGGCAAAATATTCTGTGCCGCCCGGTTCCCTCCCGTTTTACCATACTTCGATCACTCTTGTCATTTTTGTGGATCTCTCAGAGATTACCACACTTCGATCACTCTTGTCATGTTCGTGTTGCCGGCAACGCCCAGCGGTACGCCTGCTGTCAGGACGATGTTGTCTCCCTTCTCCACATAACCGGCCTTCTTGGCTGCGTCAACCGCTGCATCAAAGAGCATCTCCTCTCTGTCCTCCTGAGGAATGTTGAGCGGATAGACGTCAAAGAGCACGTTCATCTGGCATGCTACAGACTCGCTGATGGTGCACGCAATGATCGGGCAGGTGGGTTTATATCTGGAGAGACGATTCGCCGTAAATCCGGAGATCGTGACTGTGATGATCGCTTTGGCTCCGATGTCCTCAGCCACTGTGCAGGTAGCGTGGGAGATCGCAGTCGTGATATCAGTCTTATCGTCTTCAAGCAGCTTCATGCGCTGTTTATAGTGGATATCCTTCTCAGCGCGCTCCGCGATGGTCGCCATGGTCCTGACCGCTTCCTCGGGATAGCTGCCTGCCGCCGTCTCGCCGGAGAGCATGATCGCAGTCGTTCCGTCATAGATCGCGTTCGCGACGTCGGTCGCCTCTGCTCTTGTGGGACGGGGATTCTTCATCATGGAATCGAGCATCTGAGTCGCTGTGACAACGATCTTGCCCAGCTGGACAGCTCTCTTGATGATGTGCTTCTGGATGACAGGCACTTCCTCAAGCGGCACTTCCACGCCGAGGTCACCACGCGCTACCATTACGCCATCCGCTGCCTCCAGGATTTCCTCAATATTGTTGACACCCTGGACGGACTCTATTTTGGCAATGATCTTCATGCGGCTGTTGTTGGCATTGAGGATCTCGCGGATCTCGTTGACGTCCTTCGCTGTACGGGTGAAAGAAGCCGCGATAAAATCATATCCCATCCTGCATCCGAACTCGATATCGGAGCGGTCCTGCTTGCTGATAAAAGGCATCGACAGATCGGCGCCGGGCAGGTTCACGCCCTTGTGGTTGGATACCGGGCCTCCATTGATGACCGTGCAGACCACATCAGTATCTGTCTTGGAATCCACGCGCAGCCCGATCAGGCCGTCGTCGATCAGAACCATGCCGCCAACACTCACATCCATCGGCAGATCCTTATAAGTGACTGACGCTTTCTCGCTGGTGCCCATTACTTCTTCTGTCGTCAGCGTGAAAGTCTGTCCCTTCTCGAGCACTACTTTCCCACCCTCAAAATCGCGCAGGCGGATCTCCGGTCCCTTGGTATCCAGCAGCGTCGCCACCGGCACGCCCAGTTCGCGGCGAAGGCGCACGACCCTGCGGAACTTGGCCTCGTGCTCTTCATGTGTCCCGTGTGAAAAATTGAATCTCGCTACATTCATGCCTGCTGCGATCAGTTTCCTGAGCATCTCCTCGCTCTCGCTGGCAGGGCCGATCGTGCAGATGATCTTTGTCTTGCGCATTTTATTTCCTCCGTTTGGTGTGCAGTGGGTTATTTGGTTAGTGCCGGTGTTTTTTATGCATTTTATCTATTATAGCATAGCAGTCTTAAAATGCGGGATGGATTTATAGATTGCGGGGATGGAGAAGTGGAGGTTGGGGGGCTTGTTGGGCATGGTTGGGGGGCCTGAGTGGCTTGTTGAGCTTGGTTGGGGGGCCTGAGTGGCTTGTTGAGCTTAAGTGGCTTCTCCAACTTGCCATTGGCTGGCATTTGCTTTCCATCTATTCTTGGCTTTCACTGAATCCGATGGTGTGCATCTGGTTTGTTGCAACAAACTTTCCATCTTTTATCGGTTTCGACAAAATTCGATGGTGTGAAAAATGCTTGCCTGGCACTTACTATACATCCAATTTCGATCTCGACCAAATCCGATGGTATGTCGATGGCTTGTCTGGCACAAGCTATACATCCAATTCCGGCCTCGACTAAATCCGATGGTATAGAAAAAGCTTGCTCGGCATAAGCTATACATCCAATTTCGGTCTCAGCCATATCCGATGGTATGTCTGTTCAGAAACGCTCAAATTCAATACATCCTTTTTCGCTCTCATCTAAATTCGATGGTACACTTTTCAGAAACGCTCAATTTCAATACATCCATCTAAGCTCTCAGCCAAATCCGATGGTGCATCTGCTCAGACGCGCTCAAATTCAATACATCCATTTACGCTCTCGACCAAATCCGATGGAGTGCCCATCACCCCACCACTTCCAGTAGATAATTTCTTCCTCTTCTGCTAGAATAGTTTAGACTATAGACGGGATTCACCAAAATTCCGCGAACAACAAACAACAAATCATAAGGAGAACTATCATGCAATATAGAACCAGAGGAACATGTTCCACAATGATCAACCTTACACTGGATGAAAATCACGTAATCCAGGATGTTCATTTCACCGGCGGCTGCAACGGCAACCTTCAGGGAATCAGCAAGCTTGTGATCGGCCAGCGCGCAGAGGACGTTATCCCCAAGATCGAAGGGATCCGCTGCGGCTTTAAGAACACTTCATGTCCCGACCAGCTTTCCAAGGCACTTAAACAGGCCATCGGGCAGTAAGCAGGGCCCGCGCCGGGAGGCAGGCGAAACGCCACTGCCAGAAGGCAAGCCAGGCGCCCGCCAAACAGACATTCGCTCGCAACAAAGCGCATCAGCACGGAGGAAACCATGGAAAACACACCCAAGAAGAAAATCGTTCTGACCGGCGGCGGGACTGCCGGCCATGTTTCGCCCAATATTGCGCTCCTGCCTTATCTGCAGGAAGCGGGTTATGAGGTCACTTATATCGGATCCAAGAAGGGGATCGAGAAGAATCTGATCGCCGATTTCGGGCTGCCCTATGTGGGGATCTCGACGGGAAAGCTGAGACGATATTTTGACGTGAAGAATTTCACGGATCCCTTCCGCGTGATCAACGGCTACCGGGAGGCCCGCAAATTCCTCAAAAAATACAGACCGGACGTCGTCTTCTCCAAGGGCGGCTTTGTCAGCGTGCCGGTAGTGCGCGCGGCGGGTTCGCTCCACATTCCGTGCGTGATCCACGAGTCCGACATGACGCCGGGCCTGGCCAACAAGCTCTGCTTCCGCGCGGCCAAGAAGATCTGCTGCAACTTCCCTGAGACGCTGGAAATGCTCCCCAAGGGCAAAGCAGTCCTCACAGGCACCCCCATCCGCGGCGAGCTCTTCACCGGCGACAAGGCGCGCGGCCTGGAGATCTGCGGCTTCACTGCGGACAAGCCCGTGCTCATGATCATGGGCGGCAGCCAGGGCTCCGTCTCCGTCAACAGCGCAGTGCGCGGCAACCTGCCCGAGCTGCTCGAGACTTTCCAGATCGTGCATCTGTGCGGCAAAGGCCATTTTGACGAGAATCTGAAGGACGTCGAGGGCTACTGCCAATTCGAGTACGTCAAGGACGACCTCAAACACCTCTTTGCGGCGGCCGACCTGCTGGTTTCCCGCGCGGGCGCCAACGCGATCTGCGAGATCCTCGCTCTCGGCAAGCCCAGCCTGCTCATTCCCCTGCCCACCAAAGGCAGCCGCGGCGACCAGATCCTCAATGCGAACTCCTTCGCGGAGCAGGGCTTCAGCGAAGTCCTCGAGGATGAAAAGGCCACAGACCAGATCGTCGCCAAAGTCACCGCCCTCTACGAGAACCGGGCAAAATATACCGAGGCCATCAAATCAAGTCACCAGACCGACGCGATCCCGATCATCATGGGCCTTCTGGAAGAAGTGCAGAAGTGAGCGCCTGCCGGGCAACTATGAAGAATTTATCCCGTCCTGCTCTGTCAGGGCGGGATTTCTTTGTTTGCAAACACCTCCAACTGCTCCTATAATAAAAGATGTTCAAATCCAGAGTTCTATCTGGTTGTTCGCCGCCCGCGGTCTGAATGGACGGTGAATAGTATCCCAACAAATCAGAAACTGAAAATGGCTGATTCATACGACGGGGCATGTCTCTTTTTCTGCTATGGCTGACTGGCAGCATTTCGGCGGCCGATGAGCGGGAGCGCTGCGCCGGTCTATGTTTTGGCCGAACAGGGCCGGTGGCCCGGAAAGGAGCGGCATTGGAGTATTTGCTTTTGGACAAACTGCGTAAGAGAAGGAATGAACTGAGAAAAATCATTAAGAAGGCAGAAGCGTCTGTCAAAAGAGCGCCGGACGGAATCCTGAAGTACGGACGAAGGAAGAACACCTTGGATTACTATTGGAAAGCGCCGGGAGCCGTGCGCTACAGTTATATTCCCAAAAAGAATCGGAAATTCGCGGCTGCGCTGGCGCAGAAGAGCTATGATGAGAAAGTCCTGAGGCTTGCCAGGCAGGAAGAAGAACTTATAAGCAAGTTGATCAAGACATGCGAAGCAAATGCAATTGACGGGGCGTATGATAATTGTCCTGAGGGGAGGAAGCTTCTGATCGAACCGGTGAGGCCTTCCGATGATGAGTTCCGGGAGGGATGGAACAAACAGCCCTCCTGCCTGCTCGGTTTTGGCGAGAATGATCCTGAATTTTACACCAAACGTGGAGAACGTGTGCGCTCTAAGTCGGAGGTCCTGATCGCCAACACTTTGTATGGGTATGGCGTGGATTACCTATTTGAGTGCGAGATCCGGCTTCCGGGGTATGGAACTGCAAATCCGGATTTCTTCGTCCTCGATATCAAAAACCGCAGAACCATCATCTGGGAGCACCTGGGGAAAATGGGCGACCCGGCCTACGTGG
Source organism: uncultured Lachnospiraceae bacterium (assembly GCA_946615865.1). GTDB lineage: Bacteria > Bacillota > Clostridia > Lachnospirales > Lachnospiraceae > CAG-791. The sequence goes on along the minus strand of CAMOIJ010000010.1, from coordinate 2,074 downwards.
AGCGTAACCTGCGCAAGATCAATGGATATCTCAAGCTGGGCTATATCATCGGCGAAACTCTGATACTGACATTCGAGTCCGAATCCCAGCCCATTAGTACCGCCGTGATAGAGAATACGGTGAAGCATTACTTTCTTTGAGGGCGCGCGGGCTGGCGATTGGCTGAATTTGAGAGCTGGGGAGCTGAATTTGAGGATGCGCGGCTGGCGATTGGCTGAATTTGAAAGCCGGGGAGCTGAATTTGACAAATCCTGCGCAGAAGATAAAATTAAATGTAATGAAAGTTCCATTATGATTTCACAGGTGAGGGGCAGAAATTATGGCTAAGATTTTAGCTTGCAGCGCAAATGGTTATGGCACCGGGCTCATGATGAAAATGACTTTGGACAAGGTGATCGAAATCTGCGGTTTCAAGGTGGAGGAAGATGCTATCAATTCCATCATGGAGGGCAGAAAAATTGCCGCGCAGTACGATATTGTGCTGTGTCCTATCAATTATGTTGATATGTTTGAGGATGCGGCTGCCAAAGGAACCGTAGTTCTCGGGCTCAATAATGTCATGGCACAAGTCGAGATGACAGAAGCTTTGGAAAATTGCGAAATTGATCTGAGATAGTGAATTGATTTGTAACTGATGGTAAGAAGTCTTGCTTCCGGCACTGGGGATACCTGGGGCCGGAAGTTTTTTAAATTGCGGGCGTTCAACCGGGTTTAGTCGTTCTTATGCGGGCGCCCCATCGGATTTGGCCTTCATATGCAGGCGTTCCATCGGATTTGGTCCTTCATATGCGGGCGTTCCATCAGATTTGGTCCTTCATATGCAGGCGTTCCATCGGATTTGGCCGAGTGCGCAGATGGATGTAGTGAATTTAAACGTTTCTGGAGAGATGCTCCATCGGATATGGCCAAAAGCGTAGTTGGATGTAGTGAATTTGAGCGTTTCTGGAAGATGCACCATCGGATTTAGTCAAATGCGCAGATGGATGTAGCGAATTTGAGCGTTTCTGAACAGGTGCTCCATCGGATATGGCTGAAGGCGTAATTGGATGTATAGTTTGTGCCAGGCAAGCTTTTTTCATACCATCGAATTCAGTCGAGACCGAAAATGGATGTAGAGCTTGTGCCCGACAAGCCATGAACACACCATCGAATTTAGTTGAGGCCGAAATCGGATGTAGAGCTTGTGCCCGACAAGCCATGAACACACCATCGAATTCAGTCGAGACCGAGAATGGATGTAGGGCAAGCACACAACAAGCTTTTTCACACCATCCAATTTTGTCGAAACCGATAATAGGCGGAAAGTTTGTCGCCGCAAACCAGCAGAATCCCAACAAACCCAGGAGTCCCGACAAACCCAAGATCCCCGACAACCCCAAGTGTCCCGACAACCCCAAGATCCCCGGCAACCCCAAGATCCACAAGCAAAAAACACCCCCGGCCGCCAAAGGCGCCCGGGGGTATCAAATACAAAGGCTATAGGATTATTTGCTCAGATCTACGCTGCGGATGATCTTACGCAGAGGAAGGACGGACTTCGCGTTGACGGAGAGTTCGTCGATGCCCATGCGCAGGAAGGTCTCCGTCAGAGTCGGATCTGCGCCGAGCTCGCCGCAGATGCCTACCCATGTGTTGTGCCTGTGGCCGGCGTCGATGGTCATCTGGATGGCCTTGAGGACTGCCGGGTGATGCGTGTCGGAGAATCTCTCCAGCTTCGCGTTCTGGCGGTCGATCGCGCAGGTGTACTGAGTGAGGTCGTTGGTGCCAAGGGAGAAGAAATCAACTTCTTCTGCCAGGTCATCAGCTACAAGGACAGAAGCAGGAGTCTCGATCATGATACCGAGCTGATAATTGCCGACCTTCTGGCCTTCCTTAGCGAGCTCAGCCTTGCACTCCTCGAGGAGAGCCTTAGCTTCCATGAGCTCCCACTTGGAGATGATCATGGGGAACATGATGCCCATGTTGCCGTATGCGGATGCACGCAGAAGGGCTCTGAGCTGTTTCTTGAAGAATTCCTTTCTGGTCAGGCAGATGCGGATCGCTCTGAAGCCCAGTGCAGGGTTCTCTTCCTTGT
>CAMOIJ010000009.1 GCA_946615865.1 uncultured Lachnospiraceae bacterium | reverse complement strand
GTGATAAATGGGCCTTTTTCTATACCGGGCACGAACAACATTTCTTGTTAATTAGTTGTTGATGCCGTGGTGGCAGGTCCTGGACTCGCTGGTGATCGGGAGGAAGGTGTAACCTTCCTTGAGGGCATCTGTGATGAAGCGGTCCATGGTGGCAATGGTGAAATCCTTGATGTCATGGCAGAGGATAAAGGAGTTCTCATAGGTGTGGATCCCCTTCATCATGTTCTGGTACAGGACCTCGCTGCTAGTGGTGTCGCCCGCGTCGCCGCTGGTGATGTTCCAGTCGACATAGATGTAGCCCTTCTCTTCAGACTGCTTGGCGAGTTCGGACATGATCCCTTTGCAGTAGTTCGCGCTGATCGTGTTGGAAGCTCCTCCGGGGAAGCGGAAGATATCTGTCCTGCAGCCCGTCTGCTTCTGAATGATATCCTGCATTATGTTGAAATCTGCCCAGTAGGCGTCGGTACTGGCGTAGATCTCGCTGTATTCGTGGGTAGCAGTATGAACGCCCACGCTGTGGCCCGCGTTGTATTCCGCGCCGATCAGGTCCTCATAGTCCTTATAGGCGGCCGTGACAAAGAAGGTCGCGAGAACTTTGTGATCATCGAGTATTTTGAGAAGCTCTTCGGTGTATCTGCCGGGACCGTCGTCAAAAGTCAGATAGATGATCTTCTTGGGGTCCGCCTTAGGCGGTTTGGCAGGCTGAGCGGAAGCACCAGCGGCAGCAGCGCTTGCATCAGCGCCTGCAGCGGCATTCGCAGCAGTATCTGCGGCAGTACCGGACGCTGTATTTGCAGTTGAACCGGTGCCGGCAGTTGATCCCGCAGCGGCGGTTTCCGGAGTGACCGGAGTGATCACAGCAGCGGCGGCTGCTTCATCGGCGGTTACGGGAATTCTCTTGACTGTGACATATCTGTCCTTCTTCGCCACATTTCCCCATTCGTCCGAGACGGTGTAGGTGATCGTGTAAGTGCCGACTTTTGTTGTGTCGACGCTGCCTTCGGACCTGACCCTGTCGGAGACGTCTCCGTCGGCGTCATCTTCTGCCTGCACGTCGTCTTCCCAGGTCTGCCCCTGGAACAGGAAGCCTTCTTCTCCTGAGGGGAAGCTGAATACGGGAGCGTTTCTGTCGTCGTAGAAAATCTCACGGTCGGCAGTGGCTGTATTACCGTACTGGTCGGAAACCGTATAGTAGACGTGGCCGTCCTTTTCTTCGCTCACGACCTTCGAGGTGATGTCTCCGTCGTGATTATCAGTAGCTGTGTATCCTTCCTCCTCGTATGCGTGATGGGGGAGGGTGTAGTAATCGTCTATGTGCTTGAGCTCGATCACCGGAGGAGTCGTATCGACTATGACGACGTTTCGGGTCGCGCTGGCGGAGAGCCACATAAATCTGGCGGAGTAGGTCACGGTGTAGGTGCCGGGTTCGTGTATGTTGACCCTCTCAGTGGACACCTTGACGGAGATCGGGTGATGGACGAAAGACAGGATCGATCCGGTAACTTCCGCTTCAGCCCCATGGTCCTTGTAAGGCTCCCCGCATTCCGAGGTCACACTGGAGTCACCGACCAGGTTGAAATTGATCTTCCACTTATTGATGCCGAACAAAAAGATCAAAAGGGCAGCTATGACAAGCACAGCGATGATCAGATAGTTTCTGATTGTACCCTTGTCGTATCGCTTTTTTGGCGAAGAGTCGGCGGAACTTCTATGAATTCTGTTTTCAGACATATATGTTTTCCTCCTTCGCAGGATTTAACTATACTGCCTTTTTCGTGCAGGTGTCAATTCCCCCGCGGATGGAAGGGAAGACCTTCGGGCAGTTGTTGCACCCAGGCGGAGGATTGGGTAAGATTAAAACATCCTTAAACAAATGGGAGAAGAGGAAGTTAGAAATGGATCTTTCACCGGATATCAATGAAGTTGTACGGTATCTGGGCTACCGCGGAGCAGAACCGGACGACAGTGTCCGCGCAGAGATCACGGAGTGCATCAGGGAATTACAGAAAGCGGTCACGCCCAGATTTGTATATGAAAGGTTTCCGCTTATAGTCAAAACAGAGCCGGACGGCACGCCGCTTCTGTGCCTGGGGGACCTGGAGATCCGAAGCAGGGACCTCGCGAAAAATCTGGAGGGATGCTGCGGCGTTTACATTATGGCTGTGACGCTCGGACCCGGTCCTGACCAGCTGATCCGCAGAGCGAGCGTAGGGCAGATGAGCCGGGCGGTGGTTCTTCAGGCGGCTGCCGCGGCCATGACAGAGACCTGGTGCGACCAGATCAACGAAAGGATCCGGCAGGAGGCGGAGCGCGACGGGCTCTGCACGCGGCCAAGATACTCTCCGGGATACGGGGACCTGCCGCTGGAACTGCAGAAGGATATCAGCGGGATCCTGAATATGCCCAAGGAGATAGGGGTCAGTCTTACAAAGACGCTGCTCATGACCCCCAGCAAATCGGTCACGGCGCTGATCGGGGTGTCGGACAAGCCGTCAGAGAGCAGGGGAAGAGGATGCGGCAGTTGTAAAGCGTCTGCAAACTGTCCCTACAGAGCCTGAGGAAAGGCGCGGATCCGGGAACGCCCGGTCTGTCGTCCGCTTTATCTATAAAATGAAAGAGTGAATAAGATGAGAAAAGATTTGCGAGAGCGTTTGGGAAAGGAATGGCTGATCTTCGACGGAGGAACGGGGACGATCCTGCAGTCAAGGGGACTGCGCGGAGGCGAACTTCCCGAGACATGGAACCTGAGAAGACCGGAGGACATCATAGACCTTCACTGCGGGTATCTGCGGGCGGGCTGCGATATTTTCAATACCAATACGTTTGGGGCAAATGCTCTCAAATTTCCCGATGATCTCGAGGAGATCGTGACCGCGGCGGTGAATCTCGCGCAGGAAGCGAAGCGCAGGTGCGGGCGGGAGGACGCCTATGTGGCGCTGGATATCGGACCCACAGGGAAACTTCTGGAACCTTTGGGGGATCTTCCCTTTGAGAAGGCCGTGGAACTGTTCGGAGAAGTGGTCAGATACGGCTCCCGCGCAGGCGCGGACCTTGTCCTGATCGAGACGATGTCGGACAGCTACGAGGCGAAGGCGGCGGTCCTGGCAGCCAAGGAAAACTGCGACCTGCCGGTCCTTGTTACCGTCACCTTTGACGGCCAGGGGAAAATGCTGACGGGCGGCAGCGTAGACTCCACAGTGGCGCTTTTGGAGGGCCTTCGCGTGGACGCCCTGGGCGTAAACTGCGGACTGGGCCCCGAGCAGATGATTCCGATCGTAGAGCGGCTCACGGAAGTCTGCAGTATACCTGTGATCGTAAATCCCAATGCGGGACTTCCCCGCACAGAGGGAGGCAGGACCGTTTACAATGTCGGACCTGAGGAATTCGCCGACAGGATGGAAAAGATCGCACGGATGGGCGTCCAGGCCGTGGGAGGCTGCTGCGGCACGACTCCTGAGCACATCCGTCTGACTGCGGAGCGCGTAAAAAAGGTTCCTTTCAGAGAGCCGGTACCTAAGAGAAGGACTGTAGTCAGCTCATTTTCCCAATGTGTTGAGATCGGCGGAAAGCCCGTGATCATCGGAGAACGCATCAATCCCACCGGCAAGAAGAAATTCAAGCAGGCCCTTCGGGACAATGATATCGAGTATATCCTCAGAGAGGGACTTCGGCAGGAGGACAGCGGCGCCCATATCCTCGATGTGAACGTCGGACTTCCCGAGATCGATGAGCCGCAGATGCTGTCGGAAGTTGTTCAAAAGCTTCAGAGCGTGCTCGCGCTGCCGCTGCAGATCGACACCACGGATCCGGCCGCGCTTGAGCGGAGCATGCGCATCTATAACGGAAAGCCTATGGTCAACTCGGTCAACGGCAAAAAAGAGAGCATCGAGACAGTTTTTCCTCTTGTACGGAAGTACGGCGGCGTCCTTGTGGCGCTGGTCCTCGACGAAGACGGGATTCCCTCCGACGCGGAGGGCAGGATCCGCATCGCCCGCAGGATCTATGAGGCTGCGGACAGATACGGCGTTCCCCGGGAGGACATTGTGATCGACGGCCTTGCCATGACGATCTCTTCCGACAACACTTCCGCCCTGGTGACGCTGGAGACGCTTCGGAGAGTCAGAGATGAGCTGCACGGGCATACGATCCTCGGCGTGTCCAATATTTCCTTCGGACTTCCCAGAAGAGCGGTGATCAATTCCTATTTCCTCGCGATGGCGCTGCAGAGCGGCCTGTCGGCGGCGATCATGAATCCCGGAAACGAGGAGATGATGGAAGCTTACAGGGCTTACTGCGCGCTGGCGGGACTTGATCCTCAGTGCATGCAGTTTATCGAGGCCTATGCGGGGACCAGCGACAGGGCTCCTGCGGAGAGAACAGTCAAAGAGACGGCAGCAGCAGCGGCAAGCGGCCCGGTGAACGGTTCTATGGGCCTCAAAGAGAGCGTTCTGAGGGGAATGGCACAGAGCGCGGCAGAAGCGGCGAGGATCGCGCTAAAGGATACGGCTGCGCTGGATCTGATCGACCGGGACCTGATTCCCGCCCTCGATCAGGTGGGAAAAGGATTTGAAGCCGGAACGGTCTTTCTGCCGCAGCTTCTGATGAGCGCGGAAGCCGCTAAGGCTGCTTTTGAAGTGGTGAAGGAATACCTCAAGGGACAGCCCCAGGAGGTAAAGGGAAGGATCGTTCTTGCCACGGTCAAGGGCGATATCCACGACATCGGAAAGAACATTGTCAAAGTAATGCTGGAAAATTACGGCTACGAGGTATTGGATCTGGGCAAAGATGTGCCGCCGGAGGTCATTGTTGACACGGCAGTCAGAGAGAATATAAAACTGGTAGGTCTCAGCGCGCTCATGACTACGACGGTCGTGAGCATGGAGGAGACGATCCGTCTCCTGCGCGAAAAAAAGCCCGACACCAGAGTGGTGGTGGGCGGCGCCGTGATGACGCAGGAATATGCGGACGCGATCGGCGCGGACTGCTACGCGAAGGACGCAATGGCAACGGTGCACTATGCGGAAGAAGTGTTTGGAGCCTGACCGGATATCGGGCCATGCGGGCTCAGCCCTCGACGATCAGGTATCTGCCGTCACCGACATCAAAGACCTCGGAGGCCTGCATGATATCTTCGCCGGTCATGTCGACGCCTGTCTCTTCAAAATATTTGCGGACAGCCCGTTTACCCTTGACGACAACGGCGAACATCATCTCCAGAAATTCGTCTGCTTCTTCATGAGTCTCGGCGACTTTCTCGGGGAAAAGCTGCAGCTGGTTCGCGATAAAACAATCGAGCACTTTTTTGTCATAATTAGCCATAGGTATACCCTCCATAAATCTGTTAAAATTATTTCACAGACTGCGAGGAAGTTCAAGGAAGCGATCACAATTCCGCCCGCACAGGATGCGCCCGGAGGAAAGGAATAGAAATGATAGATATCAGCAAACTGACAGAGAAAGATTTGTGTTTCATGTTTGATCACACTAATCTGAAGGCTTTTGCCACCACAGCGGACATTACCAAGCTCTGTGAGGAGGCCAAGGAATACGGCTTTCGGATGGTCGCGATCAATCCCCTTCACACCCGCCTTGCCAGCTGGATCCTGAAGGGCAGCAACGTGCACGTAGGTCCCTGCATCAGCTTCCCTCTGGGGCAGAATACCATCGAGGAGAAGGGCACCGAGGTCCTTATGGCGATCTCCCAGGGCGCGGATGAGATCGACTATGTGACGAACATCACTGCAGTCAAGGACGGAAACTGGGACTATGTCGAGCGCGAGATGACAACGATCGCGGATATCTGCCGCTCAGCCGGCGTGCTCTCTAAGGTAATCTTTGAGAACTGCTATCTCGAGAAATCTGAGATCGAGCATCTGGCCAAAATATCGCTGCGCGCGAAGCCTGATTTCATCAAGACATCCACCGGCTTCGGCACAGGCGGCGCCACCGTCGAAGATGTAGCTCTCATGAAGCAGGTTGTCGGCGATGATGTAGAAGTTAAGGCGGCGGGCGGCATCCGCGACTGGAAGACCTGCAAGGCCATGATCGAAGCCGGCGCGTCCCGCATCGGCTGCTCGGCCGGCATGCAGATCCTTGAAGGATTCAGAGCTGAGAGAAGCTGAAAAGCCCGTAATATTGAAGGCATGTTAAAAGAGCCCTGCAGGGAACTGCGGGGCTCTTTTTGCAAGTCATTGTATTTTATAAAGTCAGCAGGTATTTCTCAGCGCTGGTGACAGCGTTGGCGCCGTCGGCGACAGCGGTCACGACCTGGCGGAGCTGCTTGGTGCGCACATCGCCTGCTGCGAAGACGCCGGGCACATTAGTGGCGCCGGTCTCGTCCGCGATGATGTAGCCCTTCTCGTCCATGGCGACGTGGTTGCGGGCGAATTCGCTGCGGGGCGTGATGCCTACGGCGATGAATACGCCGGAGACGGGGATGGTGCGCTCGCTCTTGTCAAATTTGTTGACGACAGTGGCCTTTTCGACTTTCATGCCTCCGGTGATGGACTTCAGGTTGGAATTCCAGACCATTTCCACGTTGGGAAGGGAGAGGAGATTCTCCTGCAGGATCTTCGCGGCGCGCAGCTCATCTCTGCGGTGGCAGACATAAACTTTATTGCAGCCGCGCGCAAGGAAGATGGCGTCCTCGACAGCGACGTCTCCGCCGCCGACCACCAGCACATCTTTACCGCGGTAGAAGGCGCCGTCGCATGTGGCGCAATAGGAGACTCCCATGCCGCCGTATTGGTTCTCTCCTTCAACGCCGAGCTTGCTGTGAGTGGCGCCGGAGGCGATGATAACTGCCTTAGCTTCATAGGTGTCCTCATCGGTGATCACTTTCTTGACCGGACCGGTGAGGTCGAGGCTCTGCACAAATCCGTTGACGGTCGTAACGCCGAGTTTCTCGGCGTGTTCGGCCATCTTCATGGCCAGGTCCATGCCGGAGAGACCCGGAAGGCCGGGATAGTTGTCGATCTCGTAGGTATCGATGATCTGGCCGCCGTTGACATAGTTCTGCTCGATGACAATGGCGTTCAGTCTCGCCCTTGAGGCGTAAATAGCGGCAGAAAGGCCCGCGGGGCCTGCGCCGATGATGATCAGGTCATACATAAGATTCTCCTTGCTTACAGCTTATCAGCATAATGCGGATCAGATGTTTTTCTCAAACTTATCCTTCATAGCGGGCTTCGGGATCGCGCCTACGACGCGGTCGACGGGCTGGCCGTTCTTGAAGAAGATCATGTTCGGGATGCTCATGATGCCGTATTTCTGCGCGAGATCGCCGCACTCGTCGACGTTGACCTTGCCGACCTTGATCTTTCCTTCATATTCCTCTGCCAGCTTGTCAATGACAGGGCTCATCATCTTGCAGGGGCCGCACCAGTCTGCGTAGAAGTCTACAAAAACGGGAAGATCGCTCTGAAGGACCTCAGCGTCAAAATTACTCTCATCAAATCTGTTTACCATGGGTATCTCCTTTCTATATGTTAATTTTCATTTATTTTGGTTGCTTACAAATAGATTTTACACAATCTAATCAGAACTGTCAATACTATTCTTTGATGAATTAAACAGGCAGTTGTTGTATAATACCACTATACGATATTTTGGCGCGGAAGTTGAGTAAAACCTGTGCCGAAATAATGCTGTCAAGGTTAAATCAAGATCGGAGGAAGAAATATGGGTTATGCGGAAGAATATAAGCAGAAACTGGTGACAGCCGCGCAGGCTGCGGCAGTGATTCAGGACGGCGACTGGGTCGATTACGGCTGGTGCGCCACAACGAACGTCGCGGTGGACAGAGAACTCGCCAAGAGAATGCCCGAGATGCACGATGTGAAGATCTACGGCGGTATTTTGATGCACGCCCCTGAGATTTTCAAAATAGAGAATCCCCAGGAGCACTTCACTTGGAACAGCTGGCATATGAACGGCGTAGAGAGAAAGGCAGCGACGACCGGGCTGAGCTTTTACGGCCCCGTGAAGTATTCCGAGCTTCCCCGCTACTATCTGGACAGAGAGGACCCTCTGGACGTGGCGATCATGCAGGTCGGTCCCATGGACAGACACGGCTATTTTAACCTCGGACCCAGCGCCAGCCACACTTACGCAGTGGTGCAGATGGCCAAGAAGGTCATCGTGGAAGTCAACGAGAGCATGCCGATCTGCCTGGGCGACAGAACTGCCTATGTGCACATCAGCGACGTCGACATGATCGTCGAGGGCGACAACACACCGATCGACGCGATGCCTCCGGCAAAACCCGGAACGGACGTCGACAAGGCCGTCGCGCAGCTGGTCGTCGACAGAATTCCCAACGGCGCCTGCCTGCAGCTGGGCATCGGCGGAATGCCCAATGCCATCGGCAAGATGATTGCCGAGTCCGACCTGAAGGATCTGGGTATCCACACGGAGATGTATGTCGACGCGTTCGTGGATATGGCGGAAGCCGGCAAGATTACCGGCGCGCACAAGAACATCAACAGAGGCCTGCAGACCTATGCTTTCGGCGCGGGCACGAAGAAGATGTACGACTATCTGGATGGAAACCCCGAGTGCATGAGCGCTTCCGTTGACTATGTCAACAACGTGAAGCAGATCGGCGCGCTGGACAACTTCATCTCCATTAACAATGCCGTCGACTGCGACCTGTTCGGACAGATCAACGCAGAGAGCGCAGGAACCAAGAACATCTCCGGCGCAGGCGGACAGCTCGATTTCGTGATCGGCGCTTATGCGTCGAAGGGCGGCAAGTCCTTTATCTGCATGTCCTCCACCTTCACGGACAAGCAGGGCAATCTCGTCAGCCGCATCCGTCCCACGCTGGCTAACGGCAGTATCGTGACCGATACGCGCGCCAACTCCATGTATATCGTGACAGAGTACGGCATTGCCATGATGAAGGGCCGCACAAGCTGGCAGAGAGCAGAGGATCTGATCAATATCGCGCATCCGCAGTTCAGGGACCAGCTTATCGCGGAGGCGGAGAAGATGCACATCTGGAGACGCAGCAACAAGAGATGAGAGATGACCCGAATATGGGAACTGCGGGAATAAGCAGGATTATTAACGCGGAGAGAGCGCAGCTCTCTTCGCGTTTTTGCTGTTATGAGGAACCGGGATCCGATACCGGTCGTGAATTGCCTGTAATTTACTGAAAAATCAGAAAATATTAATAAAATCTCGCCATTGATTGACAATTGTTGAAAAGTGAGTATAATGAAAGTATCAAATAATCCAAAGGAGGTACGGTCCAAAGTACAACTGAATATTTCCTAATCAAGAAAGTTTTTTGAAAACGGAGGTACAATCCATTGGACAAGAATCATTGAAAAGGGGTGTTGGGCAGATCGTTCGGCACCCCTTTTCTCATGGGTGGAATTACATATGTATTTAAGGTATAATTGACGTTGACAAGATTTGCAAAGTTTGAGAATTCAAAGAGTCTTAAGGGGCATCAATGAAGGACACTATTTTGATCGTAGAAGATGACCGCGATATTATGGAAGTGGTCACCATTATGCTTGGGAGAGAGGGATTTAAGGTACTCAAGGCGACGAACGGGAAAGAGGCGATCGAGGATATCGCGAAGAGACCGGACCTGATAATATTGGATGTAATGCTGCCCGATATGGACGGGTTCACGGTATGCCGCAGGATCCGGCAGGAATCGCTGGCGCCGGTATTGTTCCTGACAGCGAAGACGGGGGTGCAGGACAAGACCGAAGGCCTGGAGGCCGGCGGGGACGACTATCTTGTGAAGCCCTTTTTTCAGGAGGAACTGCGGGCAAGGATCCGGGCGCTGCTCAGACGCTATGAGAATTATCGGGGAAAGGATCAGAATGAGCCCCGGGATCACTATATGGAAGTGGGACGGTTCCGCGTGAGCGAGGATTTTAACGAAGTGCTCAAGGACGGGAAGCAGATCAGTATGACTGATATCGAATACAGGATCCTCAAACTGCTGATGCAGTACCGGAATAAGATCTTTTCGATTCAGAATATATATGAAAGTGTTTGGGAAAAGCCGTATTTTTATGACGCCAATAATACGGTCATGGTCCATATCCGGAGGTTGCGGATGGCAATTGAGGACGATTCGAAGAAACCGGTCTATATCCGCACGGAGTGGGGGAGAGGCTACAGGTTCGTAAGTGAATAGAAAATCGAGCATGAGGAGTTTCGCAGGCCTGATCGCGATAGCTTTTATAGCGTCGGTCTGCTTTTTTTTCCTCAGTTATAATATCAGTAATTTCATCATTGAAAAGATCAGCGACGCTAAGACCGATGAAAAGATCGTGAGCGAGCTGGAGACATATATCAGGGAGAACCGGCTGGGGCCGGATAGCAGAAAAGCGCTGTGGAGATGGTGCAGAAAAGGAGAGGTGGATATTGAAGTGTTCGTAGACGGGCACCTCGTATTCAGCTCTATTTTTGATATGGAAAATAGGCAGTATAAGATGGAAGAATCGGAACAGGAAAAGGAGAAAGCCCGTCAGGTCCGATTTGAAGATGTGTACGCGGACGTTGTTTTTTATCCATATTATCATATGTATGGAAAGGCAAAGGGCGCAGAGATCGTCGCCACCACAATACTCTTTATAGGTATAGTCATCTTAGGGGTCCGCAAAAAGATCGAGTATATCCATCTGATCAACGAGGAGATCCATGTTCTTGAGGGCGGCGACCTGACAAAGGAGATCACTGTAAAAGGGAACGATGAGATCACGATGCTGGCGGAGAGCGTCAACGAATTCAGAAAGAGCATGCTGAACCAGATGGCGATGATAGAGCAGCTCGAAAGGAACAGCCGCCTCACGCTCGCCGAGATCGCGCATGACCTGAGAACGCCGCTCACATCTCTGATCATGTATCTGGATTTCGCGCAGAAGGAGATCGAGGGCAGGGAGACAACAGCAGAACTTTATCTGGCAAGAGCGAGAGAGAAGAGCGCGAGACTCAAAAATCTCCTGGACCAGAATTACAGTTACACAACGATGCAGGATTATTTCCAAATGGAAAAAACGGAGGAGCCGGCTTACGAGGTGCTGCGCGGATTTTTGGGAGATATCAATTCAGGCCTTGAGAGAGAGGGATTCTTTGTGCGGTCTGAGATCAGCTTCGGGCACAGCAGAATTCTGGTGCAGAGAGACGCGGTCGGCAGAGTATTTGGGAATCTCATGACCAATATCATCAAATACGCGAGCAAGGAGGACGAAGTCCTGGTCTGCTGCAGAGAGCGGGACAAATATGTGGAGGTCACGGCGGTCAACAGGGTCCGGATATTCGAGGGGGAAAAAACTGAGAGCACGGGATTCGGATCCCGAATAAGCAAAAGGCTGATGGAGGAGATGAACGGGGACTACAGCGCGGAGGAGTCCGGCGGCACCTTCACAACGACGCTGAGATTTCTCAAGATCTGATGCTTTGCAGTCAAAATATGGACCAGCCATAGTCACCTTATTTCTTCTGTCTTGGCAAAAAATGAGACTGGTGCTATAATTTTGACGATTGTATAACATGGGAATGGTATACAATGAATACGTGCGTAATTATATGTAAAAAAGAACTGCACAATTTGTAATTCTTTGAACAAGACTGGAGGCATTGTGAAGAAGAGAGAGTTGATCAGACGATGGGGAATCCTGTTCCTGTCTTTCATGATAATGTCCGGTACAGCGTCTGTGCCCTCTTATACAGTGTACGCAGGTGAAATGGATGGCCTTAGCACCGACGGCGGGGAAGTTGCTCCGGAACTTGAACCTGAACCCGAGCCGGATCCTGCCCCGGAACCTGATACGCCGTCTGTAGTCGACAACGGCGGCGGGAATAACGGAAACGGCGAAGACAACTCGGGAACCGGCGGAGGCGGCAGTCCCGCGCAGTCGGATGACGGCGGAAGCGGCGATGACAACGGCGGCGGGGATGGAACCGGAACGACCGGTGATAGCGACGGCGGAAGCACGACGGGAGGCTATACGGGAAACACTTCTGAAGGGTATACTTCGGAGGAGATCGCGGCCGGCGATGGAGAGACTTCGGCGCGAAGCAGTACAGGTAAGACTGCCGCTGCGATAGGCAGTACCGGAGCGACGTCGGAAATAGCCGCGGTGATCGAGCCCGTCAAGGTGGGCGAGATGGACCAGCCGGAGGGCTACAAACAGGCCGAAGAACACGAAGGTTCCAACGAGGAACTGATCGCCCAGCAGCACATTGTGACAGATCTTCCGGAGATCCGTAAGGATTTCCGCTTCACGACTGTTGACAAAGTTTATGCGTTCAGCTCGCATGAAATGGATATTTACGAGGAGCAGGACAAGGGGTCCAGGGTCGTCGGTACTATTGCCGGAAACGGCATTCTCTTTGAGCTGGAGAATGAGGATAACGGCTGGATCTATGTGGAATCCGGAGAAGCGAGGGGATTTGTCCGCGAGGAGGATCTGATCCGCGGAGAGGAGGCGCAGGAACTCCTGGAACGTCTTGAGAAACAGGCGGCCCGCATTTCAGCGCTGCTTCCCAAAGGGATATCCAAAGAGACTTATTTCTTCACAGCCCAGGACACTGTCCCCTACTATGAGAATGAGGCGTACGCGTTCCGCAGGATCACAACGCGCGAAGTCGTGATCAAAGCCGAAGCTGCCCTGGCAAAGTCTGACGCGGGGATCATGGAGGAGAGAAGAGAAGACGCCCGCACAGTGGGAAGCCTGAAAGAAGGAAACCTCGTCTACGTGATCGAAGAGGCGGATGACGGATGGCTGTTCGTTGAGTCCGGAGACGTGCGCGGATTTATCCCTTCTGCGGAACTGGACCGCAGTAATTCCGTACAGGCGCAGATCGACGAAGAAGGTGAATCTTCGTTCAGTACGGCGAAAGAAGTGATCACGCCCAAGGAGAACAAGGCGATCTACTACAGCCTGAACTCTGTCAAGGAGGGGGCAAAATATAACGAGGTCAGGGAGAAGATCCTGGAGAAAGCGCTCTCGTGCGTCGGAAATCCGTACGTATGGGGCGGGACCAGCCTGACGCATGGAGCTGACTGTTCCGGATTTGTACAGACGCTGTACGGTCTGTTCGGATACAAACTTCCCAGAGTGGCTGAGGCGCAGTCCCGCGTGGGGACACAGATTCCGGTGAGCGACGCGGCGCCGGGAGACCTGATCTTCTTTGCGAGAAACGGATATGTATTCCACGTCGCCATGTACGCGGGAGACGGCAAGACGGTCGAGGCGTACAGCAGCCAGTACGGCATCATCACGAAAGAACTGGGTGATAACGCCGTGTGGGCGACAAGGATCATAGAAGACTGAATTCAATAAATGAGCACAAAAAAGGGGCTGCCGTAACACGGCAGCCCTTATTTTTTATCATACCAAAGGCTTTTTGTCAGGATTCTCCGCTGTTTCCTCCCCGGTGGGGATATCTGCTGAAGGAACTTCAGCAGGTTCTCAGCAGGTTCTTCGGCGGGGATCTCATCCACCGGCGCTGCAAAGGATTCTTCGGATTCAAGAGATTCTTCGAATTCAGCCTGCGGTTCGCGCTTTTTTGAGCGGCGGGTCATGATCACCCAGAACAGGAACAGAAGCAGGCCTGCGGCGGAGAGGCACAGGCCGTAGAGAAGACCGGGAGTCTCGTAGCGCAGCTCGATGGTGTGCCGGCCCGGGGTGAGCCACAGACCGCTGAACATGAGATTCACGTTTTCGATCACTGCCGGGGTTCCGTCAACATATGCTTTCCAGCCGGTGGAATAAGGAACCGTAAGGCACAGGAGCTTGTTGTCAGAGACAGTGATCTCTCCTGTGACGCCCGAAGAGACGTAACTGCTCTTATTCTGAGAGATATTTACATTCTCGAGAGACTCGGCGCCGAGCTTCGCTATTTTGTCCTGGTAGCCGGTCAGAGGCTCCGAGATCACAGAGAACTCGTCGAAGTGGTAAACGCCGGCTCTGGGGAATGTGACCACAATGGAATCGATCCCCTCCCTGACCGTGTAGGAGTTGAGGAGGAAATCCTGGCGTCCCGAGTAGAACTGCTCGTCTCCCGGAAGGATATAATTGACTTCGTTGCTCGTGAGCACATTTTCTCCGCTCATAAAGTCCGCGCTGATCTTTACGTTTGAGGCAGGGCGGGAATTGTACACCATAACCCGGATCTTATACCGCTCGTAAGGAGTCAGGGCACTGAACATCTCCGGAGTGAACTGATCCGCCGGGTCGCAGGATTTATCGTCGGAGTAGAGATCGAGAAGATTGGTCTCCCGGTACCCGATGTTCTTCATCAAGAGATAGCACTCGCCGGAAGTTATCGGATCAAAAGTCAGCTTCACCTGGGAACCTTCCTCGGTCACGACGAAGGTGCGATCATCTGTCTGCACAACGCTGCTGTGAAGGCACTCGCTCTTAAAAGGAACGTTGCTGCAGTCAAGACCGGCGGCGATCTCTTCGATAGACCGGCTGTCCTGCAGGCCTCCGGGCTGATCAGTTACAGCGTGAGTGAGGAGGACTTCCTGTCTCTGGGCCGGAGTGAGGGTATCGAACTGCTCCCGGCTGATCGTGCGGTCGTAGGTATATCCCAGGGGGAGAGGGCTCAGATTCTGATAAACGGAGTTGGCTGTGTTTTGATCCAGAGACTCGTCTGAGTATCCTGTCGGGAGTTTCTCCGGGTGCATGCAGTAGAGGTAACTCACGGAAGCCAGCTCATTGAGGATCGCCCGGTTGTCGAGGTTCGTGAACTGCCAGGCGTTATTGTTCACATCGGAGACAGCAAGAGAATCCAGGTATTCCAGGACATAGGGGCTGTTGACGCTCCAGAAAGACTGCGTTGAGGAAAGCCCGCTCAGCATAGAGGTATTCTGGTACCAGAAACCGGGCTCTGTGTTGGATACTCTGATGAAAGATACCCCGTCAAATCCGATAGTCGAGGAGATCTGGGAAGTGTCGTTGAGCCACATGTTCCTGTCATTTGCCGGAGAAGCGCCCAGTCCTGTCCTGAAGGGGGCCAGGCAGTCCAGTTCCTTATAATTCTCGATCCTGTCGCTGAAACGAGGGTCGTTCTCGCAGATGCCGTTGATGCAGATTCCCGCGATAGTGAGAAGGAGGATCCCCCGCTCCGCGCGGCGAACCCTTTTTGCCCGGCGGCGCGCATCAGCCTCGGGATCTTCTAAACCGCCGGCTCCCTCCGCGGCGAATTCCGATCTCTGTGCAAGGAAGAGATGGAAGAGCGTGAAGCCGGTGAAGATGACCGGCATCAGGAAATTGATCTCCAGCTCATAGGAGAGGAAGAAGCACACGGCAAAATAGAGAGTAAAACCGACTGCCATCACTTTTTTCTGAGTGCGGGTCAGCGCAAAGAGCAGGGGCCACAGCTCAGCGACCAGCATTGCGACCAGGGCGGAGTAAGCCCAGCACCAGCGGTTGATCGGATAGGAAAAGCCGTTGGTGAGATAGCCGAAAGCGGGGATGAACAGGAGCGCCGAGTACAGAAGAAACTGAAGGCGCAGCTTGATAAAGCCCTTTGCGCTAAAGAGCAGGAATACGCACAGGAGCGCGGTTCCCGCGTAGCACAGAGCGCCGTACTGCACTTCATTGCAGGCAAGGAAATCCAGAGGCAGCATGCGGCAGGAGCGGGCCTCATAGAAAAGGTTGATGGCCGGCTTGAGAGCAACGCGCTTGTTGCCGAGGACCGTTATGGCCATAGGGAGCAGGATCGCTCCTCCCATGGCGACGCCGACCGTGCCGGCCGCGAACATGACGCCGATCTCGGCAAAGCGGCGCTTGAACTGTCCCCTGGCAATGGGGAAATAGCGGAAGCAGGCGTACATTACGGCCATGACCACGATGCTGACGATGAAATAGAAGTTGCTCACGGTCGCAAGAAAGATGGAAATGATAAATGCCCAGGGTCTTTTGCCGTCGCGGATCTTCTCGATCCCCAGAAGAACAAGGGGGAAGATGATCATCGCGCTCAGAAAGATCGGCTGACCGAAGCAGGTTATCAGCGCGAATCCGCAGAAGGTATAGATCAGGGAGCCGGCGAGGCATCCCTTGTCATGTTCCGGCGAGGGCCAGCGGAAGCGGCAGAGCGCGGACATGGCAAGACCCGAGCAGTAATTCTTGACCGGGATCAGCAGGCAGTAGAACAGATAGATGTATTTGGCGGGCACCAGGGCGCTCAGCAGATAAAAGGGATCGCCCACGCCGTAGTAGGCGAGGGTGCTCATAGCGTCCGAACCGTATCCAATGCTGAAGGAATACGTGGAGATCGCCTTAAAATCAAATTTGACAAGTGATCTCAAAGTCTGACGATACCACCTTGAAATGTAGATCATTGCCTTGAGATGCTGCGTGTAGGAGTCATGAGCCCAGACAAAACTCTTCTGCGTGAGGATAAAGGGGGCGTAAATGATGAGCGCGGTGATCAGAAAAAGAAGTGTAAATCTGAAGTAGTAAGATACCCTGTTTTTTATAGTTGAAGTTTTCATAACAGACCTCCGGCGGAAATATCTTCAGTGTATCTTATCACATTATAAAGTATAAAAAAAGAGAACTGCGCTCCGCTGAAGAATGGCAATGGCGAAAACGCTTAAGTATGTTATTATGATAGGAGTATCTATCAGTAAAGGAGCATAAGATCAAATGCAGATCATTGAAACGATCGCCGGGAAACTGGGAGTAAAGAACTGGCAGGTGGAGGCGGCTGTAAAGCTCATCGACGAGGGAAACACGATTCCCTTTATCGCCAGATACAGAAAGGAAGCGACGGGAACTCTGACTGACGAGCAGCTCCGCGAGCTCGGAGAGTCCCTTGCCTACCTGCGTTCTCTTGAAGAGCGCAAGAGCAAGGTCATGGAGAGCATAGAGGCTCAGGGAAAGCTCACAAAAGAGCTGAAGTCGTCCATTGAAGCGGCGCAGACTCTGGTGGAAGTGGAGGACTTATACCTTCCCTACCGGCCCAAGAGAAGGACGCGCGCAGGTATAGCGAAGGAGAAGGGGCTGCAGGGCCTGGCAGACTATATTTTGGCGTTAAAGCCGGGGAGCGACGTCCGCGGAGAGGCGGCCCGTTATGTCAATGAGGAGAAAGAGGTAAAGGACGCCGACGAGGCCATCGCGGGAGCGATGGATATCATCGCTGAGCAGATCTCCGACGAGGCGCGCTTCAGGGCGTGGATCAGGGAGAAGACTCAGGCAAGGGGAACCGTGGTCACGGCGGAAAAGGTACGCAAGAAGACGAAGGACGACGCGGAGACGGATGAAAAGACGCCTGCCAAACTAAAGGAGCGGCGGGGCGTATACGAGATGTATTTCGAGTACGAGGAGGCGGTCCGCAGGATCCCGGGGCACAGGGTCCTCGCGATCAACCGCGGCGAGAAGGAAGGCTTTCTCTCGGTCAAAATAGCGGCGCCCGAAGACGACATTCTCTTCTATCTTGAGAGACAGGTGACCCGCGGAGCAAAGAATCCGGATCCGGACGCCTTTTCCTATATCAAAGCGGCAGTAAAAGACAGCTATGACCGGCTGATCGCGCCCGCCATAGAGAGGGAGATCAGAAATCAGCTGACAGAAGATGCGGAGGACGGAGCGATCCGCGTGTTCGCTTCAAACCTCGAGCAGCTTCTGATGCAGCAGCCCATCGCCGGCAAGGTGGTCCTGGGCTGGGACCCTGCTTTCCGCACCGGCTGCAAGCTGGCAGTGGCGGACCCCACCGGGAGGATCCTCGATACAAAAGTGATCTATCCAACAGCGCCGCAGAATAAGGTCAGGGAGGCCAGGCAGGAGCTGCAAAAACTTGTAAGCAAATATAACGTATCCGTGATCAGCGTCGGCAACGGCACCGCTTCGAGGGAGTCCGAGCAGGTGATCATAGAATTCATTAAAGAGCAGAAGAAGCCGCTGCAGTACGTGATCGTCAACGAGGCCGGCGCGTCCGTATACAGCGCCAGTAAGCTCGCGACGGAAGAATTTCCGCAGTTTGACGTAGGGCAGAGAAGCGCGGCCTCTATTGCCAGAAGACTTCAGGATCCTCTGGCGGAACTGGTCAAGATCGATCCCAAAGCGATCGGCGTGGGCCAGTATCAGCACGACATGAACCAGAAAAAGCTGGACAGCGCCCTCACCGGCGTCGTGGAAAAGTGTGTCAACAGAGTCGGCGTGGATCTTAACACGGCTTCCTTCTCTCTTTTGTCCTATATATCGGGCATCAGCAAGACGGTGGCCAAAAACATCGTTTCTTACCGCGAGGAGAACGGTGCCTTCCGCAATAGAAAAGAGCTTCTTAAGGTCGCGGGACTCGGACCCAAGGCTTTCCAGCAGTGCGCGGGATTCCTGCGCATCCGGGGAGGATCCCAGCCCCTCGATGAGACGTCCGTGCACCCGGAGAGCTATCAGGCGGTGGAAGAACTGATGAAGAGTATGGGCCTTTCGATGAACAGGGAGTCCTTCAAGGCGGCGGCCCGGATGGTGAAGGATCCGGCGAAGAAGGCAGAAGAACTCGGGATAGGCGAACCGACGCTCCGGGATATCCTTCAGGAACTTGAAAAGCCCGCCAGAGACCCCCGCGAGGAGATGCCCGCACCGGTCCTTCGCAGCGATGTGCTGTCCATGGAGGACCTTAAGCCCGGCCTTAAATTGAAAGGGACCGTGCGCAACATCGTGGACTTCGGAGCCTTTGTGGATATCGGCGTGCACCAGGACGGACTGGTCCACATCTCCAAAATGAGCAGAAAATATATCAAGCATCCCCTGGAAGTCGTTCGCGTGGGGGATGTGGTAGAAGTGACAGTACTCGGCGTCGACGCCGCCAAGAAAAGGATCTCCCTCTCCATGGTTGAGGACTGACGGGAGAGAGATGCCGGAAAGGATCCAGACATGAGCGAATCAGTATTTAACACACAGGTCTATGCTTCAGTTGCCCGCAAAGCCCAGGCGGAAGGAATCGTCATGCTTGAGAACAGGGACAATGCGCTCCCTCTGGCAAAAGGCAGCAGGATCGCTTTGTTCGGGCGCAGCCAGTTCCGGTATTACAAGAGCGGCACCGGATCAGGCGGCATGGTAAACACGACATATGTGACCGGAGTCAGGGAAGCAATTCTTGAGAGGGAAGCTTATGTGCTTGCCCCTTCCCTCGAAAAAGCCTATGAACAGTGGCTTCCGGATCATCCCTTCGACGAGGGCTGCGGATGGGGAACAGAGCCGTGGTTCCAGGAGGAGATGGAGCCCTCAGAGGAGCTTGTGCGCGCAGCGGCCGGAGAGGCTGACGCCGCAGTGGTGATCATCGGCAGGACCGCCGGCGAGGACCAGGACAATAAACCCGAGGGCGGCAGCTACTACCTCACGGGGCAGGAGGAGACGATGCTGGAGAGAGTCTGCGCGGCTTTCCCCCGTACCATTGTCCTTCTCAATGTCGGAAATATCATTGACATGAAATGGGTGGCAAAATATCGCCCGGCAGCGGTCCTCTACATATGGCAGGGCGGCCAGGAGGGCGGAAACGGCGTTCTGGACGTGCTGACGGGAGAGGTTTCTCCCAGCGGCAAGCTGACGGATACGATCGCGTATAATATAAGCGACTATCCCTCTGACAGGAACTTCGGAGATCCCGACAGGAACTTCTATACAGAAGATATCTATGTGGGGTATCGATATTTTGAAACATTTGCGAAGGAGAAAGTCCTCTATCCCTTCGGGTTCGGACTCTCCTATACAAACTTTGAAGTCCGCGGGCTCGGAATGGAGAGCGCGGGGGACGACACGATCAATTTCCGGGTCAGAGTCGTGAATACCGGTGATGCCGCCGGCAAAGAAGTGGTGCAGATCTACTGCGAGGCGCCCCAGGGCAAACTCGGAAAACCCGCACGGGTGCTGTGCGCCTACAGAAAGACTATTACTCTGGATCCCAGGCAGTATCAGGACCTGCGTCTCAAGGTGCCGGTGAGAGCGATCGCAAGTTACGATGACAGCGGAGTGACCGGCTACAAGTCCTGCTGGGTCCTCGAGGAAGGCGAGTATATCTTCCACCTGGGCAGCAGCGTGAGAGATACAAAGCCCTGCGGAAGTTTTAAGCTGAGCGGCACAGCCCCCATCGAACAGCTGGAGGAGGCGATGGCGCCGATCAGGGCATTTGAGAGAATGAGACCCGCGCGGAAAACAGACGCGGACGGCGCGGAAAACCTTTATGAACTGACTTATGAGCCCGTCCCGCTGAGGACTGTACCGCCCCTTGAGAGAAGAGCGCAGAGACTTCCGGCGGAGATTCCCTATACGGGGGACAAGGGCTGGCGGCTTTGCGACGTTGGCGACGGCAAGGTGTCTATGGATGACTTCCTTGCGCAGCTCACCGACGAAGACCTGATCTGCCTCACCAGGGGCGAGGGCATGTGCTCCCCTAAAGTCACGCCCGGCACTGCGGCGGCTTTCGGCGGCGTCACAGACAGACTGCTCGGCTTCGGCATACCTCTCGGATGCTGCTCCGACGGGCCCAGCGGGATCCGTATGGACAGCGGAACGAAGGCGTTTTCCATGCCTTCCGGCACCTGCCTTGCCTGCACCTGGAACAACGTGGTGGTCAAGGAACTCTACAACTGGGAAGGACTGGAACTGCGCAAGAACCGGATCGATTCCCTGCTCGGACCCGGCATGAATATTCACAGGCATCCGCTGAACGGCAGAAATTTCGAATACTTTTCCGAAGATCCATTCCTGACGGGAAAGATGGCGGTAGTGCAGCTGCGCGGCATGCGCGAGAGCATGGCGGCCGGCACGATCAAGCATTTCTGCGCCAACAACCAGGAGTACCGCCGCATGAAGGCGGACAGCGTGATCTCCGAGAGGGCGCTCAGAGAGATCTACCTGAGAGGATTTGAGATCGCGGTACGGGAAGGCGCGGCGACCTCCGTAATGACCACTTACGGTTCGGTAAACGGTTCGTGGACAGCTTCCCAGTACGATCTTTTGACGACGATCCTGCGCGGACAGTTCGGCTTCGGCGGCATTGTCATGACTGACTGGTGGGCAGCCGGAAGCGAGGAGAACGGACCCGAGAGCATCAAACAGACATCCTCGATGATCAGGGCTCAGAACGACCTGTATATGGTTACCTTCAGTTCTGAAAAGAACGCTAACGGCGACGATACGGCCGAGGGGCTGGCCGAGGGACGGATCACAAGGGGAGAACTTCAGAGAGCGGCCCGCAACATTTGCCGCTTCCTCATCGACACGCCGGCTTACCTGCGCATGTACGGAAGAGAGACCGACCTCGACAGAAGCCTTGAAAAGGCAAGGGAAGAAGAGGAACGCAGCGGCGGCGCGGCGGTCAGTGTCCTGGTGGAAAAGAGCTGTGAGATTCCCGCGGACAAGATCGTGACAGGCAAAGGTTCCATGAACATCATCGAAGTGCAGATAAAGGAGAGAGGGACCTATCTCCTTGAGGCGGAGGTGCGCTCTGAGCTGGACAACGCCCTGGCTCAGATCCCGATGTCTGTATCGATCGGCTCTCACGCCATCGAGACAGTCTCCCTGTCCGGAGCGGAGAATGAGTGGAAGAAGATCTCTGTCGAACTTCCGTCTGTCATGAGCTTTACCTTTTATCTCAAGATATTCTACGCGCTGGGAGGCATGGGGATCCGCAATATCAGGCTTTCGCTCCTGCAGTCCCAGGAGGGAGATGTGGCGGATCACCTCTCCGGAAGACAGACTGACTAAGCAGGAGGCAGAAATTGGACAAGATCAAAGAACTGTATTTGAAGTATAAGGAAATCATCAATTACCTGATCGTCGGCGTGCTGACCACTGTGGTGAGTCTGACAGTCTATTACGGACTGGTCCTTACGATCCTAAATCCCAAAAATCCTATTCAGCTGCAGGCCGCAAATATAGCCTCCTGGATCTGCGCAGTGGCTTTCGCCTACTGGGCGAACCGGAAATTCGTATTCGAGAGCAAGAGCAAGGAGATAGTAAAAGAAGCAAGCGCTTTTGTCACGGCGAGAGTGGGAACTCTCGTGATGGATATGGTTTTCATGTTCGTGACAGTGTCTCTTTTCGGAATGAACGACAAGGTGGCAAAGCTCCTGGATCAGGTGATGGTCACTATTGCGAACTATGTTTTCAGCAAACTCTTTGTCTTTAAGGATAAAAAGGAGTAAGTCTTTATGAAGCTGATGGTTTTTGACGTGGGCGGAACCGAGATCAAGTACTGTGTGATGGATGAATCACTTGCGAGAGAAGAAGCAGGCAGCGTGCCGACTCCGATGAGCACTCAGGAGGAGTTTTTCGATCTGCTCTGCAGCCTCTATGAACCCCACAGGGGGAAAGTCGAAGGGATCGCGATGTGCCTTCCGGGCTTTATTGACAGCGAAAACGGCAGATGCCTGGGCGGCGGAGCTCTCCGCTACAACCATGGCAAAGAAGTGGCAGGCCCGCTGTCGGAGAGGACCGGCGTGCCGGTTCACATCGCCAACGACGGAAAGTGCGCGGCGCTGGCGGAACTCAGGGACGGAGCCCTCAGAGGCTGCCGCAACGCGAGCGTCTACATTATCGGAACCGGCGTCGGGGGCGGCCTGGTCATTAACGGAGAGATCCTGAACGGAAGCCACTTCACGGCGGGAGAATTCAGTTTCATGCGCCTCACAAATACAGACTGGCATGACCCGGGAACTACCGTAGGCATGGTCTGCAGCACAACGGGCCTTCTGGATCTCAACCGCAGATTCGTCGATTTCAGCACCGATCCGCTCATAACCGGCAGGCAGTTTTTCGAAAAGGTAAACGCCGGCGACGGGATGTCCCTGAAGATCCTGCGCAGATTCTGCATGCAGGTCGCTATGCAGATCGCGAATCTCACGATTCTGCTGGATCTGGAGAAGGTAGCCGTAGGAGGCGGGATCAGCAGCCAGCCGATCCTTATTGAAACCATTCGGGACTGTCTGGACGAGATCTACAGTGATCCCGGTCCCTATTTTGACCCGGCACTCCCCAAAACGGAGATCGTCAGGTGCAGATACGGGAGCGAGGCGAATCTGGTAGGGGCGTATTTCAATTATGTGGAGGCGAGATAATAAAAGGGCTGCCGCGCTGATGCGGCAGCCCTTTTTTTTACAGGCATCCGAATTCTATCATTGCTTTCCTAAGCACTTCCTGATGCGCAGGCTCCATCTCCGTCAGCGGAAGCCTGGGGCGTCCCACTGCGTAGCCCTGCATGCACAGAGCGGCCTTTACGGGGATGGGATTGACCTCGCAGAACAGCGCGTTCACAAGGTCAAGAGACTTGAACTGCAGCTTGCGGGCCTCGTCGTAGCGGTTTGCCAGGCAGTACGCCACCATGTCATGAGTCTCCTTGGGCGCCACGTTGGAGAGCACGGAGATCACGCCGATGCCTCCGAGGGAGCAGATCGGAACAATCTGGTCGTCGTTGCCCGAATAGATGTCAATGACGCCGTCGCCGAGCGCCGCAAGCTTTGCGACCTGGCTGATGTTGCCCGACGCCTCCTTGATCGCCACGATGTTGTCTACTTCCTTTGCAAGTCTGACTGCCGTCTCGGGCAGGATGTTGGATCCCGTTCTGGACGGAACATTGTAGAGGACGCAGGGGATATCGATCGCGCCGGCAATTGCCGAGAAATGCTGGAACAGTCCGTTCTGTGTCGCCTTGTTGTAATAGGGAGCCACGAGAAGGCAGCCGTCCGCGCCAAGCTGCTGAGCCTCTTTGGACATCATGATCGCGTGAGCGGTATTGTTTGATCCTGTTCCGGCGATGACAGGGATCCTGCCCGCTGTCTTCTCAACAGTGTACCGGATCGCCTCCAGATGCTCGTCGTCCTCGAGAGTCGGCGCCTCGCCGGACGTTCCGCAGATAATGATCGCGTCTGTGTGGCCGGCGATCTGGTCCTCGATCAGCGCGCCCAGTACTTCATAGTTGATCTCTCCGTTGTCTTTCATGGGCGTTACAATAGCGACACCCGCGCCTTTGAAAATTGCCATTTCGATTCTCCTTTTAATATATAAACATTCATATACCTTTATAGTTTACATTCCATGCCCGAGCGCTATCAGATAGATCAGATAGTAGATGCCGGATACCAGATGAAGAGCCAGGACAATGGTCGCCAGCACGAATCCGACGCCTCTCTTGTTGCCTGTCATCTGCTCGCTGAAGTAAAGCTTGAGGTAGCTTCTGACCGCAGTATACCAGACCAGATACACCGCCAGCATGTACCCCCACGAGAAGTTTCCGTGGTAAGTCCTCTCTCCCTTTTCAGCCAGGAACAGTCTCCACACAAGTCCCCACAAGAGCATCAGCCATGCGAAAATATCGCCCCAGGTCACACTCTTTCTGATCGCCGAAAGGATCAGCATCAGGAGAGGGAATGCCAGGAGAAGCAGCATGGAGATCGCAATGGAAGGCGTCCTCGCGCCCGCCACCACGAATGGCGCGAGCGTTATGCCGCCGGATTTAGAGTTCCCGCCGTAGAAAGCGATGACGAACTGAAGGATCATGACCGCCAGAGAGGGGAGGCACATCAGCATGAGCTGAATGGCCGTTCTGAGGTTCTTTCCCTTGTACATGATCAGCCAGATGACCATCAGCGTGAAGATCGCGGGATAAAATACCTGGACGAAGCTCGGTTTCGCGAGACAGGAGAGGATCAGCAGGATCGACGTAAGTACGGCCCTTCCTGCAGGGATGCTGTTCTCAAATTCCTCCTTCTTAGCCTGTATGACTATAGAAGCTGTCAGTACAAAGATCAGCAGCGCGATCGGCCTGACCGCGATCGTTGTGGGATTGTGCCAGATGTTCGGAGTGCCCTGTCCAAGGTAAGGTTCTTTATTGAACATGGGCACATAGACCGCGCCGACAAGGTGCAGAACCAGATCAAGGCCGGCGATCTCATGGGATTCAAGGCCGGGCACAGTTCTGCGTATTGCCGAGAAGGCAATGATATAAGTCAGGACAATTAATAATCCCGATACAAGGCCCGCCGCTATCTCAACTCTGCAGTGAAGGATCTTCACCGCCGCGTAGGTGAGCAGATGCCAGAGCGGCTCCGGATGGGCCTTGAAAAGGCCGACGGGATCCCGGGGCGTAAGGCTCAGGGCGATCTCTTCGTGCGGACCGTAATCGATGCCTACCAGTGCTGTGAGAAAACCGCAGGTGAACAGGATCATCAGGCTTATCGCGATCAGGATCCAACCTGTCCCGCTGATCTTTCTCTTTTGTATATTTTCCATAAAGCGTCCTCCTGAGTCAAAAGTCCATAGACTTGCATATGCTACCATTATACGCTTTTTTCCTTCTTTCGACAGACCATACAGCACTTTATTTCTTCCTATTCTCCCTTTTTGTGCCTCCCGCTTTTGCCCGCGCGTAATGCTGTTGTATAATAAAAGCAGTTAATGATAATCACGGAGGTATTGTAATGTCTTATTATTCGTCCGGTGACCCGCGCCCTTCTTCCACCGGCCGCATCAGGCCGGCAGCGGTCTTATTCTGGATCCTGGTCATACTCGCGCCCTTTATCAGCGCCGCTCTTTTGCAGCTCCTGACCGGAACTTCCGCCCTCAGGCTGGACGCCTGGAACACTTCGTGGAATGACGAGGTCGGTTATTATCGCGTGATCCGGCTTCTCCGCTATGAATTCAGCCCCAGGGGTATGTACGGGTTCAATGAGGACGCGCCCGCGAACCTGGCGTACGGGCCCTACAATATATTTACCTACCTGCCCTATTTTGTCCTGTCCTTCTTTACAGGCGTCGAGAACCACAACTTCATCTACTACAGCAACGCTGTCCTCGCTGTGCTGGCAGGCCTCTTCTATGTCCTTCTGGTGCGTCCCAGAGCGAAAGAGGGCTTTTTCACCGTACTCTTTCTTGTCACCTACCTTGTGGCGGGGCGCTACATCTGGTCAGGAATGTCGGAGAGCAGTTACAACTTCTTCCTGATCCTGTTTACGGCGCTGGTACTCTGGATGATCAGGCATCCGTTTGCCCCGGCCTCCTCTCAGAAGGCGGCTCTGTTTGCGATGATCCTGATCGTCTTTTTCTGGAACACGATGCGGCCCTATTATTTCCCGCTGCTCCTTATTCCCCTGTATATGATATTCCGGCAAAAGAGCGCCCTCTCCGGCGGCGCCAAAGCGCTTTTCTTCCTGCTCTGCGCCCTCTCTGCGGCGGGGTCTCTGGGCCTGTTCTTTTTCTTTACGAACTACAACGTCGCGCGCTATTTCTTCGACAGCACGCAGACGGAAACCCTGAAGCAGCTGCTCAGCAGCGGATCCCCTGTCAAGATGGCTGAACAGATCCTGCGTGCCAACCTGGATGCACTGCGGGAGATCAAGGGTTATCTGACCGCCAGCCGGTGGGCAGGCGGGATTCCTCTTCTATATTTTGCCCAGTCTCTACTGCTGCTGATACTGCTCATACGCTCGCTGTTTGCGCGCAGTAAGAACAGAGACGGCCGCTGCGCCGTGATCTTCTTCATGCTTCTCGGAGGCGCGGCTATTTACGAGGCCAACGTCGTCCTGTACAGCCCCGTGCAGCTGCACCGCATGATGCTGTCAGTCACATTGGCATACGGCCTTCTTCTTATTGAACTTGGCGGAGAGGACAGGATCGGTTTCGAGCGGGTCGCCGGCGAGATCGCTCTTTTGGCGGTAATGGCTTTCTTCGTTGTGAAGGCCCCGGAGAATTTCCGGCTGCCGCAGATCGACAGCAGCACGCTGAGCGCCGCGGACGAGCAGGCGCTGAAGACCGAATTCCGCGGGATCCTGCCCCTTGAAAACGATCCCTGGGACAATACCATTGCCAAACTTCCCGAATCCGAAAACCTGCAGTGGGAATATATGCTCCCGACCTATACTTCGCTGAATGTGTGCCAGACCGCCGTTCTGGAGAAACTTCTGACAGAGGGCGGCGTCCGCAGCAAGTTTGTTCTCCTCTCAGAAAAATCGGATCTTAACAAGCTCTGCGAAAAGCAGAAATATCGGGTCGTCTGGCAGGGATACGGCAGGATCATGTATCAGACAAGGGATTAGGGACTATCACCTGACGCTTATGTAATCACGCCTCGGGAAGGGCTGCGCCATGAAACTATTTAATAAAAACAATCTCAACACCCCCTGGGTAGCATACACGATCGCGACATGCTCCGCGGTAGTCCTCTTCTCGATCCTTACGCATCTGGATGTCATCGGGCGCGCTCTGCAGGGACTGGGAGCCTTCCTGTTTCCCATTTTTCTCGCCGCGATCATCGCCTATATCCTCAACCCGCTTGTGGATGTTTATAAGAAACATCTCTTTGCGAACGTGGCTTCGGAGCGGCTGCGCGGCAATCTCTCTGTCTTTTGCGCGATCCTTTCTTTCCTGCTGGTCTCCCTGATCCTCCTGGTCTCTCTGATCCCGCAGGTCATAAGCGGCATCGTGCAGTTCGTAGGCAACTTCGATAACTACGCCCGTTCCATGCAGCGCCTGCTGGCCCGCCTGAATGTATACGCCTCGGAAATGAACCTCGACATATCGGGTCTTATCAATTCCAGCGGCAACCTCCTCGACACGCTCAGTTCACTGCTCCCCAAGAGCCTGAACAACATTGTCAACACCTCTATCAACCTGACCAAGAGTATTTTTGAAGCGGTGATCTCCTTCATTCTGGCGGTCTATTTCCTTAGTGCCAAGGACAACCTCAAGGCAGGCTTCAAGTTTCTTCTCGAATCGGTCCTCTCTCCCTCCGTCTATCCCAGTACGATCGATTTTCTGAGGAACTGCCACAATATCATGCTCCGCTATATCATTTTTGATGTGCTGGACGGCATTATCATCGGCGTCTCCAACGGCCTGTTCATGGCGGCCGCAGGAATGCCCTATGTGGTCCTTGTGTCAGTGCTGGTAGGCGTCACAAACCTGGCTCCGACCTTCGGTCCCTTTGTCGGAGGCATAGTGGGAGCGCTCATCCTGTTTCTTGTAAACCCTTGGTACGCCCTGTGGTTTCTTCTCTTTACGCTGATCCTGCAGACCATCGACGGTTATATTTTAAAACCCAAGCTGTTCGGCGACTCCCTCGGCGTTCCAGCCGTCTGGGTCCTGGTATCCATTATCTTCTTCGGAAGACTCTTCGGAATCCTCGGCGTCATCATCTCGATCCCTCTGGCAGCCATCGTGAACTACATCTACCAGACTCGCATCGTCGACAGGCTCCGGAAGCGGCGCGAGAACAATGAGCTGCAGCGCAGCATCCTCAAGGCGAAGGAGTCGGAGAGGGATAAGTCCATGTAAGCATAAATAAGGGGCTTGTCGCATAAGCGTAGGATAATTATTGATATCCTCTTCGCTTTATGTAACAAGCCCCTTTTAGATTTACAATCCAATATCAATTCAATATAAGCTCAGTTTTATTTTCTTCGCTTTCCTGTGATCGACAGGATCCTGACGAACAGGTTCACGACATCCAGATAGATGTCCGCCGCGCTGTCAATGGCGTTGTCAAGAGTCTTGGGATACGCCTGGGCTCTGTTCCAGTCCAGTCCGATGTAGCCGCAGAAGATCAGGGCGACGATGTAGTCGATGAAGCCCAGCGGAATGCGGAAGAGGATACTTCCGACAAATTCCACGAGGATGCATCCCAGAAGAGAGATGATCAGTGTTCTGCCCAGGTTCTGGAAGAAAGCGGGATACAGCATGGACAGGATGATCATGATCATTGTCACAAGACCGGTCGCGATGAAAGCATAGGCCACGGAATTTCCTGAAAAGGCTGTCACATAGAATGTGAGCAGAAGTCCCATGGAAAGGGCCATACCGGTAAAGCCCGCGAAGCTCACAGCCGGGCTGTCAGACCTGTGGACCAGGTAAGAGCATCCGAGTGTGCCGGCAAAATACAGCACGATCACCAGAACGTAGTTAAGAGACAGGATCTGGTAAGTGAAAAATGTGGCCATCACGACGTTGATCAGGACGCCCCACAGAAGGGTCAGACCGATGGTCAGGTTGTAGGTGCGCTCGTTCACCGCTGTGCCGGCGTAATTATTCATGCGCTCAAGTCTGTATTCTCTATTCATATTATTCATATCAGCCATATTGATACCTCCGTTTTTATATATAGTATACGAATTTCCGGTAACATGTCCATTATATTCCCGGCGGCAAAAAAAGCCAGCGAAATTTCTGTGAACAAATTGGGATATTGTGCAGTGCGAAAAAGCGTTGTAAAATATCTCGTTGTCGGCATATGACATAGGGGTATAGTCATAGAAAGGACAGAAACGATGTTCAAATACGCATGTCTCAACAATATTTCGGACAAGGGACTGGAGATATTCACGCCGGATTATGAGAAAACGGATAAGATTTCCGAGGCTCAGGGAATTCTGGTGCGAAGCGCGGCAATGCATGATATGGAGTTTTCGCCGGAGCTTCTGGCGATCGCAAGAGCAGGCGCCGGCGTCAACAATATTCCGCTGGACCGCTGCTCCAGAGAGGGAATTGTGGTCTTTAACACTCCCGGCGCAAATGCCAACGGTGTAAAGGAGATGGTACTGGCAGGCATGCTCCTTGCATCCCGCGATATCGTGGAGGGCGTCGACTGGGTCCGCGCGAACTGGAACAACGCGGATATCGCCAAGACCGCCGAGAAAGAAAAGAAGAAATTCGCGGGTACCGAGCTCGCCGGAAAGAGGCTGGGCATCATCGGACTTGGCGCGATCGGCGTGCGCGTGGCCAATATGGCGGTAGAACTCGGCATGGAAGTATATGGCTATGATCCTTATGTGTCGGTGGACGCGGCGTGGCATCTGAACAGGAAGATCACGCACGTTTTTGACCTCAATGAGATCTACGACAGATGCGATTTCATCACGATCCACGTACCTGCGCTTCCTTCTACAAAGGGAATGATCAGCAGAGAAGCTGTGAAGAAGATGAAGAAAGGCGTGATCCTCATCAATATGGCGAGGGACGTCCTGGTGGACGAGGAAGCAGTCATCGAGCAGATCGGAGCCGGCAGGATCCGCCGCTACGTCTCCGACTTCCCCAATCCCACCGTGGCGGGAGTAAGGGGCTGCATCACGACGCCTCATCTGGGCGCCTCTACAGAGGAGTCCGAGGACAACTGCGCGGTGATGGCAGCCGAGGAACTCATGGATTACCTGGAGAACGGCAACATCCGCAACAGCGTCAACTATCCGGCCTGCAGCATGGGCGTGTGCCGCTCAGCGAGCCGTATCGCGATCTTCCATGAGAATAAAGTCAATATGATCAACCGCCTGACAACACTGATCGGCGGGAGCGATGTGAATATCTCCGAGATGACCAGTAAATCCAAGGGAGATGTCGAATACACGATGTTTGATCTGGACGCTCCTGTGAGCAGAGAGCTTGTGGACCGGATAGCGCAGATCCCCAGCGTGTGGAGAGTAAGGATCATCAAATAAGCAATGCGGACAATGAAGAAGCTGTGAAGAAATGGGGGATGCCCCCAGGGCTGCGCAGCTTCTTTTATCGAGCGCAGTTCTTTGTAACTATTTGCGGGATTTTCGGTTATACTTGATAAATAGAGGCCGGATACACATTTTTTACACACATAGGCTTTATAGTTTTCCGAGAGACCTTTATCGGCCGGGAAGGAACAGATCATGGATGATAAGAGTAATATGAACGAATACCTCAAATGGAGAGGCGATCTGACTTTTGACAAGGATCCGTTCAATATAGTTGATAACCTGATACTGGCGCAGCTGGCTTACGTGGATTACGACGGGATCGTCTTTGAGAGCAGGGACTTCCCGATACCTATCGCTGACGTCTGCCGCAGATACTGGGAAATCCACACAGAAGAGGAAATAAGAAAGAGGGGGAGTTTTTCCAAGCTTTCCCCTTTCCTGCTCAAACCTGTAGCGGGGAGCAGGCGGTTTGGGAAAACGAAGATGTGCGGCTATGTCAATTTTGTGAGCAAGAGCGCCGAGGCACAGATGTCCGCGGTCCAGTTTGAACTTGAGGACGGAACGGTTTATGTGGCTTTCCGCGGCACCGATGAGACTCTGGTCGGCTGGAAGGAGGACTTTAATCTCTCTTTTATGTCCATGACGGAGGGGCAGAAACTCGCGGCCGAGTACCTTAAGAAGAACTTCAGCGATACGGCGATGAAATTGAGAGTAGGGGGCCACTCGAAGGGAGGAAACTTTGCCGCGTTCGCATCATCTTTCGCGGGGGACGCGATCCAGAAGCAGATTTTGGAAGTATACTGCAACGACTCCCCGGGATTTCGGGATGAAGTCACGTCCCAACCTGAATACCAACAGATCATTGACCGCACTATCAACATAATCCCCCAGGATTCCATCATCGGGCGTCTGCTCAACGCCGGACGAAGCGCGATCGTTGTCAAGAGCAGCCGGAAAGGGATCATGCAGCACGACGCGCTCTCGTGGGAAGTGCTGGGAAATAGATTTATTAATACGCAAAGATCAAGCGACAGTATCTATCTTGAAAAAGTGCTGAGTGAGTGGCTCGAGAACGTCGACGATGCAGCGCGCCAGATCTTTGTGGATCAGATCTTCGGTATCCTGCAGGCGCTGGGCGCCGACACTGTGAAGGATATGAAGGATATCGGTCTCAGAGATCTGGCGGACGCGATCCAGATGGTGAGGGGCCTTCCCAAAGATCAGCAGTCGGAGATGTCCGCTGTGCTCAAGAAGCTCTTTGCCAGCGGCGGCAGAGCTTTCTATGAGGAGATGGAGCAGAAAGACGGGATTGTCCCTGACGCTTTGAAAAAGCTGGTGGAACTGAAGGAAAAGATCAGCGAAGCCAAAAAGACGGCGGAATACGCCAGACTCGGAGTGCAGGCGGTAAGGACGCAGAAAGCGCAGCAGCTGGTAGAGAACGAAACTAAAGCGGCGCCGGCGGAAGCGGACAGCGAAAGAGCGCCTTCGGTGGAAGAACTCGCCAGAATAGCGCTGGAAAAAGGAATTATGATCAGGGACGGCAAAACAGATGATACAGATGGAGAAGATCCGAAGTAAAACTGCCGGACGGACACTGGAAGAGGTCAGTCCCGTAAAAAGAAAGAACGCGGTCCTGATCCCTTTGGTGGAGACCGGCGGGGAGCTCAGCATCCTTTTTGAGGTCCGCCAGACGGGGATCCGGCAGGGAGGCGAGATCTGCTTTCCGGGCGGAGGGATCGAGGAAAACGAGACCGCGGAGGAAGCTGCAGTCAGAGAGGCGTCGGAGGAGCTTCTGATCCCCCGGGAGAAGATCGAGCTGATCGCTCCCATGCATGTCATGACGGGTCCCGGCGGGGCGAAGATCAGTTCCTGCCTCGGTATTTTGCGCGATTATGAGGGAACATATTCAAAGCAGGAAGTTGAACGGGTCTTCTGTGTGCCCCTGAGCTGGTTCGCTTCTCATAAGCCGCGGATCAGCAATGCTTCTATGGTAGTGAAGACGCCGGAAGATTTTCCATATGAACTTCTGCCCGGCGGGGAGAATTACCCCTGGCACAGTATCCCGCGCAGGTTCTATTTCTACGAGAGCGACGGCGGGGTGATCTGGGGGATCACGGCGCAGCTTCTTTATCATTGTCTTAAAGTGATCCTGAGCGACGATACAGAGACGCCTGGCGCAGACGGCGAAGACAGGGAGTTCCTGTCATGAAGCGCAGGCTGGAATTTACAGTGACGCCGGAGACGGCAGGAAAAACTGTAAGGAGGTTCCTGCAGGAAGAATTGTCTTTCTCGGGACATCAGATCAGCAGACTCAAATTTCAGGAGGAAGGGATCCGCGTCGACGGGAAGAAAGTATATGTCAGTCACGTGCTCAGGGAAGGCGAAGTCCTGACGGTCGGACTGACCGAGCAGGTTCTTCGAAGGGACACGGAAGGCGGAAGACCGGGAAAGATCTGGGAGGCTCCGGCCCCTGAATTGTCAAAATATCCCCTGCAGGTTCTGTACGAGGACAGCGATCTTTTGATCGTCAACAAGCCGGCCGGAATGGTATGCCATCCATCTCCCGGACATTTCAGCGATACGCTCGCCAATCAGGCAGCGGCGCATCTTGGAGGAACCGGCACCTCGATGGATATGAGGGTGACCGGAAGACTGGACAAAGACACCTCGGGCATTGTGACTTTTGCCCTGAATTCGGAAGCGGCGGCGATGATCCAAAGGCAGAGGGAGGACGGAAGACTCGTCAAGATCTATCTGGCGCTGGCGGAAGGAAGATTCGAACAGCCGGAGGGGACAGTTGACTGCCCGCTTCGCAGAGAAGCGCCGGGCTCGCCCCGTATGATCTGCGCGCCGGATGGAAAAGATGCGCGGACATTTTACAAAGTGCTGGCAGAGACCGGGGATTCTGAGGGAAAGCCGCGGACGCTGCTTGCCTGCCGGATTGAACACGGAAGGACACATCAGATCAGGGTCCACATGGCCTCTATAGGACATCCCCTTGCGGGAGACCCGCTGTACGGAAACGGGCAGGAAACTATGGGGCTGCACGCCTTTAGACTGTCATTTCAAAAGCCTTTTGGGCAGGGCAGAATAGAGATCACAGCTGAGAGCCCCGACTGGGCGGCGTTTTATAAAGGCGAACCTGAAGAAGGTATTTTCGGGGAGCCCTTTGTGTAAAATTGGCTGAGATACAGTATAATGAACATCAGGAGGCGCGGACAGGAATGCCGGAACGGGACAGAGCCAGAACTGAATATCGTGTGAACTGTGATCCCGAGGGGATCATACCGCGGATCAGGAATTTCTGCCTGGACATGGACGGCACAGTCTATCTGGACAATCTCTGGATCGACGGCGCCAAGGACTTTCTGGCGAAGCTGACAGCTACGGGCAGAAAGTATTGCTTTATGACAAATAATTCCTCCAAGAGCGCGTCGATCTATGTTGAGAAGCTCCTGAACATGGGACTAGTGATCGAACCGGAGAAGCAGCTGATCACTTCAGGACACGCGACGGTGGATTATCTCAAACGGAAGTATCCGGGAAAGCGCGTCTATCTCTTCGGAAATCCTATGGTTAAGATGGAGTTTGAGGAAAGGGGCGTTCTGATCGACGAGGAACACCCGGATATGGTGGTCACCAGCTTCTGCACGAGTTTTCATTACAGAGACCTCTGCAGGCTCTGCGACCTGGTCAGGGAGGGACTTCCCTATGTGGCTACGCACCCGGACTTCAACTGCCCTACGAAGACCGGCTTTATACCGGACATCGGATCACTCAGCGCGTATGTGGAAGCGTCCACCGGGCGCAGACCCGACAAGGTGGTAGGAAAGCCCGAAGCGGAGATCATTGAGTACGCGATGAGAACTATGGGAGCGAAGCCGGAGGAATCCTGCGTTGTGGGAGACCGGCTGTACACGGATGTCAAATCCGGCGTGAACAACGGACTGTACGGCATCTTTGTGCTGAGCGGCGAAGCGCAGCTGGAGGACCTGCCGGACTCGGATGTGAAACCGCATCTGATTTTTGATTCGGTAAAGGAGATCATCCCGTATCTTTAAATCCGCGGGATGAGAACGGATGCCGGGGAGCGAATATGGAAACGAGAGAAATACTGGAATTGGTTAAGAACGGCTCAATGAGCGTCGAGGAGGCGGAGGGACACTTTCGCAGACAGCCCTTTGAGGATATGGGCTACGCCAAGCTGGACCTGCACCGCAGAGTCCGGTCCGGATTTCCGGAAGTGATCTTCTGCAG
Organism: uncultured Lachnospiraceae bacterium; assembly: GCA_946615865.1. Lineage (GTDB taxonomy): Bacteria > Bacillota > Clostridia > Lachnospirales > Lachnospiraceae > CAG-791. The sequence continues at coordinate 41,970 of CAMOIJ010000009.1, read as the reverse complement.
CGGAAAGCCCGACGAGTTTCTTATTAATATCTATCGGAGAATGGCGGAGAAGGAAGGACAGGCTTTCGGGACCAGAGCGAGCGCTGAGCAGTATGAACTGGTCAGGAAGGTGATACCGGATATTCAGTACGATCCGCTCTCGCGGATCCTGAAGCTGGAGAGGACTCCCGCGGAGAGGAAAGGCCTCATTGCGGTGGTCACCGGCGGAACAGCGGATATCCCTGTGTCCGAGGAAGCGGCACAGACCGCGGAACATTTTGGCTCTAAAGTGGAACGTATTTACGATGTGGGAGTCAGCGGGATCCATCGGCTTCTTTCGCAGACGCAGAAGCTCCAGGAGGCCAACTGCATTGTGGCTGTGGCCGGCATGGAGGGCGCGCTGGCCAGCGTAGTGGGGGGCCTCGTGAGCAACCCTGTCATCGCAGTGCCGACTTCCGTTGGATACGGAGCGAATTTCGGTGGTTTGTCAGCGCTGATGACAATGATCAACTCCTGCGCGAACGGAATTGCGGTAGTGAATATAGACAATGGATACGGAGCGGGCTATATGGCGACACAGATCAACCGCCTGGCCTGTGGAGGAAATAAATCGGATGCAAAACAGTGATAAGATCCTTTATCTGGAATGCGGGACCGGTATCAGCGGCGACATGACTGTGGCGGCGCTGCTTGACCTTGGAGCGGATCAGGAGAAGCTCCTGAAGGTCCTGGAGGGAATTCCCGGACATGGCTTTAAGGTGCAGATCAGCAGAGTGAAGAAATCGGGCATAGACTGCTGTGACTTCAATGTGATCCTCGATGAGGAGCACGACGGGCATGACCACGACATGGAGTACCTGTACGGGCACCTCGAAGGGGAGGGTGAGCATTCTGCCCACACGCACAGCCATGACCACGACCATGAGCATCATCATGATCACGACGACCACGGCCATCATCATGACCACGACCATCATCACGATCATGATCACGGACACGGTCACCACCATCACCACACGGGAATGAGAGAGATCCGCGATATCATCGGAAATCTTGAGATGACCGAGGGAGCCAGAGCTCTGGCGCTTCGTATCTTTGAGATCCTGGCGCAGGCGGAATCCGAGGCGCACGGCGTACCCGTCGATGAAGTGCACTTCCACGAGGTGGGAGCGATCGATTCTATTGTCGACATTGTGGCGGCGGCGGTATGTTTTGACGATCTCGGGATCAGGAACGTGGCTGTGGCGGAAATCGCTGAAGGTAGCGGAACGGTGCGCTGCCAGCACGGGATCTTACAGGTGCCTGTACCCGCGGTGGCGAACATCGCGAAAGAGCACAGACTGCCGATGAGGTTCACATCCAGAAAGGGAGAACTGGTAACTCCGACGGGAGCGGCCATTGCGGCAGCCCTGATGACGGATCAGAAGCTGCCGGAGAGATTCGTGATCGAGAGAACCGGGCTGGGCGCGGGGAAGAGGGAGTATGAGATTCCCAGCATCCTGCGGGCGATGGTGATCGAACCTTGCGAAGAGGTGAAAAAAGCGGGTCACGAAGCAGATACTGTGTGGAAACTGGAGTGCGACATCGACGACAGCACGGGCGAGCAGCTCGGGTACGCGCTTGAGAAACTCTATCAGGAGGGCGCCCGGGAAGCACATTTCGCGCCGGTCTTTATGAAGAAGAACAGGCCGGGATGGGAAGTCACGGTGATCTGTGATAAGGAGCATCTGGAGAAGCTGGAAGATGTGATCTTCAGTCAGACGACTACCATCGGGGTCCGCAGACAGGAGATGGAGCGCACTGTTTTGACAAGAAAGACGGTGGACGTAAAGACCCGGTTCGGGGTTATCCCCGTAAAGATCAGCGGGGAAGGCGCTTACAGGAGGGTCCATCCGGAGTATGAGAAAGTCAGCGGAGCGGCGTCGGAGCACGGAGTTCCTTTCGGAGCGGTCTACGACGAAGTTCTGACAATGGTATATAGAAATGATGATATTTCTTAACGGAAAGGCGGAGTAAGACGGTGAGAACATTTAGTGTAATCAGAAACAAACCTGATTTTGCGGAAGTGTATGAGCAGGAGTATTCCTATGTGTACAACTACATCTATATGCAGGTGATGCACAGAGAGAATACGGAAGATCTGGTGAGCGACATATTCATGAGGGCGATGTCCCATTACGACAGCTTCGACCCCTCAAAGGCGTCGGTGCGCACATGGCTGTGCACCATTGCGAGGAACTGCCTGATCGATTATTTTCGCAAGAACGGGCGGAGAAAGACAGAGAATCTGGACGATGTGGTGGAGCCTTCCGCGGTCGATGAGTATTCTATCCTCAAAAACCCGATCAACCAGGAAGTGTACCGGCTGCTTGAGAAACTTTCCGACGATGAGAGAGAACTGCTCAGCATGATCTATGTGCAGGAACTCAAGAACCCTCAGATCGGGGAGATCCTGGGCATCAACGCCAAGGCGGTAAGTGAGAGGCACAGGCGCCTGCTGGCGAAACTGCGCGCGATGGAGAAAGGAAAGAGCAGCGGAGATTTTCTCGATTATTCGTAACGGCTGCCCGGGCGGAGCGCTGCGAGGGGCGGCGCTCAGGCAAGCTTCTTGCCGATAGTCAGGCGGTTTTCGCCTTCGGCGTATTCGTAGGACAGAGAATCAGAGTATTTCTGCACAAGAAAAATTCCCAGACCGCCGATCGGCCGTTTCTCAGCGGGAGCGGAGAGATCGGGAGACTGTTTGCGGAGCGGATCGTAGGGAACGCCGCTGTCGCGGAAGGTCAGGTACAGGAAGTTCTGTTCCCTGTCAATTGCAAGGTCCAGGGATACAGTCCCGGCGCCGTCGGGGTATGCGTAACTGGCGACGTTGATGAAGATCTCTTCTACGACCATGTCGAGTTCGAAGAGAGTGCGCATGCTGCAGGAAGCAGAGTCGAGAAAACTGCGCACCTGTTCCTGCGCGGCGGCAAAATTCTCCGGAACGGCTGCCAGTGTGATGGTAGAAACGCCTTCCGCTGTAGTTGTGTTGATCGGCTTGAGATCGCCCATAGGACAGTTCCTTTCGTATGCCTGATGGCAGATGGAAATTCTCTGCTGATTACGAGTACTTAGTATATTATATTACAGTATTCGCAGAAAAGAAAATTTTCTAAAAAAATAATTTCCCATTCCTTATGGAAGAACGCATAAAAATGCGTATATAGTTATAAATAAAGCAAAGGGGGTAGCGAAATGAGCTCCATGAATGAAAATTTACTTGATAAGATCGCTCGCGCTGATTTCAGTATGGAGACCGATTTCAAGAGCGTTCTCAGAAAGAGACTGTTTGAGAGCGGCGCAAACAAGAAATCCGGGATCCTTCAGTTCCAGCGTTTATCTGATATGGAACTGAATATGGTATCTGCGGCAGGAGATATGGATTTCCTCAGGCAGCAGGAACAGAAAAAGAAAAACGAGAAGAATCAGTGATGAGAACGGAAATCACACAGCCGCGGTGCAAAGACAGTGCACAGTGGCTTTTTCCGTGTGCGCAAGGGTTTGTCAGGACACAAACCCTTTTTTTGTTGTATTTTTGATAAGGTCGTGGAATAATTTGGTAGGAAATGTGTTGGACAGCATTATTGAAAGGAGCCAGACAAAAATGGATTACGGTCAGATCGCGCTGGAAAAGCACGCGCAGTGGAAAGGCAAAATAGAGGTCACAGCCAGAGCGGCCGTTGACAGCGCAGAGGCGCTCAGCATCGCTTACACACCCGGAGTGGCGGCGCCTTGCCTTGAGATACAGAAACACCCTGAGAAGAGTTATGAACTCACCAGAAGATGGAATACGGTGGCGGTGGTCACTGACGGAACTGCGGTCCTTGGCCTTGGCGACATCGGCCCGGAAGCCGGGATGCCCGTAATGGAGGGCAAATGTGTCCTCTTTAAGGCGTTCGGCGATGTGGACGCGATCCCGCTGTGCGTCAGAACTCACGACGTGGACGAGATCGTCCGCACGGTGAGCCTTCTCGCAGGCTCTTTCGGCGGCATCAACCTCGAGGATATTGCGGCACCCAGATGTTTTGAGATCGAGAAAAAGCTCAAGGAGTGCTGCGACATTCCGATCTTCCACGACGACCAGCACGGAACGGCTGTGATCACACTGGCAGGCCTTATGAACGCGCTCAAGGTCGTGGGCAAGAAGATAGAGGATGTGAAGATCGTCACTTCCGGAGCAGGCGCGGCAGGTATCGCGATCATAAAGCTCCTGATGGCTATGGGACTTAAGAACGTCATCATGACAGACCGCAAGGGAGCGATCTACGAGGGCAGAGAGGGCCTTAACCCTGTCAAGGAAGAGATGGCTAAGATCACGAACTTTGATCGGGAGGCAGGCACACTGGCAGATGTGATCAAGGGCGCAGACGTCTTCATCGGTGTATCCGCTCCCGGCACTCTGACTCAGGATATGGTCCGCAGTATGGCGAAGGATCCTATCATTTTCGCCTGCGCGAATCCCACACCTGAGATCTTCCCGGACGAAGCCAAGGCGGCGGGCGCGGCAGTGGTCTCCACCGGCCGCAGCGATTTCCCCAACCAGATCAACAACGTGCTCTGCTTCCCCGGAATCTTCCGCGGAGCGCTGGACGTGCGGGCGAGTGACATCAACGACGCAATGAAGATTGCTTCCGCGAAAGCGCTGGCAGGCCTTGTCTCCGATGAGGAACTCTGCGCAGACTATATTCTGCCCAAGGCCTTTGATCCGCGCGTCAAGGACGCGGTCGCGAAAGCGGCGGCGCAGGCGGCACGCGAGAGCGGCGTGGCGAGGATCTGAACTTAAAATATCAGCACAAAAGGGGCATGCCGCATTAAGCGAAAGGGTGAAAACCTACGCTTGGCGGCATGCTCCTTTTTAATTGCGAAGAGGAATTATGGGCCCGGAATTAAGAAATGTTTCGGCCTGGCCCTTAATCAAGAGCCGGCTTGCTGCCAAAAGCAGTGGAATGACCGGGTGGTGTGGAGACCATCCTTTCAGAAATTCTTATTGAATCGATGGAGCGATTAATGCATCTTAAGCGAAAAGACTCCATCAAACTTAAGAACATCAGAAAATGGATGGAGGGAAAAATACCAGTCCTGCATGAACTCTCCATCCACTCTGGCTTGCTGCCAAAATTCGATGGGGCTCGAAACGACAGTCAGACTAAACTCCTACATCCATTCCGCTTTATTGCCATATCCGATGGTCTGTAAAGAATTTCTGACCACAAATTACTCCAACTTATATGACCTTTCCTTTAATCCGATGTAGGTTTCATGCAGGAACGACCAAAAAGCCTCCATCCATATTGAGACTTAATCAAGTCCGATTGAGGGTTCAGGATACGAGAGCGAGGAGAACTACCTCTTCCTAGAGAAGAACGGGCAGTATTCATATATCAAGCCGACGAATTATGAAATCTCCAAAACCAGAAAAACCAGAGAAAAAGCGTGATTTTGAGACAAAAAGAGGTCGCCGCCCGTGCTGATTAATCAGCAAGATGCGACGACCCCTTTGATTTTGAGTTGTATCAGACCACTGCTCCGCCTACGGGACGGATCGACAGCACGTGGCAGCAGCCTTCGGCAATGGCGCCGTCAACAGCGGCCTTGAAGCCGTCGAGCATATCAAGAGGAACAAATGCCTGAACGGTTCCGGCGAAACCGCCGCCATGGACACGGAATGCGCCGCGGCCGTCCAGGAGAACGTCGCACAGGGAGAGGGCTACACCGACGGCCTGGTTGTCGACGGCGCCTTCCACGGAGATGTTCTGGAGGTACATGTAGGAGGACTGGCCGGAAGCCTTGACGAGCTCAAGGAAAGCGGCGAAATCGCCTGCCTTGAGGGCTGCGGCCTCATCCTGGGCGCGCTGGTTGTCCAGCACGAAGTGCATGGCGCGGAGATAAGCGCGGTCACCGCAGACTTTGCGGATGGCTGCGGTCTTCTCGATGAGCTGCTCTTTTGTGACGCCGCGCAGGTGAGTCTTGCCGAAGACTGAGGCGACTGCCTTCATCTCTCTCGGAATGCCTGCATAGGCATCTGTCAGGTCAGCGTGGCTGCTCTTGGAATCGATGATGCAGAGCGCATAGCCTTCTTTATTGAGATCCAGATCGATCTTCTCTACCTTGGGGTTTTCGGGGTCGCCGAAGTCGATGGCCACAACGCCGCCGACGGAGGAGGCGGACTGATCCATCAGGCCGCTGGGCTTGCCAAAATACTGATTCTCGGTGATCTGTCCCATCTTGGCGATCTCGACCGCGTCGAAGACGTTTCCGCAGAACATATCATTTAAGATAACGCCCATGAGGGTCTCAAATGCAGCGGAGGAGGAGAGGCCGGAACCGCCCAGGACATTGCTGGTGCAGTAGACGTCGATACCCTTCACATCATAGCCCTTCTTCATGGCGAGAGCCGCCATGCCGCGGATCAGCGCGAGGGTGGACTCTTTCTCAGACTCTACGGGTTCAAGGACAGAGAGATCTGCCTCGATCATGCCGTAGCCCTCGGAATAGAAGCGGATCACATTCGTGCCGTTAAGAGCTGCGGCCGCGATCGCGTCGAGGTTTACGCTTGCGGCAAGAACGCAGCCATACTGATGATCAGTGTGGTTACCGCCGATCTCGGTGCGGCCGGGAGCGGAGTAGAGGCCGATCTGAGCCTGCGCGTTCTTGGGGAAAGTGACCTGAAACCCTTTTATTACCTTAGCAAATCTGTCTGCGTATCCCTGTGCTTTGTCGGGATCACAGCCGTAGATCTCGATCATGCGCCCGTTCAGAGCGCCGCTCTGCAGTTCTGTAAGAAATGTGCCAGCGTTTTTCATAGCGTTAAATCAGCCTCCTGTTTTTATTATATTATCTGAATTATACCATCCCGACAGCCTTTTGATACAGGCGCGCCGCAGGAAATGAAAAATGTGCAGAATAGTGCAGCCTGTATTTAATAGTATACTCGTTTTACGATCTTCTTAAAACGGAGAAATGTTGTATGAAAAGGGGATTTACGGGCTTTTTGTGCTCAGGCGCCCTGCTGAGCAGATAATGCTTGCGCAGAATCCATTATTGTGCTATTTTATGCGATGATTCTGCACGAATTGCGCAAAATAAAGTCATTATAATGTTTTCTTAATAAAATGGAATCATTAAACTTTAAAAGGAAGTGAAAAAATCATGAAAAAACTCAGAGATTATACAGGAAAACCTCTGCAGGATTGTACGATCCTGGAACTCTACAACGCGGCTCTCGCGCTGACGCAGGAAGCTTGCGCGGACAGAGGATATAACAGCGGAAAGAAGAAAGTTTACTATATTTCGGCAGAATTCCTGATCGGAAAGCTCCTTTCCAACAACCTGATCAACCTCGGCATCTACGATGATGTGAAGGCGGAACTGGCTGAGGCAGGCAAAGATATCACAGAGCTGGAGGAATTCGAATATGAGCCCTCCCTCGGAAACGGCGGCCTTGGCAGACTTGCGGCCTGCTTTATCGACAGCCTTGCGACACTGGGCCTTCCCGCTGACGGCGTAGGCCTGGCCTATCACTGCGGCCTGTTCAAGCAGTCCTTCGAGGACCGCAAGCAGCACGCGAGACCGGATTACTGGCGCAAGTGGGGCATGGCCAACTGGATGAAGCGCACCGACAGGCACTACAAAGTGCAGTGCGGCGACCTGGAGCTTCTTTCCACCATGTATGAGATCGATGTCACTGGTTACGGCAGCAAGTGCGGACGCCTTCGTCTCTTTGACCTGGACACGGTCAATGAGAGACTGATCGGCTCGGGTATCGATTTTGACAAAAAAGAGATCGAGAAAAACCTGACCCTCTTCCTGTATCCCGATGACAGCGATGAGGACGGAAAGCTTCTCCGCGTCTATCAGGAGTATTTCATGGTCAGCAATGCCGCCCAGCTGATCCTCGACGAGTGTGTGGAACGCGGCAGCAACCTGCATGACCTTGCCGACTACGCGGCGATCCAGATCAACGACACCCATCCCTCATTAGTCATTCCGGAACTGGTGCGTCTTCTGACTGAGAAGGGAATTGATGAGAAGGAAGCTTACACGATCGTGACAGACGTCTGTGCCTACACGAACCATACGATCCTTGCAGAGGCGCTGGAGACATGGCCCAAGCACTTCTTCAAGGCTGTCGTGCCGCACCTGATGCCCATTATCAAGAGGATGAACGACGCTGTTAAGGCAAAATATAAAGATCCTTCCGTTCAGATCATCGACGAGTACGGCAACGTGCATATGGCCCACATGGACATCCACTACAGCCACTCGGTCAACGGTGTTGCAAGACTTCACACCGAGATCCTCAAGGAAACAGAGCTCAACAATTTCTATAAGCTCTATCCTGAGAAGTTTAATAACAAGACCAACGGAATCACTTTCCGCAGATGGGTCGTCGAGTGCAACCCTGAGCTGACCGAACTGATCACCGAGAAGATCGGCGAGGGCTGGAAGACGGACGCAAGACAGCTTGAGCAGCTGATTCCTTATGCGGAGGACAAGGCTTTCCTGAAATGCATCCTGAACAGAAAGAACACGGAAAAGCACAAGTTTGCCGAATGGCTTGAAAAGTACCAGGGCGACAAGGTGGATCCCGAGTCCGTCTATGACGTACAGATCAAGCGCCTGCACGAGTACAAGAGGCAGCAGCTCAACCTTCTGTGGGCTATTGACTGCTACCTGCACATCAAGGACGGCTACAGACCGAGAAGACCGGTCACGGTATTTTTTGGCGCAAAGGCAGCTCCTGCCTATGTGATCGCCAAGGATATCATCCATGCGATCCTCGCCTTCAGCAGCATCGTGAATAATGATCCTGAAGTGAGCCCTTATCTCAAGGTCGTCATGCTTCGCAATTACAACGTGTCCATGGCGGAGAAACTGATCCCCGCATCGGACATTTCCGAGCAGATCTCACTGGCCTCCAAGGAAGCCAGCGGGACCGGCAATATGAAGTTCATGCTCAACGGCGCTGTGACGCTGGGGACCATGGACGGAGCGAACGTCGAGATCGCGGAACTTGTCGGGGAAGACAATATTTTCACCTTCGGACAGTCCTCCGAGGAGGTCATCGAGCACTATAAGAACGCGGATTACGTCGCAAAGAACTGGTATAAGAAGGACAAGAGACTTGCCGCGGCTGTGGACTTCCTGGTCAGTGAAGAGATGCTCGAAGCCGGCGACAGGAAGCTTCTCAAACAGCTCTACGACGAGCTGCTGGGCAAAGACTGGTTCATGACATTCCCTGACTTCGAGAGTTACTGCAAGACCAAGGACAAGGCTCTGGCAGCTTATGAGGACAGAATGGGCTGGGCAAAGAAGATGGCAGTTAATATCGCCAAGGCGGGCTACTTCTCCTCCGACAGAACGATCGACCAGTACAACAATGATATCTGGCATTTGGAGAAAGACTGCTGACCGCAGGGAACAGAATATCGTGCAGAGAAAACCCCCGGAGATCCGATTTCCGGGGGTTTTAACTTGCCCCATTAAGGCCTCTCTGCAATAATAAAAGTGGAGGATTATGTCAAAAGCGAGGCATTATTGCAGCGGAGATTTTACATCAGATGAGGAACAGAGAAAGAGAACGGCGCGCCCAGAGAAAAAGGCGCGAACAGGAAATAAGGCTGCAGATGTTCGTCCTGGCTGTCGGTGCGGCGCTGCTTCTGTTTCTGGTGATCGTCGGGATCGGCCGCTGGAGAGAGGCCGTGGCGGAGAGAAAACGGCTCGAAGCGGAACGCGCGCTTCAGGAACGCGAAGAGGAACTCCTGTCGGACAGCGTGCTGGAGTATGAAGATCTGGTGAAGTATTACGCCGAAGAAGAGGGCATTTACGAGTATGTGCCGGTGCTTCTGGCGATCATGGAGGTGGAGACAAAGGGAGAGCGCGACGACGTCATGCAGAGCAGCGAGTCCGCGGGGCTTGAGCCCAACTCTCTGGGACCGGAGGCCTCCATCGCTCAAGCCTGCGATTATTTCAGGGGTTTGGTGGAGAGAGCGGAAAACACCGGCGTAGACGACAAAACGATCATTCAGGCCTATAATTACGGGCCCGGTTATATCTACTATGTTGAAGAAAACGGCGGAGTTCACTCTTTTGACCTGGCGGTGGACTACGCGGAGGAGATGTCCGGGGGCAGGACCTCGAGATACACTCACCCAATCGCCGACGACAACGGGAACTGGATGTACCTGTACGGCAATATGTACTATGTGAAGCTGGTGGAACAGTATCTGCCCTGAGCTTTGTCAAAATATAGCGGCAGGTTTCGCCGGAAGAAGGAAAGGGAAAATGGAAGAGACCAACGGGATCAAAATAAAGGCGAAGCACCTGGTCAGGAAGACCGCTGAGGACTGGACCGCGAGGGATGTGGGAACCTGCGCATCGAGCATTGCGTTCTTCTTTTTCATGTCCATGATCCCGCTGCTGATCATTATTTTCCAGATGCTTCCTTTATTCGGGCTGTCCGAGTTTGACCTGATAAGTTTTCTGGACAGAATGATCCCTGAAGCGATGCAGGGGTTTGCGGCCATAGTAGTGTCGCAGGCTTACAAGTATTCCAAGGGAACATTATCTTTGTCCGTCATAACGCTTGTATGGTCCGCGTCGAAGGGAACAATGGCGCTGCGGCAGGGCCTCAACAGGGTCTATGACGTAGAAGAGACCCGCCCGTATCCCGTGCAGGTGCTGCTTGCGATCGGGTACACAGCAGCGCTTCTGGTGATGTTTGCCCTGATGCTCTTTCTGGTGTTCGTAGGTCCTGTCAGCACGTATCTGACCGAGGTATTACCTGAGTTTATAACTAAGCCCATAACCATTGAGATGCACGATCAGGTCCTGATCACTCTGCTCATGCTGGTTATTTTCGTTATGGTCTACACATTTATTCCTTCCGGGAAAAGATCCTTCCTGCGCCAGATTCCCGGCGCTCTGCTGGATGCTGTTGTGTGGATCATCTTCTCTGAACTGTTTTCGATCTATGTCGAAGGAAATAACGCATACAGCATGTTTTACGGAAGCCTTGGAGGTATCGCTATCCTGCTCTTCTGGCTGTATTGCTGCTTCTACATTGTGCTCATCGGGGCGTTTTTCAACAGGTTCTGCGGGGAACAGTGGGACCAGCTGGTAGAACTTTTGAGGAGAAAAGGGAAGAAAGAATAACATCTTAATACTGGATGACGCAAAAAACTGCCGCTCCGGGAAAGCTATCCGGGAGCGGCAGTTTCTTGTGCTTCTGCAGGACCAGTCTCTTATTAATTATTCTTCCTCGTCGCTGAGGGCCTCAGTCTGCTGTACCAGAACCTTCTTGCTGTAACTGGAGAAAGCATCCGCTACGAGAGCTTCATCCGGCTTGGGAGTGATCACGGATACGACCGGAACGATCACAAGTCCGATGAGCATGCAGAACGCGCCGGCGTTGATGGGGGACTGCAGCACCTTAGGAAGAGCCGGACGGACCAGCATATTGGCAAACATGAAGCCGACGGAGAAGAGGAAGTTCACCCAGCAGGCGAAGGTGGTCGTCTTCCTCCAGTACAGGCCGTACAGGAAGGGGGCGAGGAATGCGCCTGCCATAGCGCCCCAGGAAATACCCATCAGCTGCGCGATGAAAGTCACGTTGGACTTGTACTGGATCAGCGCGATGATAACGGAGATCAGGATGAAGAGCACGATCAGCCAGCGCATGATCAGAAGCTGCTTCTTCTCCTCGAGTTTCTTGAAAACATGTCCGCGGATCAGATCCAGCGTGATGGTGGAACTGGAGGTGAGGACCAGTGAGGACAGTGTGGACATGGATGCGGAGAGCACCAGGATGACCACGACGCCGATCAGGATGTCCGGAAGGCCGGAGAGCATTGTGGGAATGACGGAGTCAAAACCGTTTGCCGCAATGTCGATCTTGTCGGAGAACAGACGGCCGAAACCGCCCAGGAAGTAGCAGCCGCCTGCCACAACGATCGCAAAGAAAGTGGATATTACTGTACCTGTCTCAATGGATTTCTCGTTCTTGATGGCGTAGAACTTCTGCACCATCTGGGGAAGTCCCCATGTTCCCAGGGAGGTCAGGATCACGACGCCGAGAAGGTTGAAGGGATCAGGACCAAGGAAGGAGTTGAAGACGCCGGGAGTTGTGGAAACAGTCTCGTCGGTAACTCTCGCAAGACCATCCATAGCTGCGATCAGTCCGCCGTTGGTGTTAAGAACCGCAAGGATGACAGCGGTGATGCCGAACAGCATGATGATACCCTGAATGAAATCGTTGATGGCGGTTGCCATGTAGCCGCCCACGATGACGTAGATGCCGGTGAGCACGGCCATAACTACTACACAGATGGAGTAGTCGATGTTGAACGCCATTCCGAACAGTCTGGATAGACCGTTGTACAGAGAAGCGGTGTAAGGGATCATGAAAATGAAAGTGATGATGGAAGCGGCGATCTTGAGGTTCTCGTTTCCGAACCTCTTGCCAAAAAATTCAGGCATGGTAGCCGTGTCCAGATGCTGGGTCATGATCCTTGTGCGTCTGCCGAGGATCCTCCAGGCCATTAGGGAACCGATCAGAGCGTTTCCAATGCCTACCCAGGTTGCCGCAATACCGTATTTCCAACCGAACTGTCCTGCGTATCCTACGAAAATAACTGCAGAGAAATAGGAGGTGCCGTACGCGAATGCTGTGAGCCAGGGACCGACAGAGCGGCCGCCCAGTACGAATCCGTTGACATCGGTGGCAGTCTGTCTGCAATAGAAACCGATGCCCACCATGATGGTGAAGAACAGCAGAAGCATCAATACTTTGATAATCATTTGAGTTTCCTCCTTAGCAGTAGTTATTTGTTCGTGCGGTGCGCAGCATGCAGGTTATAGTCGTTTCGGTTGGTTTAGTGCTTTAAAGTTTAACACTTTAAAGTGCAATGCACCGATGCTTTGAAGTGTAACACTGTTTGGGCGAACTGTCAAGTTGCCTATATGGAAATATAATGGAAATTCAAGTTGCGCATAAATGGAAATAATGGTAAAATAATGGAAATAACAGATGATCGTTCAGATCAGGAGGTGCCGGATGACTATTGAAGAGATGAAGCAGCGCAAGAGAGAACTTGGATTTACTAATCAGATGATTGCGGACCGCTCCGGAATTCCGCTCAGTACAGTGCAGAAAGTGTTCGCCGGAGCGACTGCATCGCCACGCAGGGAGACGATCGAGGCGCTTGAGAGTGTGCTTGAAAAAGATAAGAACGTGGTATATGGAGATCCGGCTACATCGGATTGTATGGTCTGTGAAACATCTGCAGCTTATAACGCCCACGCAGAAGACGGTAATTCGAACGAAACCGGAAACCGGCTTTATACTCTGGAGGATTATCTCCGTCTTCCGGATGACCAGAGGGTTGAGCTGATCGACGGAGTCTTCTATGACATGGCGGCACCGACGACGATCCATCAGAGCATTGCCGGCTTTCTTCATAAGAAGCTTCTGGATTTCGTCATGGAAAACAAGGGACCGTGTTTCCCCTTCATGTCGCCGGTGGACGTACAGCTGGACTGCGACGACAAGACGGTTGTGCAGCCGGATGTACTTGTTGTGTGTGACAGGACGAAATATAAGAACGGAAGGGTCTTTGGAGCCCCGGATCTGGTCATAGAAGTGCTTTCGCCCTCGACTCGCAGAAAAGACATGCAGCTCAAAATGTACAAGTATGCGGGGGCCGGCGTCAGAGAGTACTGGATGGTGGACTCTGAGAAGAAACTGATAGTTCAGTATGACCTTGAGCATTTGGGGATTCCGGCGATCTATAATTTCCAATCGGTGATCCCGGTTCTGATCTGGGGCGGAGCCTGCAGGATCGATCTGGGGGAAATGGATGAGACAATAGGCTTTTTGTGGGAACTGTAATTTCATGCCGGTTCCCGCTGCTCATTGTTTGATCGCCCGGATTGTGATAGGATGCGTATAAGTAAATGATGCGGAAGGTGTCGGGCAGGCGCGGCTTAAGCAGCGCCTGCCCGATGAAAAGGGAAGCGGGTGCAAGTCCCGCACGATCTCGTCACCGTGATTCGAGAGCGCCCGCCATAAAACCACTGGGAGACCGGGAAGGGAGGCATGGCGCGTCTGATCGATCAGCCGGGAGACCTGCCTGCCGCAGTACGGGGAATCTGTGAGAAAACATGGATTCCGGGCCACGAGGCATTGGCTGTACGAAAAGTGAGATCGGCGGAACCTGCGCCGGTCTGCTTGTGGTATGCACTCCGCCTTGCGGCGGAGTTTCTTTGTTTAATTCAGCACTTAGTGTGCTGAACTGTATCATGTGCGGCTCTTCAAAGCCGAAAAAAGGAGGACAACATGAAAAAGACAATAGCACTTCTAATGACACTGACGCTGATCACAGCGACCGCGGCCGGCTGTGGATCCGGCTCGTCGGGAGCTCCGGCAGCAGCTGATACCGGCGTGACAGCGCAGACAGAGGCAGGAGAGACCGGAAAGACCGGCGAGAGCGGTCAGGAAGGTACAACAGCTGAGAACGGCGCGCCCATCGCGGACGGTATGTATCAGGCGGATTTCAATACGGACGGCTCGATGTTTCATGTAAATGAGACCAAAGACGGCAAGGGCATCCTCGTTGTGAGCGACGGCAAGATGACGATCCATATCGTGATGCCTTCCAAGAATATCGTTAATCTCTACTGCGGTACGGCGGAGGACGCGCAGAAAGAGGGCGCAGAACTTCTGAATCCGATGACTGAAGAAGTAACTTACAGCGACGGAACAAGTGAGGAAGTGAACACTTTTGATATTCCTGTGCCGTATTTGGATAAGGAATTTGATGTTGCGCTCGTCGGGACCAAAGGGAAATGGTATGACCACAAGGTCATCGTATCGAATCCTGTTTCTCTCGATGAGGTAATGCCGGGAGACTCTTCGGAGACTGCGTCCGGGGACCCTGCTGCAGACGGTAAGAAGACTGAGGACGGAACAGATTCCGAAGCGGCCGCAAAGTCTGCCGGCGAAGAGGACCTGAAGGCGGCCAAAGCAGTTGCCGACAAGATCGACGCGATCTACGTGCAGCAGTGGACCGAAGAGACTGATCAAATGTGCGAGGAAGCCAAGGCGGCCTGGGACGCCCTTACGGACGAGCAGAAAGCGCTTGTTGAGGGAGAATTCGCGGATCCGGACTATTTTGGCGCAGATACAGGGGCTGCGTCTGAGGACGACCCTCTTAATGGCAATGAGATCGGTGAGAAGGAACTTCTGGTCGTGAGTTTCGGAACATCTTTCAATAACAGCCGCGCGGCGGACATCGGCGGGATCGAGAAGGCACTTCGGGAAGCGTACCCCGACTGGTCTGTGAGAAGGGCCTTTACCGCCCAGATCATCATTAATCACGTGCAGGCCAGAGATGGTGAGAAAATCGACAACGTGGAGCAGGCGCTCGAGCGCGCAGCGGCAAACGGCGTGAAGCAGCTGGTCATCCAGCCCACACATCTGATGCACGGCGCGGAGTACGATGAACTTGTAAAAGCAGTGGAAGACTTCAGCGGCATGTTTGAGTCTGTGAAAATAGCGGAGCCCCTTCTGGGAGCGGTCGGAGCGGACGCTGCAGAGATCAACGCCGACAAGGAAGCTGTAGCAAAGGCAGTCACAGAGGCAGCGGTCTCTGAGGCAGGATACGACAGTCTCGACGCAGCTAAGGAAGACGGAACGGCGTTTGTCTTCCTGGGACACGGAACATCTCACACGGCAAAGGTGACATATGACCAGATGCAGACACAGATGAAGCAGCTGGGATATGCAAACGCCTTCATCGGAACCGTCGAGGGAGAGCCGGAAGATACCGCCTGCGAAGCGGTCATCGAAAAAGTGAAGGCGGCAGGATATGCCAAGGTTGTGCTCAGGCCTCTCATGGTCGTGGCAGGCGATCACGCCAACAACGACATGGCAGGTGAGGAAGAGGATTCCTGGCTGAGCATGTTCAAGGCGGCCGGCTTTGAGAAGGTTGACGCCCAGATAGCAGGTATGGGCAGCATTCCGGCTGTTCAGCAGATTTATGTGGAGCATGCAGGGGCGGCTGTAAAGTAAGCTTGTAATGTCGGGTGGCTGTTGGAAAGGCTTGTGGCAGCCGGCTTGATGCCGTAATCGAGCCCTTAGAGGTAGTTGTAGGGGCTCGATTTGGTCAGAAGCCTTGTGACAACTGTCCGGTTGCTGTAACTGAGCCCTTAGACAGTACTGTAAGGGCTCAATTACAGCAGAAGCTAAATAATCAGGAGCATAAATGCAGAAAATGAGAGCGGCCCTGGGCGGCCTTCTATTGTTCATATGGATCATGGCGGCAGTGGGCTGCACCGGCCAAAAAACAGAGCAGACTGTTAATTCTGAAGAAACACAGTATTGCTGGGCAACTGTGACCTTGGAAGGCGGAAGCGGCAAGGCTTCTGTGGAATCTCCATGCCCTGTGCTGGAACGGTCAGGAGAATTGCTGGCCGTAATTACTTGGAGTAGTTCTCACTATGACTTTATGGTCATAGATGGGGAGAAAATCCTGCCTGTGAACACAGAGGGGAATTCGAAATTCGAGATTCCCCTGAAAAGTGTGGCAAGATCATCCGATACAAGCCAAACGGCATCTCTTCCGGAAGACTGCGAAATGCAAGTGCAGGCCGATACTACGGCCATGAGTACACCGCATCTGGTTGATTACACGTTGTCCTTCCGCTTTTTCGAGACGAAGAAGGGGGCTGAAAGTGCCGATGAAACTCGTGAAGAAGCGGACAGTACAGGCGAGACACAGCAAGAGGAAGACAGTACCGATGCGACTCAGGAAGAAGCTGCAGCAACTTCTGACATCAAAGAAGCCCCCGAACTCTCAGGCTTGCAGTATCTCTCGAAAGATGAGAATGAATACGCTAAGTGCTTCGCGATTTACCGCTATGAGAATGGATATGCAGTCCTTGCAGTGGATGACGGCCGGCGCTATCTGATTGTACCGGAAGGCGCAGAGATCCCGGAGAGAACGGCAGAAGACCTGATTATCCTTCACCAGCCGCTTGACCGAATCTATCTTGCCGCATCGGCAGTCATGTGCCAGTTCGACGAGATCGGTGCAGTAGGTAATGTAATCCTGTCCGGCCTCGAGAAAGATGGATGGTACATTGAAGCTGCCCGTGAAGCAATGGAAAAGGGGACTCTGGAATACGGCGGCAAGTACAGCGCACCGGATTATGAGAGAATTGTAGCCGCAGGCGTAAATCTTGCTGTTGAATCCACAATGATCCATCACACGCCGAAGGTGCAGGAGAAACTGGAAAAGCTCGGCATACCGGTTATGATCGACCGCTCCAGCTATGAAAGCGAGCCCCTTGGAAGATCGGAGTGGGTGAAGGTCTACGGACTCGTGACGGGCCGAGAAGAGGAAGCAGCGAAGGCTTTTGATGAGCAGAAAAGTTATGTTGAGGATCTTTTCCATAAAGAGGAGACAGGAAGCGAGCAAAAGACCGTCGCCATCTTCTCGATCAATTCCACGCGGCAGGTCGTGACGAGAGGTGCGGGGGACTATTTTGGAAAAATGGTGGAGATCGCGGGAGGAGCGCTCAGCACACCTGCGACGGATGCAGGCAGGGCTACGCAGACTGTGAGCATGGAGGCTTTCTATGCGGCGGCGGAGCAGGCGGACATCCTTATTTATAACGCATCGATCGAGGACGCGCCGGAGAACCTGCAGCAGATGTGTGCGAAGGACAGTATTTTGACGCAGTTCCGGGCGGTCCAAGAGGGAAATGTGTGGTGCATGAGAAGTTCGCTCTATCAGAACGCGAGCAGGACCGGGGCGATCATCCGGGATCTGCACGCGATCGTGGCGGGGGAAGCGGACGATGAGACGGAGTTTTTCTACAGGCTGAAGTGAGCGGCTCCTCGGAGGGCTTCGGCAGGGAGGTAAGAATGGCGCGCAATCTGATGATCCAGGGCACTATGTCCGGTGCGGGCAAGAGCATACTGACGGCGGGGATCCTGCGTGTGCTGCGGCAGGACGGCTTTAGCGTGGCGCCCTTTAAGTCCCAGAATATGGCGCTCAATTCCTTCGTGACGAGGGACGGGCTTGAGATGGGGCGCGCGCAGGTGGTGCAGGCGGCGGCAGCGGGGCTGGAGCCGTCGGCGGACATGAACCCAATCCTCCTAAAGCCAATGGGAGATGCGGTCTCAGAGGTGATCGTAAACGGCAGGCCGATCGGCAAGATGCGAGCAGCCGATTATTACCGTGTCAAAAAAACGCTGGTCCCGCAAATTCTTGAAGCCTATCACAGGCTTGAAGAGCGGGCAGAGATCATAGTGATCGAAGGGGCCGGGAGCCCTGTGGAGATCAACCTGCGGGAGGGTGATTTTGTCAACATGGGGCTTGCGCAGATGGTGGACGCACCGGTCCTGCTCGCAGGCAACATTGATCCGGGCGGAGTTTTCGCGCAGCTTCTGGGTACGGTGCAGCTGATGCGGCCCGAAGAAAGAGAGCGCGTGAAAGGACTGATCATCAACAAGTTCCGCGGCGATGTGAGGCTTCTCGAGCCGGGGCTTTCCATGTTCCGGGAGTACTGCGATATTCCGTTTGCGGGCGTTGTGCCATGGCTGAAACTGAATCTGGACGAAGAGGATAGTTTGTCGGTTAAGCTTACCGGCAGAGAGCGCGCGGAGGGCTCGAAGTCGGCGCAGGGAGGCCCGCGCTCCGCGGACAGCTCCAACGCGGCCGAGCCTGCAACGGTGGATATAGCGGTGATCAGGCTCCCTTATATGAGCAATTACACGGATTTCACGCCCCTCGAACAGGAGGACGGCGTGAATCTCTACTACGTGTCGGAAGTCTCGGAACTGGGAACGCCGGATCTGATCCTTCTGCCCGGCACCCGCAATACGATCGAAGACCTTCGCTGGCTCAAAAAGTCGGGGCTGGCGAGATGGATCGACAGGCTGGTCAGCCTTCGCCGCGCCCGGAACGCAGGACTTTTGAACATGCCGGAAGAAGGGGAGTTTCCCAATACGCCGCTGCTCATGGGCATCTGCGGCGGTTACCAGATGCTGGGAAAAAGGATTCTGGACCCGTTATCAAGCGAGGCGGGAGGCGCGGAGGAGGGACTGGATCTTCTGCCCATAGAGACGGTGTTCCGGCAGGAAAAACTGACAAAACAGAGTGCCGGAAGGACATGCCGGCTGTCAGGAGACTGGACCGCGCTGTCCGATCTTCCGGTTTCCGGATATGAGATTCATATGGGGGAGACCGTGTATCTTGGGGATCCGGATGGTGACAGAATCAGGCAGGACGGCCTGCCGGCGGGATCTGTTTTCGCAAAGCTCAGTGGACCGGATGGCGCCGTATTTGAAAGTGTCCTGGGGACATATTTACATGGAATCTTCGACGAGCCGGCGTTCAGGGAGGCGCTGATCGCCCTTCTGCGGGAGAGGAAAGGCACTATCGCGCTGGATAAAGACGCGGGAATTGCCCGCGCTGCAGGGAAGGAACTGCTCAGCGCCCGCCAGATGCAGGAGAGACAGCTTAATATCCTCGCGAATGTGCTCAGGGAGCACCTGGACTGGAAACTGATCTATGAGGCGATCGGAATCTGACGATTAAGAACACGGATGTTGTCGAACCATCGCAAACAGCCAAAATAGCGAACCGCTCAGGAAAGGAGCCGCAGTGAAGATCGATCACATAAAACCTGCAGACATAGAGAATGCCAGCATGCAGATCATACGCAGCGAGCTCGCTCAGATGGGAAAAGAGGTCCCTCAGGAGCTGGCTCCGGTCGTTCTGCGCGTGATCCATGCGACTGCGGACTTCGAATACGCGGATACGATGACCTTCTCTCCGGATGCAGTGGAGAAAGGAAGAGAGGCGATCCGAAGAGGTGCACGGATCGTGACGGATACGAATATGGCCCTTGCCGGTGTGAACAAAAAAGCGCTGGCTAAGTGGGGCGGGGAGGCCCGGTGTTTCATGGCGGATCCGGAAGTTGCGGCGGAGGCTGCGGCGCGAGGGATGACGCGCGCGGCGGTGAGCATGGAGAAGGCGGCAGCGCTGGGCGGAGAGACGATCTTCGCGATCGGAAACGCGCCGACAGCGCTTTTGGCGCTTAAAGAGCTGATGGATAAGACAGGCTTCAGACCGGCCCTGATCATCGGAGTACCGGTTGGCTTTGTCAATGTGGTGAATGCCAAGGAACAGATCATGGAGACGGATGTCCCGTGGATCGTCAACAGAGGGAGAAAAGGCGGAAGCGGCGTCGCCGCGGCCATCTGCAATGCCCTGCTCTATGGGATGTGATCAGCAGCGATGACAGAACACGCAGATCTGAAGAAGACAAAAACAGTGAGATACATAGAGAAGGACGGAAAGCGCCTGCGCTGCGGTTTTACGACCGGAAGCTGTGCGGCGGCAGCTGCTGCAGCGGCGGCACGAATGCTGCTGACCGGGGAGAGTGTGCAGGAAGCAGAGATCCGCACGCCGGGCGGACCGGTGTTCCAGGCACAGATCCTTGAGCAGAAAATCCGTTATGAAGAAGATCAGGGGTCGGAATCCGCAAGGCCGGTATGTGCTTCATGCGCAGTCAGAAAGGACGGAGGCGACGATCCGGACATCACGACAGGGACGCTGATCGGGGCGGAAGTATCGTGGTCTGAACAGACGGGAATTACCATAGACGGCGGAACCGGCATAGGAAGGGTCACAAAGCACGGGCTGGATCAGCCGGTCGGAGCAGCGGCAATAAACCATGTTCCCAGGCAGATGATCACTGCGAGTGTTGATAGGGTTCTGGAAGCGTGGAGGGAAGAGCACGCCGACATGCCGCTCGGCAAGTCTCCCGATACAATTCCCGGCCTGCGCGTTATCATCAGCGCGCCTGAAGGGGAGGCGCTGGCTGCCCGTACCTTTAATCCCAGACTGGGGATTACCGGCGGGATCTCCATTCTGGGAACCACCGGCATTGTGGAGCCCATGAGTGACCACGCTGTGGTGGAGACCATACGGGCGCAGATGAGCGTTCAGAAAGCGGAAGGAGCCCGGTCTGTGGTAATGGCACCCGGAAATTACGGGCTCGCATTTTTGACACAGAAGTATGGAATACGGGAGGACAGAGTCGTCCTGATCTCCAATTATGCGGCGGAAGCGGCAGAACTTGCAGCGGAGATTGGATTTGAGGAAGTTCTGCTTGCCGGCCATATCGGCAAACTGGTCAAAATAGCGGGCGGCGCACGCAATACGCACTCCATGTACGGAGACCGCAGGATGGAAATCCTGGGAGAGATCGCCGGCGAGTACTGTAAAGAGCAGGAACGGGAGAATCTGAGGAAAGAACTTGAAGATTGTGTCATGACGGACGCGGCGCTTCAGGTCCTTGAGCGGCATGGCGTGAAGGAGCGGGCGGCGCGGGAGATGGCGCACCGGATCTGCGGATATATGGAGGAGTGGTCCGGCGGGAGGCTGCGCGCTGAGACGATCGTGTTCGCGAATAAGGACCGGGAACTGGTGCGCACAGAAGGTGCGGAAGAACTATTGCGGAGAGAGATTTTATGATCCATTTTGTCGGAGCGGGACCGGGAGCGCCGGATCTCATCACAGTTCGTGGACAGAAGTTTCTTGAGGAAGCGGACGTCATCATATATGCGGGATCGCTGGTCAACCCGGAACTGCTGCAAGCGGCCGGAGAAGGCTGCCGGATCTATAACAGCGCATACATGACTTTGGAGGAAGTCCTCAGAGTCATGGAGAACTCTGAAAAAGAGGGGCTCACAACAGTGCGCCTGCACACCGGAGACCCTTCCATTTACGGAGCGGTCCGGGAGCAGATGGAGGAGCTGGAAAAGCGGAATATAGCCTACGATGTGACGCCCGGCGTCAGTTCCTTTTGCGGAGCTGCCGCGGCACTGGGGATGGAATACACCCTGCCCGGCATCTCACAGAGCGTGATCCTGACAAGAATGGAAGGCAGAACCAAGGTGCCGGAGAAGGAATCTATTGAGTCGTTCGCGGCGCATCAGGCTACTATGGTGCTTTTTCTCAGCAGTTCGATGATCGGCGAACTGGCAGAAAAGCTTGTGGAAGGCGGGTACGCGCCGCAGACTCCTGCGGCGATCGTCTACAAGGCTACCTGGCCTGAAGAGAAAGCTTTTATCTGCACAATTGATACGCTGGAGAAGACAGCGGCGGACAATGGCATCGACAGGACAGCCCTGATCATTGTGGGAGAGGCTGTCCGCTATAACGGAGCGCAGCCCACAGCAGAGAGCGGTGACGGGAGATCCCCGCAGAGCAGGGTCATGAGATCCTGCCTCTACGACGCGGATTTTGAGACAGGTTACAGGAGCGCAAAGTCAAAAGAATGACGAAAGATCGGACAGAGGGAAAACTGCATAGAGGAGGATACGCGGCGGTGTTTGCCGCGCTGGCGGCGGCCATGCTTGTCGGCGCTCTGCTCTGTACGGTGCTGGGAAGCGTATCCATCGCGCCCGGAAAAGTCGCGGAGATCCTGCTGGGAGGCGGGAGCGGTGCGGAGAGGAATATTTTGACCCAGATCCGGCTGCCCAGAATGTGCATGACAGTACTTCTCGGTGGAGCCTTGGCGGTTTCGGGATATCTGCTGCAGACCTTTTTCGGAAATCCCATCGCGGGACCTTATGTGCTGGGCATCTCGTCGGGAGCCAAACTGGCCGTCTGCGCAGCACTTTTGTTTGTCGCGGGAGGTGAGAGACAGTCTTCCGGACTTCTGATGATCCTGGCGGCCTTTGCGGGTGCGCTGGTGACGACCGGCGCGATTGTCCTGCTCTCGCACAGAGTGCGGCACATGGCCTCTCTTCTGGCGGCGGGCATCATGGTGGGATACATATGTAATGCCGTGACGGACTTTCTCGTGACTTTTGCGGAGGACGCTCAGATCGTGAATCTGCGGGGATGGTCCCAGGGGACTTTTTCCGGAATGGCTTGGGGAGATGTGGCGGCCGCAGCGGTCATCGTGACAGCCGCGATGGTACTCACCGTGCTGTGCAGTAAGCCGATCGGAGCCTTTGAACTGGGGGAGGCATACGCAGCCAGCATGGGAGTCGACGTAAAGCGGTATCGTGTGATCCTGATCCTGTTGTCGAGCCTTCTGTCGGCCTGTGTGACGGCTTTTGCGGGCCCGGTGTCCTTTGTCGGCATCGCGGTGCCTTTCCTCATGCGGAAACTCCTCAGAAGCTCCCGGCCGCCGGTGATGGTGCCCGCCTGTTTTCTGTCGGGCGCGGTTTTCTGTCTGTATTCGGACCTGATCGCGCGGATGGCCTTTGCGCCGACCGAGTTGGGGATCAGCACTGTGACGTCGCTTCTCGGCGCTCCTGTGGTCATCTACATGCTGGCAGTAAGAAAGAGGTAAACAATGGATAATTTCCTGTCTCTGTGCCGGCTTTCGGTCGGCTATCCGGACAGAACAGTCCTGCAAAATATTGATCTCGAGATCGCCCGCGGCGAAATCCTGGCCATGATCGGACCCAACGGCGCCGGAAAATCGACGCTCCTTAAAAGCATAAGCGGCCAGCTCCCGCTCCTGGGAGGCAGTGTTGTCTTGCAGGGAGAGGACATGACCGGCTGCTCCGCTATGGAGAGAGCCCGGAAGATGGCGCTTGTCCTTACGGAGCACATTCGCCCGGAGTATATGACCTGCCGCGAAGTGGTCTCAGCGGGCCGCTATCCTTACACAGGGAGAATGGGCATTCTGCAGCCTCGGGACAGGGAGATCGTGGAAGAGTCCATGGCCCGCATGAAGGTGACGGAGCTCTCAGAACGCGATTTTAACGCGATCAGCGACGGACAGAAGCAGCGCGTCCTCGTGGCCAGAGCCATCGCCCAGGATACGCCGATCCTTCTGCTCGACGAGCCCACCTCTTATCTGGACCTGCGCTACAGGACGGAACTGATGGAGACACTGAAGGAACTCGCGCAGGAGGGGCGCACTATCATGATGTCCCTGCACGAGATCGATCTGGCTCTGGAAGTAAGCGACAGGATCCTGTGTGTGCAGGAGGGGCAGAGCGTCTGGTGCGGAAGCCCGCGGGAAGTTCTTGGCCAGGACCGGATCAGGGACCTGTTCGGAATGCCGGAAGAGATGTATGAAAAACTCTTCGGGGAGACAAAGCGCAGAGTCTGCGGCTCTGATGCGCCGTGGGACCACAGCTTCTTCACTAATCGCAGCTGCAAGTATTTTCCGTGCCACAAGGGCGCTGATCCTAAGGATTTCAACTGCCTGTTCTGCTACTGTCCGCTCTATGCGATGGGACCGGACTGCGGCGGGAACTACAGTCTGACGCAGAGCGGCGTTAAGGACTGCACCGGCTGCCTTGTGCCGCATCGCCGGGAGAATTATGCGAAGATCATGGAGAAGCTCCGGGCGAGGAACAGGGCCGTTTCGAAGACTGCCGCAGCAACTGCAGACGTGCAGTTTCCGGATACTACACTGCGTCAGGTGATCTCCGGCGTTCAAAGTCCTTCGAAGGAGATTCTGGAGCTTGTCCGCGGAGATCTCTCGAGGCTTGCCATGCCCCCCGGCAGCCTTGGCAAAATAGAGACCACCGCCGCCCGCATGGCCGCAATTCAGAAGAGGCGCCGCCCGCGGGCCGAAAAGAGACGGATCATCGTTCTGTGCGCCGACAACGGCGTGGTGGAAGAAAATGTCTCCAGCGCTCCGCGTTCCGTCACGGCGAAACAGGCTGTAAATATGACAAAAGGGCTTACGGGAATGTCTTCTATCGCTGCTCAGCGCGGCGACGAAGTGCAGGTGGTGGATGTGGGGATCGCCACGCCTTATGAGTGCGCGCAGGTTCTGGACCGCAGGATCAGACTTGGCACAGACAATATAGTAAAAGGTCCCGCTATGACGACGGAAGAGGCTGAAAAGGCAGTCATGACGGGAGTCAGCCTGGCTTACCAGGCCTTTGTGGAAGATGTGGACATTGTAGGTGTCGGTGAGATGGGGATCGGCAACACCACGACCTCGGCGGCCGTCATCTCAGTCCTGACAGGCGCGGAACCGTCCAAAGTGACCGGCTTTGGAGGAGGAATCACAGAGCAGGCGTATCTCCATAAAGTGCAGTGTGTTCAGAGAGCCATAGAGGTTAATAAACCGAATGTTGAGGATCCGCTGGACGTTTTAGCCAAAGTAGGCGGATTTGATCTGGCCGCCATGTGCGGAGTCTTTCTCGGATGCGCGAAGTACGGAATTCCGGCGGTCATTGACGGCGTGATCTCTGCCGCGGCTGCGCTGTGCGCCGTGAAGATGTGTCCGGCATGCCGGGATTACCTTTTCCCGTCCCATCAGTCTGTGGAGCCCGGTTACATGGCCGCTATGGAAGCGCTCGGGATTGAGCCGTGGTTCAAACTGGATATGCGGCTGGGGGAGGGCAGCGGCTGCACGATGTCCTTCGCGGTGATGGAGGCTGCCTGCGCGATCCTGGAGAGGATGGCGACTTTTGAGAAAGCCGGGATTGACGACGGTTATCTGGAAGAGATCCGGGAACCGGAAAAGATAGTTTTGGAATGAGGGTTTTATGATTCGCTACAGGCTGATCAGTATTTTGATAGGAGCCGGGCTGGACTGCCTGATCGGGGATCCGCAGTGGATGCCGCATCCGGTGCGCCTTATGGGAGCGCTGATCTCGGCGCTGGACAAATTGTGGAACAGAGAAGAGGATTCGCCTTTGGTACTTCGGATCAAGGGCTTTGTGCTGGCGGCTTTTGTCGTGTCGGCGGCGCTCCGGATCACGTGGGGGCTGCTGAGAGTGCTGTACGGCTGGGGACCCGCTGCGGGCGTCGCGGCGGAATCCATTCTGTGCTGTTATGCGCTGGCAGCCAGAAATCTTAGGGATTCGTCGATGGAGGTGTACAAAGCACTGACGGAGAACGGCGGGGACCTTCTCAAAGCGCGTCGCGCGGTATCGATGATCGTGGGCCGCGACACGGAGAATCTGGACCAGAAAGGCGTCATCCGAGCGGCTGTGGAGACCGTGGCTGAGAACACTGCGGACGGCGTCATCGCACCGCTTTTCTTTCTTGCGCTCGGAGGCGCGGTCGGCGGTATGGCCTACAAAGCGATCAATACCATGGACTCCATGCTTGGTTACAAGAATGAGAGATATCAATATTTTGGCACGGCGGCGGCGCGCCTGGACGATGCGGCGGGGTTTATACCCGCACGGCTCAGCGGTTTGCTGCTGGTGGCGGCGGCCGGCCTGACCGGCATGGATGCGGCGAACGCATGGCGGATCTTCTGCCGCGACCGATACGCCCACAAGAGCCCCAATTCCGCACAGTCGGAGAGCGCTGTGGCGGGGGCCCTTGGAGTTCAATTGGCAGGCGACGCGGTCTACGGGGGGCAGGTTGTGCACAAACCCTTCATCGGAGACCCGCTCAGGGAGATCGAAGCGGAGGACATTCGCAGAGCGAACAAGCTTATGTACGCGGCGTCAGGGCTGGGACTTGGACTGGCGGCCGTTCTGCTTGCAGGGGCACCCCTTCTGTTTTGAGCCTTTACTGGCGGAAAATCCGCCAATAAAGGGGAAAAATAACGACACCGGATGGAATGGAGAGAGAAATGGATCCAGGAAAAATGCAGGTTCATATTCTGTATTTCACACACACAGGCTCAGTTCTGGCAGCGAAGCTGGCTCGTGAACTGGCTCGGGTAGCGAACGTCACATACGCGTCCGGCAAGGGCTGCTGCAAAGAGTGGACGGCGGAACATTTTCGAAAAGGAAATGTCCTGGTCTATATCGGTGCCTGCGGGATCGCGGTCCGCGCGGTCGCGCCGCACATTGGCAGCAAGGAGACGGATCCGGCAGTGATCGTCATTGACGAAAAGGGAGAGAATGTGATCCCGATCCTGGCCGGGCATCTGGGCGGCGCCAATGAGTGGGCGCGGAAGATCGCGGAGCTCACAAAAGGGAAAGCCGTGCTGACAACGGCGACCGATGTAAACGGAATATTTGCTGTGGACCTTTTTGCCAAGGAAAACCAGCTTCTGATCGGCGATCTTAAAAAGGCGGCCCGCTTTACAGCGTCTCTTCTCGAAGAGGGAAAAGCGAGTGTGGTAACTCCGCGCAAATATGCGGATCTGGTTCGATTGAAAGGAGAACCCCCCGGTGAACTGGAGGTATGTGATCTGCCGGATGAAGAGCTGGCGGGTCTGCAAGGTACTAATGTGGCATTGATCACACCTGACGCGGAACTTTCGACTAGTCCGGATGCGCCGCTAAGGCTCATCCCGCGCCGCGTCATTTTGGGCATGGGCTGCCGCAAGGGCAAGTCTTATGAGGAACTCAGCGGTTTTGCGCAAGAGACGCTGCGTGAGCTCGGCCTTGACAGGGAAGCGGTATGTGCGATCGCAAGTATCGATGTCAAAAAAGAGGAACCGGGCCTGGTGTCTTTAGCCGCCGATCTTGGTGTTCCGCTGCAGACCTTCAGCGCAGAGGAGTTGGAGAAGGCTGAACTGGAGAACTGGACTTTTGCCGAATCTGACAGAGTCAGAGAGTATGTTGGCACAGGCAATGTGTGCGAGAGAGCGGCGGCAGCTGCGGGCGCCGGCAAGATTCTCAGAGGAAAGACTGCGAAGGATGGGATGACCGTTTGTGTTGGCATGAAACCGGTGGAACTGTACTGGAAACCTGAAGATAAACCCCACAGAAATGATCCAAAAGGACACTTATTTGTCGTGGGAATCGGCCCCGGAAACCCCGAAGGGATGACCGGGCAGGCAGCAGCAGCCCTTGAGAGCAGTGATACGATCATCGGATATTCAGTCTACAACGATCTGGTAAAACCGTATTATCCGGATAAGAGATATCTCACAACGCCGATGACCGGAGAAGAGGCGCGCTGCAGGATGGCGATTGAAGAGGCGAGGGCCGGTCACACAGTTGCCCTGATCTGCAGCGGCGATCCGGGCGTCTACGGTATGGCAGGTCTTGTGTTGGAACTGGCCGGGAACGAGAAAGACGGCGACGGATCTTACGGGACGGACATCGACATCGAGATCATAAGCGGCGTGACAGCGGCACTCAGCGGAGCGGCTCTTTTAGGAGCCCCGCTTGTGCACGATTTTGCCGTGATCAGCCTCAGTGACAGGCTGACGCCGTGGGAAAAGATTGTAAAGAGATTAAGGGCCGCGGCGGAGGCGGATCTGTGCATCGTCCTGTATAATCCGTCGAGCAAAGGCAGGAGAGAGCACCTGCACAGAGCGGCGCAGATTCTCGCGGAGCACATGCCTCAGAGCCGGGTCTGCGGGATCGCGGACAGGATCGGCAGAGAGGGCGAGAGGACCAGAGTGATGACACTCGGGGAACTGGCGGATGCTGAGACAGACATGTTTTCGACAGTTTTTATCGGAAACAGCAGCACAAAGCGGCTGGGCAGCAGAATGGTGACGCCGCGCGGATACAGATCGGAAAAGCAAGAAGGAGCAGACAATGAGTGAATTTGGCACAGAGATTCTTATCTTTGCAGGGACAACAGAGGGACGCAAACTGGCGGAGCATCTTTCTGAGGCAGGAGTGCACTGTACGGTGAGTGTGGTGACGGAATACGGAGCGCAGATCCTCGGACCGGGAAAAGGGCGGACTGTTCTGCAGGGAAGGCTCACAGAGGAGCAGATGGAATTTCTGATCCGTGAGGAGGACTATACCTGCGTCGTTGATGCGACTCATCCTTTTGCGACCGAGGTCTCGGCGCAGATTAGAAAAGCCTGCGAGGAGACAAAAGTTCCTTATCTGCGCCTTGCAAGAGACACGGAAGGGGAACTGCCTGATGGCGGGTTCGGAATATATGAGGCGTCTTCGATGCAGGAGGCAGCGAAGATCCTGCGCGGCATACCCGGCAACCTGTTTCTTACGACAGGGAGCAAAGACCTGCCTCTTTTGGCCAAAGAGATCGGAGAGCCCCAAAGACTGTATGTGCGCGTGCTGCCGTCGGTAGAGAGTCTGAGGATCTGCATGGAGTGCGGGATTCCCGCCGGGCACCTGATCGCCATGCAGGGTCCTTTCACACAGGAACTCAACGTGGACATACTATTGCAGACCGGGGCGAGAGCAGTACTCACCAAAGAGAGCGGCAAAGTCGGCGGATTTGACGAGAAGGTCGCAGCCGCAAAGGAAGTCGGGATCCCGATAGTAGTTGTCCGCAATCCGGAAAAAGGGTCAAAAGACAGTGACCTTCTGTCCTTTGAAGAGGTTTTGGAGCGCCTTGCGAAGATCACAGGGGTCCGTGCGTTGGCGCAGCCGGAGCGGGAATATGTCATGGTCGCGGCGGGACCCGGCGATGCGCGCCATCTGTCGGAAGAAGCCAGAGAAGCCGTGGAAGGAGCGGATGTCGTATTCGGCGCTCCGTCGGTCGTCGCGCGGGCGAAGGAGACCGGCCTCCTGAGAGCCGGCAAGCTCAGCCAGCCTTTCTATAAGGCCGGTCAAGTTCTTCCTTACATGAAAGAGAACCCTCAGCTGCGGCGCGCGGCGGTCCTTTTGTCCGGAGACACAGGCCTCTACAGCGGGGCGGCGCAGCTTCGCGCTGCACTCGAAGAAGAGGCGGAGCCTGTACGCTTCCGCTATCTGCCCGGTATCTCATCGGTGGCAGTGCTTGCGGCGGCCTTGCAGGTGACCTGGGAGGACGCGGTCATCCTTAGCACTCACGGAAGAGAGCGGGATGTCGTCGGCCATCTGCGCAGGGAGCGCAAAGTCTTCCTGCTTGTGTCGGGGCTTGGCGGCGTTCACAGCACTGCGGAGCTCCTGAAAGAGGCCGTGGCAAACGATGTTTTGCCTCAGGAGATCCGGATCGGTTACGGTTTCAATCTGTCCCAGGACTCAGCAGAGACAGGATTTGTCTCTTTGGAGCAGCTGGAGTGTCTGGACAAGCGCGGTCTGTACATCCTCTACCTGGAGAATCCGGCGGCGGACGCCTGCCCGGTCACACCCAGTATGGAGGATGAGGCGTTTGCGCGCGCGGAGGTCCCCATGACCAAGGAGGAGGTGCGCGTGATTGCCCTGAGCCGCCTGCGCCTGACCCGGAAAGCAGTGCTCTACGACATCGGCGCAGGGACAGGTTCCGTCAGCGTGGAGGCAGCCCGCCTGTGTCCCGACGCGCTGGTCTATGCAATTGAGAAGAAGCCGGAAGCGGCGGCGCTTCTGCGCTCGAATCTGTCAAAATTTTGCCTTCCGAACGTATCCGTCGTCGAAGCGGAAGCGCCCGAAGGGCTGCAGGACCTTCCTGCTCCCACCCATGTCTTCATCGGAGGGAGCGGACACGCTATGCCCGGGATTCTGAGTGCTGTACTGGCCAAGAATCCGGCTGTTCGCGTAGTGGTGACTTGTGTGACATTAGAGACGCTTTCGCAGACATTGCAGGCTCTTGGGGAACTTCCCGTCACGGAGCCGCAGGTCCGCCAGATCGCGGTGACCCGGGCACATAAAATGGGCAGTTATCACATGATGAAAGCACTGAATCCGATCTATCTGATCGACTTCGAGGGAAAAGTTGAATGAAACAGACCTGTTCCTCTGAAATCCGAATACCGAGGATCCTGATTGCAGCGCCGGGAAGCGGCAGTGGCAAAACGCTTCTGACCTGTGCCCTTCTGCGGCTCCTTCATAGAAAAGGGATCCGGGCGGCGGCTTACAAGTGCGGGCCGGACTTCATCGACCCCATGTTCCACAAAAAGGTGCTCGGAACGCCCTCAAGGAACCTGGACCTGTATCTGGCCGGAGAGGAAGGTGTGCGCAGGTCGTTCGCTGCCGGATGCGAAGGTGCGCAGATCGCTGTGATAGAAGGGGTCATGGGATATTTTGACGGGACAGGAACTTCCGGCATGGAGGGCTCATCCTGTCATCTCGCCTCTGTACTGCAGGCACCTGTATTGCTCGCAGCCGATGTGCGCGGCATGAGCCGATCGGCAGCCGCCCTGATCAAGGGATTTACAGATTATGGGGAACAGAGGATGATCCGCGGCGCTTTTTTAAACCGCGTCTCGCCGGCCATAGCAGACCGGATCTCCGGATGGCTGAATAGTGAAGCGGCGATACCTGTACTGGGGAGTTTTCCTTTGGATGAGACGCTCTGCATTGAAAGCAGGCACCTGGGGCTTGTGGAGCCCGATGAGATACCGGATCTCTTGCAAAAGATCGACCACGCGGCAGACCTCCTTGAACAGACGCTGAATCTGGAACTTCTGCTTGAGATTGCTCAGAGTGCGCCGGTGCTGCAAGTGGAGAAGATGAGCGTGAAAGAGCTTGAAGCTGCGCGAGAGAATGCCCGGAATGAAGAGGCGCCAGTCACCATTGCTGTGGCGGAAGACGAGGCTTTTTCTTTCTATTACGAGGACAACCTGGAACTACTGGAGGAACTTGGGGCGCAAATCGTGCGTTTCTCTCCCCTTCATGACAGGGAATTCCCTAAAACTGACGGACTCCTGATCGGAGGCGGCTATCCGGAACTTAAAGCCAGGGAACTGGCAGCAAACACTTTTATGATTTCGTCCATTCGCCGGGCGGCAGAACAGGGAATGCCAATGCTCGCTGAATGCGGAGGCTTTCAGTATCTGCAGGAGAAACTTGTAGATTCTGAGGGAATCGAGCACCACATGTGCGGAGTTCTGAAAGGCTGCAGCCGGATGACAAACAAACATGTTCGCTTCGGTTACTTGGAAGTTAGTGGAGAAGGATCATATTTTGGCTCAGGACGGACGATCCGTGGACATGAATTTCACTACAGCGACAGTACAAATAACGGAAATGCATGCAGAGCTGTGAAGCCTGACGGGAGAGCATGGGACTGCATGGTTGTTCAGGGGCGCATCACGGCAGGTTATCCACACCTGTATTACGGGTCTGCCCCCGAGTTTGCGGAAGCTTTTGTCAGGGAGTGCAGGAAGTTCAGAGAGGAAAGAGGCAGGAAGTAGCTAAGAACTCAGATAAGAATCCTCGGACATTGATTGCTGTAATAGCGCCCTTAGAGGGTGCTTTAAGGGCGCAGTTTGGTCAGATAAAAAATCTGCCGTTTAAGTGCCCTTCAAGCACCTCAAAGGGCACCAAAACGTCAAACCGAAGGAAAATGTAAAAAACTGCCGTTTGAGTGCCCTTCAAGCACCTCAAAGGGCATCAAAACGGCAAACCGAAAGAAAATGTATAAAACTGCCGTTTGAGTGCCCTTCAAGCACCTCAAAGGGCATCAAAACGGCAAACCGAAAGAAAATGTATAAAACTGCCGTTTGAGTGCCCTTCAAGCATCTCAAATGGCACCAAAAGGGCAAACCGAAGGAAAATGTATAAAATTGCCGCTTAAGTGCCCTTGAAGTACCTCAAAGGGCGCTAAAACGGCAGTAACAAAATCTAGAAATATAAAGAAAGCATACGACAAGGGAAGAGACTATGAAAATCTGGATCACAGGTGGAGCCGGCAGCGGAAAGTCCTCGCTGGCCCAGGAACTTGCAGCCACTCTGGCGGCGGGAGAGCCGCATTATTACGTGGCGACGATGGTCCCCCGAGACGACGAGGACCGGCGCAGGATCTCGCGGCATATCGAAGACAGAGCCGGCATGGGATACAGGACGGTCGAGTGTCCCTGCCGCCTCACGGAGCGCATCACGCCTGATTCCGAGGGAACGTATTTGCTCGACAGCACTACAGCAATGCTCGCAAATGCTATGTTCGGCGAGCGGGATTTCGTCTATGAGCCGGATGCCGCACAAAAGGTTGCAGCAGACCTGCGGCTCTTTTCCGAACGAGTGAAGCACTTTGTCGTCGTCTCAGATGGCATTTGCAGTGACGCGGCGATCTACGATGAGATGACGGAGGAATACAGGAGAGGGCTTGCTTACATCGAGCGGCAGATGGCAGCACAGTGTGACACTGTGATCGAGTGCGCGGCAGGCGGCGCCATCGTTCACAAAGGCAAGCTTCCTGCAGGATTCAGATTTTCAAACACCGGAGATACCCAAATGGAACTTATTATCGGAGGCGCCTGCCAGGGCAAAATAGAGTACGCCATCAGACATTTTGGGCTGAAGGATTCTGAGATCTTCACCTGTACAGAAGACGGTGAACCGGACCTTACTGTGCGCTGCATCGATCACCTGGAGCGTTACCTCAGAAGATGCGCTGCGGAGGACAGGGAGCCGGTCGCGCCGGATGCCTTCAGAAAAGATGCGATCCTGATCTGCGAAGATATCACATGTGGAATTGTTCCGATCAATGCTTTGGACCGAAAGTGGCGGGAGCTCACCGGACGCTACCTGCAGAGATTGGCCGGCGGCGGAGCTGAAGTTACCAGGGTATTTTGCGGGTTTGCGCAGAAACTGGGCAGGATCAGCAAATGCGAAGAGCCGAGACAGGAAGAAACGACAGAATCAGAAAAAGATGAATCGGCAAAGCCGGAAAAAGAAGAAACAAAAATAAAGGCAGTTGATTCTTCCCAATCACCCCGTACCCGTCAGATCCTTCTGCTGCGCCACGGAAGAACGAAAGCCAATGAGGAACACCTCTACTGCGGCAGCATGGATTGGCCTCTCAGCGAAGAGGGAAGGAAATGCCTGACGCAGAAGCGCGGCGTTTACGGTACGGAATGGGAGTCTTTCTACACGAGCGGCCTTATCAGGACTAAGGAGACTCAGGAGATTCTGTTCGGAGAACAGAAAGCAGCCAAGGAGGAACCGAACCTCAGGGAGATGGATTTTGGCGATTTTGAGGGCAAGTCCTATGAGATGCTCAAAGACGATCCGGCCTATCAGGAATGGATTTCAGAAGATAACGAGCGCAAGATCTGCCCGGGCGGCGAGAGCGGTGATCAGATGAAAGAAAGAGCGCTGGCTGCACTGGACCGGATCCTGCAAAGAGACCCGGCTAAGCGCATCGTGATCGTGACCCATGGTGGTCCTATCGCGGCGATCATGCAGCAGTTGTTCCCTGAGAAGAACCTGAATCGATATGAGTGGCAGCCGGAGTGCGGAGAGGGATACCTGCTGAGGATCACTGGCAGTTCCCTTGCTGAATGTGCCGCAGAGTATGAGAAGTACCCGGCGCGCGGAGAGAATCAGAAATGACTTTTTTACGATCTTTATGTATTGCAGTTTCCATGTATTCGCGGATCCCTGTCCCTTATGGAAACTGGGACAAAAAAGAGATGAGGTATTCGATAGGCCTCTTTCCTGCAGTGGGAGCGGTGATCGGCGTCATGACATGGCTGTGTCTGTGGGGGATGCACAGGATCGCCGCAGAAGGCATGACGGACCTGCCGGAAGTGGTCATCTTATTGGCAAGTACCCTCATCGCGGCAATCCTGCCTGTCCTTGTGACGGGAGGAATTCACGTGGACGGCTTTATGGATACCAGCGACGCTTTCCACTCCTGGGCAGAACAGGGCAAAAAATTGCAGATCCTGTCCGATCCGCATATCGGTGCTTTCTCAGTCATTTCACTGATGATCCTGGCTGCGTTCTGGGTAAGTGCAGTGGCGGTTGTTGCCGGGAGCGGAGACAGTCGATATTTTGGCGTGTTTGCATTGGAGTATGTGCTGGCGAGGGCCTTGAGCGGACTGGCGGCAGTACTCTTTAAGAATGCGAGAGGCGAAGGGACCCTGTGGGCTTTTACTGATTTCGGAGAAGAGGCGAGGCGGACTAATCTGGCACTGCTGTGCGCTATCGGATTCGCAGCGGCGGTCGGAATGATCCTGCTCAAACCGGTCGCAGGAGGTGCAGCGGTAATTATATCTGTACTTGCCTGGGTGAGCTATAAACGCAGGGCCTATAAGGAACTCGGCGGGATCACCGGAGATTTGGAGGGATGGTTCCTGTGCAGGTGCGAGGTCTTTGCGGCGTGCGCGCTGGCAGTGGTGTGCATCTGCGTGGGATGATCGCCTGTGGTGTGAGATGGCGGCACATGAATTTGCGGGGGCTGAACGATGGTGGCACATGAACTCGTGGAATTAAACTGGAGGGCGCAGTTGGAACACGGCGGAGATATCTACGGAAATAAGAATATTGAACTGGATTTTTCTGTGAACCTGAGCCCGATCGGGCCGCCGCAGGAGGTGTGCAGGCTGCTGACAGAAGACTGGACAGGCATTCTCACAAATTATCCTGATCCGGAATACAGGGAACTGAGGCAGGAATTATCGCAAAAACTGGAACTTCCGGAAGATTGGATCCTGTGCGGAAATGGCGCGTCAGAACTTCTGATGGCAGTGGCGCAGGCAGTGCGCCCGAAGAGAGCGATGATTCCGGTGCCTTCCTATCAGGGATACGAAAGAGCTCTACAAGCTGTCGGAGCGGAGATCCTGTTCTACCAATTGGATAGAGAAAAAGGGTTTGCGCTTACGGAAGATATTCTGGAGAGGGCTGACGGACTGAAAAAGCTTGCGGGAACGAAAGAGGAAACTATGCTTTTCCTCTGCAACCCGAATAATCCTGTAGGGAAGTGTATAGAACCTGCTTTGCTCAACAAGATCGCGGATTACTGCAAGGCAAATCATATTTACCTTGTCATGGACGAGTGCTACCTTGATCTTCTTACGGACGCTCAGAGCAGGACGATGAAACGCAAACTGCCGGAAAACCCTTTCCTGATCATTGTGAATGCCTTTACAAAGGCTTATGCTCTGCCCGGAATCAGGCTTGGATATCTGACGACAGGTAATGAGGAGCTGCGCGAAGGAATCCGGATGCAGCAGCCGGAGTGGAGCGTGTCGATGCCCGCCCAAAGGGCTGGAATCGCGGCTTTGAGCTCCAGGGGCTATCTGGAGGAGGCAAGGCAAGCAGTACAGGCGGAGAGGGAGTACATCAGCGGACAGCTGCAGGAACTGGGAATGAAAGTGTTTGATGGGGAAGCTCCTTTTGTGATGTTCCTGAGCGGGAAAGAATTGTATGAGCCCCTGAAAGAGAAGGGAATCCTGATCCGGAGATGCGATGGAATCCAGGGAGTCAAAAAACACTCTGAAGAGGAGAACGGTCATTACTACAGGATCGGTCTCAGAAGCCATGCGGAAAACGTAAGGCTGATGAAAGCGATCAGGGAAGTGCCGGATTGATAGTTTGCATATCACGATTTTTAAACTATAATAGGAACGATATTACCTTGAACACAAAGGAGGTTTACGCATGATTAAATTATACGACGGCGGTGTTTACCTTGTCGGCGGGAACAAGATCGTCCCGGAGGCAGAGGCTGCGGGAGTACCGGAACTTCAGGGTGCCTGTCCCGAAGAGGCCAAAAAAGGTACGATCGCTTACTCAATTTTGAAAGCGCATAACCAGAATGACAATATGGACAAGCTTCGGATCAAATTTGATTCCATGGCTTCCCACGATATTACTTTTGTCGGCATCGTGCAGACAGCGAGAGCTTCGGGAATGGATAAATTCCCGCTGCCCTATGTTTTGACCAACTGCCACAACTCTCTGTGCGCGGTAGGCGGAACCATCAACGAGGATGACCACATGTTTGGTCTGACCGCGGCTAAGAAGTACGGCGGAATCTATGTTCCTCCGCACATCGCAGTTATCCACCAGTACATGCGTGAGATGATGGCAGGCTGCGGCAAGATGATCCTGGGATCCGACTCCCACACCCGCTACGGCGCGCTGGGCACCATGGCTATCGGCGAAGGCGGCGGCGAGCTCGTCAAGCAGCTCCTCGAAGACACCTATGATATCGCTTATCCCGGCGTAGTCGCTGTATACCTCGACGGCAAGCCGGCTCCCTATGTGGGACCTCACGATATCGCTCTTGCGATCGTCAGCGCGGTCTTTAAGAAGGGCTATGTCAAGAATAAGGTCATGGAGTTCGTCGGACCCGGCGTCGCTTCCATGGGCACAGACTACCGCAACGGCGTCGACGTCATGACGACAGAGACCACCTGCCTGTCCTCTATCTGGAGAACCGATGAGGATACCAAGGCATACCTCACCATGCATGGCAGAGGAGAGGACTACAAGGAACTCAATCCCGCTGACGTCACATATTATGACGGCTGCGTATATATCGACCTGAGCACGATCAAGCCTATGATCGCGCTGCCTTTCCACCCCAGCAACGCTTTCACCATCGACGAAGTGAACGCAAATCTTCCGGATCTTCTTCGCGAGACCGAGAAGGCCGCAGAGAAGGTTGCCGGCGGCAGGGCAAAATATACCCTTATGGACAAGATCACTCCCGACGGAAAGCTTCAGGTCCAGCAGGGTATCATCGCAGGATGCGCGGGCGGCTGCTACAGCAGCGTCATTGAGGCGGCGAACCTCCTTCGCGGCAAGAGCTGCGGCTTCGGCGAGTTCTCCCTCGACGTATATCCTTCCTCCCAGCCGGTATTCATCGACCTGGCCAGAAAGGGCGCTGTCGCGGATCTCATGGCAGCAGGCGCGATCGTCAAGACTGCTTTCTGCGGACCTTGCTTCGGCGCGGGCGATACGCCTATGCACAACGGACTTTCTGTCCGCCACACGACCAGAAACTTCCCCAACCGCGAAGGCTCCAAGCCCGGCAACGGCCAGATGGCGGCTGTGGCACTCATGGATGCGCGCTCTATTGCGGCGACAGCGGCGAACGGCGGTATTTTGACATCCGCAGAGCAGTATGACTGCTGGGGCAATGTTCCGGAGTACAATTTCGATGATACCGTTTACAAAGCAAGAGTGTACAACGGCTACGGCAAGGCTGACCAGGCTGAGGAACTGTTTGACGGTCCCAACATCAAGCCCTGGCCGAGCATGGAAGCTCTGGGCGAGAATATCCTGCTCAAGGTCTGCTCCAAGATCCTTGACGAAGTTACGACCACTGACGAGCTGATCCCTTCCGGCGAGACTTCTTCCTTCCGCTCCAACCCGCTGGGCCTTGCGGAGTTCACACTTTCCAGAAGAGATCCCGAGTACGTCGGCAGATCCAAAGCAGTCGACAAGACCGAGAGAGCCCGCGTAGCAGGTCAGAACGCAGCTGAGCTGGATCCCGCGCTGAACGCAGTCTATGCGGCGATCGCGCAGATCCCCGGCAGCGAGAACGTGGATCCCGCGTCCATCGAGATCGGTTCCATGATCTACGCCAACAAGCCCGGCGACGGTTCCGCCCGTGAGCAGGCAGCTTCCTGCCAGCGTGTCATCGGCGGTCTGGCCAATATTACGCAGGACTACGCGACCAAGAGATATCGCTCCAATGTCATGAACTGGGGCATGATCCCGTTCCACTTAAAGGGCGAGCCGGATATGATCGAAGTAGACGACTACATCTATGTTCCCGGAATCCGCAAGATCATGGACGGCGATCTCTCCGATATCAAGGCTTATGTGATCAAGGACGGCAAGCCGCAGGAGATCAGCCTCTACATCCAGGATATGACGCAGAACGAGCGCGAGATCGTGAAGGCGGGATGCCTGATTAATTTCAACAGAAATCGCAAAGCGAAATAACAGAGGTAGATAATGAGCAAAGTATTATTGCTGAACGGCAGTCCCCATGTGCATGGATGCACGGCGACCGCTCTGGAAGAGATGATCAAAGTCTTTGAGGAAGAGGGCGTGGAGACCGAGCTGATCCAGGTCGGGATCAAAGAAATCCGCGGATGCGTCGCCTGCGGAAGCTGCAGCTTAAAGGGAAAGTGTGTTTTTGATGATCTCGTAAATGAGGTCGCACCGAAGTTTGAAGAAGCTGACGGTCTCGTTGTAGGAAGCCCCGTTTATTACGGATCGCCCAACGGAACCATCCTTTCCTTCATGGACAGGCTGTTCTACAGCACTGAGTTTTCCAAACAGATGAAGGTCGGCGCAGCAGTGGTGAGCTGCAGAAGAGGCGGCAATACGGCATCTTTTGATGCCCTGAACAAATACTTCACGATCAGCGGCATGCCAGTGGCTTCCTCGACTTACTGGAATCAGGTCCACGGCTTTACCGCAGAGGACGTTAAGAAGGATCTCGAAGGCCTTCAGACTAT
The DNA here is from genome assembly GCA_946615865.1 of uncultured Lachnospiraceae bacterium. GTDB lineage: Bacteria > Bacillota > Clostridia > Lachnospirales > Lachnospiraceae > CAG-791. The sequence continues at coordinate 3,012 of CAMOIJ010000009.1, read as the reverse complement.
GCGCAACCTTGCGAGAAGCATGAGCTTTATGATCAAAGCGTTTGCCGACGCGAAAGAGAAGTATGGTTATCCGGTGTTTGAGAAAGACAGCTTTACAAGTTTTCCTGACGGAAAGTGATCACTTAAATCTCAGAGGCGGCAGAAATGGGAGCACTGGACGGATATAAGATACTTGATTTTACGACGCTCCTGCCGGGGCCTTACGCGACAATGACATTGGCGGATATGGGCGCCGAGGTGCTCAAGATCAGCGGAAAGGACAAGTATGACCTTGTGGTCAACTGGCCTCCGGTGGTCAGCGGCACACAGGTGACGGGAGTTCAGGCATGGCTCGGACGCAATAAGAAGACCATGTTCCTGAATCTGAAAAAGCCGAAAGCTGTAGAAGCTGTCAAAAAGCTGGTCGCGGAGTACGACATTGTGGTCGAGCAGTTTCGCCCGGGAGTCATGGACAAACTCGGAGTCGGCTATGAGGCCCTCCGGGAAGTGAACCCGAAACTGATCTACTGTGCTATCACAGGGTACGGTCAGGACGGGCCATTTGCCATGAAAGCAGGGCACGATATCAACTACCTCTCCCGAGCCGGGATCGCGTGGGCGGCAGGTCGAAGCGAAAGCGGGCCTTCCCTCTACAATTTCCAGATCGCGGATGTCGCAGGAGGATCAATGAACGCAGTTTCCGCGATCCTCGCGGCGATCATATATCGCGAACGGACAGGAGAAGGCCAGTTCATCGACGTCTCCATGCAGGACAGCGTTATTCCTTTCAACTCGATGGACGGCGCAGCCTATTTTGCCGGCGGACCGATGCCCGCGCGGGAGAGCGGACTTCTGAACGGAGGCGGGATCTACGATTTCTATGAGACCGCTGACGGCAGATACATGAGTGTCGGATCCCTGGAGCCCAAGTTTTTTGCCGCGCTGTGCGAGGCAATGGGACATCCCGAGTGGAAAGATGGCAAAATACTGCGTACCGACGCAGCTATGGTCAAGCAGACTTTCCGGGATATATTCAGGACAAAGACACAGAAAGAGTGGGTGGAAGTTTTCAGCACGCTTGACGCCTGCGTGGAGCCTGTTATGGACCTTCAGGAAGTGTCTGACGATGAACATCTGCTTCACCGCGGCATGTGGCCTGAGGTACAGATCCCGCTCTCAGACGGCGTGACGATCAAACAGATGGGGTGCCCTGTGCACCTCTCCAAGTGCCCGCCCCGCTACACTCACGCGGGATATCCGGAAGGGTACCATACTGAAGAGATCCTGACTTCGCTTGGCTATGCGAAGGAGGAGATAGATACGATGGTGTGAATTACTGGGCGCTGCATCTTGTTGATTCATCAACGGGGGCAGCGCCCTTTTTCTATTGGGACGGGTTAGCTATCGCTACTCCATCTTAATGACGATTATTCCTGCGGTGATGGGCGGTTGTGGAGGGACTTAAAGCTTTCTTGTGCGCTTGTCTGGCACATTTCTGGCACTTTTTCCATCCTTTTCGGCTTGTCGCCAAATCGGATGTGGCGAGAAAGCTTGTCTGGTACTTGCTCTACATCCATCTTCAGTTTGAGCCGAATCCGATGGTACACGAAAAGCTTGTCTGGCACAAATCATACATCCAATTTCGGGTTGAGCCAAATTCGATGGTATACGAAAAGCTTGCTTGTCATAAATCATACATCCAATTTCGGGCTGAGCTGAATCCGGTGGTACGCGAAAGCTTGCTTGTCATTAAATCATACATCTAATTTTGGGTTGAGCCGAATCCGATGGTACACGAAAAGCTTGTTTGGCACAAATCATACATCTATATTCGGTTTCGACTAAATCCGGTGGGCTCTCGACAAGAAATTCACCAAAATGGCCCCATCCATAAAGGAACTTGCCTATATCGGATGGAAAGGCCCACAAGCATACCGCAGGGAAGTTCTATCACCGCCACTTTTCATAAAGAGTGTTTCAGAAAAGTGGTAAAATAAAGAGAAATGATACACTGGAAACAGATTCCAACCTTAGTACAAAGGAGAAACCATATGGGTACGATTTATCTAGCAGGCGGATGCTTCTGGGGGCTTCAGAAGTTCTTCGACCAGTTTAGTGGAGTTATCAGAACGGAAGTGGGGTACGCCAATGGGCCTGACAAGGCACCTAGCTATCAGGAAGTCTGCCGGAACAGCGGTCATGCAGAGACAGTTCTGGTGGAGTACGATGATAAAGAGATGGATTTGGAAGCGCTGCTCGACTACTACTTTATGGTGATCGATCCGCTGTCAGTAAACAGGCAGGGAAATGATATCGGAATCCAGTATCGAACCGGTATATATTACACGGACGAGGCTCAGCTTCCGGTCATCCGAAAAGTCTATGAAAGACAGCAGGATGAGGTTGGAAAGCCTCTCGCAGTTGCTATCGAGCCGATCCGGAATTTCTTCTCAGCTGAGGAGTATCACCAGAAATATCTGGATAAGAATCCCGGCGGGTACTGCCATATTCCGAGATCATACTTTTCCCTGGCAGGCAAGAATTGATAAAAGAGTCTTTCCGAAATCTCCCCACCGATCCGCTGCGTCATGAAAAACTGGTTTCACAAAAGATGTGAAACCAGTAGACAAAATCATCCGCGCCTCCGCACCCTGCTGAAGTAAGCGAAGCACAACAAAATCTGGAACACTGTAGAACACGGGATTCCCAGCCCGATGTAGAAGAGCCGACCGGTCGTCTTGCACATGATGTATGCCACGGGTATTCGGATTAGAAAGGCCGCGGCGATTCCCTGCAGCATGACAAAGCCCGTGCGCCCGAGCCCGTTGTAGAAACCGATAAAGCAGAAGAGGAAGCAGGTCAGCAGGCAGTCGATGCCGTAGGCTTTCAAATAGTCGAAACCGGCAGCGACGACTTCAGGATCCGAGGAGAATGCGCCGCAGAGAAGGTCTCCGTGAAAGAAGGCCAGCCAAAACATAGCGACTCCGAAAGCAGTGGACAGACCGATCGCGGTCTTAAGGCCTTCAATAGCGC
>CAMOIJ010000008.1 GCA_946615865.1 uncultured Lachnospiraceae bacterium | reverse complement strand
GGACGGCCGGCGACTTGGTCCAAACGAAATATTTTTCATGCTGGTCCGTGATAAACGGGCCTTTTTCTATACCGGGCACGAACAACATTTCTTGTTAATTAGTTGTAAGGATTGCCTCAAACCCGGTATTAATCGCCTTTTTGATAAGGGTATCCTCACCAGGCAGTACATCCGACTGAATATAAAGTTGAGATGCCTCTTTCATCCCAGTATTCAGATGATTCCCTGTGGCGACGATTGCCAGCTGCGGGTATGGCAACTTCTTCAGTATCCCCCATTTTTCATCAGAAAAGCGTGATCCTGACAAATCCCGAAGCAGTTTGTCCCAGTTTGCGTCTTCAAAGGCACGGTGAAGACCATTGCCAGTAAGAAGCACCTTTGGAGTATGATCTGTATAAAACGGCTGCATATATCTGAGCATGTTCATGGAAAGTTCTCCTCATTAAGTTAACGGCCGAGTATTACTCTATTCTTATTCACTAAAGCAGTTATCATAAAGTTCCTCAACTTCCCCGTCTTCATCAAGTTCATCCGCCATCTCAGTCCAATTGCCGGTCATTTCAGTATCGATGACCACTTTTTCCCATTCAAGCTTTGCTAACTCTTCAGAAGCTTTATGCTCAGCGTCCTCCCTCTTCATTATTAGCGTATCACTAACCATATCAGAATCATAATCTGATTCATCAGCCTCTACTGTATAGTCAATTAACCTTGTGAAGATATCATTTTCTTTCAATTTAATGCCCAAAAGAGTATAGTACTCATTATCGTTATCGATAAATCCATCGTTAATACAAAGATTAAATACCAGTCCTTGCTTATCACGTATTGTTTTCAGTAGTCCTATTGTTTCGACTATTGAGTCTGTACTCACAGGTTCCACTTCTACATAAACAGTCTTCTTCTCATCGTTCTCTTCAAAACTGAGTATATTAGTTTCGCCAATCATAAAATCACTGAATAGCGATAATAACCCTTTAACAAATTCATAGTCTTTTCGAGTACCGTTAATTTCAAGAGTATATGCTCCCGTAGAATAAGCCATTTTATTTACCTCCATTTGTATTAATTTTGTAATCAAAATATAAATATATGTATTAACTACTCTACTAATAATATCATCAAAACTCACACTCCCAGATCCTCAATCCTCTTCAAAATATCATTCTGCCTCTCATAAAACAGAAGATCTTTATTATGCCTGAAATATTCCGGGCATCCGTACTGGCTGATGAACATTGCGCTCTTACTATTCGCCGTAAGCTCAGTCACGATGATCAGGATCTCCTGTCCTTCGCCAAAGACTTCTTCACTGAACAGGAACATGTTTGACAGCTTCTGCTTTACGGCGTCCGCTGCTTTAGACAGATTCTTTACCTTCGCATTGTAGTCTTTTTTGACGATCTTGAAGGCTGATTCAGCATTGTCTTCCCCGGCAATCTTATCCGAAAGCTCCCGGAGATAAAGGATCGTTTTCTGCCGGCAGATCTTATCAGACTGGGACAGCGCACCTGAATTTACGGCCGATTCCAGCATCTTCTCTTCGCGTGCGACTACTTTGTCCATCTCCCCTTTGGGGTCATTCTTTTTGACGGCAGAGGTCTGACGGAACTGCTTAATACCGTTCATGCAGGAACGGAGAAAAGCCTCTTCTTCGCTGACTCCCCGGATTGCTTTATTTACTCCGTCCAGCATCAGCCCTACAAGAGATAGCCTTTCATCAAAGCGTGCGTCCTTTGCACGTTTTTTGATCTTTTCATCTGCTTTTCCCTGTAGGATCTTCCCGACCTGATAGTCTTCCTTGTATTTCATGAACAGGTCATAGTAGACCGCAAACTCCTTGGCGATCCTGCGGTTCTGAAGATACTGGATCACAAGGTCTTCATCTGCTTTGAGGTCATTCTTTTCAAACAGCTGAAGCATTTTGCTCAGGTCTTCCCATCCGCGGGGAGTAACGAAGCTCTTGCCGCTGATCGTTGTCTCAACCGAATAGAAATACGATTTTTTGATATCCAGAAAGGTCATAACAGCCGGATGGATCCCTGACTGATACGCATATTCTTTCCAGACATCCAGGTTCGGCTCCACATCGATCTTTTTCAGCCTGTCCAATGTGACTACGTCGAATTCGCGGACGGAATCATTGTATTCCGGAGGGTTTCCGGCTGTCACGACGATCCATCCTTCCGGTATTTTATGACGCCCGAAAACCTTGTACTGCAAAAACTGCAGCATGAGCGGAGACAGAGTCTCTGACACGCAGTTGATCTCATCGAGAAACAGGATCCCCTCCTGTACACCACTGTTCTCCATAAGATCATAAATAGAAGCTATGATCTCACTCATCGTGTATTCTGTAACACTATATTCTTTGCCGCCATACTCTTTATGAGAAATATACGGCAGGCCGATCGCGCTCTGACGGGTATGATGTGTCATGGAGTAGGAAAGGAGGCCCACTCCAAGTTCAGATGCGATCTGCTCCATGATCGCCGTCTTACCGATCCCGGGTGGTCCCACGAGAAAGACCGGGCGCTGCTTCTCTATCGGGATCACATAATTTCCAAGCGGATCCTTTGTGAAGTATGCGGTCATTGCGCTTTTGATCTGTTCTTTGGCTTTTTTGATGTTCATGTCCTATACCTTTTCTTATATCCCCACTCCACCCTCAATAATATCTTCATGCTGCAACACCAGCTTGATCGCCCACGGCGGCACTTTCGGTATCTCATACCCATCTTCCACAAACACAAATGCTGTCGTGAACGGCGGCTTGTGTTCGGGAAATGTTCCATATCCATCAGTAAAATAGATCATGCCTTTCAGGTTGTGAAACGCCTTTTCCCTGATCAATCGATCAACATATCTGAATACCGGCCGGAAGTCTGTTCCGCCAAGCCCGCGTATTTTCATCGTTTTCAGATACGCTTTAAATTCATCACGGTTCTTGATGACTATATCTTCCTGTATTTCCGCGTCACACTGGATGATATGAATGTTCACCCTGGCAAAATAGGAATCCTCCTGCATAAGGATGTTAAAGGTCTTCTGGAGGAACATCTGCACTTCCTCCCCGACCACAGAACCTGAGGTGTCGATCGCGATCACAAATTCCTTGATCCTCTTGACTTCTTTGTACTCCAGCGGCTCGATCAGCAGCATATTGTCATAGTGCTCCAGGCCATAGGTATAATAGATGTAGTCGAACTCATCTTCATTCACCTTCATGGCCTCGCCCAATACAGCAAACTTCTTCAGGAATGACGTGTAATCATATTTCTCACGGTTCACGGACCTGAGATTCTGCATCATATTTCCGGCTTTATACCCCTGCTCCCTTGAAAATGTCTCCAGGTCCATCTGGATCTGGTTGGAGACCTGCTCCCAGAAATCTTTATCCTCTGCCAAAATACCGGCAGAACCATTACTATCTTTCCCTTCGCTATATTTTGCCCATGCGCCGCCGCTTTCATTCGCTTTTCCATCAGCATTGTGAATAGTCAGTTCAGCTACCCAGATGTACCATGGCGCATGGTCATCCGACTTGAAAGCAGCTTCCCACTGGCTCAGCGCCCAGTCCGGATAATCAGCCCTTTTCAGTAGTGAATAGATCTTCTCCGCCGTCAAAAACTTCAGGCCCTTTTTAATCTCTGAGACGATCTGTTTCTGCTTATTCTCTCTCGATGATGAGACACCATTCAGTCCAAGGTCATTGATCGTACATTCAACTGCCATGTCACATGCCAGGCTCCATAGGCGCTCATCAACCGAAATACCGACAAACGGATGCTGAAATACACAATGAAGGATCATATGCAGGTACATCCTGACCGTTTCCTCCTGAGAGGACTTATAAGCACGCAGAATGAACCGTGGATCATAAAACATAGCTTTACCATCCGTGGCAAATGACCCTTCATATGAGACCCTCTTGTGGTAACTGAGGGCAACATCCATAAACCGCAGGTTTACGAGAAGCTTGTTGCGGGAGAGGTCCAGTATTTTATTTGCTATGCTCTCTATCTCGCTGTTTTTTTTCATTCTATAAATTATTTCTTATTATGATTCTTCGACTGTGCTTCCTTCAACTGACAGCCTTCTCCTCTCCTCACTGATTCAGTCATTCGAACCATTCCTTGTGCATCCCTTCTAAAAAATCATTTGTCAGAGGATACCCGTCGTTCTCACCTATTACTGTATCGATTCCGCAATAAGGGCATACGGCCGTCCAATCAGGCTGATCAATACTCCAGTCTTCAATTTCCTCGGAGGAAAAGAATCTCATGCAGTAAAAACATCCGCACTTTTGTGGGACAGATAATCTTCTCTTGTTCGCATATGAGGCTTTATGTGCCGCTTTTAACAACTCTATCGAATACTTCAATCGCTTTTCTCCTCGTCTATCCTGTTAATTACCATATCAAAACAATAAAAGCTCAATGATACCGCCTAATGCTCCTACTCCCATTTGGAAGGATTAACGGGCTTATTGATACCAAGGCCTTACTGAAAGTGATGATTAGTCCACTACATACTGTATCCCCGCTTTGATAGCGAATTGTTCTGCATATGATCCCGCTGTGACATGTAATGTGAGCTTTTTGCATTCTCCAAAGGTGTCCTTACTGATCTGTTTTACTGACTGTGGGATTGTCAATACCGATAGCTTTTTGCAGCCATAAAATGCGGCTTTTTCTATTATTTCAAGATTAAGTGGCAATTGAATATCTGTCAGGCTTGTACATCTCAAAAAAGAATAACCCGAAATCTCCGTCATTGAATCAGGTAGAACAACCTTTTTCAGATTAATGCATCCTCCAAATGTCTCAATATAATCCCAATACTCTACATTACTGGTTGTATAAAAACGCTTTACTCCTTCTGGAATGATAATCTGTTCGAGAGACTCACAGTTGTTGAAAGCAATACGTCCTATCTGTTTCACGCTTTCCGGAATACTTATTAAATTTAATTTCTTACAGTCAGCAAATGTCTCGTCTGAGATCATAGTAATAGAGTTTGATAATGTGACTTTTTCTAGTTGCTCACAGCCACTGAATGCACCAATGCCTATCTCCCTCACTGAATCACTCATTCTGATCTCTTTTATCTTGGCACGATTTTCTTTTTGTCCCTTCTTTATGCGTGGCTGATTAACTGAAAAGACATAGCTTCCCAGTTCTGTAACTAAAACCTTCCCAATCTTCTCAGGGACAATGACGACTGTGTCATTCCCCTTATACGAAGCAAGGCGCAGCGTCCCGTCCGGCAGCTTTTCTGTCTTCCATTCGGCTTTTACTTCCGCATCAGTCTTTTTTGCCTTCGGAAAAGAATCCTGAGGCAATGTCTTATATGCCAACAATTTTCTTATCAGTTCCGGTTCATCAAGCCATGACGTTTCCAGTAATAAATCCTCTACTTCTTTCAGAGAAAGTGTCTTTTCCTCTATTTTTCTTTCTATATCCTTAATCATCTGATTTACCTTCCTCATCAATCAAGCGTGAACTCCGCCATTGGATCGAAAGCACTATATTTTCTGTCTTTGTAATCCATTAATACGGCTAAGCTATCTGTGCTCTTTTTATCAGATGCAAGCTTTATAAACTCTAACAGCTGCGCAACAGTGAATCCGTCAAGAACGTCGCCGATTGCAGGATCGTTCTTGGAAATACGTTCTTCGATAGTCCATTTGTCGAGCAAATAGATAATATGGTTTGCATAACGCGTGTATCTTATTACCTTGAAACCGCCCAGTTCATAATTTGCCTCCTGCGCCTCCTCATGGGTAAAGCGCCAGAGTTCAGTACTTACCTCGAGCTTGCAGTCTTTTAAGCTGAAGCCAAAATCTTCAGAGTAATCCCCGTATCCCCATACTTCGATTCCATGCGCCTTTTTCCCGGCAAATCGATACACAGGAAGAAGGCAGCCTTTGTACCGGTCTTCTTTTATCTCATCTTTTTTATAAACAGGCTCCCAGACCTGCTCGAATGGCTGCTTAAGACCATGGTCAATAAAGTATTTTTGCCAGTTTCCGATCTCCTCCGCGGACATATTCATGGGATGGGCTACTTTTACCATTATCTTTTCGTCTAGCAGGTAGGCTTCTCCACCGCTCCTAATAGTCTTTCCTGTTCTGTCACATGTAAAAAACACATCGTTCTGCTGCCAAACAAGAAGTGCTGCAATTGCATTCAAAACAGGATTCCCTAAATATGCCTTCTTCCAGCCTTCGGGCTTAAACTCTCTTTCTGACAAAAATGCCTCAAACAAAATATTCCTGCGGTTAGTGATTACGCGCTTAATATTCTTTTTTATGTCAGAGAAGTCTTTCTTTGCAAGTTCGTATTGCTTTTCATCCGATCCTTTCTTAGGAATTGATTTAACGACCTTCCCGGCATTCTCATCATAGATACTCAAAGAAAGGTCTTCTTTAAGCGAAATCGCAGCCATATTTCCGCCGAGATCGTATTTTTTCTTCCCTTCTGAATCAAATCCAAATTCTGAAAGGACCGTATCTCTTAACGTTTCTGCATCGGTTCCTCTTATATGTGCATAGTAATCCAGTGCTTTCGCTTTATCGACCGCCATCATTGCTTCTCTGGTATCACTGAGCATCAGTGCACCTCTTCCGACAATAATGTTTTTCCGTCCCATTGCACTATACTGCCCCCAGTTTGCCCATGCGCGCATTTGTGCATTGAGTTTTGTTATTTGCTCCGGACTTGCATATCTTCCAAACGGTAACAGATACCAGTCTTTTTCATAGCGCTTATTAAATGCTAAGTCTTCCAATAGCTCCTGTAACTTTTCTTTGTCCAGACTGGCTGCAATCTGGTCTGCAGTTGCGTCGGGTTGTGTATGAACATAACTGGTTTGATATAAACTGTAATAGTTTATACTGTCGTCAATCTGATCTGCATAAGATGAAATAACCATAATGACTGCTTCCGGAGATGACAGTTCTCCCGAATCGGCATAAGGAATGCCTTTCGTAATGATCATCTGCAGCTTTCTTGTAGTCTCTGACGCTTTCCAATTCTCATTAACAATCTTTTCAACCGGGTGTTCCGTTTTTTCCTCTGTTTCTATACCTTCGGGGGTCAGTCTTCCATCCAGGAGAATCTCTTGCGCTCTTACATCCTCGATCAGCATCTTGAGGCATTTAAACTTCTTTTCGAATAGTATGGCATATAGTTGTTTGAACACATCTGTATCTGCCAAATCTATATAGTGAAGAGCATCTTGTATCGCCTTTTTTGCAACAGTTTCCTTCGATTCCTCAGTGATTATATTTATGACTTCTTTTAGAATACTGTTATATTGGCCACAATTTCGCTGGATATATTCTTCTATCGCCGTGTCCCAAACTTTGCCGCTTTGATAAAGCATCGCATACGCACATGATATTGGATCTATGATTTCAGACACACTGATTGCCGGTAGTTTGATCGGTCTGCATAAGTAATCGCTTTCAAAAGAGAGTTTTTTATCCCACAAATCACCGAATGCATTGTTGCCTATATTTATTACACTGTTTGGGATAGCAATATTCTTGAAACTATTACAACAGCTGAAAGCACTGTTCTTGATGCTCGTGACAGTACCAGGGATTGTCACGTCTTTCAGATTACTACATCCATAAAACGCCTGCTCTCCGATAGTCTTTACCCCATCAGGTATTATTAGCTCAGTCAGGTTATGGCAGAAACAAAACGTGTAGTTTTCGATACTCGTTACGCCATTCGGGATGTTTACCTTAGTAAGGTTACAACAGTAGCTAAACGCCCCATTGCCAATACTTGTCACACTATCTGGTATCGTTACACTTGTCAGGGTACTACAATGATAAAAAGCATATTCTCCGATAGCTATGACCCCAGCTGGGATAATTACATTGCCACCTGGACCGTTATATTTAACCAGTACATTCTTTACGACGTCATAATTCTTTGCGTCATTTGATGCTTCCTCAGGAATATCAAACTCTATTTTGTCCGTATTATAAAAAGCATCTCTTCCAATAGAGAGGACACTCCCAGGGATCTTCACGCTCCTAAGTTTACTGCAAGAATAAAAGGCACTTTTTCCTATGCTTGTTACGCCTTCCGGAATTAATACGCTCTTAATTCCACTATTGTAATAAAATGCTTTATCACCAATAGCTGTAACACCTTCTGGAATTACAACATCTTCGTCTGAACCCCTGTAATGCTTCAATACTCCGTTTTCTATTTCAAAATCATTTGTACTTATTTCCGACATCTACTATTTCCTCCCTCTTTTCACATTTAAGCATCACCCTTTATAAAATAATACCTCCATCGAATCAATATACTAATCTCTTACTCCATCTCATATTACGCACTGTCCCCAAAGGAATAATCTTCCTAGTCCTCCTCATCGGAAATCCACAATTATCACAGATTCCGCCATTCATCGGTTCCCCACATCTCGGACAAATCACTGCAATTTCCTCCTTCCGGAATTCCTTTATACCAGTATGCTTAACACTTAATTCTAACAATCAGTCTTTCTACTTCGGTGGGCTGTCAGCCCACCAACCAGCTACTCCAGTACTTCGATGATATCCCCTTGTCCGCGTAGCCAGATATCCACGCCCTCGCCATAGACTTCCGCGCAGATCACCCAGCCTTTATCATCATGGGAGAGTATTTCTGCCGTCGGGAAGCGATCCAAAACAGATTCGATGCTGAGGCCCTTATATCTGAACTTGATCTTTCTCAGCTCTCCGCCGAACATAAACTGGATTCGTTTACGAAATTCGCCCTCTTCAAAACGTTCTGCGTAGGGAACATGGAAGTGTTCGTTCAGGATTTCATATTCATCGATTCGATCAATGCGGTAAATGGTTGGGAATGGGTGTTTGGGAATGTCGGGATTTTCTTCGCTCTCGGAAATGTAGGCGCAAAGATAGAAGTAATACTCAGAAAACATAATGCCGACCGGCTGGATCAGGCGTGACACGGGATCAGATTCTTTCAGTTTACGGTAACGGATCCTTATGAGCTTATGCTCATAAACGGCGCTGCTGATGTCCCATATGACATCAACAAACGCCTTACCGTGATGTGGTTCAAGATAATGATATTTTTCATTGGCGATCAGTTTACTGACCTTCTTAAGATTTCCATACGGAACACAGCACTGCACCAGTTTGTCGATGATCGGGTACATCTCCTCTTTCACAAGCGAACGGCTCTCGAGAAGGATCTTGCACACGGTCAGGATCTCACTGTTTGTCAGCGCGTGGTTATCTGTCCTCACAAGGACATAACCTCTCTTCAACCTGTCATAGATCAGTTCCTGGTTCAGATCAGGATTGTCGGCAAAATAAGCCCGGATGTCCTCCAGATCACGCTGAATAGAGCGCTCGTTCACTCCAAACCGGGCCGCTTCTGCCGCTTTGCTGATTACTTCACCGTTTGTAATGCGGTTATAGATATTGATGATACGTTCAACCTTTTTATCCATGTTGCAGCCTCATTCGGTGTGACCATTTGATCGATCATTTTATGTCTGCTGTAAGTACATCGTATCATTTCCACTTAGACAGATTATGTCCTTAAAAGGATATTGTCGGATTATTGCTTCAATACTTCTTTGAATACAGTGCACATATTGCCGGTCGTCGAGGGCGGCGAGCAGATCATCTATCACGACCTCCTTCTCAGGGCTGCCCATCTTCTTTAGCTCCAGGCAGACTCTTGCTGTCGTCAGTGCGTCAGCAAGCGCTCTGTGAGCCTGCGGGTTCTCAATATCGAGCTTTCCGTTTAATATGGAGACAAAGGTGTCAAAATATGCATCCCGGATCTCTCTCGGTTCCGGATACCGGTCCTTCGGGATTGCTTCCGGGCGTCTGCTTCCTCTTAGCATCTGGTCTTGAAGCAATCGTCCGCAAGCTTGTAATCACGTTCTATGTCACTTACTCATCTTAATGATATTGTCCGGTTTCATAAGATCCGAATACTTATCATCACAGGTAATAAAAATCACCTGATTCTTCTCAGCAAATTTTCTGATTAGTTCACAGGATTGCTGTACGCGTCGGGGATCCATTTCCGTAAAGGCATCATCAAAAACTGCCAGTCCTTCTCCTTCGGGATACAGATGCTCCAGCATAGCAAGCCGGAATGCGAGAGATATGGTGTCTTTTGTCCCATTAGAAAGAATGTCATATGTCAGTTTATTATTGCCGCTGGACAGACTGGCCGACATCTTTTCATCTATGCCCTGCAGTTCGATGTTGCCATCAGAAATAACCTTTAGATATTCCTTGAATTTTGCCGCAATATCCTCCATAGGGTCCCCGCCGAGCTGCTCTTTCATACGGAAAAAAACGTCTGCAATGTTCTTCCAATGGGCGTATTCTGCTTTTCTTGAATTAAATGCAGATTCTTTCTCCAACAGCTCTTCTGTATAATCTTCAGCAGTACGTTCCCCAAGGCCTCTGATTGCATCTGTACATTTGCTGTTCCAATCCTTGATTACTTCGCTGGATGTATTTATCTGTTTTTTAATATCCTCTTCGAACTTATTCGGGTCTTTGATCTGCCGGTATTTCTCAGGTATGTCATCCAGTTTTTCCAGTTCTACTTCTTTCTCTTCTTTTCTCTTCTTTGTATCAGTGATACGATCTGACAGGATTTCCTTTGTACTATAGGCGCGTTTATAATTCTCCAGAGTATTTTCGACACCTCCCAGATAAACCTCAATAGATTTTGTTCCACAAAGCATCCGTATACTCTTTTTCAATTCCTCTTCGGATAGGATTTCTATATCAATTTTTTCATATTCTTCTTTAATATCTTCCCAGGATTCTCCGTTAAGGACTATGCGAAGCCTGTCGCAGACCTTTTCGTATTCACGGTATGCCTTTTCATATTCTTCCTGCTTTTTACGAAGTTCTTCAATATCGGAAACGCTGTATTGCTTAAAACCTTTCTGGATTTCTTCAACCGCAGAACGGATCTCTTCACGTATCAGATCAACATCAACGCCTTTAGGAATCAACTGCATCTCCATGACATCAGGGATCGTCACTTCTACAGCCCCGGTTATACTGTATTCCCCATCAGACGGAATAACCTTTTCTCCGCTTGCAATACTCCTTACATCGATAGGACGCTCCCCCAGCTGCTTTATCCTGGCAACGAGGTTCAGACCCGAGATTTTGCTCTCGGCACGGCGTTTTTGATTAATCTTGTCTTCTATCGCCTTAACGCTTGCCCTTGTGATCTCTTTAAGTCCGTTCTTTATAAGTTCCTTTGCTTCATATTCGTCTTGAGCTTCCTTTACGTTCAGATACCGGCTCCTAATCTTGAAAAGTGCCTGCTGCATTTGAAGTTCTTTGGCTTTCGCCAGATTAGCCTCTTGCATAGGCCAGTTCTTGAGATCTGCTTCCATTACATCGATGTCATGCCTGTCGCGCTCGATATCTTTTCTAAGAGAAGCTGCCTTTTCGAGCTGTCCTTTGTATTTCCAGAAATCATTTAACTGCTCATCCAGTGTGTTTTTTATATTCTGGATTTCTTTAAGCCTTTTCTGGCATCTTTCAACTTCTTTTTCTGCATTCTCCGCATCTTTCTGTGCCTGGCGGGTTTCTTCCATTGCATAATATGCTGCCAGAACAGCACCCACTTCTCTGCTCCATTTATGGTTTATATCACGCTTTTTCCCGCCTTCAGGCCTGTCCGCTTCCAGATCCCAGTGTGATCCATACGAAGCCATTACCTCCCTTAGCTTTCTCTCAAGTTTTTCTAACGACACTCCTCCGGTCTCAAGTGCCGCCTGCGTTAACGTTGATGTCAGGTCATCCCTTGTTTCCGTCAGTTCACCCTTTTTCTTGGGCAAAGCCTTCATAATGCTCTCTATCGCACTTTGTTTCCTTTTTTGTGAAGCAAATACAATTTCGTCAAATACACCTTCTCTGTACCCCAGTTCTTCGGAAAGTATCCGGGCAATCTCGTCAGTGTTCTTAATCACTGTTTTTTCAGGTGTTATCAGCCGACTGCTTCCGTTTCTCTTTTCCCATTCTCTTTTTAATCTATAAGTGCCCTTTTCCGTAGTAAATACAAGGGTGCCGTCAATCACATCTCCCTGCGGTCCTCTCACTTTTTTGGGAAAATACCAGTCGATGAATTCTGCATCACTCCTGCCATCAATTTTCGTATCTTTGAACAGGATACGGAAGATCAGGTCTGCGAGCGTGCTCTTTCCGCTTTCATTTTCTCCGATCACAAGATTCAAGCCATCCGCGAACTCAACATCTATATCATGGACTCCTGCAAATTGATCACATTCAACCCTTTTTATCTTCATCTTCTTCCCTTTCGTTTATCATTCCATACATTCCTGCAGCATCTTATAAGCCATCTGCAGTTCCGTCGGATCGCTCATCAGCTGTTCCATGAACTGGGCTGCAAAACTGGTCTCAGCAAATTCTCGACGGATTGTATCGATCGTAATCTCTTCGCTCAGTTCATTGTCGTTCACTTCATAGGTGAGATATTCCCCCAATACTTCTTCATAGATTTTCTTCCTGTCTTCATATTCTGTTCTCGGCACAGTTCCGGAAACAGTTACCCTTATGACAGAATTCCCTGTATAGCCTCCGGCTTTCTTTGCAAGGGATTCTTTTAACCCCGTTCCTGCTCCAAGCTGTACCTTTATGTCGTAGTAGCGGATTTTCCCGCTGATGTATTTTTTTGCATATACAGTGGGTTCCCCATCATTCTTCTCGATACGTATGATAAAGCAGTCACCTTCAGAATTGTTATGAAGGTCTGTCTGTTCGTGTGTCCCGGCATTAAAGATCTTATAACCGACTGTCTCTTTCGTTTCGTCCAAATCTCCAGGATATGCAATATGTGTGTGCCCGATTAGCCACGCATCAACCGGGATCTTTTTCAATTCTTCCTCGGACATAAGGAAATACTCCTCTTTCATGTCCGGTGTGATTCCCTTCAAGGCACCGTGTGCTATGCCAATGTTGATGCTTTCCCGTGTCTCAATCTCGGCATTTTTAATCCAACCCAAATTATTCTCAACTGAGTGTTTGGACTGGCAGAATGCAGGATATATTACGACATCCTTATCTCCTATATCAGTAAAAGAGTACTCCCTGAACTCATTCAGGATTGTGATATTATGATCCGTTTTAGTAAGAGCATTTTCAAAATCCCGCCAGACTTTGTCATCGCCGGTAAAGTAGTCATGATTTCCCGGCAAAACCAATACTCTGCCATTAAAAGCGGAGAGGGTCATTACCACATTTTTTACATCACCGACCTTTATAGAATTGATATTGTCAAACAGGTCCCCCGTGATGACAAAGAAATCGCACCCCTCCTCTTCCGCTTTTCTGACCATATCCTGCAGGCAGTCAATTCTGCTCTTGATCAGTTTCTCTTTAATCTCGGGATAACGGTCATATTTTCTGCCAATGTGATTATCTCCGGTTACAAATAATTTGACCAAACCAGTCCTCCTTTATATAAACGTCATCAGGTTTTATAGCTTCCAGTCTATTAATGATTTCATTTATTAATAGATTTATCCTCAATCCAATCTCCAACTCTCTGATTCCCATCTCCAGTACACACCGCCTCCCGACTGTTTTGTGAGGGAATGATCAATTCCTCGGGGATCATAGAGTTCTATTTTGTTTTTACTAAACGACGTAATTCTTAAGTGATATCTCCCTGTGTCGTCTTCAAAATATACTTCCGGTTGAGTGGCTCCATCACTCCACTCGAACGTGAACACAAAATAGAGACCATTGTTGCTTGAAAAATAAAGAGGCTCACTCCAGCTATTTCGTAATTCTGCCTGTTCTTTCTGTTCCTCCGCAGCCTCTTTAGCTTCCTGCGCACGATCACTTGCGTCCGCGTAATCACCAAGCCTTTCAAATTTTGACTGGGCTGCCTGGTAATCTCCTTCATCCATGAGTTCTTCCGCCGCTTCATATTCCTGCTCGTTATAAAGATCCTGCATTTCCTCTGCTTTGGCAGCTGAGTCCTTATAGCCTCCGAGCTCTTTAAATATATCAAGCGCTTTACTGTATTCCTCTTTCTCTGCATATTCAGTGGCCTGTTTGTACAACGATTCATTCTTCGCTGTTTTGGCCTCTTCTACTCTTTTGGCGGAGTCGGAATAGTTGCCAAGTTCCTGGAATTTTATGATTGCCTCATCATATTTGCCTTCTGCAAGCAGTTTTTCTGCTTCCGCATAAGCATTGGCGTTCTGCTGTTCTATGATCTCTTCCACACGCTTCTTGGAATCGCTGAAATCACCAAGATTTTCAAACGCTTTCTTTGCCTCTTCGAGTTTGCCTGCCGCAAACAGGTCCTCTGCTGCAGCATAGGCTTTTCTGTTCTCGGCTTCCGTGATCATGGTCTCTGAGTCTTCATAGCCTTCCAACGCTTTGAAACCTTCAATGGCCTCATCATACTTGCCATCCTCCATAAGAGTGACTGCGTTGTTATAAGCATCTTTTCTAGCTTTCTCTTCAAGATATGCCTGCGTCAGTTTCGCAATTAGAAGCAGTGCCGCAATGATCACTGCTACTATGCCAATTCGGATGCCGATTTTCTTCATCCGGGCTTTCTTCTGTGCTTCCTCTTCAAGGCGGCGCGCCTCTTCTTCCTTTTCGAGGCGGATCACTTCATCAAGCTTCTGTTTGCAGGATTCTATGTGTGCAACAGATTCCTCATAATCACCCAATTCTTTATACGCGGTGATGGCCGCCTCAAGTGATTCTTTTGAACCGGTTCTCTCGTCTTTTATAGCTTTATAGTACTTTTCAGCAATAGCTTTTTTGCGCGCTTCTTCCTCTGCGCGCTTTCTCTCTTCTTCAGCCTTCTTTTGTTCCTCTTCTCTGCGCTTGCGCTCTTTCTCCTCCCGGATCCGGCGCTCTTCCATCTCCTTCTTTCTTCTCTCGGCTTCTGCCTTGCGGCGTTCTTCTTCAGCCCGCTTCTTTTCTTCCTGGTTGACCTGGGACAGTTGAGATTTTTTACTTCTCGATGCTGCCTCTTTCCTCGTATCATCATCTACAATGGCGTTAGTTTTATCCTCTATACTCACTCCATTATCAGCGGATCTACGGATTAATTCATCCAGATATGGACGACATGTTATTTCGCCAAAGAGGAACATTTCACACACAAGATCCGGACGTTCTTCATCCTGAACGATTTTGTATGTAATGTGATCTTCATCTGTTGCAGTAACCACTACTCCTGCAGCGGAGTACTTGTTGATTTTTCGTAGCTGATCGACGACTCCCTCTGCTATCAGATATTTGCGCAACGAATGAAAAGCAAGTAAATATAGCACATTTTTGTCTTCGTCTAATTTCTCTGAAGTTATTGAGAACGTTCCATCTTCTAGTTGCCATTCATTTTCAGATATTGGATCATAAAGTCCTTTCTTTTCATCTCTTTGATATGCTTCTAATCTACATTTATCCTCGCTGATCATCAAAATCCATGTGATCGGACGATCTATATAATCAATTGTGACCTGTATGCCTTTGAACTTATCTTCCTGGTCATCCTCTTTAGATGTTTTCAGTTTCCCTTTTGCAGCGGCAAGAATAAGAGGCTTCACGCTCTCACTATTTATATAAATATTCAGAATATGATCGATTCCGTCTTGTACATCTCCGTAAACATTGAAGAATCGTCTATTACCCTCTTTGTCTTCTTTTACCTGAGCTAATGCACCATTTCCTGCCGCGAATGCTTCAATTGCTGTTTTATCGTCTATCTTTTCTTCGTCGTTATCATGGTCTTCTTCCTTTTCTTCTGCCTTTTCTTCTGTATCTTCTCCTTCCTCCGCCTCTTCCTCCATAAGAACCGGAAGTGTTTTAAATATCCTTACTTTTCTTTCCAGTTCTGCATCTTCTTCATGTTCAAGATATTTCTCATACCAGTAAACTGCTTTGCGCATGCTGTCTTCGACGCCGTTGCCGAACTGGTAGCAGCTGCCGACATTTTTCATTGAATGGACATCGCCTAATTCCGCGGCCTTCTTCATAAGCCGGAATCCGTCTTCTTTCGTCTTTCCTTTAACCTGGCCGTTCATATAGATTGCGCCAAGATTTCCCATACATTTTGCATGTCCAAGATTGACGCCTTTTTCAAAATATTCAATTGCGAGGTTAAGATCCTCTTTTACACCTCTCCCATGCTCATAAGCGAGTCCGAGAATCCAGCATCCTTCCCCGCTGCCATTATCTGCCGCTTTTTGGGCCCACTTTACCGCCTCTTTGAATTCATCCTCAGAATCAATACCCGGCACTGTCACCGACCGGCCGAGATACATCATCAGGTTGGCTACTTCGGCTTGTGCATCTGCATCGCCTGATTCTGCTTTTTGCAAGTTTTCACCCGATTTAGCAAAAAGATCGATGAGTTTCTCTGCATCCTTATCACCGTTCTCTGATGACTTACGCATCCACTCTGTGGCCTTTTCAAAATCCCTCTCTACTCCACAGCCCTTCGCATAGTACAGGCCCACATTATACTGTCCTGTGGGGTCATTGCACTCTGCAAGCTTCTTCCACCAATACAGAGACTTCTCAAAGTTCTGTTCCACGCCGTCACCGTTCAGATATGCATTGGCCAGATCATTCATGGCAGCTTCGTCACCTGACTCTGCCAGTTCTTCCAATCCCTCCTCCGGCATGAGTTCTCTCTTCCAAGCCTCCATAGTTTCATCCTTATAAGGACGTCCCATCTGTATGCCGTTAAGCAGTGTGGTGCAAGTCATAGAAGGTCGTTTTCTCCCACTTACTAACTTGAAAGAAAACTGGTCTTCATTCTTTGCGACTAACAGACCTTCTTTTTCGGGATCTGCATTCCTGTACTCTTCGACAAGTCCTTGCTCTGTAATAGCCTTTCTGAGCTTCGCCGCTGCTTTCAAAAAAACAGCCAGCGTCATAGACGCATCTCCTCCGATCCGTCCTTTATTCCTGATCTCTGTCTCCCGGCCATCAGCATATAAAGTCATTCCGAGATCCGGCTCACTAAAATGTCCGATTTCACTGCGGATGAACAGATCTAACGTTAAAACTCCTTCTTCTGTCTTTTGCACATTACAATGAATGGGCTGTTCAATAACGTCAATTGAGATACTGTCCCCTTTCTGAAAAACACTTACATCCACTGCGCCTGTTTTGTCGTTTATCATCTCCTGGTGGATTGTAACCGGCAGGAAAAAACGAATTCCGTCCATAGGAGTGCCATTGCAATACACAGCGTCGTTACCGATAATCTCTGGCGGCCGGACGGCTACAAACAGCTCGTCATCTTGTAGAGTGTCAGTTTTTTCACTCTTCACGTCATCATTAACATCCTCAATCAGACAAATACTTCGGAACATCTTATTTAGGAATAACTCTACCTGCAGATCTTCAGTCATCTTTCCTGAGACATATATATTGCGAGGTGTGCCAATGATTACCATGATTAGGAGTTTTCCCATGGATTTGAGCAGTCCATATCCACACTTCAAATCCTGACGATCAATCAGTGAATGAGTGCCAATGTATTCTGCAGATGAGCCTCCAAAAATTGAGGTAATCCCTTCAGTCTCATTATTTAATTTTTCGGCCATTGACTTTAAGGAAGAAGATATCTGTTCTTGTATATCCAGCTCGGAAAGTTGAGACTCTAATTTTTCACTGCTTATTTCTGTTCTTTTGATTTCAAGTATCCACTTTTGCTCATCCTCTTCATCTCCAAAGGTAAGTCTTCCTTCTCTATAAGAGGCGGGTAGCTCCTTCGGCTTTGCGAGCCTGAAAACTATCTGAGAATCATCTTCAATTTCTGTCGTATAGATACATCCATATGGAATAAGGATTGAAAAATCTCCATTTACTTCTACACGTGTTCCGTTTTTACCAGCCCCGTAAATGTCCATGCTATCCCCCCTTGATCAGTTACTATGTGAATTCCTCCACCCCGTTTTCTTTACGTTATGAGCGACCTTAATCAATTATCTTTTAAAACTCTAATCTGTTACGTCCAGAAGTAGATCCTTTGAATATGCTCCTGTAATAACCGAATACTCTCCGCTGTACTCTTCAAGGACTGTTATCTGCATCTTATCCATTTTGGGACGATGGCGCTCTATTCTTTCCTGATTCATATAGTGCACAGCTCTCCAGAGAGTCGGCACATCTTTTGCCTGGAAAACTCTCTGATAATGATTCGTGTTTTCTTCATTCCATTCAAGCTTGTAATACATTCAGTTCGCTCCACTATTATAATCTGCTCATTCTCTGCCTGATCCTAAAAGTAATCATATCATCCAGACTGATCTCTTTTACATCACACTCCTGTCCGCCCCTTAGATAGGACTGGATATGGTAAAACGTCAGGCAGTCCTGAATATGCTTTGTGATCGCAACGCTCCGTCTCTTATAGCCGTAATGCTTCAATAACGTTCTCAGTTTCATTCGCGTATAGCCCTGGCCGCTTACATATATCAGCCTCAGCCGCATTATCATAAAAAACAGGTCTATCTCCGGATATTCCGACATCTTTTCTTCTATGTCGAAGCGACGCCCCGAAGCCTTAATATCTTTCTTTACCACCGGGAACTCTTTATCCAGTTTTTCCTTATCGATCAGATAGTCTTCAAAATACAGTACATCTGAAATGAATGCCCTCTTATTTCCTTTGTAATAAGGGAGAATAAATTCTTTTTCGTCTTCATACAGATTTTCCAGAAAGGCCATCTGTGTTTTGCTCCCCATCTCCTGGCTGACCACGAAATAAGCAACGGAATACGCATTATAATACAGCTCTGTCATAATGAATCGCTCTTTTTTGCATTACAGCTTCTGCAGAGGATCTGAAGGTTCTCAGGTACTGTCTTGCCGTCTTTGCGGTTGAGAGGAATAATATGGTCCACCTGAAAAGGGATCCTGCTCTTATCCTTTAATCCGCATCCGGCACAGACATAACAGCCGTCCTTGTCCTTTGATGCGTTGAAAGCACCGTCCCGGAGCCTCTTTTCATATTCCGGGGCGATCTTCCTTATCTCGTAGAGCGTCATATCGGCATAATTCTTTGTGCCGTACTTTACATTCTCCTCATCGTCAAAGATTCCCGGGCTTGAGAGCTTCATCATTTCGATATCAAGCTGCTTCCAGAAGTATGCCTTCCGTCCGAAGAAGAGGCGGAGCATATTGTCATCCCCATCTTCCCAAAGTGATTCCACATACTCTGCTTTCTTTCTCGGGCCCATATCTTCATCCCAGATATGCCTGGCGATCGCAGCCACGTCCAGTTTGCTCTTGTCAACGTAGTCGAAGGTGTAAAACTTCGGGGGTTCCTCATACTGTGCGAAGTACTTCAGTACCTGAATCACGTCTTTCTCCTCGTAGGGAGGAATCATCTCACCGAGGAAGTATGTGTCACGGATCTGGTCCGCCATCTCATGGAGGATATCATTTGGAAGGAACTCTTCGTCAGTCTTGAAGACCTTAAACAGCTCCGGAAGCGCATCCATCATATTGTGATATGCTTCCTGTGTGCTGTCATACACCATGACCTGGTAAGAATGATCCATTCCATTTTCTTCAAGATATGTAAAAGCATACATCCCGATCGGTACACGCTGCTCGAATGGAACTCGCTCGATTGCCGTAGTATCGACAGAGTCATCCAGGATCGCCGCAAATTCTTCGATCTTGGATATCGCAATCATCCGGAGCTCATAATCACGGCGTTCATTCTGACTATCAATAAAATCGTTTTTATTATCAACAAAGATATTTTCCGGATTGACCCATGCAATGTGTTCATTCCAGCTGTCAACAAAGGAGACGATATGGGCATCCTTTGTTCCTCCGGCCGCTTCACCCCTCAGTGCCCTTCCGATCATCTGAGTCATCAGAACTGTTGATACTGTCGGCCTTGCCAGAAACACTGTGCTTGTCTGGGGAAGGTCTACACCCTCCGTGAGGATATTAACGTTTACCAGCACTTTTGTTTTGCCCTTGCGGTAGCTTTCGAGTTTACGTTCATTATCTTCCCGGCTCAGGGTTACTCCGGTGATCAAGTCTTTAACATCGGATACAACGAACTCTGCAGGGATACCGGCCCTGTTGAACAGCTTGCAGAGCGTGATCGCATGAACAACATTTACGGCGAACACAATAGTCTGACCGTACACATCCTGATTTTTCTTATATGTTTCTACGATCAGCTTGTTCCTGACCGCGCTGTTCGCCATCTGTCCTGCGATGGAATCCGGAAGGACATCTAAGTGTGAGATCTTCTCCCAGTCATCCAGTCCCAGGTTATCTCCAAAAGCCTCATCGGTATAACGGCTTTCGAATATAGGCTTTGACAGAATCCCCCTGTTAATCAGGTCCTTAAGGCCGATCTGGTAGGTGATGCCGATATCTCCCCTTACAGCTCTTCCGGACTTGACACCGTCAGTAAACAGCTTCGCAAGAAGCCCTTGTTCATTTGCCGCTGTCCTGAGCGGCGTCGCTGTAAGGCCTATAACCTTTGTATTTTTTACCTTCGCCCTAACATGGTCTATGATCTTCCTGTATGTTTTCGCTGTGGAATGATGTGCTTCATCAATGACCAGATATATCTCATCGTCTCCATTGATCCACTTGTCTAAGGCTTCCATGTTCCTGCCGATGCTGTCCTTGCTTGCGATAAGCAGGTTATCGTCCGGCATGATATCTTTAGTCCTGTCGTGGCTCGTAGAACCGGATACGATCCTGTAAGAGAAGGATGATATATTCGGGAGGTTCTCTGCGTAGGCATACTTCTGGAATGACTCCGCCGCCTGGTCAAGGAGCATCTGCCTGTGTGCGATCCAGAGTATTTTCTTATGATTGTTAAGAGCGTGCCTCAGCAGCCACATGGAAGCAGTGTAGGTCTTTCCGCCGCCAGTCGGCAGAACCACCAATGTGCTGTAACTGGGGGATTCATCAATGATATCAAGGTTCTTCATGGCCTTTTTCTGATGATCATAGGGCGTCCTTTTGTTTTTACCCCGTTTCGCAGAGACTATTCCGTTTGACTTCACCTCGATAAATCTGCTCTCCAATTGGTGTACCTGCCTTTCAGATTAATGACGGTAACGTGACCGTAATGCGTGTTTTATGAAGTACCGATGTGCGCTTGTGTTTTTATAAATCACTAACATGATTATATATCATCATTTTCTTAGCAGTTACAGTTAATTAATCCTCTCCGCTATGCTGGTCTATTTTTCGGCAAATCACTTTGTGCGAAAATCACAAGAATGGCGACTTTCGGATTTTCGGTGGCTAAAACTCTTGATTTTTACTTATGAGTTGTTCTTAATGTGGGGAAAGTGCCAGCCTACAATGCTGAAAGTGTAATTATTAGTACCGATCAGCAAGACATGATAAGAAATCGCATCGTATTACTGAGGAATGTTGAGCAGAATATCAAAAAACCGCTATCGAATCGCTTGTATATGTAATGATATTAAAAAGAGTTGGTAATTTTAATGAACGGCATTTTTTAAACCAATGAGGTTTCATAAAAAGTGACTGCTATATCTTATACGAAAATCACAAGAATGGCCGTTTTCGGATTTTCGGTGGCCTATTCTATTTCTTTTCCTCTTTCTCTGTGCTATAACGACGCTTGAGGAGGTGAGAACACATGATGGAACTCGAAGACAGCAGACAGCAGTTGAAATTCATCTCAGAGGATCTGCAGGCGATCCGATCGGTTGCTTTGATGGCTGATGAAAACAGGGATTGGGATACTGAAGGGGAGATTGTTCGGCTCATAGCTTTGGCAGTGGAACCGATAATGCGGGATGTGGTGGAGGAAGTCATTGCAAAACTCGAAATGGTAATTAGAGCAAAAGACTTGATTAATGAGGACAATTATGTTCAGCCGGGATGAGCTGAGTTATTTGAATTCTCTAGGGGCTAGCTATAACATAATTGCATCTAACGGGCACGACATACATCTGAAGAGCAGCCTGACCAGTCACGAATGGATCATCATATCCCCTTATGATGGTTCGGCCTGCGAGATCCTGCACAGGCATTCTGAACGGTATTCCTTCCATCAACAGAGGGGACGATATAGTTCTCTCGAGTCTGCAATAGATTATATACACAATCACGATATTTGGTACTACAACAAATAGAAGAAGCTGTATGTATTCAATCGGTGACAGTTGTTGACATAAATAGTGCGCATCTTCTATAACGGCAAATGAATTATATACAGTTCTGCCTGTCTTATTTCATTATTATCACATTACGCGTTAATTATCCCCTCCAATTTTAATCTATCGAAGCTCAACAGAGCGTTGTTTTACAAATTCCGTCATAAACGAGATAATTTGCACAAGAAAAAGACTCGGAGGATAAATTGGATGAAATTAGGTGATAAGATACGCAATTACCGCAAAAAAACGGGTTATACACAACATGAGCTTGCTGAGATCATACATGTCACTCCGCAGGCGGTGTCAAACTGGGAACGTAATGAAAGAGTTCCCGACCTTGCGCTGTTTCCCCTTTTAAGCAGGGCAATAGGAATAAGCTACGACGAATTATTCAACGGGAAAAACCTCGAATTTTACCCTGAAGAACAGAAAGAGCTGCTTTTAAAAAGATGCTTGGAAAATGCGTCCGTCGCCAACAGGTTGTGTGCAATACTTGATAGATGGGAACAGGAAGGTCTTGAGATTAAGAATCTTGAAGATGAAGAACTGGCACGCCGTGGTGTAGATATCAGCAGCCCCTTCAGGACGCTTTCTGAGATGGATCCTCTAGGATTGGCTGATAAGGTAATATTGAAGAAAAAGGTGGAGTTGGATGCCTTTGTGAGGGAAAACGGAAAAATCGCAATGGCTTACGTTCTGATGATCTTGTATCTTGGTGAAGATATCGCACATGGTTCATGGGATCTTCCAAAAGTCAGCGATCCGAAATACAAAGATAGCGTATGTGATCTTCTCCTTACTGACCAGGATGACTATCATCGAATTGATAATCCTTATTATGAGATTGAAGAAAAATATCCACAGCTGGTAGCATCATGGATCCGTGACGGACTAAGTATTCTCATTAAGGCGGTATAAATCCATTTTTGTATAGGACATAATACGGCAAGCAAGGAGGCCGTTTACGGCTCTTCTGCCTGCCTTATTTTACAATCTAATATCAGGATTTCTTAACACCAACAGTTTCTTCAGCTTATCCCATTGCTCCTGTTTCAAACTTGTCACAGACCAGAATCTGTTTATATTAATGAAATCCCTGAAATCTTTTAGAGGGACTGGATTTTCCAGCATCTGAAGATTTCCGATATCCGCATAGATCAGCCTCTGGTTGAATTCCTCATCTGGCTCATCTTCTTTTGAAAAGCCAGTGATTTTTCCAACGCATAAGATCTTTCCAGCGTATTTTCTGTACTTTTCTCTCTCCGCTTTGCCGAACTCATATATCTTCCAGTCCGACAATTCAGCGGCTTCGTTGACGGCCCCGTTCATATGGTACGTGTCGATTGATGAAGAGGCGAGCATAAACAGAACGGTATCACCGATCCCGGCATAAGTTGGTACACTCCAGCATGTCGTGCCAGTCTCAGCGTCCTCAAACAGTTCTTCCAGATTCGTCTTTTTGTCACAGTCATTATAAACCCACACTAAGTCGTCGTATGTTGATGGTCCCTGAAAGTTTAGAATATACACTCCGATCCTCGATGGGGCAGCTCTTTTCGATGACTTTGGTCTGTTTCCTGTTAATGTATGGCTGCTTTCTGTAGACACACTCTGTCTCACCGGTGCCTGCGTTATTTCTTCGCCGCGCAATTCTTTCATGACTGCCGCCTGCAGTTTCTCGTCTTCAAAACGAAGATGCTTTTCAAATGCGTCTGGGAATATAAACTGGACTTCTTTGCTTTTGAATTTAACTTTTATAAATCTGCAGTTGGAACCGTTAACAATCTTTGTTACCGCTCCCTTTCCGAATTTAATATGTCTGACCGCAGCATTCTTATACATGGCAGCTCCTTAATCATATACAGATACACTCAAAATGAAAGCGTACTATCAATGAAACCGGGAAAAATCCTTCTCGATATACTTCTCAAACTGCTTTTTGCAGTATTCCTTCTTGATGCCGGTCTGCTTATCCCTTCTGTTTCCGTTGAACCAGATCCCTCGTTTACCCTTATTCTTCCCTGTCTTGTTCGTCACGCACTCTTTAAGGAATTCATCAGACGACAGGATCCACATCATATCCAGCCGCTCGGAATAGAACACAAAATAGAAATTTTCTGTCAGATCATGTGTTATAGCCGAAAACAGGGCGGCGTCACCCTCAGTGACTTCGCTGGACCGCGCCTTGATCTGAACCTCGATAAAAGTCCCGTCATCTTTCTTAATAACACAGTCGACACCGTGGTCGTCTACGAGCGGGACGTACACATCCAGGCCTTCCATAAGCATTTTCCCGATCAGATTATATTCCATTCTTTTTCCGAACCCTGCGGAATGCCTGAACGAAACACCCATCTTATTCCTCCTGTGAATTTACAGTATTCTCTTCAGCAGTTCTTCTGCTCTTTTGTCACAAAATCATTTTGTTTCTATGGACAAAGTTCGACACTGTTACTTTAGACATTTACATAGCTGACCATAAAGCCTTAATATCAGGATGCAATTTCTAATGGTATTATTAAATATGTCACATCTGTTCGTTCATATCATTCTTTATCTTTAATATGCTGTTGAAGAACGTCAATAAAATCAAAATATCGCTGCAAATGTAAAAGGTTCAATTCATTATCTGACAGAGCCCATTCTGGTTTGCTGACATTGATACAGATACTATTGTAAAAAGCTGTTGCAGATTTCAAAAGTTGTGTCATGTCATCATTTGTAATCGGTGTTGATGAAACCTCAACGTCCAAATGCGCCAAATAACTATTTCTATATGCTTCAGCTTTTTTCAATGCAGGTAATGATACCGTTGGAAACTTTCCCCAGTTCCCAGTTCTAAATCCAATAGCAATGGCCTGTATATTTCTTAGCGAATTATTGCCTGTAGTTTCATACATCCTCGTTACGGATAGACAAAGGTCATACTGCATCAATTTCCTATAATGGTTTAGTATTGATACAAAATGTCCATCAATCATATGCTCCTTTTCAACGTCTTTAATGTAAGAGTCAATTACATCTAGGCCATATGTATCAATCCAGGCATTTCTCAAAACGCTTCGAATCCGCAACATTCTCTCTTCAAAATCTTTTTCACTTACTGTTTTCATATTGACTCTTTGTTTCAATTATAAAATATGGACTCATGCTATATTTGGATGCATGCCCCAATAATGCTCCAGATGAGGTTACGATGCATTCAGACATGATACTCTTCGGTGCATTGTCAAATCGAGTCACGCAAAACCATGTATGAAATTTTTCATGATTATTCCGGTAATACATCGGTACTTCATTTAAATCCGGCAGTTCATTTTGAGCCTTACACACATAGGCCCAATATCTCTCTACCTTACCACTCCGAATCAGAAGTATCTTTGGCTCCTCTGCATCCATAATTGTTTTAAGCATTTTATCGGACACTTTGTTCCCCAGTTTTCCATACCATACATGCCCAATCTTTTTTATAACTTGTTCGTGAGCTGCAATGGTACCGCATTCGGGAGCAAAATGGTCTGCAAAGCGCAGTGCTATGGTCTTCATGATGCCTCTATTCTTCCTAAATCATAATACTTAGTCATGATAATAATCATACGATTACGCATATCTTCAATTCTGGATTAAATACCACTCATGACTGTTATCGAGTGGTTGTTCAAGTACCCCCTTCTTCCTATGCTTTATTATAAGGCACCGCAAAATGCCTTAGACAGTAATACTGCTGATGCTCCATTACATTACAAGGACTTCTATAATAATATGATGGTAGCAAACTTTTCCAGGCACTACCATCCTCTTGTTTTACAGTATTCTTTTCAGCAGTTCTTCCGCGCTCTCGTCGGAAGAATCATTTGTCCCAAGTTCGCCGCGAAAGGCGCGGGCGAGGATGGACTTCTTCATGGTGTCGATCTGGGTGATGACCTGCTTGGCAATTTCCTTTACTTGTACCTCTGCTTCTAAAAGCCGATTAACATGGTTGACAATAGCTTTCTGCTCACAATCTGACGGCATTTTGATAGGAAAGTTTCTAAGATAACCTAAGGAAACAAACTTTTGAGTTGATCCCCTTGCCTCTCTTATCATTTTATTTATAACAGTTTTGCTTTCGAGATAGTATTTTATAAAGTAAGAATCAACTTTCCCAATGTTCTTAAATAATGCGACATTCTTTATAGCAAAAGTAGGCTCTTGTTCAACAACAACTGGACTTCCAATAGTACCAATCATTGCAAACAGGATATCTCCAACATCAACTTTACTTCTTTCATTAATCTTCTCATAATCATCTTTTGAGATAAGCTTAATATCTTTGTCCGTGATTTTGCCATTCTTAAGATTTTTTGAGGTGACAAGCGGGAATCCTTCTTCATAGTATTGAGGAGAATCATGTGTTCCATCTCGCACATCTAGAACCTCATTTAGCGTTGTATCTTTCCAACTATCAAAATCAAGACCATTTTCATTGCGCCAAACTTCTGTAAGCTCCCCCGTGAACGCCTTATGCAGGATCGCCGCTTTCCTGTCCTCAAATCCGTCCACGACCGCCTGCGCTTTTTCTTTCGCCTCATCCAATTTTTCAAATAGGCTCTCGATGCGGTCGACAATACGCTGTTGTTCTGGGAGAGGAGGGAGGGGAACAGGAATTGTGTTCATACTTGCTTGTGTTAGTTTTAGTCTCGTAGTTCCATTAACATATCCTGTAAAGTTGAATATGTTGAGGTAGTTGCACAGATATAGGTTTCCAAAGTGACCAAAATAAGATTTTAAGATATGTGCATGGTTATTAACCCACGCTTTCCCGGTAATAATATACGCTTTATCCTTGATCAAATCTAAAAAGGGAGCCCCATCTTCACCTAGCAAAACAAGTTCTTCATCCGTAAGATAATCGTCTATCCATCCAACTTGCCCTGTTGCTCCGTAATATGGAATATCACCTGTTCTACTGGCGCGTTCACTTGCATTAATTGGGCTTCTATGGCTGTCCAAACATTCTGAAAAACCACTTGTCAAATACACCCACCGCCAATTTCCCGGCACCTTGTACGGCCACTCACTCTCCGGCACCAGTGCCTGCCGCAGTTTCTTTTCCGGCGTCAATATCTTTTCTTTCTTCTTTCCGCGCACCATGATCACACCTCCGTCTTCCGGAGGGATTTCAGCTCCTTCACCACACTCATGAGAAGGTCGACGGCCTCTTCAAGCTGCGCGATCGCCTCCTCGCCGCTCTCGATGGGATCCGGCAGGTCCTCATAATCTACGATGGAGTCGTCACGGATGAGGCCGAGGTCCAGGCTGTTGCCCCTTTCCGCGATCTGTTCACGGGTAAATACGCTCCAGCGTTCATCGCTTACAGCATGACGGTCCTCTGCTTCATACGCTGCCTCAAAGCTTTCGAAATCACTTTTCTTCAGCGGGTTCGTCTTGCCGAAGGAGGGCATGTTGGTCCTGAGGTCATAGAACCAGACTTCCTTCGTGTTGCCCTTGTCGGTTTTTCCGCGGGTAAAGAACAGCACATTTGTCTTAACGCCCTGAGCATAGAAGATGCCTGTAGGAAGACGAAGAACTGTGTGCAGGTCACACTTGTCCATGAGGTCAACGCGGATCCTCTCGCCTTCACCGTCCGCAAACAGTACATTGTCAGGAAGGACCACAGCAGCTCTTGCTTTTCCGTTCGACTTGAGGCTCCTGTATATGTGCTGCAGGAAGTTCAGCTGTTTGTTGCTGGTAGGGAAGGTAAAGTCGTCACGGGTCGCCCGTTCTCCTCCCTTTTTCGTACCGAATGGAGGGTTCGTTTCGACGAGGTCATAACCCTTCATACTCTTTCCGAGGTTGGAAAGCGTATCCCCGAGCAGGATCTTCCCGTCGATATCATGGAGCATGGCGTTCATCAGCGCCAGACGGTGTGTATCATGTACGAGCTCGCAACCGGTAAAGGCCTTCGTCCTTTCAAACTCCGCTGTATCCGCGTCAAGGTCAAAGAAATCATCGGTATGGTCTTTCACATACTGATGTGCCGCGATCATGAAACCGAACGTACCGCACGCAGGGTCATTGCACAGCTCTCCCGGCTGCGGTTTCGTCAGGCGGGTAATAACGTCGATCAGGACACGGGGAGTAAAGTACTGCCCGGCGCCGGATTTCTTCTCGTTCGCATTCTTCTCCAGAAGCCCCTCGTACAGGTTTCCAAGGCCCTCTTCACGGGCGGAGAACCAGTCCAGGCCGTCGATCGTCGTGATGATCTTTTCAAGGTTCTTCGGCTCATCAATGTTTGTCGAAGACCCCTGGTAGATCTCCCGCACGCGGCCAGTGCAGTATGTGCCAAAGAGTCTCAGGAGGTCCTTATAGTATTTATGCAGCTCGATGCCGGATTTCCCGCAGAGCGTCTCCCAGCTGTAGTCAAGCACTATCTTTTTCTCGTTGTTCGCTGCTTCCTGGTCGGCAGTCAGATTGTCTCCTTCAAGGAGCGTAACCCCTTTGGAGAAATTCTCCTCCGCGCCGGTCTCATTTGCCATCTTCAGGAACAGAATATAGGTCAGCTCCGTAACATACTGGTGGTATGTAATGCCGTCGTCCCGCAGAACGTTGCATAGGTTCCATAGTTTTGAGACAATCTCCTGTGTTGTCATGCTGTCTTTCCTCCATCATCATACAGATAATCGTTCAGCTCAGCGATAATGCTGTCCAGCTGATCGTGAAATGCTTTGTTGATCCTTGCGTATCCGCCCTGTGACCGGAACCTAACGTCCTCGTCAAACACCTTTGTGCTGATGACGGACTCGTTGAGAAGGTATGTCCCGATCCTGTCGATCCAGTTCAGTTCCTGCTTTGAGAAGCGGTGTGCCCGCTTTAATTTCTGTATCGCATTCTTCACCCTCGTCTCATGGCTCTGCAGGGGACTGCCGATCGCGTAGCGCCGGATCAGGCTGATGATATCCGCCGTCATCTCTTCATTTGTCATCTGTGATACAGCCGTGTTGAGCCGTGTCGCTGTAAAGCCCTCCCTCTCAAGCGTGAGCCTTAGTTCCTTGAGGGCCTCCCTCGTAAGCTCGCGCGGCCTTGTGCACACGATATTCAGGGCTGCGATCTCGTTAAGGTGCGTCTTGATAAAGGTCTCAAAGGACTGCAGATAATCCTCCGGCTTCTCCCCTTTGCCATATCCGCGTGTGTGGGATACGAGCTCATCCTCTTCTTCGGAGATGACGACTGCCCTGTTCCGGTTGATCCGGATCTCCTGCAGCCATTTCAGGGCATCCCTGTATGCGCGCAGTTTTTCCCTTGCCGTTTCCGGGTCCGCATGCTTGACTTCTGACGCGACCTCAGCAGGGTCCTTGCCGCCGGTCATGCTCATAAAGTGTTCCATGGTCTTTTCATCCATGCTCCTTCTGCGGCGCTGCAGCTTTGCGACGATCTGGTCGATCTGGTACTGCATATGGCGCTCATCGTCCATCTCATCAAGCCCGTCCAGCAGCTCTTCAAAGGTCGCTTTCGGATTAGCGACGACGGGCTTCATCGTATTGACGTCTGCGAGTGACTCATAGACGCCGACCGGGTCATAGATATCAAAATGTGTCTTATGGATCTCGGGGCAGAGCCTGGTCGCCCTTCCCAGCATCTGCTCGAAAAGGATACGGCTCCTGATCCGCCGCATGAAGACAAGCGTCGTGATGCTCGGCACGTCAATGCCTGTCGTCAGAAGGTCTACCGTCACCACTATACTCGGATAAGTCTCGTTCTTGAAGCGGTTGATCGCTTCCCGGATTTTCTTTTTGTTGCCGCCACCGACACTGCCCGTGATCTTCATGATCGCGTCATTGTCCACTCCCGACTCCGAATAAATCTCTTTCAGAATCTTGACGATCATATCGGCATGCTGGTCATCCACAGCATAGATCAGCGTCTTTCCCTGTATATCCGGGCTGGTCGGGTCGATATCCCTTGCAATCTCTTCAAGGACTGCCCTGTTGAAGCCCTCCGTAATGACCTGTTTGTTGAAATTGTCGACGTCAAAGTTGAGCTCATCCTCCAGCATCTCACTGTTGAGGATCTGTCCGGTCACCGGATCATAGAGGACGATATCGTCACCCTTCGTATAATGGATCCCCTCATCACGGAGCTTTGTATGGAGCTCATGCGGGACATCGTGGTCGACAAGCCAGCCGTCAATGACGGCTTCCGCATATGTATATGTGAAAACGGGCGGCCCGAAGATCTCCGTCGTGTGCAGTGCGGGCGTAGCAGTGATCGCGATCTTCACGGCGTCAAAATACTCGACGACGCTGCGGTACTTGCTCTGGAAATCATGCTGGTCGCGGTACAGCGCTTCCGTTTCATCCATTTCCTTGTCAAGGATGTACCCGCGGTGCGCCTCATCGATGATCACGAGGTCATAGTCCGTTACCGCCGGCATTTTCTCACCGTCATTGTAAAGGATGCGTTTGACCATGCTCTGGACGGTCGCGATCTGGACCCGCGTCTCCTTGTCGATCACAGACTCCTCAAGATCTTTGATATTGTAGATATTATCGAGGGTTTTGAGGTCTTCCAGCCTTACCTCTTTAAACACGTCCTCCGCCTGTTCTCCAAGGGATGTGCGGTCGACAAGGAACAGGATCCTGCGGAACCTGTCCGACTGCAGGAAACGGTAGATCATGCCAAGTACAGTCCTTGTCTTTCCGGTTCCTGTTGCCATGGCAAGAAGAGCCGTCTGCTTTCCTTCGAAAATGGCATTCTCTACAGCTTTGATTGCTTTGATCTGGTAATCCCTCAGCGCCAGCCCGTCCGGGTCCTGGAGCAGGTCGTAGGGCGTCGCAACGAGACGGTTGTTCCCTGCAACCGGATCTTTTTCCATGAGTTCACTGATGCCGATCGGGCTGATCCATCCGTGCAGAGCCTTAGGCGCATTGTCAGGCCGTCTCAGGTCAAGGAACCAGACGCCGGATTTTGTCTCATACTGCTTGAGGTAAGGCCGTCCGTTCGTGGCAAAAGTAAAGGGGACCTTGAACTCTCCCCATGTATCGATCTGGTACTCGTAGTCCTTTTTGCGGATGTTCCGGGAATAATCCTTACATTGAAAGTCTATCACTGACGGGATGTCTTTATGTTCCGCTTTCGCCTCCACTGTGGCGACCATCTTTGTATCGATAAAGAGCGCGTAGTCAACAAAGCCCCTGTCTCCTACAGTAGAGTCCGTAGGCCATTCCGCAATCGCCATGTTCCTGCCTTTTTCGGGACGCGTACCTTTGGAATGACGGAGATTTGAAGTGTCCGCTTCCCATCCGACCTGGCGAAGCTGCTCGTCGATCAGTAAACGTGTCTCTGCTTCAGGGCGTATTCTTTGGTTTGCCGCTTTCTTAGATCTTTCTTTCCTTATATCAGGATCGACCTTCTCTGCAGCGTCTGCGGTGCGTTCCGCCTCAAGGATGAGCTGCTCTTCCCTGCTCTTTTCTTCCTTCTTTATCTCTTCTGTGACAGGAACAGCTGTCTTGGGATCCGCAGGCATAACGAATGGCCTGTTCTTATATTCCCAATCGCCGTATGTCTGCATGAACCATTCACAAAGGCTATAGGCCATTTCCAGAACCATCTTGGCCTCTTCAGCCGTCCCGTAATTCGCATGTGCGGCTTTATTCCGCATTTTCCTGAGCGTATGGAGGATATCGCAAAGCTCCTTTGTGATCAGCCCTTCGCGGTATACCTTGTCGATTCTGTATACAGCCGTATTGTCATAGGGCTCTTCAATATGGTCATAGCGGAAGATCAGGTTGACGATCGTCTCTCCGATCATCCCTGACTTTATGAGCGCAGAATTGGGATCTGAATAGCAGTATTGTTCCGCAAGGCTGCCGAAATTGGCAAGGACGGGAAATCTTTCTTGTAAGAAATCAAAGTTTGACATGATGCCGGCTCCTTATCCCGAAGTGTTGGAAGGATTTCTAATATTTCATTTTATCAGTTTTTGAGGTGACTGAACATACTGCAGACAGTCATAATCCGTCTTTTAGGAGCCGTATAAAGGGTATTGGACAAAAAGAAGACCAGTTATGCAGATAGATTAAGTTTGCGAAAAGAGATCAGAGAAATTGTGCAAAAGAAGTGTTGACAAAATTGAACGACCATCGTACATTGTTTGTAAACAAAAAAACGAACGATCATCGTACACTCTTTAGAGGGAGGAAAATATGAGCAAACAGGATCACAACAAACAAATCACTAACGCAGATGAATTCCGGGAAGTAAGGATAACGTCAAAAGACCGGCTGCTCGAAGTCATCGCCCGGGAGGCCGATGACAAAGAAAAAGCGGCCGGATCGCCTGATACGGATCCCGAAACGGGGGCCTATCTTAGGACCGTTGCCGGCTATCTCCGGCAGTTCTTCAAACTGATCAGCGACGCCCCGCTGTTCAGCCGTCTCGAAGACTGGTGGAGCTACGGTATCTGTATAAGCTCTGCCGGGATCTCCCTGTTCATAATGTATACTCCGTACGTCTGGCTTCATGCCCCTGAAGATAAGAGCGTCGGGTTCTACGATACTATAGATGAATTGAACGCAAGGTATCACCTGATCAGGATGGAATGCCGGTATCTCACTATCGAGGAATATGCCCGGATACACGACTGTTCTCCGTCTACGGTCAATATCTGGATCCGCCGCGGCAAGATCCGCAGCGCCACAAAGTTTGGCCAGAAGTGGATGATCCCGGACATGGCAGAACCGACAAAGCGCGGATACCAGTCCGCCACGTATGAATGGGATACATGGCTTGCGGATGTGCCGAAAGATTATGAGTTTCTTGCAGCCCCGGGGAAGCTCAATATCGCCAAAGTGTCGCGTGTTAAGGAGATGTTTGAAGTGAGACTGGGCGAGGATCTGGATGAGCCTAAACTGATATTGGAAATGACGGGACCGGATGCCGCCAAATTAGAGACATACCTGATCGCTAATCCGCAGGTCAGGTACGCCGGGGATTATAAATATATATTCAGCTGACAGGACTACAAAGCAACCACATAGCATAGGAGGAATTATAAGTATGGGTACAAAGAAAGAGTTCCCCAAAAAGTACGATCAGACAGGCCGCACAGACGATCAGAAGACCGATGTGCTTGTCATTTACAACAATGCCCGCGCCACGGCAAAGGCGTCAAGAGACATAAACAAAAAGGCGGCCGACAACACCCAAAAACTCGCTGCGGAAGATATCCAGACGAAGCAGGCGCTGTTTGAGGCGTACAAGACCGAGCTCAAACGCAAGGACATATCGCCTGAACGCCGTGATGAGCTTCTCGATCTTATGGGAGCCGTTTCTGAGGATATCAGCGAGACCCGTAGAGAGGCCGATGAATTTGCCAGCGAAGCCCTTGACCGTGTACATGACACGGATATGGGGGAGATGATCGTTACAAGCGTCGTTCTCATAGTATCGGGCTTATATACGATATTCAAATTTGCCTCTTTTCTTAAAAAGCAGGCAGCATGAACCATTTTTGCTGAT
Source organism: uncultured Lachnospiraceae bacterium (assembly GCA_946615865.1). Taxonomy (GTDB): domain Bacteria; phylum Bacillota; class Clostridia; order Lachnospirales; family Lachnospiraceae; genus CAG-791. Next base: position 50,347 of record CAMOIJ010000008.1, on the reverse strand, counting down.
TAGAAACAGATGCTGTAAGGCCGCAGTGTTCACAGTCACTGCGGCCTTACTATGTTCTCTTTACCGTGTCTCAAGTTATTCCCCGTCCCACTCGTCCTCGTCAACGTTGTCCTCAAGTTCAGGAAGATCCATCTCATCGACATCTTCGTCGACATAGGGTTCGATGAATTCCTCCGCAGCCTCCGCCTCGGACCCGGCGTCATCATCCAGGTCGATGTAGGCCTGCATGGCGAGCCTTGCCAGGTGGATCACTTTCGCGAACCTGGACCCGGATATCTCCTCTGGTTCCTCGCCAATCTCAAAGTCGTAATCCTCGACCACATTGGACTCATACTTGGCGAATTCCTCATCAAACTTCACGTCGTAATGCATCATATGCATGAGCACATCGAACAGCGGCATAGGCGATACGCCGATCCTCTGGAAATCGTCCATCTCGCTCACGATAACGAAGAAGTTGTGTCCTTCCTTATCTGTCGCACAAACTTCAACGATCATGCTGCCGCTCACGGGACCGCAGGCCATTCCGCCACCGTCATAACCCCAGCGTAATGATCTGTCTTGACAAAGGGTGTCTTGAATTATAAGTCAAGTACGGACATGTCTTAGGGCTTTAGAATATCGAACCTCAGGAGTTTTATAGATCATTTCAGTGATTGGGAAGTTTCAACAGGTAGCAGGGGGAACAGGGGAAAAAGGGAATCACTATTCCAGCCTAGCTGATATTTCCGTAAGCATTTACTCCAAACAAAAAATCACGCCCCCCTAAATCCCCTAAATCCCCTGGAACGTATTCCACAGAACTATCATTAAAAGAAAACTCCCTATGGTTTTTGAAACACATGCAGGCCCCATGAAGGTTTTATTTTAATGTCCTCTTTTTGGAATACGCTATTCTTCCCGCATAACACATGGGATGCTCGTTCTGCAGATTATGTTTCCGCAGAACGGGCATCCCTTGGAATATGTGCTGGAATTTATGTGCGGTCTTCCGGCAGTATGATGCCTTTGAAGTAATCATACCCGCATGACTTAATTTTGCCGAACCCCTTCATCTCCACGGACTTAAGGAATTCGTTCTTCTTAAGAGGAGTTTTCCCCTCCTGTGTGCAGTATGCTTCATACAGAGCGAAAGTGTCCTTGGGCTTTGATCTACCTTCCGGTGAGAATGTCACACAGTTCTTGAGGAAGGCGGAAACGGTATCCGATTCTTCACGCAGTTTCTGAACTGCCTCAATGGAGTTTGGTGATTCAATGATTGTTCCATTCTCATACATACGCCCGAGCGCCTCCACACATAAATGAATGAAGAAGTCCATTTCGGCTCGAATCTTGTCATAGAAACAGGAATCCACTTTCTTAGGCGCTTTATTGATTGACAGTATCAGCAGCCGTCGGTAGAATGCATTGGTCTTCTCCCCTTTGACCGCAGGCAGCTCATTTGTCGAGAACAACAGTTTTGCATAGCTCTTGAAAGGAACCATGTCTTTTCCCTTCGCCTCTGCCATGAGGCTGTCCTCCCCCAAAGCTTTCTTGAGGATGGATGTATCGTCCAATGCTTTATTTTCCAAATCAGCGCAGCTGTTCAAGATCTTACCCAGGAGATTAAATACAGTGAACCTCTTGGACAGCTGGAGAAGGGACACATTAGAAATGTTACTGCTACCGATCATCTCCTCGATCAGTTTGATCAAAGTAGACTTCCCTGTGCCACCGTTACCGTTGAGGATAAGGAATTTCTGTTGTCTTGTGTCCCGGGTCATACAATAGCCCACATACTGTAGCAGCATCTCTCTGTCCTCCGGTTTCTCCAACATATACTCCAACCACTCTTTGATGACGGGGCCTTCTGGATGACAGTCCGGGTCGTAGGAGAAAGGAATCTGATTCATTGCCATGTACCGGGGGTTATGAGGGAGCAATCTCTTATTAACAGGGTCATAAAATCCATTCTTGAAGCAGATCCATTCAGCCGGATACTGGTTAAGATCGCCAGACTGTACCTGCAGATCCGCATCTGACAGAATCAGGTCAAAGATACGCTTGAGCACAGCGTATTTCATCACAACCGGGTAGATACATTTCCTTATAATGGTTTTCAGCTTTGCTCCCGAAAGATCAGCGCAGTAACCGCCTTCTTTATAAATGTATGGGATACCTCCCATAATAAAGAGTGGGACATGGATCTTTATAAAACGAAAGACCTTGTAATCATATACTCCGGAGATATTATCATCCTTAAATATATGGAACTGGTTTTTATTAATAAAGGTGATCCTCCCGCTCCCTTTGACCGCGTCCCACAACCATTCAGCTTTGTTGCGCTCAAGATAGTCTGTCACATCCCCATGTTCAATGTCTGGCGTCGGAGTGAACACAGTGATTATTCTGGCGTATTCCTCCAAGTCCTTCGCAATGATTTCTGAGGATCTCCTTCCTGCTGCATCATTGTCCTCAAGCACAACCACATCTGCTCCTCTGAAGAGCATCCCTATTCCAGGGTGCCAGTCGGCACTTGATCCGCAGGTCACTGCAACAAAGCCGTTACTAATCATACTGTCTACATCCTTCTCACCTTCGCAGTAATATACCGGAATTCCGTTCTTCACTGCTGATGAGATTTCTTCGATGGAACTACCATAAAAACAGGCCGTCTTCTTCCTGTCCAGTCCATCCAATCCGTAGGTAAATACTCCATTAACCAGCTTTCCGAGAATAAACTGTTTTCCTTCGAGACGGATCCTGCTGAAGGCATATCTGCCTTGGAGATCATGGAAGTGATAGGCCTTTTCTACCTTCACGCCTTCCCTCGACTCGATATACCTAACCCAAGCCTTCGATTCCTCTGACGGTTCTTCTACATCCTGGAACAGATCCTGCATCTTAAGTCCGACTTTGTCGAGGATGTCTTTTGTATCACATCCTGCGTGGCAGTGCATGAGGATCCTTCCGTTCTCTTCGCTGATGGTCAGGCTCGCGTGATCATCCTTGTGTGCCGGGCAGATGCACTGCGCGGTCCTTTCTTTCATCCGTATAACATTAAATAAACCCACTACTTTTTTGTACTGCATATAATTCTCCTTTCGATACTGCAGAATTTCTTTTTCGTAGGGAGTATGAAAGAAATGCGGAAAATAAATTTTTTCTGGGAAAACTCAAGCGATTCCAAAATAAGCTGTAATAATAGCGTTGTTTTTGTTCAACATGCACAAAAAGCGATACCTATAATCATAATCAGCAAGAATATACATCTCCTTAAAACGTCCTCACGGGCTTTCGCGGCTTTCGCTTCTTCCCTCGCAGCGTTAATCTGGCTGCGGCAGTCAACGGACATCTGCTGTATTTTGGCTTCGTACTCATGCTTTTGACGGGAGACGTTCTTCTCTGCCGCATTACGGATGATCAGCATCTCCATCCTTGCCCGCCGGACAGCCTCGATGCAGGCGATGTCCTCTACATCACGTAGATCAGCGACCTCTTTCTCCAAATCGCGTATGATCTGTTCTGCCTCCATCAGCCGCTGAACCTGAGTAGTATGTTCTTGTCTGAGATCGGCGTTCTCTCGCGCGAGCTGTTCCTTTTCCGCCGTGATCACCTGATTTATTCTCAGACTCTCGGAGAGCTCGTCTTTCATTTCGGCTACTGCGGACTGCATCTCCTGCGTCTTTGATAGCAGCGTCTGCTCCGGCGACGGCTGAATCGATGTCCTGGATACGGCGCTCCTTGTCGGCAGCCTGTCTCTTAAATTGGGCATTCAACGTCTCCTTTCCTATATCAATGGAAAAAGTCCTCGCCAAGTTGCTGTCCCGAACCTTGCGGCCTTTGCCATCCATGAAGACAATGTGCTTGCGGTTGTCCTTCCACTGTACGGTCCAGCCCCTTGCTTCCATACCTCGTATAAAGGCTTCTTTGCTTGTCGACAGCATGGCGACTTCCATAACGGCAATGGCACAGTCAGCTACGTAACTTCCTTTAGATTTATCGACAATCAGGTTGTATTTGTTCTTATCCCATGAGCGGATCTCACCGTCCTCGATCACCGTACCGTCAAAGTGCCGTCCCTTCTCCGGGACTGAGAGACCACGCTGCCGGCAAAGATCGTTCGTAAATCGCTTCTGACGCTCGAGATCCAATTTCGACTGGTGTAATTTTCTGCCGTCAACGAACGAAACAGTATTGGTCACAATATGACAGTGCAAATGATCCTTGTCCTGATGTACTCCGATCAGGGACTGGTGCGCAGGGAAAAACCGGTCTGCGAAAGCCTCCCCTATTTCAAGACAATCCTTCGGGCTGATTCGTTCCTCTGCGTGAAATGAGATGACATTATGCGCATACATCCTGCCGGAGTCCTTTTCCCAGAGTTTCTTCTCGCTCAAGAAAGCCTTATACACGCCTGCCGCAGTAATCGTCTCCTCTGAGTAGGGGCCTGTGATCATGACAAAGCCTTCCCGGACCTTATCGTCCCGAAGAACGTACCCAATCACATTTTTCATTCCACTGTGTGATTTTGATCCGTGATTAACGACCTTATTGATTGCCATTCGTTCTCACTCTCCTTTCTGTACTCCGCAATTTGATCGGAAATTTTCGACAGCTCCCGTGACGACGGAATTATGCCGACGCTGTTAGCAATGCGAGTCATCTGATTAATATTGGTAGCGATACCGCGAAGCTGCCGTACAAGATCCGCGAACGAGGCGCTGACCTCCTTCAACGTAGAGATCTCTTCCGCGGAGGAGATCTGAGCATTGAGAGCCGAGTTGATGATGTAGGCTTGCTGTGTGCGACCAGATTCAGCGATTCGTTTCTGCAAAACCGCGTTTTCCTGTTCCGTCATTCGGACGGTGATTGCTTTGTTCCGTTTGCGCATAATGATGATCCTTTCTGATGTTAATGTATCTTTCCTTCACGGGGTTCCGAGGGGCAGAGCCCACGGCAAGTTTAGGGATCGATAGATCCCGGCGCCTTTGGCTTGCCCAAAGGCGAAACTTGCCTGACAGATTGACGCCGACATAGGAGCATAGGCGTTCGGTGTCGGTCTGTCAGTAGTGCCTTCCTGCGACGATATAGAAGCATAGGCGTTCGGCGCAGGAGGAGGCTCGGAAGATGGTGTCTGTTCCTTCGCTTCTTTGGATTAGGATGAAAGAAAAGTGTTTTATTTTGCTTTAATAAATAACCTTCTCTGCTACGTTAAAAAGAAAATTACTTTCATTAAAAGGATCTTTGATAGGGGATACCATACTATTAGGATGATATTTACTTGGAGAATTAAGTATGAAAGAAGCAGTGAAGACGTCTTTCGGATCATACCGAATTGTCGATGGGGATGGAACTCACATCATCATGACAAACGAAGATTTTCACGAAAATACCAAGATATTCCATTTTTTGCGCGACGACATCCGCCGCCTTTCCCAAGAGAGTGTGGACCTGCACTGCAAACTGCAGGACGACCTCAAGACGATAGGGTCTCTCAGATCACAACTCTCTGTTTCCGAAGAGAAGATAAAAGAGCTTTCTCGCCAAAAAGATGAGCTCGAGCAGTCAATTACAACACTCAGAGAAGAAATCACAAAGCTGACCGATGATCTCGCTTATGCGGAATCCTTGAATGTCAATCTGAAGCGTATCTGCCGCGAGCGTGCAAACCAGGCCCGGGGTCTATCCAAAAATGACGATGGCTACATCGTCCTCGTCTCCCAAGAGTGGCGGGAGAAGGCCCAGAACGGGAAACTGATCCGCGGCTATAAAACTACAATCCAATCTCCTCTTGATGCCGGCATGGACGACGAGACAGCTAAGAAACAGATTTTCGAGGATCTCATCGACGGCGTGCTGGCGGATCTAGGATGCCCATATTACGAGCAGGTCAACGGCCGGCCTGCTGAGCCGATCGAAGAGATGTCTATGTATCGCTGGATCTTTACAGCGGACTATCGGTCGGGGTCGGGGTTTTGGACAGTCACGATATACACGTCCGGGCCGCTCTCTGTCCCGCCGCACCGCAGACCACAGCAAAAACCAAGAAATCGAGGAGGATCTCAAAATGGTGAATATAACTCTGGAAGAAACACTGAAGAAGGCGCAGAAGAAGGCAGCTGATGCAGATACAGACCCTGAGTCATATCGGGACCGCGTACTCTCTGCCGCCCGGCAGGCGATGAAAGCTACGAAGAAGGACTCAATCGAGATCGATCATAAGAAAGGAAAAGTGCTGTTCGCTCTTGATAGGGACACTGATAAAATCAGGATGTTTGTCAATGATGAAGAGATTTCTGAGGAGAAAATAGCCGCTACGATTGCTGATATCGACGGGATCGGTAGACCGGAAACTGCTACAGAAAAAGCTCAGAAAATAACAGAAGTTAGCGGCCTCACAAAGAACATTGGCAGCCGAAGTTTTGACGCTGTACTGCGAGCTGCCTCGAATGATGCAAAGGAAGCGAGCAGGTCCACAGGCAGTCTCCTGAGGGCGCTACTCATGATGATGAGTAGATCGATTGATGCTCGATGAGACTTTAGAAGATTTTTTTTATTATTTTTTACTTCCTGCATACACAGAGTGACAAACGCAATCGCCCTGTGGGCAGGAAGGAAAATATATGAAATACTACGATTATAATTTTGAGCTCGGCGACAAGCTCAAGGAACTGCGGACAAGAAGCGGTAAGACAATCGAACAGATCAGCGAGCTTGTTTTCTGCGATCCCCGCACGATTTCAAATTACGAGCGGGGCATGATGCCTCGGGTATCAATTTACCACAGGTATCTCGATGCCTTGGGAGTTTCTGACAGCGAAAGGATCGATCTCGTGCAGCTCGCATACGGGAAGAGGTGATTACTAATGCTTAGGAAAATGGATATACGACTGAGTCATGCCTTCGATCAGATGATTGTTAGCAAACTGAGGACTGGTCCGACGCTCTTTACCGGGGACAAACTTGTCCTCGGTGAAACATGGATTGGGTCCATCTGCAATATCGCAGCAGAATTCGAGAGCCTCGCAGACCCCGACGCTCTTGCAGCTATTCCAGTTCTCGCTGCAATTTGCGAGTCGAAAAGTGCAGAAGTACAGGCCATGGATATTTCTGATGACCTCAAAGATGACATTTTATACTGTATAAGCACAAAAAGGAAACAGCTCGGTATCGATGCTCGTCTTCGCGAGATCAATAAAGGGAGGGTCTCATCTGATAGTGCCGATGTATGGTGACTCGTGCCGGCGAGGATAAATAGGCAATTAAGCCGGCAGCGTCCGCCTCCTATGAGGCGGGGTTTGCGTTCATTTATATGAAAGCAGTTCAGGTACAGTAGCCTTTGCGAAATGTATCTGGACCATCGTATGCTCCCCGGCCTTTACCGGCGCATACAAAACGAGATTCGCATCTCGACAATTTGATACCACCGTTCGTAGAACGGGCAAAACACTATTGTAAAGCCCGTTCACAGTGAATACGGGCGGAAAGGGATCATTATGTACTTTAACAATCGAAAAATGAGGAATTTTGAGAACAGAATCGTAGAAACTCTGAGAAATGAGGGAATTAAAGTAGAAGCAGAAGAAATAGAAATCGTGAAGAACGGGATTCCCTGCAAAGGGATCCGCATCTGTAAGGAGGGAAGTAATATCTGCCCCGTAGTGTACTACTCGGAGCAGGATACATACGAGCAGATTATGTTTCGCATTCAGACCGCGCTTGAAAGCGATGTGCCTCATGACTCGATCAAGCTGCTCAATGATCTGAACTATGTGAGAAATAATGTGTTTCTGGCAGTTCAGAAACAGAGCAAGGAGGAAATCGTAAAGAAGGAGTATCTTAACCTGGAGCTCTTTATGAGGATTATGCTCGATCTGGGCGGACCGGCAGGTGCCGGATCTGTAAAGGTGACGCCCGGCTTGGTCGCACAGCTTAGCATTATGGAAGATGATCTGTGGGATTACGCTGCAGCAAACAGTCTTAAAGAGGCAAGTATCCGCAGCATGGCTGAAGTCCTTGGTCTTCCCGATACAGACGGCGAGCAGTCCCTGTATGTAGCAACGACTGGTCAGCTGACCGGCGGAGCAAGTGTCTTGTACTTCCCGGAGATCTTCCATGCATTTTGCGAAGACCACGGCGAAGAAGCGTGCTACATGCTCCCCTCGTCAACCGAGGAAATTCTCGTGTTGAGGGAAACCTCTCTGGACAACGGGCGTCTTACGGTAAACGATCTCGTTCGTATGGTTGAAACCATTAACGAAGATCAGGTCGATCCTATCCTGCAGCTCGAACCGGCGGTTTATCGTTACAGTATTGATTCTGACGAGATCAATGTCGTCGCGACGCTGTAAGGGGGTGAGATCATGGACGTCTATCAGATCGTGACGGACCGTATCATGACCGCTCTCGAAATGGAGGAGATTCCCTGGCAGAAACCCTGGTGCAGTGAAAACGGGGGCGCGTTTAACCGCGTCTCCGGGAAGCGCTACTCCTTGATCAATCAGATGCTTTTGTCTCACACCGGCGAGTATGCTACATTTCGCCAGTGGACAGAGCTCGGCGGGAAGGTCCGAAAAGGTGAAAAAGGCGAGATGGTCGTCTTCTTCAAGTGGCCGGACCAGGATAAGGAGGATCAGACAGCGGATGATAATAAGGAAGAAACACAGGAAGAAGACCGGTCCCGAAGGCCGGTACTGCGGTACTACAAAGTATTCCACATCTCGCAGATTGAATCCGTTGCGCCTCGTGAAAGGCAGATACCGGTGTATTCGTCGGATCCTATTACGATAGGCGAAAAGGTATTCTGGAACTATGTCAGTCGCGAGAGAATTCGTGTAGATCTGGAGCCTTCTAACGAGGCGTACTACTCTCCTTCGAAGGATTTGATTCATTTGCCGGAACTGAGTCAGTATAAGTATCCGAGCGAATTTTGTAGCACAGCCTTTCATGAATGCGTACATAGCACCGGCAGTACAACTCGCTTGAACCGTGTCGGATTAAAAAAAGCTTCCTTTGGAAGTGAGACGTATAGCAAGGAGGAACTGATTGCCGAGATCGGCGCGGCTGCGCTGTTGAACACCTTGGGGATTGAGACAGATCATAGTATCCAGAACAACACGGCGTATATCCGTGGATGGCTGAAGGCCCTTCACGACGACCGGCGCCTGATCATCCAGGCTGCCGGGCAGGCGGAGAAGGCTGTGAGTTTCATATTAAATATGTAGAGATTTTAGAGATGCGAACTTGAAGCGGCAGTCCGGAAGGGCTGCCGCTTTTGCTCTGATATAAGGAAATGTAATCTATATCCCCCCATCTTCAGCATTGCCAACATAAACATAAGTAATTCCGCACGCATTTAAATTATAGTTTATCTGATCTCTTTTCTTCAACGGTAATAGATCTCTGTTTTCGATACCTCTCATTATTATCTGGCATCCCTGATCATGTTCATCAAAAGTCATTCTTGCAGATTTTAACAAATCATAGCTTTCATTTAAAGTGAGGTTAAATGCCACGCATAGCCCAATAATCGTATTAAACGAACAATTATGGTGCGGTTTGTTGACTGCATCGTTATACTGTTTTGCGGAAATATTTGCTGCTTCAATTATCTCCTTCCTGGTCATCTCTGATTTTTTTTCATAGTAATATATCTTCGCGCCGAGTGAATGCTGATTCTTACTCCACGATTCTGTTATCGCTTTTAGCATCTGCTGTCTCTGCTCTTGAAACTGTTGTTTCGCTTCTTCCAGCTGTTCTCTATATCTTTTAAGATCGTCAAACAGTTTATATTCTGGGATACCTGATGAAACTGTCGCGTGGACATTCGAGAATTCTTGCTCTACAGAATATTTGTTATCCTTCGGATTGACAAGATCGAGAACCTGGTTCGAGAAAGTAGCATATTGGAAACCCGCCGGATCGATGATTGAAATAATCACGCCGATTTGAGCATCGGGATGATCCTCAAAAAAAGAGCTGATTCCAATCTGCATGAGTCCTACAGCCGCAGGATATTGAAACCCTTTTGCACCTGTTCCCAGTAAAGGAAAAGCCACTACGTGGGGTTCCTCGTCGGAAGCTGCCTCGCATAGGACGTTATAATAGCACTCCAGCAACTTGACGTTTGTATCAACTACCGCGTTTTTGTTCCGAAAATAAGAAGGGACGTTTACGTGGATAACCCTTCTAATCCCCTTATCCTTAAGTCCATAAGCGTCTGTAGAACAGCATTCAGAACACTTCAAATATCCTTCATTTTCAAAGCTTCTCCGTTCTCTCAGCATCTCTTTTCCAGCAGCATTATGAATCATAAAATCTATGCTTCCGGATTTGCCATGTGCGGCTTTTGCCATAGCTGAATTAACTATGATATCCGCATCTACTATGTTTAAAAGATCCCGATTGGAAATCTTCAATTTTCTGAACAAATTCGTATTCAAAACCGTCCTCCTTGTCGAATTCACTGACCATATATAGGGCATAGCTCCTTCTAATGATAGTATCATGCTTCAAAGGCCTTCTCCATAATAGAAAGTCTCACAATAAATGACAACTCATTATCTGAGCCCAATTAATGCTGTGCCTGTCAGGTAACGCTTTCCCTAAACAAATATGGTCTTCTATATATGCAACATCTAAAACCAACGAGGAGGTAAAAACTATGAAACGCATTATCAAGGGTAAGCTGTACAGCACAGAAACAGCTACATGTATCGGAAGCTACGAATACTCAAATCCCCGCGATTTCCACTATCTGCGCGAAGAACTCTATCGAAAAAACAACGGTGAGTTCTTCCTCTGCGGGGAAGGCGGTCCACTGTCGATGTACAGTGTGCAGACCGACACAAATTCCTGGTCTTCCGGAGAGAAGATCTCTCCGCTGACCGTCGAGGAAGCCAAAGAGTGGAGCGAAGACCACCTGCCCGCCGAAACCTATATCGAGCTCTTCGGAGAACCGGAGGAATAAGGCCCCGGCACGATGTCAGCCCCACTTGGGGCTGGCATCTACTACAACTTAATATTTGCGTTTGCCAATTTGACGAGAAAATTGGCACTCAAAGCCATATTAAACGGGCAATTGCCCCATCAAAAGGAGGTTCATTATGTTGAACAAGAAAGTTACTGTTGATTCGAGAGAAGGCAAAATCCGCAGGATCGTTTCCTTAGATGAGCTGAAGGGCCTGACCGTGCCCGAGCAGTTCGCGCTGTTGGAGAAGAACGGCTACCATAGAGGACTGGAAAATAACTTCAATCGCACGTTCGTAAACGAATGGCGGATGATCCTGGATGCTGATGATGGAGAATTTGTGGCGGAACAATGTGTGGATCTGCTCAGCACGGAAAAGCTGACTGTTCCATTCGTCCTTAGAAACCGATGCGGAGTTGTGATTGATGAATACAATTTCAATCTCATCTACTATTATAATTCCTACCCCGCCAGACTGATCGCACAATGCTGGATAAAGGGCGGCGAAGAAGAAACTGTATTCACAATGCCGCTCACTGAGGCTCCTGTAATCAATGGCTTCCACTGTGTATTCAATGATCCCGCGAAGTACATCCTGACAGCGCATGATATCAGGTGCTTCGAGGAACGCCTCTCCTCCCGCTTTTCAAATCTGACGAGAATCACACAATTGTCGAACGGGCGCTTCGTACTTGCAACCCATGTTTATGGCAACGGCAAGTCTTGGGAGGGCTTTCCCGTTTGCGGAGATGGTGACGAGGCACAGTATAAGACTGTCGTAATCCGTTATCTTTTTCATGGGGTTGATTACGATGCATCTTACGAAGTCGATCGGGACGACAGCATGACGTTTACAACATATGAGGCAGCCCAAGTCTGGGCTAATCGGATTAGTGTCAAACTCAGCAGTACACGGAATAACATGCGTAATGTGTACACTCAGGCATAAGTTCTAAAGCCAGGCGAGATGACTGCCCCATTCTTGAAGAGAATCTGTAAAAGACTCGAGGATAGTCAACGCCTCCCCGTCATTCAGTTTCATAGAAGCCGGCAAGCGCCCTGACTGTCGAGGAAGCCAAAGAGTGGAGCGAAGACCACCTGTCCGCCGAAGCCTATATCGAGGTCTTCGGAGAACCGGAGGAATAAAGCCCTGGCACGATGTCAGCCCCGCTTGGGGCTGGCATTCCTTATGACAGGATTACCTTGTGCCTGTCAGGGAACGCTTTTCCCGAAACAATATGGTCTTCTATATATACAACATCTAAAACCAAATAGGAGGTAAGAACTATGAAGCGCATCATCAAGGGTAAGCTGTACAGCACAGAAACAGCTACATGTATCGGAAGCTACGAATACTCAAATCCCCGCGATTTCCACTATCTGCGCGAAGAACTCTATCGAAAAAACAACGGTGAGTTCTTCCTCTGCGGGGAAGGCGGTCCACTGTCGATGTACAGTGTGCAGACCGACACAAATTCCTGGTCTTCCGGAGAGAAGATCTCTCCGCTGACCGTCGAGGAAGCCAAAGAGTGGAGCGAAGACCACCTGCCCGCCGAAACCTATATCGAGCTCTTCGGAGAACCGGAGGAATAAGGCCCCGGCACGATGTCAGCCCCACTTGGGGCTGGCATCTACTACAACTTAATATTTGCGTTTGCCAATTTGACGAGAAAATTGGCACTCAAAGCCATATTAAACGGGCAATTGCCCCATCAAAAGGAGGTTCATTATGTTGAACAAGAAAGTTACTGTTGATTCGAGAGAAGGCAAAATCCGCAGGATCGTTTCCTTAGATGAGCTGAAGGGCCTGACCGTGCCCGAGCAGTTCGCGCTGCTGGATCGGAGCGGGTACAAGAAGGGCCCACGAAATCCCTTCATCTCTACGTCTTTCAAAGAATGGGCTCTCATCTTGAATGCTGATCGCGGCAATCATATTACATATGATTCTATTGATGTCCTGGACGTAGAAAAGATTACCGTCCCCTTTTTGCTCAAGGACAGCAATGGCGTTGTCGTTGACGAGTATAATTTCAGTCTCTACTACTATTGGGACCCTGACTGGGACACTGAATCAGATAGTCTGATTGCACAATGCTGGATTAAAGGCGGCGAACAGGAAACTGCATTCACAATGCCTTTGTCCGAGAACCCTACGCATGAAGGCTTTCGGTCTGTCTATGACCGTTCTGCGAACTACGTTTTATCTGCATTCGATATTAAGTGCAGCGAAGAGATGATGGGCTATTGCTATCGGGGAGATGTAGATATTTACAAGCTGGTGAACGGCTCATTTGTACTTGCTTTTTGTGCTTTTTACGGTGACAGCTGGTATGGTTTTCCTGTATGCGGAGATGGAAATGAAGAAAGGTACCGTGAAGAATTGATCTATTATTTACCTGCCGGATACAGGCAAGACAATTATTTCGAACTCGGCAAGGACGACTGTATGACATTCCCCACGATAGAAGCGGCTCAGGCCTGGGCAAACCGGATCGGTCTCAAGCTCTATACAGAATAAGTCTGATGGGAATGGGACTTTTAAGGAACCATTCTGGAGGAGGCGGGGTAATATCCCCGTCTCCTGTTCCAAGGAGGCCCTGTTCCTTGGAGTGTCCCCATTGTCCCCGGTGGGTTCGGGTTCTCATAAAGGCCTCGGGTTCCCTGACAGGCACAAAGATCGAAACGATACCCTGGGGACAGCGGGGACTGGGGACTGGTGACTAATAGCTAAGCAATGACATTACTTATGGAGGCATAATATGAGTTCGGATTTATATACGGTTAATAGCGATATTACGACTATGGAACAGGCAGTAGGGCTGAGTAGAATGAATGGCGGACAGATTGAGCTCAAACAGAATTCATCCGGGATGATCGCCAAGTCTTTTGCAAACTACTGCGAAATCCTGGAAAAGGATCCATATCTCTCAGGGAAATCCAGGATGAACGTCTTCAACAAGCGGGTTACGCTCAAGGATGTATACTGGCACCCGAAAGAACACACTCTATGTGACAATGACATCTCCAATCTCAGACGCTTCATTGACTGCGCTTACGAAGTTAGTCCGGGCAAAGATATCAAAGATGCCGTCGCTTTGATTGCTGAGAAGACAGGCTTTCATCCGATCCTGGATGCTCTCAACAATCTCGAATGGGATGGAAAACCCCGACTTAGCGAGTTTCTCCCAAGATATCTTGGCGCAACAAGGTCTGTCCTTACGACCGAGATCACGAAGCTTCTGTTTCACGGAGCTATTCAGAGGGTAATGAACCCTGGGATCAAGTTCGACTACTGCATCACGCTCCTCGATAACAAGCAGGGGACAGGGAAAAGCTCTCTGTGCAGATTTTTGGCCTTGGAGGATGAGTACTTCTGCGATGACCTGGATCATTTCGGAGATACGAAAACAGCATATGAGAAAATACGGGGCCGATGGATCTGTGAACTTGGCGAAATGGTCGCCATCCGGAGAACACAAGACGTAAATGTGATCAAAGGGTATCTCAGCCGGCAATATGACAGCTATCGACAGCCACACGGCACTTTTTCTGAAAAGTACCCAAGACAGGCGATCTTCATTGGGACGTCGAATCTTTTCCGATGTCTCCCGAATGATCGAACTGGAAACCGACGCTTTGTGCCGGTAATCTGCGATGGGAGCAGAGCTGAAGTACATCCTCTGGCTGACGAGGCTGAGACTCGTGAGTATATCCGTCAGTGCTATGCGGAAGCAATAGCAATCGGCAAGACAGATGGGTTTCTCTTAGACCTTGACAGAGAGTATCAGGATGAATTGGATGTGATCCGGTCCGGCCTTATGCCCGATAACAGCAACGCCGGCATGATCCAAGACTTCCTTGACACGTGCGAAGAGGACCTCGTCTGCAGCCGAATGATCTGGGAGCGCCTGTTCAAGGACTCCGAAGATGCTTTACCAGATGAGAAAGAACTATCCAGGATCGCTGAAGTCATGAATTTAAGCATCATTGGATGGAAGCGATATGCCGGACTCAACGGTACCGCAAAGGATTCTAAATACCGCTTCCCTCGCTACGGGAAGCAGCGTGCCTGGCAGCGCTGTGCATAAACTGAAGAAATATAGCTTTCATCATATACCTGCGGACAGTATGCATGAATTATGCTTCGTATCGTATTACAATAGATAACAACGGGGACGCCAATCACATTCGGCTTCCCCTTTTTTTACTCTTCTTTTCCGCAGTTATCATATTGGTCGTTTTCTGATCATAGATTACTCGCATCATATTAGCCCGTATACACTCTGTTATTTTAGCAAAGTGGATAATTTCTGCTCAAGTGTGCTCCCCCATTCTCTCTGGAGAACCTATTATCCGGTACAGAATCGTCTAATTAGACATTTACGTGTCAGCCTGGAAATTGGATGATTTTAATTGTGTCTATCCATCTTTCACCTCTGACAGCGTTTAAGCCTATTCGAGCTTTTTGTAATCAAACAAGTAGCTTCGTTCATAAATAGCAAAATTATTACCTTTTCTTTCATCCTCCATACGGAGGTGAAAAAGATGACCAAGGAATTATCGATAAACCCCGAAATCTTGAAATATGCCATTGACACAGGCATAATAAATCTTGGCAGCATTCGCCAGCAGTACGAGGAGACTGAGCGAATGAACTTATTAGATTCATATGAATACAAGATTTTTGAAAGTGGCGGCAGATGGTATTGCCGACTCCCAGGTGGAAGGAGGATTAAAAGAAAGAATCGGGAAGATGTAGAAAAAGAAATCCTACAGATCCAAAAGGAAAGAATCAGAAAAGAGAAGGAACTCACAGGAAAAATGCCTGAAGATATCTTTACTGAATGGAATACCTCCCGACTTGAAAAAGGCGTGATCCAGGGTGCAACTGCCCTTCGGTATCGCAAGACCTGTGATAAATATATAAAAAGCGCAGACATCAATAAGATGCCTATGAGAAGGATCACTCGTAAAGAGTGGACCGCATTTCTCCAAGGCATTTATGAAGCAGGCAGTCCAACAAAAGAGGATCTTAAGAGAAAGATTTCTGCAAAGGAGTTAGGGCGTGTCAAATGCATAGTGAAAGGGATTATTGACCAAGCAGAAGATGAAGGCATTATCTCATATACTTCTGATGAGGTCATCTCCCATGTTCGTACAGATATGCATGGATTTCGTCATTCAAAACATTCCACAGAGGACGAGGTATACTACCCCGATGAACTACAGGCACTGAAAACCTACTGCCTTACTAATCCTGATCCATATACACGCTGTATCCTACTGGCAATCATAACTGGCGAACGGATCGGTGAGTGTGCGGCTCTGCTTGCAGAGGATATTGATCTTGATGAACATTGTATTTATGTCCGACGTACAGAAACACAAGCGGATGAAACAGGAAGACAGCGGGAGACTATCAAAGAAGGGGCTAAAACTGATGCAGGAGTCAGGCGTGTTGCGATTCCTGAAAACTCTCTTGAATGGGTACGTGGAATTAAAGACATTTCCGAGAAAACCGGCGGTGGATATCTGTTCAAGCAGGAACCGGGGAGATACAGAGAACGCTATGTAGGAGAACGAGTCCGTGCCAGCCAGGTAAGAAGACATCTGAAGAAAATATGTGCCGAATTGGGAATAAGCTATAAGCCTCCCCACAAATTCCGGAAGACATACGCATCCATATTAAAGGCGGCTGACATTGACGATCAGATGATCATTGAGCAGATGGGGCATACGGATATCAGTACTACGGAAAATGTTTATATTAAGAACCGCAACCGTATGGAAGAAAAATCCTGCAAACTTGGAAAAATTGATGAACTCCGTCTTGATCCCGTTAAAGAAGATGCTTCGGATTTGAATTTGAACTGTCAGGTGATTAGATTTCCAGGCAAGAGTCACCCGGACGCAGATTCGAGTCACCCGGAAGTTTTTACAAAAATATAAAGCCCGAAAAGCCTTTAAATAAAGCACTTTTCGGACTTCATATTAACCCAAAAATGGAGACGGTGGGACTTGAACCCATGACCTCAACACTGCCAGTGTCGCGCTCTCCCAACTGAGCTACGCCCCCATGTCATATGATTTTCATTCGACAA
Source organism: uncultured Lachnospiraceae bacterium (assembly GCA_946615865.1). Taxonomy (GTDB): domain Bacteria; phylum Bacillota; class Clostridia; order Lachnospirales; family Lachnospiraceae; genus CAG-791. The sequence goes on along the minus strand of CAMOIJ010000008.1, from coordinate 33,295 downwards.
ATAGTATCTTACTGTAAACAGGCGGAAAAAACAACCATTAAATGCACTTTTTAACAAAGTGCCGGTGTCCTTTCCGCCTGACCTTACTACTATGGATCGTAATTCTCTCCCTTGATTGACTCGTTCAAGGAGCCTCCGATCACTCCCCTGTTCTGCTCTTCCTGCGCGTGATCGAGAGCACAACGACCATAGCTGCAAACAATCCGATAGTCACTCCGCCGATGACCGTGGGGTCCATTCCGCCGCTGCTGACGCCGCCGGTTCCTCCGGGCGCGCCGCTTTCGTTCGCCGCTGCCTGCGGCGTAATCTCCTGAGACCGGAAATACATCACATCCGGCTCTGTTCCATTGTAACCGATCACGTAAAGCCTTCTGCCGTCGGAAGCTGCGATCGGATCATAAGCCTTGTGATAGCAAGTAGCTCTGTCGTAAAGCACAGCTTTCTCGTCGGTATCGTAGATGATATGCACATCTTCGCCGTTTACGGAAGATCCGATGATCGCGACACCCGTATCAAGGCCCGCGATCGCGAAGTGCTCGCCCGGTGTATCCGCTCTCATCTTGTACTCATATTCCGTGCGCAGGCCATCCCCCAATGTTTTATTGAGAGTGCCCGTCAGATCCTCGAAACTGATCTTGTTCTCAGCGCCATCATAGGCGACGCGGTAAAGCACTCCACCTGAAACTGTCTTGCTGTATTCTGCTCCACTTGCCGGAGTTTCCCCGGTATCATCATAATAGCTTTCGTCAATTTCCGCGTAAATGTACATCCTGTCTTTGCCCGATGCAACCTTCGTGTTGACCATCGCGGCATCATCAGGAAGCTTCCCTCCGACCCGGACAAGCGCGCCGCGTGCCAGGTCCGCCTTGTAGAAACCGGCGTTGTAAGCTCCATCACTATCGGCAGGCGCTCCTTCGAGCTGCATGTCATAAACACTGCCGCCCACCACAAAGAGTTCGTCTCCCAGCGCGCAGATGCCTTCGGCGTTATCAGGTAAAGGAATCTCCAGTTGTTCCCAAAAATCTCCGTAAGGCTCATAGCGCCACAGGCATCCTCTGCTCACGTTCAATCCGGATTCATCCGTTGAAAGGTGTATACCATACAGGTATAGTCTGTCACGCAAAGAAGCAAAGTCCCCGTCTCTGATCGACTGCGGATCGCATCCTTCGGGCAATGGAAGCCGAGCCCAGCTGTCCTCCTCGATATCATAGCACCATATTGCCTGCGCTATTTTGTACTTGGCCGTCTCCGCCATCGTGTAGATCTTTCCGCCGCTTATCGCCATCGGTCCGTAGATGCGGTCGCTTTGGTCCGCGATAAACGCAGGATCGTTAATGGGAAGGCTGTGGGATCTTTCAAAGAGCATGCGCCCTTCCGCGTCCTGAGAGGAAGTACTGAACACTGCCCTGTTCACCGCGCCGTCCGCATTTGTGACCGCCGCCACATGCGATCCGTTAGGAAGTGCGCGGATATCCGCCGTGATTATGTTGTCCTGCCACGTCTGCGTTTCGATTTCTGCGCCGTCTATTGCCAGTGTTCCTTCCTGGCCAAAATACCATCCCGACAGCTCCAGAACACGGTCCTCCACCTGTGCCCTGCTGATCAAAGGTGCCTTGCGGACAAATTCCGACTGTCCGTGCAGATTGACCCTGCCGCCTGTGCTGCAGAGCCCGGAGAGAGCCTCGTCATAGTCAACTGCTGCAAGAAGTTTGGCAGCTCTTCCGCGCGCCGCTTCCATGAGTTCTTCCTCCGAAAGCGAAGCATTCGCGGGCTCATCCTTCGCGATCACGCCAAGGCACCCGGTCACCGCCGGCGCCGCCATCGATGTGCCGGACATGAACATATAGGCGCCCGTATAAGCATCTGCATCGCCAGCTGCCGCGTTGTCAAAATAGAGAGTGGTATCCTGTGTGCTCTCATATGATCGGCTGTCCTTTGCGACATGACCGATCCCGATCCGCGCGATCAGGTAAGTCTGTCCCTGGTCCTCCCACTCATAGATGCCTGTGATCTCGCCGGGATCCTTGTAATCGGCAATCCCGAGGTTATTTATCTTCTCCTGTTCCATGCCCTTCTGAAGCATTTCATGGAGCTCGTTCGACGCATCGATAAAGCCCTTTACATTGAAGCTGAGCTGTGCCCACTGACACTGATAAATATTGCTGAAGGCACCTGTCTCATAACCCTTCTTCAGCGCGCCAGAGCACAGGCAGTCGATCTCGACTGGCTCGCCGTCCACGCCTTTGCAGGTGATCGAATCGATCCCGCCGTTAGGTTTAAAACCGTCGCTCATCGCTGTTTTGACACTGATCCACTCGGCGTTTTCCCCGGAAGGCACCGGGATCGCCATATATACATATCCGTTAATCGCGGAGAAGCCGGAGTGCTCCCGCTGCGCCTCCTTCTTGAGATCAGAAAGGTGCACTGCCGCTGCCCGTTTGTCGTCGAAGCCGTTTGCTGTATTGATCTCTCCGATCTCTTTGGCCTCCCCGCTCAGCGCCGGATTTGCGTCAAAAAAGCGCACGCCCGGCTCTTCTTCATCAAAGCGCTCGATCCCGGACAGCAGATGTTCCTCGGGCGTCACTTCGGGAATAAAGCGCGTGTTGTCCTGATAGCTGTAGACCTCGTCCATCATATCCTCTCGGATGATCTGTGTAACAGAAGAGAGGATCCCGCCGCCCGGCGCAAAGACATCCGTCGTGCCCTGGCCCCAGCATGAAAAATCCGTCATCTTTCCATCCATAGACGCGGCGTCCACAACGATCACGTATTCACTGTTGGTCATACTGCCCAGGTCGATAGACTCATCCAGGTCGCAATAGCGGTTTCCGGAGGCAATGACGGTATTAACCCCTTTGCGGCCAAGCTCATCCATCATGACAGAGAGAATAAATATGGACTGCGCCGTGCCCCAGGAGCAGTTGACTGCCTTGAGGTTGACTTCCTGCGCCACATCCACAAGAAACTGAAATCCTTTGACGACGGATCTCAAATCCTGCTCCGTCCCGTTTCCGCCAAATACATTGACGGAGAATATTTTGACTCCGTTGGCAATACCGGATGTTCCTTCACCGTTCCAGTTCGCGGCAATAATGCCCGCCACATGCGTGCCGTGGGAATCAGTCGCTTTCTGCTCATTCTCCGGCCGTCCGTCGCCGCTGGCGTTATAGCCGTACTTGCCGCAGCCATACTTCGCCTGCTGCTCCGGCGTAAACTCGTAGAGCACGCCTTGCAGATCGGGGTGGTCCGTATCAACACCGGTATCCATTATGCAGATCGTGCCTCCCGCGTTAGCCGGGGCATTCAGGTTCGTCCGCCCTTCCTGCCAGCCGGGCACCTCCATAGTGTAGCCGGCTGTCGGCGAAAGAGGGGTGGTATAGATCGCGGGCGCTTCCGAACCCGGGCTGCCATTTGACCACTGCATAGGTGAGAGGTCTCCCTTGGTTACTGTGGGTTCGGTGTTGTCGGCTTCCGGTTCTTCCGTCTCCGCTTCCGCGGCTTCCACCGCTTCTTCCGGCTCTGCTTCCGCCTCTTCTTCATTCGCGGCATAAGCGATATAATTCGGTTCCGCGGCGATCACATCCGGATCAGTCCGAAGCTCTCGCAGAATTTCCTCTGTCGTCTGATTACGGTCACTGACGCTCCAGATCGCGAAGGTCTCATCCTCTTCGAACTGTCGCCTGCTCTCTTTGGTCAAGACCTCGCTATCATCCCACTCTTCAAGGACGTCCTGAAGAGCCAATGAGCTGACCTGCGCAATGCGCTCGACTTTGCCTGGTCCTTTCAGCTGTATATCTCCTTTGACGATCGCGAGGGCTTCCCCTTCGACATATGATTTCTGCACGTCAGCTGCGGAAGCGGGTGTAGTTGTTTGAAATACCGCAAACGCGGCACTTTTTGACGAAAAGGCTAAGGTTACACACATTGCCAGAGCAATTACAGTTTTTCTCATGGTTTTGTCTCTCCGGTTATGATTGAAAATAATGTGTTTATTATATCATTTTTTCTGAGCTCGCTTTTCATTTGAAATGTCTATAATTAGTCTTATTTTCGGTCAATCCATCTGATATTGACGAACACAAGAATGGATGTAGTGTTTGTACCAGATATTTGAACCGTACCATCCGATTTGGCGATATCCTAAAGTCGATGTAGCGTTTTAAAGCGTTCATTCGAAAATCTACCATCGGATATGGCTGAAAGCGTGATCGGATGTAGAGAATTTGAGCATTTCAGGCAGGTATACCATCGGATTTGATCGAAAGCGTAGATGGATGTAATAAATTTGAGCTTTCCTTAGCATGCATACCATCGGATATGGCTGAAGACGTAATCGGATGTAGAGTTTGTGCTCAACAAGCTTTTTTCACACCATCGGATTCAATCGAGACGGCAATCGGATGTAGAGCTTGTGCCAGATAAGTCATAAAGCACCATCCAATTTTGACGACACGCCAAAGAGGATGGAAAATTTGTGCCCGTTCAAGCCTAACAAGCCTTAACCACACCATCCAATTTGACGACGCCCCATAATGGATGGAAATTTTTTGCCCATTCAGCCAGACACCCGGCAAACCAGGAAGGCAGATAACACCAGAGCACACAAAAAAGGCCCCGCAAGCCGACAAACCGCCCCACCGGGCCGCTTATCATCTTGCGACAGCCTTTCAATAAAATCAGATATTACACATTCTTCACAAACAGCGCCCTTACCGCGTTCAGCACGCAGAGCACCATGACGCCCACGTCCGCAAAGATCGCGAGCCACATATTCGCGATGCCAAGTGCACCGAGGATCAGGCACAGGAACTTCACGCCGATGGCGAACCAGATATTCTCATTGACGATACGGATGCACTTGCGCGCAATGCGGATCGCCTTGACGATCTTCGCCGGGTCGTCATCCATAAGGACGACATCTGCCGCCTCAATAGCCGCGTCGGAGCCAAGGGCTCCCATCGCTATACCCAGGTCTGCAATAGCCAGGACCGGTGCGTCGTTGATGCCGTCGCCGACAAAGGCAAGCGCGGCACCGGGACCTGCCTGCGCGTTCTTCTCAGCAATGAGTTTCTCCACATGCATCACTTTGTCTTCCGGCAGGAGCTCTGCATGCACCTCGTCCAGGCCCACTTCTTTCGCCACACTTTCCGCCATAGAAGTAATATCACCGGTCAGCATGACTGTCTTCACTACGCCTGCCTTCTTCAATGCACTGATTGCTTCCGCGGAAGTCGGCTTGATCTCGTCGGAGATGACCACATGGCCGATGTAGGTTAGCGGTCCGCCCGCGGCGCCCTTCGCCACATATACAATAGTCCCCACATGATGGCACGGCTCACAGTCGACTTCAAGCATCTTTATCAGCTTGAGATTCCCTGCTGCAACCTGCATCCCGTCAACGACTGCGATCACGCCCTTGCCGCTGACTTCCTGCACATCCGCCACGCGGCTCTTGTCAAGCTCCGCACCTCCGGCCTCATACGCGCGCCGGATGCTGGACGCGATAGGATGCGAGGAGTGACTCTCCGCCAACGCGGCGAGCTCTAAGATTTCTGCAGAGTCTATGTTTTGATCCCGTCCGTCGTGAACCGCCGTCACCTCGAAATTACCTTTGGTAATGGTTCCGGTCTTGTCCATGACCAGATATTTGACATTAGCCAGGGTCTCCATAAAGTTAGAGCCCTTGATCAGGATGCCCTCGCTGCTCGCGCCGCCGATCCCGCCGAAGAAGGACAGCGGCACACTGACCACGATCGCGCAGGGGCAGCTGATGACCAGGAAGGTGAGCGCCCTGTAGATCCAGTCGGACCACAGCGCCCAGTCGCCGGGCTTATGAAATACCAAAATATTGACCAGCGGCCCGAGGATTGCAAGCGCCAATGCGCTGTAGCATACCGCAGGCGTATACCACCTCGCGAATTTGGTGATGAACTGCTCGGACTTGGCCTTGCGCTCGCCCGCGTTCTCCACCAGTTCCAGGATCTTGGAGGCGGTTGATTCGTCGAATTCTTTGGTAGTCTCGACGCGCAGCAGGCCGCTCATATTTACAGAACCGCTGATGATCTCGTCGCCCGGCTTGACGTCTCTGGGAAGGCTCTCGCCGGTCAGGGCGCTGGTATTAAGTGAAGAATTTCCCTCTACAACTATACCGTCGATCGGGACCTTCTCGCCCGGCCGGATCACGATGATACTGCCGACTTCGACCTCATCAGGGTCTACTCTCTCCACTTCTCCGTCCTGCTCGAGGTTTGCGTAGTCAGGACGGATATCCATCAGGTCGCTGATGCTGCGCCGGCTCTTGCCGACGGCAATGCTTTGAAACAGCTCACCGATCTGGTAAAACAGCATAACCGCCACGGCCTCGGTATACTCGCCCAGGATCATCGCGCCGATGGTAGCCACAGCCATCAGGAAACACTCATCGAAAACCTGATGGTTCCGGATTCCCTTCCAGGCCTTGCGCAGAACGTCATATCCCACGGTGAAATACGGGATCAGAAAGAGCAGAAACCGCAGCACCGGGTAATCCTCCAGAGGGAGGAGATATAGAATCACAAGCATAACTGCTGCCGCAATGATACGCAGCAGCAGATTCTTCTGTTTTTTATTCAGATTTTCAGTCAGTTTAGTCACTTTTATAATCTCCTTGCGGAGCCTCCGTCACGTCTCTTTACAGGAAGATCTCGCAGTCATCTTCGACGATCTTGCAGTTCTTTCGAACTTCCTGCATAACTGCTGCCGGCTCTGCGCCGTCCTCGAACTCCACTTTCATCTTCAGCGCCATGAAGTTGACTGTCGCGTCCTTGACACCCTCTGTCTTCTTCGCTGCCTGCTCCATCTTGTTCGCGCAGTTTGCGCAGTCCACATCGATCTTGTAAGTCTTTTTCATAGATTGTCTCCTTTTTTGCAGATGCGCCTCCGGCGCAGCTCCCGATCATGCGCTCCTCATTATAAACGCAAGATTTTCATTCGTTGATGTGTTCCAATCCCATCGAGATGATAGTCCTTACGTGTTCATCCGCCAGGTAATAGATGATCTGCTTGCCTTCCCGACGTCCGTTCACGAGCCCCGCCTGTTTGAGCAGACGCAGCTGATGCGAGATTGCTGACTGGGTCATGTTAAGCGACTCCGCCAGATCACATACGCAGATATCCGCCTCGAAAAGCGCGAACAATATACGTATTCTGGTAGAATCACCAAAGGCCTTGAACAGTTCCGCCAGATCATATAAGTCATCTTCTGAAGGCATGTTCTCATGGACAAAACGCACCCTGTCCTCATGCACTTCCTTCTCGTCACAGCACGGCGCTTCCGCCGCGGCATAAATTCTCATTTTCCCCATATCCTGCTTTCCGGTCTTATAATTCTTCAACTATGTGAAACTCCAAACATTTGAACATTTATTCATATGTTTGTTTATATGTTATCCCTGTTCTGCTTTTCTGTCAAGCATTTAGCCGATATAATATTATTATAAGGAAAAATATCGGGTTTGCGCGAACGTAAGGCGGTCTATGTTTTGCCGTTTTTAGAAATGAAATTGAAGACATCCACACAGAAATGACAAGCGAGGTGGACAGATGAACAAAGGCACGAAGCCCGGCGGTACGGGCAATAATACCTTTTTGGAAGAGCACCGCAAGTGTATTCTGATTGCCGCGGCGATACTGCTGGCAGCCGCAGTTATTACAGCCATCGTCATCGGGGCAAAACCTAAGAGGAAGATCGTTGACCATATCACCGCGAAGTACACCGGAGACACCAAGGCCGGTGTTGTTCTTGACGACAATAACAAAGGGTTTATAGTGACTGCCTATTTCAAGGATGATCACAGTGAAGAAGTCACAGGGTGGACCATTGCGGAGCCCCAAACGCTCAAGGACGCGGAGATCAGCGTTGTCACGATCACTTATGAGAAAGCCAGCACTCAATGTGAGGTCCAATGCACCACAGGCCTGATCCAGTCGATTACCGCGGAGTACGACGGCGAGACCACCGCCGGCACACAGATCTCGGATACCAATCCGGGCATTCATGTCTATGCGATCCGGGACGGCAGCAAGACCCCCGTGGAGAGCGGATGGCGTGTCGCCAACCCCTCAGTACTGGAGAAGGAGAAGATCACTACCGTCAATATTGAATATGAGGGATTCTCCTGTACACTTTCCATCCAGTGCACCACCCGGGAAATCATGCGTCTGACAGCTTCCTATAAGGGGAGCACAGAGGAGGGTACTGTGATCGCCACCGGCTGCAAGGATCTGACAGTAACTGCCAAATACGCGGACCGCACTTCTGAACAAGTGGATAAATGGACGCTGGCGGAGTCCGTGACACTGGAGCCGAAACAGCGCTATATTTTGGAAATCCATTACGAGGACAGCGTATGTACGCTGGAGGTTACCTGCACTACGCCTACTCCCGAGGAATTCAAGGCCGGCTGCATATCCGCAAGTTACTCTTCTCTTTACCGCAACCCTGGCAAGTATACAGGCACCAATGTCGCTGTGGAGGGAACCATCGTGGAGATCCGCCCCGGCACGAACGGTAGCACTGAGGTTTTCATTGAAATGAGCGGTGATTTCCTCGGACTGACCACCGGCATGCTGTGCGCCACATATACCAAGACTCTGCACGGACAACTTCCGCCGGAAGGAGTCCCGTGCAAAGTATACGGCATGTACAAGGAAGTAAGCGCCCGAATGATGGACGGCTCCTCCATGAGCATGCCGATAATGAATGCGGAATATGTGGACAGACGCTGACCTCACAGGACAGCGTCTGCGAATTTTTTCATTCTGTCCCCCGCTTCCTCATAGAAAGTGTCAGCGGACAGGGCCTTCCCGTAGGGCAGCATAAAAAACAGCCGAAGAAAATACAGATTGATATTTCTGCGCGTCTCATCGGACTTTTCCGCGGCAACTCTGGCCGACAGTGTTCTGATCAAAGAGTGCCAGCGGGCTTTGTAGTCCTCATAGGCGGGCAGATCGGGAATCCCAAGCCATTTGTCGATCCTGACTTTAGACAGGCCTCCCTTCACGCACCCCTCGGGGACGATGAAGTAGGAGGTCTTTTCTTTGTCATAATGCCTTCCGAGCGGGAACAGCCTGCAGATGCCCGGACGATACGCGTGTATCGTACATCTCCCGTCATCTCCCAAAAAGAAGCAGCCGCCTGTTTCTTCTCTCATCATAAGGTGAGGAAGGATCACTCCTTCCTCCACATGCAGGTCAATACCTGCTCCCATAAGCTCTTCAAAAGTTCTCCCGGTGATAAGGCCCAGCTGCCACACATCGTAAGGGTCAAGGACGATCGTATCTGACATCTCTCTGCAGCATGCACCGCAGCCCGCGCAGGAACTGCTCGAGATCCTGACCATGTCCTGGGCTCCGTAAAGGCGCCGGGTCCCTTCCGTCCTTTCGCTCATCTGCCTGTTCCTTTCTTGAGCAGAACATCCAGATCTTCATATCCGTATCTGAGAAGGCTGTCCAAAGACTGCTCCATCTCCACATTCTTTCTGACGATAGGGTCTTTGATCGCCACACCTCTGGTGACCACCATCTTCGGCTTTCGCAGCGCGCGGAGACTCTCCAGCGGATTGCCCGCTGTGATAAGAAAATCAGCAGACTTTCCAATCTCAATGCTTCCCGTCTCAGCGTCAATACCGGCGATCTTCGCGTTGCCGAGAGTCGCGCTGTAAAGCGCAAAACCTTCTGAGACGCCGCAGAAAACATTAAAATAATGAAGTTCGCGCCACATATCATAGTGGGTGACATAGGGGCAGCCCGTATCCGTGCCCAGACCTACGGAAATTCCCTCCTTCAGCGCCCTTCTGGCGCACTCAATGATGCCTCGCAGTACGATCCCCGCATTGTATCGATCCATAGACCGGGCATTTGTCATACTTGTGTCAAAAAGCGCCAGGGGAATGACCGGTGAGATCGTAGTCACAAGGCAGGAACCATTCTCCTTAAAGAGTTCCATCATCTCATCCGTAGGCATCGCGCCGTGTTCGATCGTATCCACACCTGCCCTGAGAGCGGCGACAACTCCCTCCGTGCTCTCCACATGGGCCGCCACCGGAAGCCTCCGATTGTGTGCTTCCTTGCAGGCCGCCTCAATGATCTCCGGAGACATCTTCATCACTCCGGGCTCTCCCTCCTTCTCCGCGTCCATGATCCCGCCGGTGATCATCAGCTTGATCAGGTCAGGACGTTCCGCCGCGATCCTGCGCACACACATGACCGCCTCTTCCGGAGTGGAAACGGAGTAAGCCAGCGAACCGGCCATATGTCCGCCGGGCACTGAGATTCCCTTATTGCTCGTCAGAATCCTGGGACCGGACATAGTCTCCCCGGACGTGCCTCCGCGCAGCAGCGCGCCGATCCCTTCCGGGGCCGCAGCACCCACAGGAATTCTGGACATGCCCGTTCTCGCCTTCCGGATCGTCTCCGGCAGGCTGCTCGTACGGCTCGCCCCTTCCTTCTCGGCTTGAAGTCTCGCTCTGCATCCCTTTTCGATCTCGTCCCGCAGCCTCCCGTCAAAATCAGAAATGCCTCCGACAGTCCTGATCGTGGTCACGCCGCTGTGAAGCGCAGTATTGGCATAGCCCCGCATAAGCGCGCGCACGCCCTCTCCGGCGATCTTATTGGAAGCGGCGATCTGTGCAAGCCGCACGTAGTCTTCCGGCTCTTTCTTCTTTTTGGAAGGCTTCCCGCCGGAGTTGAGATGTACGTGAAGGTTGATCAATCCGGGCATCAGATAGCAGCCCCTGAGATTCACGATCCTGCAGTCTGAGGGCACAAGCTCATCCGTGGAGATAATATCCGCGATCCTGCCGTTCTCCACAATGACTGTCTTCCCCTTCTGCGGCACCATATCCTTTGTGCCGTCCAGTATAATACCGCCAATATACGCTGTTTTCATATCTATCCTTCCAAAACCCCGGCACTCCTGCAAAGCACCGATCCTGCTGCATTACTGTCAAAATATCGCACTACTGACTATATACTACAATACCACAAATCTCCTTCTCAGGGGATAAAAAAACACCCCCTGAAAGAAACAAAGCCCCATTCCGGGCTTAAGCCTCAGAACGGAGCTCCATCTCTTAGGGGATGTTAATAATGTATAGGGGGGTAATTGATAATGTGTCAGCTCTCTGCTGACAATGGTTATGATACCCGAATCCCCTTTAGAAAAACAGGCAGAAAAACGACATAAATTAGGACATTTTCGACTTTTTGTCAGAACAAACCTGTAATTTTTCCGTTTTCATCTACGTCAATCTTGACCGCAGCAGGTACCTTGGGAAGGCCGGGCATGGTCATGATATCGCCGGTGAGCGCTACGACAAAGCCTGCGCCAGCCGATATTTTGACTCCGCGGACCGTGATATCGAAGTCCTTGGGCGCGCCCAGCTTCTTCGGATCGTCGGTCAGGCTGTACTGTGTCTTGGCAACGCAGATCGGGCAGTTGCCGAATCCCATTGCCTCGAGCTGCTTCGCCTGCTTGGCCGCGTCGGCAGTCATCACAACACCGCGCGCTCCGTAGATCCTGGTCGCGATCTTGGTCAGTTTCTCCTCGATGGTTCCTTCCAGCTCATAGGAGTAGCGGAAATCGGAGGGCTGCTCCACGAGGCGGATGATCTCCTCGGCGAGGGCCTTGCCGCCTTCGCCGCCCTTGGCCCATACCTGGGAGAGGACAACGTTCACACCGAGTTCTTTGCACTTGTCTTCCACAAGTTTGACTTCCGCAGCGGTGTCAGTAGGGAACTCATTGATGGCAACTACGCAGGGAAGGCCGTATACGTCGCGGATGTTGCTGACGTGCTTGAGAAGGTTGGGAAGACCTTTCTCGAGAGCTTCAAGGTTCTCAGCACCCAGGTCTGCCTTAGCAACGCCGCCGTTGTACTTAAGGCTTCTGACAGTGGAAACAATGACCACCGCGTTGGGACGAAGACCGGCCATACGGCACTTGATATCCAGGAACTTCTCCGCGCCGAGGTCAGCGCCGAATCCTGCTTCTGTGACAGCGTAATCCGCAAGCTTCATAGCCATCTTTGTAGCAGTTACAGAGTTGCATCCGTGAGCGATGTTGGCGAAAGGACCGCCGTGTACGATCGCGGGCACGTGTTCAAGCGTCTGTACCAGATTGGGCTTGAGGGCGTCCTTGAGAAGAGCTGCCATAGCGCCCTGAGCGTGCAGGTCGCCTGCTGTGACGGGCTTCTGCTCGCTGACTTTTCCGTATGTATAGCCGACGATGATCCTGGAGAGTCTCTCCTTGAGGTCGTTGATGTCGCTGGCAAGGCAAAGGACTGCCATGATCTCGGAGGCAACTGTGATGTCATAGCCGTCCTCGCGGGGCGTTCCGTTGACTCTTCCGCCAAGACCGTCCACTACGAAGCGAAGCTGACGGTCGTTCATGTCCACGCATCTCTTCCATGTGATCTTGCGGGGATCGATATTCAGCTCATTTCCCTGATAGATGTGGTTGTCGATCATTGCTGCCAACAGGTTGTTCGCGGCACCGATCGCGTGGAAATCACCTGTGAAGTGAAGGTTGATGTCCTCCATGGGAACGACCTGAGCGTATCCGCCGCCTGCAGCGCCGCCCTTGACGCCGAAAACCGGTCCGAGGGAGGGCTCGCGCAGTGCTACCATAACCTTCTTGCCGAGCTTCTGAAGACCATCAGCCAGACCGATGGTTGTTGTTGTCTTTCCTTCTCCTGCGGGCGTAGGGTTCATCGCTGTAACAAGGATCAGTTTGCCGTCTTTCCTGTCGGAATCCTTCAAAAGCTTATAGTCGATCTTAGCTTTATATTTGCCGTACTGTTCCAGATATTCGTCACTGATGCCTGCCTTTGCCGCGATCTCGGTGATCGGAAGCATCTGACATTCCTGCGCAATTTCGATATCACTCTTGTATCCCATTCTTTCCTCCTGTTTTTTGTTAATACACTGCATAATTATTCAGCATCTCGTCCCGAATGCTTCGCATTCGGGACTGTAGGCGTCCAGAGGCGCTGCGCGCCTTGTCCGCCCCGGGAAAAAGCTCGGAAACTGACCGGTGAACGAGCTCCCCGGTCAGTTTCCGAGCTTTTTCCCGGGGTGCTGAATAATTACAAAAAAGGGCAGTAACGGTAATCTCGCGGTATCTGCTCCACTACCTATCACTGCCCAGACGGTCGACTTCTTCACAATTTCCGGTTCCCATGTGGTGCTCCACAAATCCGTCAGTAACCGAAAACCTTTATTCTACACACATGTTATTACCAAATTGTAACGGTTCTGTCAACCGTTCTCCGCCACTTTTCTGAAACGGTCCTTATATTTCTCGTACGCGCTGTTGAACTGTTCGTTGTATTCCTTGTTCTGACCCGAACGCAGCGCTGCGAAGTAATCATGCTCATTTTCGGCAAGTTCAGGGTTGACGCGGACCAGCGTCGCCTCGCCGATGTTGGTGCTGACGTCAGCAATTCTCTGCATATCCGACATCAGGTTCTCGAAGTTGGCGTCTGTGAAAATATCGCACTCGCCTTTACTCATTCTGTCAAGATGGTGTCTCTTGAGTTTACTGACCATGTCGGTGGCAACCTGCTGCAGCGGTTCGATCCTGAACGCCGCGTCCACGTCCCTCTTTCCGAACGCAAGGTCCACATTGTCAAGGATCTCCCTTAGAAGGTCCTCGAGGATCTCCAGCTCGCTGATTGCGGTCTTCGTGAACTTTTTCTGCAGTCTGTGCATACTGCCGGCATTGTCGGCAATATTCACCGCGTGGTCGCCAAGGCGCTCGAAATCTGTCACAACCTTGTAGTACTGGTCGAGGATCGCCGCGTTCTGCGCGTCCCGAATATGCGGAAGATATTCCACAATATAGCGGCTGACGCGGTCTGTTAGCAGGTCAAGATTCGCCTCTTCTTCCACGATCTCCTCATAGACTTTTTCGTCATAATTTTCTAAAAGCCCGAAAGACTTTTCAATATTGGCCCTGGAAGAACGGCATAAAGTAAGCAGGATATCGTAGCAGCTTCGCAGCGCCAGAGCCGGCGTATCGAAGAACATGGGGTTGAGTGCGTCCAGCTTGTCCTGGTATTTGTTCGGCTTTTCCTTGTCGTCGGGCACAAGGCGGACTCCGGTCCTCTCAAACAACCCGACTACCGGGAACAGCAGGATACTTGCTGCCAGGTTGAAAACCGTGTTGGTGTTCGCGATTATACCGGAATTCACTATTTTGTCCCAGATTCCGTCCAGGAAACCGAGCTGATGCAGGATCGCAACGCCGATCAGGATCAGCGCCATCTTGCCGATATTGAAGAGAATATTGACGATACCTACTCTCTTCTGCTCCGCGCTCGCGCCGATGAAGCAGACAATACCCGTGGTCACACTGTCGCCGAGATAGACGCCGACGATGACCGGATACACAGCTTTAAATGTCATCATGCCCGATGCGGAGAAGGCCTGCAGAATACCGATCGTAGCCGATGAACTCTGCAGCACAAACGCGACGGCCGCTCCTGTCAGATAGCCGAGGACCGGGTTGTTGCCAAGGCCGGTAAACAGCCCTTCCACCATGCCTGACTCTGTCAAAACATTGACAGCGGCGGTCATGTTCATAAGGCCCGAGAACAAAATACCGAAGCCGATCGCGATATTTCCGATCTGCCGCGAACTCTTGAGCCGGCCTCCCATGATAATGATAATGCCGATGATCAGCGCGATGGGCGCCAAAGATGACGGTTTGAAAAGCTGCAGCCAGGAGGTGGCTCCGCCTCCTGTGTCCAGATCCAGAAGTCTGATGATCTGGCCCGTAACGGTAGTACCGACGTTAGCGCCGATAATGATACCGATGGACTGGTGAAGAGTGAGAAGACCCGCTCCGACCAGACCTGATGTGATGACGATCGTAGCCGTAGACGACTGAATGATCGCCGTAATGCCCAAACCCAGAAGAAAAGCCTTGAACTGGTTGTTGGTAACCGACTCCATTGCCTTCTTGAGGGTTCCGGAGGAGCTCTCTTTGAGGCCGTCTCCCATAAGCCGCATTCCGTAAAGGAACATAGCGAGACCGCCAAAGAGTGTCAGGAAGTCAAATATGCTCATTAAATATACCTTTTTTCTTGCTCTGTATTGTTTCTATTTTTTACCCTGTCTTTCCATTCTATTGAGAAATATGCACAATTGCAATCAGCAAAACTCCCAAAATCATCAGTATTCCAAGGCAAGTCATCAGCAAAGCAAACGTAAAATTGCGCAAAATCGGGTTCACAGCCTCCGCTGTGCCCTCCCGGAGCATGCGGAGACGGCTGACCTGTCCCACGCCGGCTCTGCGCACTCTTTTCTCCCGCAGCGCAGTGCGTCTCATTTCCAGGATCAGATAGTCCGTGCTGACACTGAAGCAGTACGCTATCTTTTGCATCAGGCTGAAACTGAAGGTGCAGACCGGGGTCAAAATCTTGTCCTCACCGAATACAGCCGCCGCTTTCAGCGCAGTATCAAGACCGAATCGGCACACAGGCTTCAATATTTTGTTCTCACCGAATACAGAAGCAATAGTGAGAAGGACTCGCGGAATCCATCTGGTCAGGGCCGGCCTGTAAAGGCCTTCCTCCAGGTCCAGTTTCTCCGGCCAGCGGTTGACATAAGACCCCTCCCTGTACAGCAGGTGCCTTACGACCGTCAGATAGACCAGCGCGCCGATCACCAGAGAGATCGCGCTTCCCTTGAGATTCTCAGGTGTGAAAGCCGCGAATTCCAGGATCTCGTTCTCGCCCAGGGCAAAAGCAATCAGTCTCTTCGTCACCGGAGGCATTCCCAGGATCACCATGAACAGGGACGATCCCAGGATCGCCGCTGTACTCACGGGATTCATGCACTTAGTTGAGCTGTCATAACGTTCCTGAACGTCCTCATCCCGGTTCTTCTCCACAAAGATACAGATAAAGAGCTTGAGCATATAGGCAAACGTCAGTCCGCCCGAAAACAGGAAGATCCATTCACCGATCTTAAGAATATTCGAGATGTTCCCTGCAGTCACCGCGTCAACCGTCGAAAGTCCGAGTTCCCGCGCCTCCGCCATCCCATGGATGGCTTCCACTATTCCTTCGTGGAGTAAAGTCTTACTGATATAGCCGTTAAAGAGCGGTACGCCGCTGATCCCAAGGCCTCCCAGGGCGAAAGCGGTCTTGAGAGGCGTCTTGTTCCTGCCCCATCCCCTGATCTCGTCCAAAGTAAGGCTGTGAAGGTTCATGACTACCACGCCCGCGCACATAAACAGTGTGAGCTTGAGCAGCGAGTGGTTGATCATGTGCTGCACCGTACCCGCAAGCGCTGTCATCACCGCTTCTTTCTCGCCCACGGCTCCCATGAGCACTGTCACTGCGATACCGGTCAGGATGAAGCCGATCTGAGACATAGAAGAACAGGCCAAAGTGCGCTTGAGGTTCACGGAGAACAGCGCCAGGACTGCACCCAGCAGCATGGTGATCATACCGGCTGCAAGCACGATCAGGCCGAAGCGGAAATCTCCGGCCAGCACATAGAGCGCCGTCATCAGGATCCCGTAGACACCAACTTTCGTCAGAATGCCCGACAAAAGAGCCGAGGCAGGGGAAGGCGCCGCCGGATGGGCTTTGGGAAGCCATACGTGCAGCGGAAACATGCCCGCTTTGGCGCCGAATCCGAGAAGAATCAGCACGCCTGCCGCCAGCACCTTGGGCTCCGCGAGGCTGTCCGGCGAAGAGCCGGCTCCCTGCAGCGCCTCCGACAGACCCGCGAAGGACAGAGTTCCCGTTGTGCGCTCCAGGAGCACAAGGCCCATGAACATTAACAGACCGCCAATCACCGCGATAAACAGATAAGTGTACCCCGCCCGGATCGCTTCCCGGGTCTGTTCGTGGATGACCCAGGTGAAGGATGTAAAGGAAAGTACCTCAAAGAACACAAACGCCGTCATCAGGTCCGCTGAGAGCATGACGCCCTCCACGGCTCCGAGTGTAAACAGCACGAAGAACTTGTACCTGCCCAGATTTTCCCTCTCGTGGGCAAAATATTCCGGGGAGAACATCGTTGTCCCGACCCACATGAGCGCGGTGATCACGGCGTACACTGCCCTGAATCCCGTAACGCTGAAGGTCAGGCCGCTCCCGGACAGGATTTTCGGGATCACAAGGGATGCCCCGCCCGCGCTTTCTGCGGACGGATAAAGTGTTGCCGAACCTGCCGGAGGTACAAGGGCCAGCGACAGTCCCAGTATGCAGAGCGTCAGGAAAAGAGCCGCATATTCTCCGGCTTTTTCACTCTTTTTCCCTATGGCGGCCGCAGCTGCTGCTCCGGCAAACGGTCCGAAGACGATGGTCGCAATAAGCATCCTGTGCTCCACTTCCGCGGAAAAACGGCTCTTTAACGCCGTAATTTTCCGCATTATTTCATTGTTATCGATATTTTGCCATCAAAGCCTTCCCTCTCCGATCGCTGTCAGTACAGCCAGGATCGGTCCCGGGAACATGCCGAACAGAATGTTGCACACCCCGAAAACATAGAGGGGAACCAGCATGAGAGGTCCCGCTTCCCTGACATTGCTGTCTTTATACAGATCCTTTTCATCCAGGGGGAAGAACGCTCTCACCGTAATACTGAGCGTGTACATCGCACACAGAAAAGCCGCGATGATCAGCGCCGCGACTCCTCCGTACAGCAGATACGGGAGGATCTGTGAGACAGTGGAACCTGCCGTTCGCATTTGTACCGCCTCTGTGGCAGCTCCGAGTCCTGCTGTCAGCAGCTGCCACTTGGAGACAAACCCGCAGAAGGGCGGGATTCCCGTAAGGGACAGCGCGCACAGAGTGTAGGCCGTGAAAGTCGCGGGCATCCGCCGGCCGATCCCGTTCAGTTCATAAATATAGGATTTGCGGGCCTGGTGCATAAAGGCGCCTGCGCACATGAACAGGCTGATCTTGATGACGCCGTGGAATACCATATGGGCCAGTCCTGCTTTAAGCCCCTGAGGCGACAGTGTCATGACCCCCAACAGCATATAAGACAGGTTGCTCATCGTGGAGTAAGCGAACCTTCTCTTGAAATGACGCTCTCTCAATGCCTGAACGGCGCCGAAGAGAAGGGAAAAGACCGCCAGTGCCAGGCAGATCGCCTGCGCTGTTGTCCCCCGCAGATAGTCCGCCCCGAAGACATAATAGGTCATCCTCATGACGGCAAAAACGCCTGAATTGACCACAGCCACCGCGTGCAGAAGCGCAGTGACCGGGGTCGGTGCGACCGAAGCTGTCGGAAGCCAGTCGTGCAGGGGAAATACCGCGGCCTTGGCTCCAAATCCGACGAATCCCAGCACGAAAGCCAGCTGCATCATGACCGCGTCATACGTTACGTCAATGCTCCCGCCGTAGCGGAAGCTCCCCGCCATGCCGAACATCGTAGTCAGGACCACTGCCATAAAGCCCAGTGAAGCGCCGCCGATGGTATAGGCGGCATACTTGCGCCCGGCATACATGCTCTCGTGCCCTCCGTAGTGAGACACCAGGGGGATCGTCACCAGCGTCAGCATTTCAATGAACACATACATCGTGATCATGTCCGCCGAGTAGCAGACGCCCAGCGTCACGCCGTAAGTCATGACATAGAAGGCAAAAAAGCGATCGCGCCCTTCATCTCCTTTCATATACTCAAAGGCGTACAGAAGGACAAGCGGCCACATCACGGAGATCATGAGCGCGAA
The DNA here is from genome assembly GCA_946615865.1 of uncultured Lachnospiraceae bacterium. Taxonomy (GTDB): domain Bacteria; phylum Bacillota; class Clostridia; order Lachnospirales; family Lachnospiraceae; genus CAG-791. Next base: position 14,562 of record CAMOIJ010000008.1, on the reverse strand, counting down.
CACATTCGCCATGCCGTCCACGCAGAAGTTCACCGCGAATCCCCGGGTGAAACTGTAGATCGTCACGGGCTCGCGCTGTACCCAAAAGGCGGCCGCCCAGACACAGGCAGACGTCAAAAGGGCCAGGGTTTCGCAGCAGATTCTCCTTTTCTTTTCTTTTTTCAGAGGTCTGATCAGCATCGCCAGTCCGCCCGCAATGGGCAGCAGGATCGGGATCAGCAAAAATACAGGGCTCAAGATCGATCTCCTCCCGTTTTCAGTGTCAGAATACCAGTCCTCCCATAAAGGAACTTCCGAATACGCCTACCAGCAGGGATCCCGCGCACAGGATGAACATCGGGATCAGCATAAGCGCATTGGGCTCAGCTTTCTCATCGTCTTCGTATCCCGTCACCATACCCGGGAAGTAACCGTCTACCATGACCGGAAGCAGATAGCCCGCGGTCAGGAGCGCTGAGATCAGCAGGACCACAGGACCCAGGACCGCGAAAACGCCCGCTCCGCTGTCCATAGCCGCCGTCGCGATGGCCCATTTACTTGTAAATCCGCCCATCGGCGGTATTCCCACAAGGGAGATAGAGGCAAGTGTGAAACACGCCAGTGTGAGGGGCATTGTCCTGCCGATCCCCATAAGTTCAGTAACTCTGCGTATCCTGAGCTTATAGATAAAGACGCCGGCCACCAGGAACAGGCAGCCTTTGGCGCAGGCGTGGCTGAACACATGCAGAAGCCCTCCCCGCAAACCCGCGTCTGTCAAAAGAGAGAGCGAGAGCATGATATAGGAGATCTGGCTGACTGTGGAATAAGCAAGTCTCTTCTTGAGGTTTTCCTCACCGAAAGCCATGGTGGAACCCATGAGGATCGTCAGGGTCGCGAGGCACATCCAGGCAAGCTGCGCCCAGGTCCCCCGCAGGAGCTGATCACCCACAGAGAAATATACAAGCCTGATCACCGCCAGAACGCCTCCCTTGGCGATCATGGCGGACAGCAGCGCGGAGGCGGGAGCCGGCGCGATGGGATGCGCGGTCGGGAGCCAGCCGTGAAGAGGGTACATGCCGGCTTTGGCGCCGAATCCGACAATCCCTGCCAGGACAGCTGCCAGAAGGACGGTCTCCGCGCCGGTATATTTTGACGGATCCAGGAATCCGCCGTAGATGAAAAGTTCCGGGTCCTTTGCAAAATGATAGACGAAGAAAATGGCGAGAAGGCCCATCATAGCGCCCGCGACCGAATAGAACAGGTACTTGAGACCTGCCGCGACGGCCTCTTTGGTCCTCTCATGAAGCACCAGGGGCATGGAGGTCAGTGTCAGGAACTCGAAACACAGGTACATCGTAACCAGATTCCCCGCGAAGCACTCCGCGATCAGCGCTCCCATTGAGATCAGGTAGAACGCGTAGAAAGTCGGGATCCGCTCTTCCATCTTCATATATTCGAAGGAATAAAAAAGCACGGAGGTGTACAGCAGTATTGTCACCGCCAGAAAACACCTGCCCAGTGTGTCCGCTCTGAAAATAATGGCTACACCTTCCGACAGCTCCGAGAGGCGCAGCGTTTCGCCGCCCATTGCTGCAAAGGCTGCGACGGCGTCTGTCAGGAGAACACTGCAGGCATACAGCGCCTTCCTCATACGATCCTCCATAGGGATCGCAGATATCGCGATTCCTGCCGCCACAGGTATCAGTATTGCCGCAATCATCAGCATGTCTTGACCTCCCTCAGTTGAACATTGAAAATCCCTGCCCGATCAGAGCGGCGAAAACACCGCTGAAAAGCCCCATCGCCAGATTTGCCAGCGTCAGGGCGGTCATGGGAATATTGTAATCCAGATGGTGTCTGACTCTCTCATTCGAGGGATCAGACGGTGTATAGATGCGGATCAGCGTCCTCATAAAATACAGCGCGTTCAGCAGTGAACTTGCCGCCAGCACCAGCATGACCAGAATCAGTTTGATCCCTCCCCTGTCCGCGGCCGCCATGGCAAAAAAGAGTTTGGACGAAAAGCCCGCGAAAATAGGAATACCGATCATCGAAAGGCTCGGCAGCAGGAAAAACAGTCCCGCATTGGGATCTCTGAGGGCGCAGCCCTGCAGATTCTTGAACCGCAGGCTGTTTCCGGACACCGCGGCAAGTCTCGGCGTTGTCAGAAACAGCTGGGATTTGGTGACCGCGTGGGCCATGATGTGGAACACCGCTGCGGTAAAGCCCGCGGTTCCGCCCAGTCCGATCCCCATATAGATGTAGCCGATCTGTGCCGCAGACGAGAAAGCCACCATCCGGTTTATATTCTCCGCCCGGATCGCCGAGAGCGAGCCGAACACCATTCCGCACAGTCCAAGCACAAACAAAACGTTGCGGATCGGCATATCCGTAAAGATATCGATCCCGATCACGCGCCAGTATATTTTGATCAACAAGAAGATGTAGCACTTGGAGACCAGCGACGAGAGCACCGCTCCGGAGGTAGGCGTAGCCCAGCCGTAAGTGTCCGGCATCCAGTAGTGGAAGGGGAAAAGTCCGCTCTTGATCGAGAGTCCGATGGTCAGGATGCCTGTCGCCATGATCAGCACGACCCGGGCGCCCGGATCCTGGTACAGCATCGCGATCTCGCGCTGCATCGGCACCATCAGAAGATTTCCCGTGATATCGTACAGGAGCACAACGCCCAGAAGAAACAGGCCCGACCCCACCAGATTGAGGATCATGTAGCGCACCGCCGCCAGTGTCGTTCTGCCGATCTCGCGCACTATCAGGACGCCGCAGCTTGTCAGCGTCAGGATCTCCAGAAATACGTACCCGGAGAAAATATCGTTGGTCCAGGTCATCGCCATCAGGGCTGCTGTCATCAGGTTCAGGATCGCGTAATAGATATTGACCTTGCTCTCGTCAATATCCTTGCGGACATAGTGCTGACCTGCCAGCACCGCGCACAGCATCACTGCGATGAACAGGACCGCGATCGACGCTTCCAGCGTGCCGGCCCGAAGCTCATTCCCCCAGGGGGCAGGAAATTCTCCCAGCACATAGGTAAAGGCTTCCCCGGTCACCACAGTATAGCGGAGAACCGCTGCAACCATGACTAACAGAATGCACTCGTAGATGATCGTGTATATTCTTGCTTTTTTGCCGCTCAGCATAGTGCACAAAACGCCTGAGAACAGGCTCAGCACAACGCTGAACATCGGAAAGTTTCTGATAAAGTCCACTGTCGGCTCCTTCGTTTACCGGTCATCTTCCAGATGGTCGGCCATTCTGTAGATCTCGTCCAGGTTCAGCGTGTGATAGCGCATATACAGGCGGACTGTCAGTGACAGCATGATCGCGGTCACCGAAACGGATACAACAATACCTGTCAGGACCAGGGACGCCGGAAGCGGGTTGATATAAGCCTCCGTGCTCTGCACGCCGTTGACGATGATCGGCGCTTTGCGGCCCTCGATATATCCCATGGACGCCAGGAACAGGAATACGCCCGTATCCATGACGTTGAGCCCGATCAGTTTCCTGAAGAGGTTTCTGTGAAAGAGAAGCATCGTAAATCCGATACCGAATAAGATGACAGCCACGGCTTCCGTGCTGTTGGCGATCAGGTTTTCCATCACTTGTTTCCTCCGATGCTGCCCCTGCGGAACAGACTGTAAAAACCGAACATCGTGGTTGCCACCACAAGACCCACCGCAATATCCAGCGGAAGGATCAGGCCGCCGCTGAGGATCGCGCCGGGCGTTCCCTTAGGAATGTGGTTCTCCAGCCCGTTTGCTCCTGTAAAGAATACGTATCCCTTCGCGAAACTGTAAAATCCGAGCGAAAAGAAGGCGATCAGATTCGCGGTCTTTCTGGTGATCACTCTGTCAGTGCTCCTGAATCCAAACGCGGCCGCGCAGATGATCAGGCCTGACCCCAGTACCGCGCCGCCGGAGAAACCGCCGCCGGGCGAGATCTGCCCGTTCAGCAGCACATAAGCTCCATAGAGAAGGAGGCAGGGAAGCAGAACCGCCGCCACAAATTTCATGATGGACTCCCTGTAGAGCTCGTGATATTTCTCATCGCGGATCGTATAGAAGTCCTCATACTGGGTGCGCATGTTCTTTGAATCTCTGCGCAGGAGCACCGTCACACACATCAGCGCCGTGAACAATACATGGGACTCCCCCAGAGTATCGAACGCCCTGTAGTCCAGGATGATCCCCGAGATTATATTCACCGCGCCCGTCTCCTGAAGGCCGTTCTCCACATATCTCTTCACCACCAGAATGCTCTCCGGATTCTCCACGCCGTAGCGCGGCAGATATGAGATCGTGAACAGGAGCATGCCGATCAGCAGAACACAGCTGACCACCGCCACAGAGAAATAAAAAACGTTAAATCCTCTGTTTTCTGTCAGGATCAGTTTCTGCACCCACTGTGTGCTGCGCACATAATTTCTATAATACTCTTTCTCTGTTTTGACCTTTTCCCTAGGACTGTCATGAACTTCTTCACCGTCCATGATATTTTCGAGAAGATCATGGTCCTCTCCGTCAGGGATCGGCTCCTCTTCCACATCAAAATTCAAATCGAAGATCTTCACGTTTATTCTCCCGTTATCCCCGCTTCCGAACTGCCCTCTTCCTGTGAGGCCTCAGCGATCTGTACGGGATCGCTCATCCCCGCCTCCTGCTGCAGCGCCTCCATTCTCAGGTCTTCTGTGTGAATTCTCCGCAGCGTCAGCATGAACAGAACACTGCTGACGCCCGCTCCGACTGCCGCCTCCGTGATCGCCAGGTCCGGCGACTCCAATAGCACCCATAAAATACACATGATCGAACTATAGGACATAAATATGATCACTGCCTGCAGAAGACTTTTTCCGAAGTTTACGCCCACAGCGCAGACCACCAGCAGGATCAGCAGTATGATTTCGGCAATTTTAGTCAGCGCCATCTCCTTCTCCTTTCGTCTGATCCTCACCGGTCTGTCCCGGGAGATCCGCCTGCTTCACGTGCCTGCCCAGCAGCGGGTTGGTATAGAACTCCACCTGCCCCAGAAAATGAGTCGAAACGGGCGAAGTGAACCACAAAAAGAAAACGAGCACGACAAGTTTGAGCGTGTCCATGTGCAGTCCGCGCGCCACGGCCAGTGACGCGATCATAAGAAAGATCCCCGCCGTATCACCGATTCCGGCGGCGTGCATACGGTTCAAAACAAATCCGAATCTATACGCTCCGAGCACCGCCGAGCCAAAAGAGCACAGGCCCAGTATGGCTAAAACTGCCGCTATAGCAAATCTGATCCATTCCAAAATCATTTCTGTTCACCTCCGGATTCTCCTTCGGCCGCTGCCTCATGATCCTTATCCCGGTCCAGTACCGGCGCCTTAGGCTTCGACGGCACAAACATGGACGCCATCATCAGCACCGCGACGAAACTGATCATCGCGTAGATCATCGCCACATCCGCGAGATACCCCTCATCAAGCAGGACCGACAAAACCGCGATCGAGCAGATCGTCATTGTCCCGAGCATGTTAACCGACACGATCCGGTCCGTGCTGCGCGGTCCGATGATCGAGCGTATGACCATCGCGCCTATAAGGAGGATCAGGACGATCAGCACTCCTCCGTATAAGATCTGGTAAGCTTGTTCCACCGTCATCACAGTTTCACCTTTCCGAGCAGTTCCACAAATGTGGAGACCTCAATTCCGTCCGCGTATTCCCGGCGCAGACAATGCACGACAAAGCGGTCCCCCTCCTGAATGAGCGTAAATGTTCCGGGAGTCAGAGTGATCGAATTTGCCAGAAGGGCATTCTGGAAATCCGTCGGCAGTCCCGAGTGGAACTCCACAATGACCGGATCAGGCTTGCCGTCAGGACTACAGGCGAGCTTCGCTACTGCCAGGGACGCCTTAAAGATCTCTCTGATAAGGACCAGTGTATAACGCAAAAAAAGCGGAAAATTCCTCCAAAATCGGCGTTCGCTTTCCAAGCTGTAGCCCAGCACCTTTACCGCGAATAAAAGTGCCAGCGCAGTCAGCGCGCTGCCGAAAAGGAGAATTTCCGCATTCACCTTTCCATTCCATATGATCCACAGAAGAAACAGCAGTACCGCCATAATGTCTCCCGTCTTTAAGCTGAGTTAAACTGGGTCATATACAAATATGTATATTTTCACTCTTTATAGCATACTCCTAAATCCAAAAAAAGCAACAAGCACCCTTTTTTCCGCATTTTGCCTTGATGCGGGAAAGGGTGCTTTGCTGCATTTTTTATGTTTGTTCCTTCAGGAACGCTGCTTACTTCTTCTCACCAAATCCGGGTGCGAAAATTGTCTTGTCTATAGCAAAGATAATAACCATTGCTACACCACCGGTTGCGATCGTCGTAACGATATTGCGGACCGCGTCAGGAATGCCGATGGCTGCCGTGACCGGATTCCAAATGCAGGTAAAGAGATTCATGACCAGCATGACGCCGATCGTTCCCAGCGCATGGAAAAAGATCTGCAGGCCGACCGGGCCCTTGCTGCGGAAAGTGACGTTTCTCTGAAGCGGGAAGTTGATGCACTCTCCCAGAATGATAGATGTATAGTTCGCCAGGGTAAAGGCAAGTCCGCCGTCCGCCAGGCTGTTTCCGATTACCGCCAGTGTAAAGGGAACGCCGAACATCGTTGTTTTGATGCCGGGCCATACCCACTCTACGTCTCCGACAATACCGTGGAAAAAGCCGGGCAGGAATGTCAGCAGCAGATACTTGATGAAGGTAACAACGTAGCTGAACAGTACGAACAGTCCGCCCTCACGGATCCACTGCGCCGCCTTGGGATGCTTTTCCGCGAAGTCTGCCATAAAATCTTTCATTGTCACTTGTCTCCCTTCAGTAATTCCTCGTACTTCTTATTGGCGCTCTTGTTGGAGAAGTAGCCTCCGATCACCTTTCCGAGTCCGCTGAAGAAGTGTCCGTTCACGGCGTCCACCATGCCGTCCACCATCTTCTTGTCCACCTGGCCGCCGGTCATCTTGCCGATGGCTCTGAAGGGCATGTTGTAAATGAACAGGACATTCAGATCCGGCTTGCCCGCCGCGTCCGCTTCCTGTTTTTTCTTCTCAAGCTGCTTGTAGATGAAACGGGCCAGGCCGCTCTTGGCGTTTCCGAGCTGGCAGATCGCGTCATTTTCCGTGAGCAGGCTGCCCCAGCTGCCATCCGGGATCGGACCGCCGAGAAGCTCAGCGAACGCTTCATCCGGAATCTCCCGGATCTTTCCTTCTCTGTAAGCAGCGAGTTTTGCGTCGTCATAAGGCGCAGGCGCGTCCTCGCCGGCAACCTTGAGGCTTCCCTGAAGACGGATATCCGCCACAGAACTGCCCACGCATACCGCATAAGTTCCACCCTCAACTGCCCATCCGTTCTTCTTCACATTCCAATAACGGAAGGTGTAGCTGTCAAACGGAATTGTCACTGTCCCCGCCTCGCCTGCTTCCAGGAATACCTTTACAAATCCCTTGAGCTCTTTGCGGGCCCGCAGGATTTTGGCATCCGGAAGCCCGACATAGAGCTGCGCGACTTCCGCTCCGGCGCAGGCGCCGGTGTTCTTCACAGTGAAGGTCACGCCCTTTTCGTCCACCTTAAGATCCGAGTACTCGAAGGTCGTGTAGGAGAGGCCGTATCCGAAGGGATAGCGGACCTCTTTGTCAAATGTGTCAAAATAGCGATAACCGACAAACAGAGCCTCTCTGTAATCGGAATTTCTCTCCTTGGCAGGATAGTAAGGCTGGGACGGCGTGTCCTCGTAAACCATGGGATAGGTCTCCGCCAGTTTGCCGGAGGGATTGACGCGCCCGGTAAGCAGGTCGAGCATAGCGCCCGCGCCCGCCTGGCCTGTCAGATAACCGTGCAGGATCGCCTTGAGGCTGTCCTCCCACTCCATCTCGATGGCGGATCCGGCGCTGATCACGCCGACAATGTTGGAGTTGACTTTCGCCATAGCCCTGAGCACATCGACCTGCACCTGCGGAATGCGCATATGTGTGCGGTCCAGACCTTCCGACTCGCTCATTTCATCAAGTCCGAAGAAGTAGAGAACCACATCCGCATCCTGCGCCGCCTTGACGGCTTCGGAGAGAAGCACAGAATCCACTTCTCCGTTTCTCTTATAGCCGTGGCACATCGCTTTGACTTCCAGATCTCTCTCCCCTCGGATCAGCTTCTCGATCGTCTCCACTTTCGTGGAATTGACCATGGAGGAGCCTGCTCCCTGGTACCTGGGCTGGAAAGCGAAATCGCCGACTACTGCGACTTTGGTCCCCGCCTTAAGCGGAAGGATCTCATCATCGTTTTTGAGAAGGATCGCGCACTGCGCCGCTGCTTTTCTCGCCAGCGCATGGTGTCCTTCGACATCAAACTCCTCGCTGTGGCCCTTAGCAGCCTCTGTGGTAGTCAATACCGCGTCCAGCAGCTCGTCCACGCGGGCGTCCAGATCTTCCATGGAAAGGGATCCGTTCTTGACTGCCTCCACCAGTTCCCTCGCGGAGCCGAGTCCGGGAGCGGGCATTTCCAGATCAGAACCGGCCTTGACTGCCGTCACGTGATCATTCGCTCCGCCCCAGTCGGAGACCACAAATCCGTCGTAATTCCAGTCACCGCGAAGGATTTCCTTAAGCAGATGCATACTCTCGTTGGCATACTCGCCGTTGACCTGGTTGTAGGAAGTCATGACCGCGCCTGGTTTCGACTCATCAATTGCCACTTCAAATCCGGTCAGATAGATCTCGCGCAGGGTGCGCTCATCAACGACCGCGTTCATCGCCATGCGGCGCTCCTCCTGGGAGTTGACCGCAAAGTGCTTGATACAGGAATATACTCCCTGGCTCTGGATGCCCTTCACGTAGGAAGCGGCCATCCTGCCCGCCAGATAAGGGTCTTCCGAGAAATACTCGAAGTTTCGTCCGCACAGAGGACTTCTCTTGATGTTCATACCGGGGCCGAGCAAAATATTGACGCCCATCGCCTTGGCCTCTTCGCCCAGCGCGACGCCGACCTCTGTTCCGAGGTCCTTATCCCAGCTGCCCGCCATTGTTGCGGCTGTCGGGAAACAGGTTGCAGGAAGGGATGCGTTGAGACCAAGGTGATCTCCCGCTCCCGCCTGGCGCCTGAGCCCGTGAGGGCCGTCCGACATGATCATCGACGGGATGTTCAGCCGGGGAATATCTCTGGAGTCCCACTCTCCCTTACCTCCGAGCAGGGCTGCCTTTTCCTCCAGCGTCAACTGATCAATTAATTCTTTGTGCTTCATTGAACCTCCTTGTTAAGCCGCTTTCTTCTTCCGGTTCATAAATACAAGTACCAGAGGGATGATTACGATAGCTGCTGTAAGGGCGTCGATTCCATAGAAGATCTTCTGCATACGGGTCAGTCCGCCTGACGTCTGTTCATTGATGGTGTAGTATCCGCTGTTGCCGACGGTGTAGAGAATGTTCTTGCAAGCCTGACGCATGGCCTTGACAGCAGTTGCACTCTGGTCTGAAAGTACATTGGATGCCGCGCCGTTGAAGCCGAGCATCAGGTCGTTGCCGTTGCGGATGCAGTGATCGGTGATCTGGTAGCCGTAAGAGCCGTTGTAGTCCGTCTCGACCATTCCCTTGAATCCCCACTCATCGCGCAGAACTGTGTTGAGCAGTTCGTTGTTCGCGCAGCCGGGCTCTGTTCCGATCCAGTTGAACGCGGACATGGCGGCGAGAGCAGTTCCTTCGTACTTCTTAACCGCGATCTCGAAAGGCTTTAAGTAGATCTCACGGAAAGCCTGCTCGGGAGCATAAGTCAGAAGGAAGGAGCAGCGGTTGGTTTCCTGGTCATTCATCGCGAAATGCTTGATGTAAGGATATACGCCCTTTGTGGACGCGCCGTTGATCTCAGCCGCCGCAATGAGGCCTGCCAGAACGCCGTCCTCGGAATAATACTCGAAGTTTCTTCCTGCAAATGCACTTCTGTGCGTGTTCATCGCAGGTCCGTACCAGCCGTAGTTGTTGGCGTCCTGATACTCCTGGCCCATGGAGGTTCCGATCTCGTAAGCGAGATCCTTGTTCCATGTCATAGCCATCAATGTCTCTGCCGGGTAAGCGCTTCCGTAAGCGCCGGTGATGAAGTTGGACAGACCTGCAGGTCCGTCGCAATCGGAAGTTCCGACCTTGCCGACGGATTCGATCGGTGCTGTCTGCCAGCCGCCGACGTTGATCATGGTCGCCATGTCTTCAAAAGAGAGCTGATCGAGCAGCTGGTCCCATGCGGGATCATCGTAAGGCTTTCCGGTCAGGTCTGCCAGCTTGAGGCCGTTCTTGGCGCCGGTAGTAGGCATCTCATCTGCGGGATCATTATATTTTGTACTGTCATAGGTGCCGAATGCGTATTCCTCGATCTTGGCGCGTGTTGCGTCATCCATCTGGAAATCCTCATCTGTGAGCTTGCGTCCGCATGTAGCGTCATAGTTTGCGAACTTACCCGCACGGGAGAGAACTTCGAAATCACCTCTCGCATACTCCTGGAACTGGTTTACAGCGGGGATCTTGTCGCTTTCTCTTCCGTTCTTGCTGTAGTCGACATCCGCAGCGATCGTAAATGCCTGCTCAGCCAGAACAGTATGGGAATTGGCGCGAAGGGAGATCTTGTACTCTCCTGCTTCGAGGATATAGCCGCCGCCCTGAATCTTAATGCCTTCGGAGTCAAAAGCCGCCATGTCTTCGGTATTGATCGCGAAATTGATCGTCTGGGAAGCGCCGGGCTCGATCACATCGGTCTTCGCGAAATCGATAAGGTTAACAGAAGCCTTCTCAATACCGCCGTCGGTATACGGAGGCGTGAAGTATACTTCCACGACATCCTTGCCGGCGACACTGCCTGTATTCGTTACAGTGACGTCGAAAGTGACTGCCTTGTCGTCCGCCTTGAAGTTCTCGATCTTCTGCTCAAAGGTCGTGTAGGAGAGACCGTAGCCGAAAGGATACTGGACATGATCCTCATATTTGATCGCGCCATCGTCGGAAGCGGTCTCATAATACTTGTAGCCTACATAGATGCCTTCGACATAGTTGACGAAGGAGAGTGTTCCCTCATATGCAGGATCTGCGGCAGCGATCTGTGCCTTCAGGTCATCCACATTGGTGAAGGACATTTGGCCGATATTGTTGATATAAGGTGTAGCGAACAGGTCTTTTACAAATGTATCGACTGTTCTGCCGGAAGGGTTCACTGCGCCGCTCATGACTTCGCCGAGTGCAGCGAATCCTGTGATACCGGAGCCGGGTGCCAGAAGAACGGCACCGATCTGAGGATACTCATCTACCCATCCCAGTTCCATTGCGTTGTTCGCGTTGATGATCACGATGACCTTATCGAACTCGGAGCAAACCTTCTTGACCAGATTCTCTTCAGTCACGGAGAGTTCGAGGTAGGACTCGCCCGCCTCAAAGTCATCATATGCGCCATTGTTCCATGCAACCGCATTCATATAGCCGTAGTTGCCGGGCGCCGCAGAGACCTTTTCCGCGGGATTATAAGTTCCGTCGAGGACCGCCTTCATATCGGTGGGAAGGTCTGCGCCTTCACCGCCGCTTCGGCCGATAACGATGACAGCTGTGTCAGAATACTCGTGGATCGCTTTCATCATGTTGTCGTTGTAGACGCTGACCGGCGGCTCCGGAACTGTCCAGTCCTGAGACGCCATGGCGATCGTGGGACGCTCCGCGCGGTACTCCACATACATGCCGGAGAGGCCCTCGTTGGGCTCAAAGCCGGCGTCCTTCATGGACTGCAGGATGCTGACCGCGGTTGCGGAACTGGAGGATCCGGATCCGGTTCCTCCGTAGATCGGATTGGTGGAAGACCAGCCGAACACGTTCAGTTTCTTCGACTCTTCCACGTTAAGGGGCAGGATCCCGTTGTTCTTTAAAAGGACCACGCCCTCTTCACCGACTTTCTGTACTGTCGCGCGGCTCTGCGCTACCGTTTCCTCAGAAAGATTGACCTTGGAAGCGTTCAGGAAACCGGAAACGTTATTGTACATAGGGCCGAAGCAGATCGCGTTTACGATTCCTACTACTGCCGCCAGCGCGCCGAGACCGGCGACCAGGCGGATGATCGCGCGTTTTCCCTTTTTTGCCCAATGTGCCCCGATCATGATAGCGATCATCGCGATGATCACGAAGAGGATCGCATACACATAGCCGGACAGCTGATTCAGATATGCGTTGAGGTCCGCCTGGCTGACTCCCATCGGCGTAAATATCGGGGACAGCAGTGTTGACAGAAAATTAAGCATTTTCTTCCTCCTTATCTATGTTGATTAATTCGATGCAGCAGGACGTCCGGGTCTTGCCCGGCCGTCCGTTATTCTGCTGCCGCCGTCTTTAACTTGTCGCCGAAGTCGTGGCTCTGCACCTTTGTGAGCGGCTCCGCAGAGTACTTGGAAGTGCGCGCGTCGTCAATGACGCCGGACCAGTTCATTCCGAATGCGAAATCATAGGCATTTCCGGCTGCGTCTTTATAAACTTCCACATCGCGGGGAACGTCATCCACCTGCGCTTCGACCGCTTCCATAGAAGCCGGCTGCTGGAATACAAGAAGTCCTGAAGGCTCGATCTGGCCAAGGATCATCCGTGCGACGGAATCCGTCTTCTGCGCGTTATAGGATACGAAGATCGCATCGCAGAGCGGCTCGACTTCCGTCCAGACCATGCCTCTTTCCATGCTGACTGCCGCGATCACAGGGATGTCGCCGGCAACGGAATCAGCGTACTGAAGCGCTTCAAGATGTCCGTAGTTGGGATCTGCCGGAGCAGTTCTTCCCTTGTAGGAACGGTTTTCCTTCACGCCGTCGACAGTGTTGCCGCTGATCGAAGGATCACGGGCGGTATCTGCTGTATACTCGGCATACTGCAGAGAAGCGGGATAATAGAAGTCCTCTATTCCTGTCAGGTCTCTGGGAGCGCCGAAAGCTGCCTGCAGGTGGGAGTTGTAGGACGCGCTGAAAGCGCCTGTCATTCCTACGAGGATATAATCGCAGCCTGCGATCTCCTCTGCGGTCGCTCTTGTAATATCATCCTTGGTAAACTTCGGTTTTCCTTCCGCGTCCGGCTCTCCGGTTGCAGTGCCGGGTTTATCCGTTACTACGTCAAAATATTTACCAAGTATCTCGAGATCAAGTCCGGGAGCCCAGGAAGGTGTGCCTTCATTGACGCCCATCATCCAGTTTGCGGAGAATCCCGTGCTGTAGACGTAAGGCACATAGACCTTCGGCTTCTCTGTTTTAGCTTCTCCGGTGAGCACGCCGTCATTCTTGATCATGACGACAGAGGCGTCCTGTGTCTGCTGACCAAACGCATTCGAATCCGGGCTGAAGATAATGGAATCCGCATAGGCGCTGTCATTATAAGGCTGCTCGAACATTCCAAGGTTCATCATCACGACGATGTAGTTATATGCTGCCTTTGTGAGGATCTTGTTCGCTTCCTCCTCGCCGATCCTGCCGGCAAGTACATTGTAGCCTTCAGCGATCGCGCCGATTCCGCCGTAGCCGCCATAGCCGCCCAGGATGTTCACACCGCGCTCAAATCCAAGTGCTACACGCTCGGGTTCGCTAAGGCTCTCTGTTCCCCACAGACCTCCGGTCTTCTCTCCGAGTCCGCCGAACACGCCCCAGTCTGTGATCTTGAGGCTGTCATAACCGACTTCGTCAAGAAGGCTGTACATAAACTCATTGTAAGCACCCGCGTACTCTCCGCCGAAGGGATTGCCTTCCTTGTCGACGTTGATCGCGTACTCAGTCATGATACCGGATTTTCCGGTCTTTCCGGGAAGGTTGAACACGCCGTCAAAATAGGTGATCAGGTGCGCTTCCAGATTCTCTCCCGGGAATACTGTATATCTGCCGGCATAAGTGTGGTCGTCGCGCCCGCCTTCTGTGGCGCCTGCGCCGCCGTAGTGCTTCGTGAAGCAGTATACGGACTCTTTGCCCCAGCCGAGGTCTTCGCCGTTCTCATCGTATGTAGACTGCATTGCATTGACATATGCGGTGGCAATGTCAAGCGTCAGCTGCGGATCTTCGCCGTAAGTTCCGCCTGCGCGGCTCATGATTGGCGAAGAGATATCGACCTGCGGTCCGAGCAGAGCGGTAACGCCTGCTGCGCGGTACTGTTTCGCGGTCTGCTTGCCGATCTCAGCAGCAAGTGCGGGATCCATCGTAGAGGCGAGAGAAACGCTCTCAACAAGGCCCGAAATATTGCAGGGATCGATGGAGATCATTGCGGGAATACCATAGAAGCAGCTCTCTGCCACTTCCTGAAGCGCGTTCGTCCATTTCGCGTGGGCTCCGCCGCCGTTACTGATCGCGCGGGTGACGCCGCCGCGTCCGCCGGCTTTGAGATAAACAGCCGATGCGTCGTCCGCCATAAGAGGCTCTGTTGTGAAATCGCCGTCCCAGCCGCCATGTGCCAGCATGAGCGCTTTCTCCTCGCCCTTCATTGCTTCAGCGAGGCTCTGCGCGCGCTCTTCCGCGGGCTTTCTCCAGTCTTCATAGACGTCCAGGCTTCCGTTCT
>CAMOIJ010000007.1 GCA_946615865.1 uncultured Lachnospiraceae bacterium | reverse complement strand
TGGGGTTAATACCCCGTTTGAATACAAAAATTCGCACAGAAGACCCCGCGCCGTTTCCCAGAGGGCCGCTACGTAGAGATTTGACCCGCCCCTCCAGTCACCTCCGGATCTGACGATCGCCAATCTCCATGTGAATCTTCGTATGACATGACTGACATAAACTCATCAAGTTGTCGTACCGGTGCGTTCCGCCTTGAGAGATCGGAACGATGTGGTGCACCTCATCAACCGGTGTCAGTCTCCCTTCCGCAAGGCACCTCTCACAAAGCGGATGCTCACGGACATACCGGTCTCTGATCCTCTTCCATGCTCGACCGTACTTCTTACCGATGTCGGGACTGCGTTCGTACTGGTTGTATCGTTTATCCATCAGCTTCTTGTGTTCTTCGCAGTACTGACTTCCCTCCACAGCAAGCCGGCCGCACGTACCGTAAGCGCACCCACGTCTTGGCATCCTGGGCATCTGCTCACCTCCGTTTCCGAGCAAAACAAAAGCCCCGAGGGATCGCTCCCACGAGGCTGTCGTTTCATCGTATTTTGCTGATTATACTATAACATAATGGGCACCTGGGCATCTTAGGACAAACCTGGACATTTCGGGCACATTTCATATGGTAATGGGATTTTCTGGCAAGATTACATGCTGCAGGGCTCTCCCGTGCCAACGCCGGACCGTTCTCGCATCAGCGTGCAGCTCGTTCCCGATCTGCTCCCAGGTATAGTTGTGGACATACCGGTACTTCAAAACCATACGCTCATCGGTATCCTCTACCGTCGTGATGACTGTGCGGATCTCTTTTTTCAGCTCCACAAGCAGGTCGATCTCCTTATTGATCTTTTCTTCCAGCTCTATGATCTTTTCTAGGCACCGGACAAAAGGAGCATCACCTTTGCGGGAGGTCTGTACCCGCTCACCAAACTGTGGTGATGAGACGGAGTTTGCCATCTCCCGCAGCGCAGTCACTTCCTCCAGGTCACTATTAATCTTCTGATCCAGGCGATACGCCTGCCGCAAATATTCTTTCGGGGTCATGAGATTTCTTCCTCCTGTAATTTCTTTATCAGATACTCGCCATCAACCGATGTGAGCGTCTTGTACCAGGATCCCCGGAAGAACTGCTCCAGAGATTCTTTTTCCGCTTGTTGCGCTTTATTCCTTGGCTTCCGCTTGAGAGACCGTAGCACTTTCCGGTAATCAGCCACCGCTGTAAGAATGATTGCATTTGCCAGGTCCTCATACGGGTTTGTTGTCTGCTTTGCCGTAAGCACCACCTCCACGAACGATCGCCTTCACGGCATCAATAAGAGCATCCTGCGTTCGGCCCTTTTTCTGCAGTGCAGTAAGGATTGCTTCGTCAATCGTTCCTTTGGTGACAATATGCTGGATCGTAACGGTCCCGTTTTTCTGGCCCTGCCGGTACAGCCTTCCAACCGTCTGCTGGTAGAGCTCCAGGGACCAGGTCATGGTAAACCAGATTAGGATGTGGCCGCCCTGTTGCAAGTTGAGTCCATGTCCCGCCGACATGGGATGGATCAGAGCAATCGGGATCTTTCCAGCATTCCAATCATCAATATCTTTCACCGTGCCAAGCACTCTGGCTTCCGGGAAACGCTCCAGGATCCTGGCCTTATCATGCTTGTACCAATAGGCCACAAGGACCGGCTGCCCGCAGGCTTCTTCGATCAGCTCCTCCAAAGCATCCAGCTTTTTGTCATGCACTTTGATCGTGTGCTTGTCTTCCGTATAGACGGCGCCGGCAGAAAGCTGAACCAGCTTATTGGAGAGAACGGCTGCGTTCATGGCGTCGATCTCTTCCTCACCGAGCTCCACCACCATCTCTGTCTGCAGGTCGTTGTAGACCTTCCATTCCTTGTCGGACATCTCGACCTCGGTCACCGCATCAATGCGATCGGGCATATCCAGATAGTCGACCGACTTCATGCTGATGGTGATATCGCTGATCGCCTCATAGATTTCTTCCTCTGCGCCGGGACGTGGCTTGTAGGAGAAGATCACCTGGGCATTGCGCTTATCCGGCAGAAACCACCTGGTCCGGTACTGCGTGATATAACGACCGAGACGCTGACCGCAGTCGAGGAGCCGGAACTCCGCCCACAAATCCATCAGGCCGTTGGAGGAGGGAGTACCGGTCAAACCGATGATCCGCTTTATTTCCGGCCTGACCTTTAAGAGGCTTTTAAACCTCTTCGTGATCGCCTTAAAGCTGGAAAGCTCATCTATGCAGACCATGTCAAAGTCAAAGGGCACACCGGATTTCTCCACGAGCCAGGTTGTGTTCTCTCGGTTGATGATATAAAGCTGCGCATCCTGCTGCAGGGCTCTCCGGCGCTGGGCCTCCGTACCAACAACCACCTGGTAGGTCAGGTCTGAAAGGAAATCCCACTTTGCGATCTCCGCCGGCCAGGTCGATACCGCCACGCGTTTCGGTGCGATCACCAGAATTTTGTGTATATCGTTTTTCAGTAGTTCATGCATCGCTGACAAGGCAATCACCGTCTTGCCGAGACCCATATCCAGCAGGATCGCGGCTACGGGATGTGTCAGGATGAAGTTCGTTGCAAATGCTTGGTAATCATGTGGACTGTATTTCATCGATAATCTCTCCGATCTTGTTTTCATCATCCAGGAGGTAAACATGAAAGCCGAATCGCTCGATCTGTGCCTTTCGCCTTTTCTGCAGCGGCCGCATCTGTTCTCCGGGCTGTTTTACTTCCACAAATGCCACTTTGCGGCCTGGCATCAGAATGATCCGGTCCGGCACACCGCTAAAACCCGGTGACACAAACTTCAGTGCCAAACCGCCCCGCTTCTTTACCTCCAGTCTGAATTTCTTCTCAATATCTCGTTCCATTACGTCAATCCTTATCGGCTGTGCCAGTCTCGACAGTCATTTCATAAACTTCTCTATAATCATTTTTTTTAAGGCCTATAGGAGTTTTTAGATATGACTGGCGTAGACCGGCACACATGCATTTATTGGAGGAAATCCCCGAACTCGGACACCAGCTTCAGACCATAGACGAACTTCCCGCCACGCTCTTTCACCTTCCGGAATCCTTCCAGTTCCAGCGCTGCATAGAAATCTGTGGTACTTCTGACGTACTCACCGTTTTGCAGACAGAAATTCCGGTAATCCTGATACAGCTCACCAGACTTCTGCTTATAAGAAGGATCGAGCTCACAATGCTCTGACAGGTAATGCCCCAGCCAGTCGTTGTTTTCCTTATAGTCGTCGATCGCCTGCTGCACAGCTGCCGGCGGGCTCACTTTGAAGTCATCCTCAAAGACCTTCTTTGCGCCTTCAATGACCCAGGTCAAAATGGCACCGCCGGCGTGCTGTACGAGATAGTCCGCATAGTTTTTCACGTCGGACTTTCCCTCGATGACCGCGTTAAACGGGATCACGATCAAGCGACGCCAGGTACCCTTATCCACGGCACCGACCTTCGGCAGGTGGTTTGTGTAAAGGACCAGGGTGTGCGTCGGAATATAGCGGAAGGGATCCTTATACTTTTTCTCCGCTTCGATCTCATCGGTGCTGCAGAGCTGCTTCACGTTCGATGTGTTCAGGCGCATGCCTTCCTCCAGCTCTGCGGCGATCAGCATCCTCTTTCCACGGGCCTCGGCCAGTTCCGGCTTGGCGTTCCGCTTGCAGCCGACGGTCAGGATATCCGCGGAAATGCTACCGGAATAGTTTCCCAGGACACGACTGATTGCATTCCAGAAAGTACTCTTGCCGTTCCGGCCTTCGCCATGTGCAATGATGAGTGCCTCGACATACACCTTTCCGATAGCGGCCAGTCCAACCATGCGCTGCACATATTCAATTAAGGTTGAATCTCCCTGAAAGAAGGTGATCAGGGCATCCTTCCAGACATCCATCCCTTCCATGCTGGGATCCACCGCAGTCTGCTTTGTGATCAAGTCTTCCGGCCGGTGCTCCATCTGATAATGAGCGCCTTCCCGCAGATCATAGGTTCCACTCGGTGTATTCAGTAAAAACTCATCTCGATCCAGGTCGCTCTGATTGATCGCGACCATCGGCCGGACCTCTTTCATGGCAGCGGTGATTTTCTTGGAATCACGCATCTTCAGGGCAAACTTCTCATAGGTGACCGCTGACATGTATTTGAGGAAAATCCGCAGCTGCTCGTCGCTCATGAGCTCGGCAGCTTTCTTCTCACCCTTGTCTGCCAGGATCTTGTCAGCGCCGTTCTTCATCATCTCTGCCATCCAACGCTTCTGTTCTGCTTTTGCCTCTTCCAGCTGCCGGTCAGTCAGCTCCTGTGTTAATCCCTGTGCCAGCGGCTTGGACTCCTCCCAGAAAGATCCGTTATATACGAGAAAGTCTGTCGCCGGGCTATAGAGCAGACGGCTCTTTCCATACTCCTTGGCCAGGACCCGTGCCTGCCCGACATCGGTATAATCGGTTGGCTTTAGTGGGCAGCTGCCCTGATACTCTTCCGGCGGGATATAGCCTTTCTTTGATGCGATCTTGGATGCGAACTTCTGCGCACTGCGCCAGATGGTATGGAGCTCTTTTTCTTCCAACGGCGGAGAGCACTTTGCTGCTTCTTCCAGGAACAACTGATACGCTTCATCGGTATTGCCCAGGCGGATCAGAAGCCGGCCTGCATAATGAGACAGACGGTTGTTCCGAGTTCCTTCACCGATCTCATCGACGGGTCCTTCCATATTGGCAAAGGCATCCGGTTCCTCCGTCAGGAAATCCAGTATGGTCTGGCTGCCTTCAAACCACTCGATCTTCGGGTTCGGTGTCCCAAACAGAAGCCTTGCTGCATCCAGCGCATTCCCATCAAAGTACGGGAAGTAGTCATGAATCCGATGTTTCAGCTGTGTGTAAGACTCCGCATCCTGGATCGGTTCCGTGGGGAAGAAGACATGGAACCTGGGCCGGGCACTCCTTACACCTTTCTGTTTTCCACTGTTTCTGCTGTGGACGACTGCGAAAGCAACGTCCGGAAAAGCCTCGGCAACCTTGTCCGGTGTAATCCAGTCCTCTTCTTTATCTGAATGATCATTGTCACAGTCCATCGGGATTACATCCGCCTGGATGAAGTTCTCCCCGCTGCGATAGTTGTTCTTATAAGTTGCGGTCACATGATCCGCTGTCACTGCTGCCGCCAGCATCGATTCACTTGTGATGACTGCCTTATTGGGAAACAGACAGTTCTTGGAATCACCGACGCAGCGGGCTGTGTATAAAGTGAAAGTTCTCATAAGTCAGCCTCCTTGATATATCGAATCGGCAGGTAACGTTGCTTAGCCCAGGCGATCTCCTGTTTCATTCCTTCGGATATGACATCGCCCATCACCCAGAGCTCGCAGCATTTGGTAAGAAGAACCAGGTCAAAGAACATGGCCAGATCCCGCTCTGTCTGATCCGACATGAATGCCGGGAAATACAGATGCGGCGCGATCGGCAGCCGACCTTTTGAAATGGCATACCTGCAGTAACGCTTGGCATTCTCTACATTCTTTTGGATCTCTCCGGAATACGGTGATGCGATATACACAACTGGCCAGAAGCCAAACGACCTCTGGCCGGATATACCGCGTATTGCCTCTGCCGCTGTTGGATCCGGATAGCCCTCCGTATTGAAATAAGGATTATCCATTTCTACACCTCACTCCTTCGCATGCTCCAGAACGCTCTTCAGATAAGAGATGCCGTGAAATATATCGTCAAAGGCTTCTTCAATATCATCGGCTGTGTTCTCGCAGTCATTGAAGGGATCCATCAGGGCCTTTGCGATCTTTGCAAATGCGGGCAGGCTTATGAGAAGTACAGGAACGGGACCGGCTTCGGAAGGTGTGCAGTAGCGGATCAGATCATCGTCGTCCAGGAGCTCATCCACATCGGTGAGTTTGATCTCCAGCAGATCTTCCACGTCTTTTGCCAGGAAGAAGACCTCACCCTCTTCGGTTGCTATGGCGTGCATTTCCTTAAATGCACTGTTTAAGATTTTGTCGCTCAGCATTGGTAACGACCTCCTTTTATGTATTCGGAGATCAAAAAACCGACCTCCTATGTAACCTGGAAAAGTAGGAGGCCGGTTAACCCGTGCATATCAATCTTTCTGATAAAAGTGGCAGTCATATCCGTCTGCCCGAAGCAGCAGTCCCTCTGCCCAGGGAGGCGTCTGTCCCATGATAGATGTTATAGCCTCGATCGGTGTGCTTTCCGGGACCTCGATCACAAGCTCATCATGGATATGCATGCAGATCTGCTGGTCCTTCAGATTCTTCATGGCATAGCAGAGAATATCGCGGGATGTCGCCTGGACAATGTTCTCGACGATTTTTGCGCCATACGTCTCCTGCTGTTCCCATTTCCGGGCAGTGCCGGTGCCCCAGTATCCAATGCTGATCACGCCGAAGCGGTTCTCCGTCAGATACGGTTTCGCATAAGCCAGCTTCCGGCCGGACGGCAATGCGATAAAAAGCATGCCGCTGTAATAGGAAAACATGAGATTTCGGAGTTTGACGGTCCGCCTGCCGGCAATCGCATCTCGGGCAGCGTTATCTACGTCCTGCCAGAACGCCACGATCTTCGGTGAGGCTTCCCGCCACATATCCACCAGCGGCTGCAGCTCCGATTCCTCCATGCCCATGGAAAGCGCGCCCATCGCCCGCAGTGCTCCGCAGGATCCGCCATAGCCAAGCGCCAGCTCTGCGACCTTGCCGCGCTGCCGCAGGTGCCCGTTCACACCGTGCTTTTCCACCGGCACATGAAACATGGCGCTGGCAGAAGCACAGTAGATATCTTCGCCATTGGCGAAGGCCTCCTGCCGCCAGGTCTCACCGGCATACCAGGCGATCACTCTGGCTTCGATCGCAGCATAGTCAGAAACGATATATTTGTATCCCGGTTTCGGAATGAAGGCTGTCCGGATCAGTTCTGATAAGACCTGCGGGACGGAGTCATACAACATGTCCAAGGACCGGAAATCACCTGCCTTGGTAATGGTCCGGGCTTCTACCAGTTCCTCTAGGTGGTTTTGCGGCAAGTTTTGTAACTGCACGAGTCGGCCAGCAAAGCGGCCTGTTCGATTGGCACCGTAAAACTGAAACATGCCTCTTACCCGGCCGTCTAGGCATAGAGCATTCTGCATGGTGATGTATTTCTTCGTCGATGATTTGGATGCCTGCTGCCTAAGCTCCAAGACCTCCCGTACCTCTGGCGTCACGGTATCAATCAGTTCTGCAACCGCCTTCTTGCCCAGGGTATCTGTCATCACGCCGTGCTCCGCCAACCAGTCCTTCATCTGAAGGACCGAGTTTGGATTTTCCAGGTGTGTGATATCCTGCATGCGCTGTAGCAGGGAGGACTTTGATACCTCGTCGATCCGAATGGCCTGGGCGACCAGATCCTGGTCAATGCGCACACCTCTGTCATTGATCTTCTGATCGATGGCATACTCGGACCAAACTGTGTCCGGAACCGGATACCGCTGCAGGCGCTGCTGAATGGACTGCTCTACTTCGACATCCCGCCGGTTATATTCTTTGAAGGTCCGCCACTTATTAAGATCATGTTGGGGAAGGTTCCTGGTCCGGCCGCCATTGCTTTTTGTCGGCTTACACGGCCGGCAGAAGAACCGGATGAGATCTGCCCCTTCTGACATCTTCTGTTTATCGAGTCCCAGCGCTGCGCCGCACTCAGACAGTTTCATCGGCAGCCCGTTATAGCCGCCCCAGACCATCGTGCATCTCCAGGAGGCCGGATCCAGATAATAACCGACCGTGTCATCGCCCTGGCAGTAATCGCCGTTATCAAAGATACCGAGATCATGCAGGTAGCGGCTCAGACAGACCCGTTCGAAATTGGCGTTATAGGCAAACTTCAAAACGGCTGGATCCGTCAGCGCAGATAGGACGTCCTGCGGGATCTGATCTCCGCAGATCAGGTCTACTACTTGTACCGGACCACCGTCGACAGAATAACCGAATAATAAGATCTGGAATTCCTCTGACTCGCTGTACGGATATACACCGGACTTTCCCAGGTCCACATCGGAGTACGTTTCCAGATCAATTGATAATGTTTTCATTGTGAGCACCTCCTGAAAAAGGCAGCGGGATTGCTCCCGCCGCCCTACCGAGTAAATGATTATGATTAGTTCAGGAAGTCCTCGCCGGCCCCGCCAAAATCAGCCAGGGCACTGGACCTGCCTCCGCCGAGACGCTCACCGTCTTCCAGCTTCTGCACATTCTGCAGGGACGCCGCGATACCCGTGTTGCCGGAAACAGAGTAGCCATAGAAGTTCAGGGTGATACGGCCATAGGCACCGGAATATACTTCTTCGGGATCTTCGATCCGGTCACAGTTGATATCCACCACCTGCGGTGCCAGACGGTTGTTGCAGTTGATGTAGTACTGGCCGGCATAGGCCTCGTCACCAGGTTTCTCCACATCTCCGTCATGGATCGGTGTATGCAGACGAGCAGACTTGAAGTTCTTCCCGTACTTCTGCACGGCTTCCGCAGTGGCGTTCTCGATCGCCTTACGGATCACCTCCACCGTCTTGGTATCGGTCTTCGGGATCAGGATGGAAACGGAGTACTTCGGCTCGGCGCCACTCGCACCCCAGGGCTCAAACAGATGAGCGTAAGAGAAACGGATCTTGCCGGTCAGGACCTTCGTGTCGTTGATAAGTTTTGCTTCGTAATTAGCCATTGTCATATTCTCCTTTAAAATCTTTCATTGCGGAATCAACCTGTATTTCTGGACGCTTGTCCGATTCCGGGACAAGGACCAGCTTTGGTGTTGTTTTTGTTACGTAGTCACCCAGGGTATCCTGGAATTTCTTCTTTCCCATGAGCCGTTCGAAGGCGGTGAGAGTAATGAGGCTGGTTGTGAAAATATCCGAATCCGTGTAACCCGCATCTCTTGCTGCCTGCGCTACGGCATCTGTGTCAGAAAACTTCCGAATACTGCGTCCCTGTACAACCTTGTAACCAGGGAAGTGTCTGCCGTGATCAATGGCCTGCTCCTGGCAGTATGCCATGATGTCACCAGCCCACTTCGAAATCTGATCTGCCTTTTCCATGACCTCTCCCAGTTCCTCATCGGAAAGAAGCGGTCCGGGCTTAAACTCCATCCGGGCAAGTGCCAGGCAGGAATCTGCTCTCGCCCTACATCTCGGCGCTACCTTACAGAACATGCACCAGTCGCCCGGCACGAACTCGCCGTTGCCTTCATAGGCTTCTTTCGCCTTCGGTGTCAGAACTTCATCCGCCCAGGTCCGAAGATCTTCCACACTGGTTTCCCAGGTGGATATGTTCTCCCGGCGCGGTTGGAAGATGTTCAGCGACACGCGCTGTATGTCAAAGAGCTCCGAGAAGAGTTCCAGACAGCCAAGTGCATAGATCTTCATCTGTGGATTTTCTTCAGCGTCGACCACGATGCCTTTTCCGTATTTCAGGTCAATGATGTACATGATCTCATCTGCTACGATGCAGCAATCCGTACAGCCATAGCCGTTCGGGACATACCGACTGAAATCGATCCGCTGCTCCACGAAGATTGCAGGGTCCTCACAGGTTTCCTTGGCCGCTGCCAGCTTCTCTCTTATAAAGAAGAGATAGTCATCCGTCGCTTCTTCCATCTCGTCACAGTCATAATCGGATGTCGGCCGCTTCAGCTTTTCACCCAGGAACGTGCGGATTTTGTATTCCGCAAGCTCATGTGCTGCTGTGCCTTCTGCAGCAGCCTCGGAGGACTGCTGGGCTACGGCGTTCAGCCTGGCGCTGGGTGTGCAATGCAGCCACCGGTTTGCCGATGACGGTGATGTGACGGAATGCCCTACCGGCGGCATCAGAGTGCCTCCGCATCATGAAGAAGATCCGCGTACTGATCAGGCGGGACATCCCGCAGGCGATCTCCGCCATACTTCTTCACAAGAGCCTGCGCGGCATCCGTTTTACCGGCGGCACAGACCTTAGCCAGGGCCTTTCGGACTTCTTCAAAGGTTACAGTTCTTTCGTTTGTTTCTTTTTCACCCGTATCCGGTGAAGAACCCTCGCTGCCAGCCAGATCTTTCAGACTGGCAGTCAGGGCCTCCAGGGCACGGATGACGTTCAGAAGTTTTTCGTTGTTATTCATCTGATTGTCACCTCGCTGTTCTTGAATAACGGTTTCTTGATCTTGGAAAAGCGCTCTTCCTGTGTAACCTGGATTTCCAGGTGATCAGTTAACCCTGTTCTTCAAGAATTTTTCCGAGGTCGCGGTAAATCCGCTTCAGGCGCTTGGTGATGGCAGCTTTGGATACACCGCGTACCGCCGCAGCATCCTTCTGCTGCATACCCTGATAGAAGACATCCTGGACAAGTGACCTGTCCTCCGGCTTCAGCTGCTGCAGGGCCTTGCGCAGACGCATGATCTGCTCAGCATGTTCCAGGGCTTCGAGCTTCTCCAGGAAGATTGCCTCCGGATCCAGCTGATCCGCTGCGGTGATTGTCTCGTTTCCATCCTTTTCAGAATCGGTATCAATCCTGGCATCAAGGCGGACGGTAACGTGGTAGCGTTCTCTGTTCTCGGCATTGCACCAGTCATCGTCCATGGCATGCAGGTCGGCGATCATCTCAGGCGTGACGTCTTCCTCGCCAGGACGGACAATGTGGTTCTTGCCTTTAGCGTCGGTGTAGACATAGTTGGTGCGGTTACTCAGTTTGGTACGAAAATTACGTGACATCTTTTACCTCCGTTTGATCCGCCTGGATCGCACGAAGGCAGGGAAGAGGTCCGGATTTGAGGGCCGCTGCCTTTCCCGGCCCGAAAAAAGAGCGCACTAAGGAAAGGCTACCGATTCTGACTTTCCAAAGCCCCCTGTCGGGAGTCTGGAAGCCTATATCGGTATCCCTGCCTTAATGCGCATCTCGGGCGAGATATCAGTTTTTTAAGTTGGACAATGTGTTAAATCTGCTTTGTGGGAGGCGGGCCTCCCGGATTGCTACGAGCTATCGTTGAACATGTTGTTTCCTCCGCTTGGATGCTTTTTTATTAACTTCACCCGTATTAAACCGCATATGCCTCATCCAATATCGGAACTAAAAGTTCTGATTTTGGGCACGAAAAAAGGCCCTGCAGCCGGCGCCTTAATAGACGCTGACCACAGGGCCCTCAAATCTCTTTATTCTTCGTCGTTTTCGACCGGAACTATTTGTTCCGAATTTCAAAAAAGTTTTTTCAAAAATTTTTACGCTACATCCTTTCCCCAGATCGGATAGCCGAGCTGCTTCAGCTTATCATTGATCATATCAATCGATTCCGTATAGTGATGCCCAAGCAGATACTCTGCCATAGCTCCTTCCTCATCATCCGGATAACCACCATACGCCTTTTTGATGACATCTTCACTGAAAATCGGGTGGAGATGCATTGCCAGGCATATCGCATAGAGAACTTCGATGCTTGGTTTCTTTCCTCCATTGATGACATTACTCAGGTATTTCTCCGATAAGCCTGTCCGCTCGTGCAAGCACCTGAACGTCATCTTCTTACCTTCGCCGTCCTCCAGGCGGTCCATATGGGCAGACAGTGTTTCAGCAAAGTTCGTCGGTAATTTCCGTTTGATCGCCATCACACGAATATTTTCTTTCTGTAATAGCTTTAGCTGCCTTGCTTCTTCGATTGGATCTTGATTGGAAGACAGCTCGATCGTCTTTGTCTCTTTAAACTCAGAAGCATTTACGTCCCTGCTGAAATAGCACTGGTTGTAATACTCTTCCGCGGCACCGACACGTGTGTATTCCCGCTTAAACTTCAGACAGCATAGATCCACATGTGCCCGTGCATAGTCTGTAAGTTCATACCCCTGCGGGCAAGAAGGATCATCGGTCTTCTGAACATACAGTGGATCGTTGATACAGACAACGAGACCGGTATAAATGAAGTCACCGCTGCTGAACAGCTTTGCAAACTCCGGATTCTCCTCGCAGATCCGTTTTCCATTACGCGCGTCCAGGATGAAGGTTTCTTTCTCTCCCAGAGCATTAGGATTGAAAGAAAACGGAGCCCGCTGATGGCCATTTACCCGAAGGAAGGCACCTTCCGCCTGCTTATACCCGAGCTGCATCGCTCTGAGCTTTGCTTCATATTTAGAAACGCCAAACACACCAGAGATCTGCTGCAGACCGTGTTCCATCACCTGGCCCTCGGTACCTCCGTACAATTCCCGCTGCTCCTGTAGCATAGCAGGAAAGTACCTATTGAAGATTCTCCTGGGCATCAGATACCGCGGCGCCAGAGCATTGGCCTGCCACTCAGCCCACCAGCGTGCCTTGGCGACACCTTCGAGTTCGTCCGGAGAACTTGCACTGGGATTGGCTTCACAAAACAAAGTCTTCTCATCCTGATTCAACAGAGCCAGGATCTCGAAGAATTTTTCATGCCGGTCCCAGTGGACGATCTCATGCGCGATCGTATCGCTCTTACTGCCATAGCCAGGAATAAAGTAGAAATCATGGCTGATCAGCATGGCTCCAGGACCGATCGTTTTCTTCACTTGGCGTCGTTCCGGATAACGCATCCCGGGCTCTTGTACAAAGTCATCAACGAGTTCCTCCGATTCCCGGAAGTACATGCGGCCCATCTCTCCCTGTGGCAGTTCTGCCTCGTACCAGACCAGATCGAGCTCCTCCAGCATCTTTTTCAGTGGGGAGTTCCAGCCGTCATATACTTCATCACCACACCAGAACTCCGTAAATTCATCCGCGATGTCCTCCAGCTGATCCGAGTATACATACTGGAGGAAAAACTCATCCAAAGCATGATCTTTGTTAAACCTCGGAGTCTGATACATATCGGTATCCAGCACCTCCACATCATGCAGGCCGTCCTTTAAATTTGCCTGTAGATATACAGTGAACCAGTGCGACTCCCGACCCGCTTCGTAATTGGATGTTCCCAAGCCGCCAAGCACTACATTTGCTTTGATGTGAACGTCGACACGGATTCTCGGCCCGATATCGTCATGGCAAGTCAAGCTGCAGACCTGAATATTATTTGCCGTGGCCTTTAGAAGTGAAAGCACATTCAATCCATGAAATCCAATCCCGTCATAGTGCTTGAGCAGGTACTCATCGATTGCCTCCTGCAAAAGCCAGTCATAGTTTACCTGAATGTATTCCTTAAAATCTTTATATGCCAAATACGCCGCCTCCGCTTAATACCTTGTTGCATGTAACTTTCGCTGCAGATACGGAATGATCGAATTCATGATGATCGCATTGATCTTCCCTTGCTGTGCTCTTGAGATAGAATCGTTATGCGCATTGAACATATCTAGCAGAAACTGATAATCCCTACGCCCGTCACCGTGGTTATACGTAGTGCCAGGGAAAGCCCCATCCTCATACAAGTAGAGAAGGAGCTTCCTGGAAAACAGGCGTGAATCCAGAGCGATAAACTCGTGGTTCTCGTATGCATGAAGCAGCCGGAACATATCTTCCAGGGCAGAAACTTCATCATTCAAATCTGTACGCTCGAACTTCCTGATGCACGAACTCCCAATGGGATCCAGGATGTTTCCGTTGTACCGGTTCCTTATCGTATAAAGATAACGAAGTCTTTCTTTGCCGCAGATGCAGGCAGACTTTAGCTCTAAATCTTCATCCCAGTCGACAATTTCCCATTCCTGTACGGCGCTGGCCCAGTCATCTGCTTCGGAGTTATCCAGCACTGTTCGAATCAAATTCTCGGCATATGCACTTCTTGCCATAGGACCTCCTTAATAATACTGTTCGATGTAACTGTAGGCCTTATCAAAGACTTCCTTGTCCTTGATCTTATATTTCACCCATACCACGCTGCGGAGGGCTTTCTTAACTTCCTGGCGTCCACCAGTCGTATTCTGCCAGCCATCGAAGCGAACGATCTTAACGATATCATCAATATCCGTTACAATGCGTTCTACTATAATCGGTGTCTTTTCGTTTTTCACACCGTTGAAGAGCTCGGTCAGAGCAGCCTTTCCTTTATCGACTTCTTCTTCCGGAACGACTTCTTTTTCTGCCTCAGCGGCTTCTTTTGCCAGCTCTAACAGCATCTTCAGGAACTCAATGCTGTTGATCAGACCTTGCTCATGCTGCTCACGCAGTTTTTCGAGCTTATCTCCAAGACGGATAAATTTCGGATCATCTGTATGTTTCCGTATTCTTGCTACCAAATCTATCTCCACTCTCTTTGCCGCGTTCCGCGCCCCTTTGTGCTTTTCTATGAAAGCATCAATCAGTTCCGCATCCAGTGAAAGGATCTCTTCATCCTCATGAACCTGTCCGACATCAAGATTAGCATTCACGATGTCCATGGTTTTCGGACCGAGGGCAGCCCAAATCAGACCACCACCGCCGTTTGCCGGTTTCACGGATTCATAAACCTTGGACAGCCAAACATAATCTACCTGCAGTGCGTTCAACATCGGATCAGGAGATACGGCGTTCCATGCCCGATTTAGTACCTGGTAGTCTGCTGCAAACTTATCTTTCGAATCATTCGTCGGGATGCATTCCTGCGCTGCCATTAGGCCTTCCCAGCCGTCGACTGTCCGATCAACACCCATGAAGTAACTGAGGCACTTACGGATCAGCGCCGGGATCTGCTTCTTCACCGCTTCGATGTTTGTGATGACCTTTTTCATGCTGCCTTCGTCAAAGTCGAGCGCCTTGGCAACATTATCAAAGATACCGATATAATCCACGATGAGACCATTAGTCTTGCCTTCATCATAAGTACGGTTGGTCCGGCAGATTGCCTGCAGAAGGGTATGGTCCTTCATGGGCTTGTCCAGATACATGACCTGGAGGATAGGCGCATCGAAACCGGTCAGTAGCTTTGCTGTGACGATAACGATCTCCAGAGGATCGTTAGGGTCCCTGAAACGATCTAAGACCTTGGCTTCCTCATCCTTGGACCGTCTGTATTTTTTATACTCGTCGGCCTTGTCGTCATTTGTATCCATGACGATCGTAGAGCAGTCCGGTCCCAGGAGCTTATCAAGTTCTGCTTTATATTTCAGACAGCATGGCCGGTCATACACAACCACCTGTGCTTTATAGCCATTCGGACGGATCTTCGTCGTGAAGTGCTTTGCAATATGAACGCAGACCTTATGAATACGGGCCGGATTGTACATGATCGCCTGCATGTTCACGCGTCTAGACAGTTCCGCCTTGTCTGCGTCAGACACACCCTCCGTCAACATATCAAACTCCATGTCCATAGCTTCACGATCAACATGGAGATCAATCGGTACAGGCTCAAAGTTCAGCGGCAGTGTCGCATGGTCGCGAATGGAATCAGAGAAGGAATACTTGCTCATGTAGCCGCTACGGTCCTCAGTGGCACCGAAGGTAGCAAACGTATTCTTGTCGGTCCGGTTGATCGGCGTTCCCGTCATACCGAAGAAGAATGCGTTAGGCAGCGCGGTTCTCATCTTGATACCCAGGTCGCCTTCCTGCGTTCTATGGCATTCATCTACCATGACGATAATGTTGTCACGCGGGCTCAGCTCGCCATCTACTTCCTGAAAACGGAAGATGGTAGTGATGATAATCTTCCGGATATCCTGTCGCAGCATCGTCATCAGCTGTTCGCGTGTAGATGCAGACTCCAGGTTTCCTACATCGGAAGAATGGAACTGTGCTGTGATCTGAGATTCCAGGTCTAAACGATCATCGACGATAATAACTGTCGGATTCTTCAGATCCGGAAGCATACGCAGTTTCACTGCCGCAAACTCCATCAGATAGGATTTCCCGGATCCCTGGAAGTGCCAGATCAGACCTTTCTTCGGATAGCCGGCACGCACACGGTCAACGATCATGTTGGCCCCTTCATACTGCTGATAGCGAGCAATGACTTTATATTTTCTGTATTTATTATCGGTAGCATACAGGGTAAAGAACTGGAAGATGTCCATGATCTTATACTGCGTAATCATGTCTTTTATGCTGGTCTGTACCGCTGCCAGGCTTCCATCGGATTTATCGTCTGTTGTGTGCCATGGGCCCCACTTCGCAGCCGGCATACAGACGGAACCGTACCGATAACACTTACCCTCGGTAGCAAAGTTAAATACATTTGTCACGAACATCTGTGGGATGCTTTGTTCGTACTTGTTGATGTCCTGGGCGCCATCAAGCCAGGTAATTGCTGCGCGAACTGGTGTCTTAAGTTCGCCCACGGCAAACGGGAAACCATTTACCAAAAGAACAATGTCCAGCCTCTTTCCGCCTTCCTTTTTCGGATACACCCACTGATTCGTTACCACATACTGGTTTTGATCCAGCTTCCCATTGATCTCCGTTCCAAAGAAATCAATGGACACCTGCTTTCCATCTTCGCCGAACGGGTAGGAGTTCTTTTCAAAAACCAACTGCTTAAACGCCTCGTTCTGTGTAACAAGATTCTGCGCATTGGTAGATAAAAACAATGTCCGCAGTTTGTAGATTACCTCATCAGCTTTGGATTCATCCTCAGCGATCTCGGGATTTAATCGAATCAAAGCATCGCGAACCAGGGATTCCACCATAACGTCGCTGTAATCACGATCAAGCTCCTCTGCCGGAATGTACTCCCAACCGTTTTTCTTGAGCGTCGATATGATCATCTGCTCGGTAGTGTTATCTTCGTTGAATACCGCCATTAATCATTCTCCTTCCTTATCACAACAAAGTTCTCTTCTACTATCTTTTTCCGCAATGCCTGCGTTTCATTAATAGTTCTTTCGAGTAGATGTAGTGATTTGTCTGCTTGTGCTTTAAAATCCGCAAATTGTAATTGCTCAGCTATACTCGGAAGTTTTATTTCGTAAGACATAAAAGCTTCCTCGCTAACGCGCTGCCTATTTGTGGTTCCAATACTGTTTCTATTGATCTGCTGAATAAAGTTATCTTCAAGTACGGAGAACATAAGATACTCATTTGTTATTCGTTCAGAATCAATATCAAACGTAGGGAAATCCTTACTTACAACTGCGCCATCCAGTTCTTCTGGAATAATACCGAAAGCACCATTTCTCGCATCAATCCGCGAATAGATAAACTGTCCTGCGTGAACTCTATACCCAGTAAACGGTTTGGGATCGTACTTCTCTATGTTTCTCTCACGTACACCTTTTCCGTAAAGCGCAACCGTTACGTATTTTTCATCCTGAGGATTTGTTATCCGCTCGGTTTTGGTGTTTTGGTGTAACAAGTCTTTCATTTCAACGAATGGATATTTCTCACTCCAGAACATTTCGATGAAATGAGCTTTAATCATATCTATCGTAACTGATGCTAACTGTTTGTAAGCCTGGAGTGCCTTATCTATAGACCACAACAGATCAGCAAGCTTTTCTTGTTCAGCCATATCAGGGAGTCGAAACTCATATCTGCCCAGATGTTCCCATTTAACTCTCGGGGATAATGAGCCAGCTGATTTGCCAACGGCAAAATCAAAGAGGTGGTCGTCCTGTATGATAAAAGGCAGCAATCTCGGTGAAACCACTTCTGGAATTGCTCGAATAACTGTGATATCCCCAGAACAAATTCCATCAATTGGCGCTTGAGCTGCTTTCTTTAAGTATGCTCGTCTCCTCCCGAAGAGCACATCTCCCCGTTTGAAGGATTTAGTGAAGGTATTATCAATATCAACATCCCAATTATTCAAAGTAACATCTTCGGGAATAAGATGTTCGAGTCCAACGATAGGAACCCCTTTTTTATTTCCCTTAAAGGTTTCGCTACAGACTGTGGCGACATCACTCAAATGATACGTTGTCATTTGTCCTGCCCTCCCATCATGGAATTAAGCATATCGTACGCGATAGTGGTTTCCTCCGACAGGCTAATCCATTCTTCAAATATCTCCTCCTTTGACCTATCGTCAACAGGCGTTATATCTGAATCGTTTTTGACATACAGCGGAATATTTAACAGGAAATCATTCTTCTCAATTTCCCGAATGGAAACCTTTGCAGCGAATTCATCCTCGTCAGCAAAATTGGCATACGCCGATGCAATTTTTTGAATATGCTGAGGTTCCAAATTGCTTTCAGCATTCTTTCTCGTAACTTCGTTTACCGCATTGATGAAAAGCACATAGCCTTTATGCGAGTCAGGCTTCGTCGATCTGCATATAACAATACATGCTTCCATTGTAGCGTTGTAGAAAAGATTAGGCCCTATTCCGATAACGCATTCAAGTAAATCTGAACGGATCAGTTTTTCACGCATCTCTTTTTCCTCATTTCTAAACAAAACGCCATGAGGAAAAAGGATTGCACACCTTCCCGTCTTAAGATCCATGCTCTTAAGAATATGTTGGAAGAAAGCGTAATCTGCACGTCCTTGAGGTGGAGTTCCCAGAAAGTTCCTTCCATATCTATCGTTAGCAAATGCGTCCCTATTCCACTCACTGATAGAATAGGGTGGATTAGCGAGAACCAAATCAAATTTTCTAAGCTGGCCATTCTCAATAAAAGCAGGTGCAGCTAAAGTATCCCCGTTCACGATATTAAAATCATTAATACCGTGCAAGATACAGTTCATTCGTCCTATAGCCGAAGTCAGAGCGTTTACTTCTTGGCCATAAAGTGACACATTCCGCCATTCTTTTTTCTGATCTTTAAGATACGCAATGGAGGATATAAGCATGCCCGCGCTTCCACATGTGGGATCATATATTGATTCACCGGATTCCGGTTTAAGCATCTCGGTCATCAGATGCACCACTGTCCGGTTTGTGTAGAACTCTTGCGCTGTATGCCCACTATCATCAGCAAATTTTTTTATCAGGTACTCATAACCGTTTCCGAGTTCATCTTCAGGAAGATTCTCGATTGATAAAGTCTTTGTACTGAAATGCTCTAACAAATCCTTTAACAGCCGGTCGGGAAGACGGTTTTTATTTGTCCAAGTCCCATCTCCAAAAATACCCTGCAGCTTATCGCTATTTGCGCTCTCGATAGCTCTGAAGGCTGCTTGAATAGCCTTTCCAACGTCTTGAGGAACGTTGCGAACATCTGACCAACGAGCTCCAGCAGGAATAGCAAAACTATGTGTTTCTTCCCACATCTCGGCTTCTGGTCCATTTTCAGCAATAGCTTTTTTCGATTCTTCCTCATAAACATCGTTAAGTCGCTTAAAGAAAAGCAATGGGAAAATGTATTGCTTATAAGCTCCCGCATCGATATTATTTCGAAGAAGAACCGCTGCTCCCCAAAGGTACGATTCTAACTCAGACTTTGATATCCTATTAGCCATTGATGAACCCTCCCTCAATCAGTAATGCCTTCATTTCACGTTCTGCTATACGGGCTTTACTCAATGCATCAAAATATCGATCTCTTACAATTTTAGGTGAAACAGGTTCATACTTTGATTTCTCAATGTATTTCTTTACACTCAAATCAAAGCCTCTTTTTTCTATATCCGCAATAGTGACAACCTTGCAGTAGTCAATCACGTCTTGATAATCAACGTATAATTCATACAATTTTTTTGCATCAGATTCCGAAATATAATTCTGAGCTCTTCGTGGCGTAAAGATTGTGCTGCCATCTATAAGACAGATACTTCCAACATGTTTATGTTCTTTCTTATTGTTCAGGAATACAATACACGCTGACACATTTGTGTTAAAAAAGACCCCGCTCGCTAAAGTTATTACGGCTTCTATCTTGTCAGATCTGACTAATTGTTCCCTGATCTGACCTTCCTTCCCTCCATGAAACAGAACACCTTGAGGAAGGACTACTGCACATCTTCCTGTTTTGACATTCATCGATTTTACCATGTGCTGTACCCAGGCATAATCTGCGCAGGTATCAGATGGGCAACCCCAGATGTTTCTGCCATATTGATCATTCTCGAACTGATTTGCTCCCCACTGCTCCAAGCCAAATGGCGGATTTGCCAATACACAGTCGAATACTTTCAGCTTCCCTTTTTCTAAGAAAAGAGGATTCCTTAATGTGTCTCCTTGCTTAATCTGAACATCTTTTGCGCCGTGAAGATACAAATTCATTCTTGCTATAGCAGAGGTAGAAAGGTTGTTCTCCTGTCCATAAATCCGTCCATACGCAAGACGATCTCCATGCATATGATGGATTGCTTCTATGAGCATGCCTCCCGTTCCACAGGCTGGGTCATAAACAGTTTCACCCGGCTTGGGATCAAGCAGGTCAACCATGAGTTTCACTATCGTTCTCGGGGTATAGAACTCACCAGCATTTTTCTTTGACATATCAGCAAACTTCTTAATTAGAAATTCATAGCTATCACCCATGATGTCAGCGGAGTAGTTGCGGTTACCGACCTGTATGAGAGACATATGCTCGATCAGGTTTTTCAAGCGTTCATCAGACAGCTTGTTTTTATCAGTCCAAGTCGCATCATCAAAGCTGCTGAATACACCAGAAAGTGTATCGGGATTCGCTTTCTCTATTCCCGTCATAGCATTCACGATAGCTTTACCTACATTTTGGCTTACCGCGCGTACATCTTCCCAATGGCAACCATCCGGAATGACGAAAGAATGCATCTCTTCCGCTTCTGCATACTCAACATCACCACCAGAGAAGTCCAACGCTTCTTGATATTCCTCATCGTACACATCCGAAATCCTCTTGAAGAAAAGGATCGGTGTGACATAGCTCTTATACTCATCCTGATTGATGGGCCCGCGCAGAATATTGCACGCCTCAAACAGATGATTAAACAGCTGCTGACTGGTAGTTTCCCGAGGAGTCGTCGCGGCAGCGGCTACATCCGCATCTGCTGCACGTGCAGCATCTTCGATAAGAGTTCCGCGGTCCGTCCCAGCTACCTTTTCCTCTATTTTCCGTTCTACCGGCACACTTACATCACCGACTTTCTTTTCCATCACAGGAGGATACTGATTTTCAAAATCAACCAGTATCTGAAGCTGCCTCTCGTCAAGAAATGTCAGTGCGTGTTTTCGGATATCCGCCGGGATTCCATAATATGCTTCAGCTACCCCGCCAGTGATGGCTGCCAGTGTATCGCTATCTCCTCCGATGGAGACTGCATTCCGGATCGCATCTTCAAAGCTCGTTGATTCAAAAAATGCCATCAACGCCTGGGGTACACTACCCTGGCAAGAAACATCGAATTTATAATCCTTCCGGATGCCATCCAAAGTGAAGTTCATCGGATAGTATTCCTTGTCGATGACATCACGGATCTCGAGCATGCTCTTGCCGGAACGGGCCAGGAAGATTGCTACAGCAGTTGCCTCTGCGCCTTTGATCCCCTCCGGATGGTTATGCGTAACAGCAGTGACCATGCGCGACATGATCTTCGCATCAGTCAGATCTTTTGCAGCAAAACCAACCGCGCTGACTCTCATCGCGGCTCCATTACCATAGCTCTTATACGGCTGAGGGTTTCTATCCTTTAGCCACTTACGGAACATTCCACCATAGCCGGCATTCGGATACAGGTTTCCAAGCTGCTGCATGTAGCGAACCGCCATAACAGACAAGTCACTGTGATCCGGCTTGCTCTTTAGGATCGCCTTGGCCACCGCCAACGACATGATGCTGTCGTCAGTTGGGGAACACTTGTATGTCAGGAAGTCAAAGTCCTTCGCTTTATAGTTATTCCATTCGAATCGGGAGCCAACGATGTCCCCGATAATTGCTCCAAGCATGTCTAGTGCCTCCCTTTACTTGTAATACGAGATCAACTGGTCCAGTGTCAGTGTAATACCGATGCGATGCAGAGCAGTCTTTCTCTCATTATAGAGTTTTGTCAGTACCGGAATTTTATCGTTCAGTCTTCCATAGTGAAGCAGGTTATGACAGTGGCTACACAAGGACACGATGTTTTCCATCACATCCAGACTTGTATCAAATTCCTTATATTTGCTTATCGGAATTAGATGATGCGGTTCTGTGTATGGCTTACCGTTTTTACGAAGGAATGTCCGGTCCCGATTATCAACCTCACAAAGATACCCAGCACGCTTCAGCGCATCCGCGGCCCTATTAGGATTCCGTTTTGGAATTTCTCTGGATGTCAATGGGGAAGTGGAGGTTTCCTGTGGCTCTCTAATACCGGGCCACTCCGGAACCTCATCACTGTCATCGGCATCCAGAATTTCGCCGATTTCTTCAAACTCAACCTGATCATACTCGGAGTCCATATCTCCGACGATCTCGCTCAGTGCGGCCTTTAGATATTTCAGTGTGTCCTCATCGGCCTGAAGCTCGATCGCCTTACCCAGAAGAAAAATAGCATGCTCATCAGCAAGGTGATTCATATACTGCTGCTTGCCGGTCCCGAGTTTGGTGAACGCACTATTAGGATCATAATGAGCCTGAAGCCACTCTTTATAATTGGTGGCCCTGACAGGGATATCGAAATCATAATACCTCGTATCAATCCGATATCCCTCATCTGACCATTCAACAGATGTATCCGCTGCAGAAAGTTCTGCGGGCTGATCAGCTTCATAGCAGTCGTCTATAGCCACACTGATTGCCATGATCTCACCATTGGAATTATGAAGAATAAAGTCACCCTTCTTTACCTCCGTCATCATGGAATAACCTGCATTTCTGCGCCCGGCGCTATTCAACTGCGGCGACCACACATACCCGCCAGATCTTTCTTCCCTATAGGTTTCGCCCTGAAAAACGTAGAATACTGACATTTGTTTTTCCTTTCAAACATTTTAATCATCCGATGAGGAGTTGATCTCAGACAGGTCCAGATCAGACATAGCTTCTAACATCGGGATTAATACCGGTGCGATCATTGTGCTCACGTCTTTAACCATCTTCGGAACGTCAGCCTCTTCATCACCGCTACCGCTGTTTTTGTAATAACCGATTACACTCATGCCAATTAAAGCCATGCTGTACGTATAACGAGCTTTGGTAAGTTCGCTCTTGGCGGAATCTCGTATACCTGCAAGCTCCGTCAACAAATACGTATTGTCCATATTAAGGTAGTAATCTCCACCTTCATCCGTCGGAACATATTTAAGAGCAGAATACTGGTCCATTTCATTTGCTTCCCACTCTTCTTTTTGAATCGGGATAATCTCCGGGAGTGCAAAACCGCCATTCGCATTGGCACCGGTCTTATCTTTATCCTTCGGCTTTCTGCGTTCGCCGCCACCGCCTCCGGTATATTCCTGAGGCTCTTCTGCGGTAATCACAATGGTACTCACAAAATCTTCAACAATGCAGTCGTCTTTAATCATCGTTGTAAATGTCAGGACATCACCAACCGCTGTTTCATCAGGGAACCGAATAGTCAGCGTCGCTGTTCCGTTATACAGATTCAGACTTCTAACAAGATCCCGTCGCTCTACACCGTTTAGCGAAAGGATCAACTCACCGGCATCCACAGGGCGATTGAAATAGTCATTCTGAACATCTGTATCAAACTGTACTCGGAAATCATGGTTGATGGGCTTTTTCTTCATTAACTTTCCATCCTTCAGTTTTCCCATAAGGTCAAAACGTGTTGGATGTTTCTTCCCATCAAAGGTATCTGTTTCCCCGGCTGGCTGATCCTTTCCGTAAGGAGATTGTATGGTTGTACCGGCGATGAATATTCTTGACAAGACCGAAGACTTCTTCAGGATGTTCTGCAGGACATCTTTTAACGGCTTATTATCGGCAATCTTATCCTTCAGGGCAGCTGTTCTGCGATCGTGTTCTGCTTTCTTTAAGCCCGGATTGTCTCTGAGAATGCTGATAAGTTCTTTCTCAATATCTTTTGAAAAATCGCTGGTCCTAAATCTGTCGCGGCTCGTCATAAACATCGCTTCCTGATGGTCAATGTCAAACTTCGAACAGTCGACTAAAACCAGCAGGCTGGATTTAATATATGAGAGCTTTGCCTTATCAAAGAAGTTATCGCCAATGATCCCCTGCGTCTGGCCGTTCATAACATAGACTACGCCATCTTTTTTACGGTAGTTCTTCTGCTTATCCTTCTTGAAAAGATAAATTGCAAATGGCATCTCCTGTCCATCGACGTTCAATGCTCCGGAGGACGGGAAATTCTCTTCGATGTTATTTTTCGTATCATCGTATAATCTTGTAACCATCCCATTCAGGGTAGTTGCAAGTGTATTGCCGGTATACCCAGGCCTGCACTCACGAAGTCTAATTGGGTGCGCTAAATCCGGAATCAGCAAAGACAGACGGTAATTCAAATCAAATAAGATATTGGTCTTATATCCCGTCAGCGCGTAATTATACAGTTTCATAAATGTACCGTACTGCAATTCAGCATCTGTATCGCCCGGGTCCTTTGTCGTCGGAATGATCGGTAACGACTCTGCTTTAAAGGAAAGCAATTTCCCCTGAGCATCTGTAAGGTATGTGTACATAGAGCTTTTACGTCCTTCGCGGGCTTTCTCCTTACGCACAACAGTTACAGACCACTCATCAAAAGTAGGATCATTATCGGTATTCGGTATCTGCGGGCAACGCTTTGAAATCACAAGCTGAAGATGATGCTTTCCGCAAAACGGGAATGCGCCAGTGCCACCCATGTTAAACTTTCCCTGTACAAAAGGAACTTTTAACTTATTGCTACGGCTTAAGGACAGAATGGTTTTAGGCATGCGGAGCGGAGTCTGACCCTCACCACGATCCACAATTGTAAGGTTCTCCTCGCCGCGAGCCTTTCCGGTTGCCGCAAGAATGATGTTTTTGGACAGCTCATTACGGCTTTTGGCATCTAAGTTCATCAGCTGCCCGTTCCTCATCTTAAAGAATGTAGCAAGGGCTTCTCTCATAGACTGAGGTGCATCCGGCCCACTGACATCTATTCCGCGAATCATGCATTCCTTCATGAGAACCGCATCCACAGAATTGATCAGTTTCTCAACAAGGGCCGCATCCGCATTACTCTGCTGATTGCCGATAATGGAATAGTTGTTCTCGTTTCCACCATAAGGCTGCCAGTAGGCAAAATCATTCCAGTAACCGGCCTCCGTAAGCACAGATATAAGCTGTTCTTCCGTTTCGGTACTGACAAGTTTCAGCGCAAGATCTTTATTCTTCATTCGTTATATCCTCCTCAGACAGCCCTGCGCATCTGACCGTCAAAAAGGTCTGACAGTCTGCGCGGCGTATAAATTCTGCCTTTCATATGCTCTATCTGTTCAAGTCCCTGATGCACCTTGATTCCGAACTCTCTGTCCAGGAAAGTGGAGCGTATCACTGCTGTCTTTTCCATCTCATCCTTGATTTCACGCCTACGGCGCCGACGGTCTTGCAGCATCTTTGATGCCTTTAACATCTCAGAATCATCCAAGTCATTCAGTTCCAAATAGTGAAGGAGGTCACAGATTTCTTTATCCACATCGGACAGCATCGTGTTTAAGTTATCCTGGTATTCCTGGATATGGGAGCTCATATAGCAGAGCTTGGACAATGTTGCTTCCCAGTCGTTCTGGAGATCATCGTACATGGTCGGCTTCTTAATCTCGTCATATTCAGGTGCTGCGTACACTGGTTCATCTTCTACATCATCAGGAATTTCGACTTCCAGGATGGAATAAAATCTTGCCTTCCGGCCGCCTCCGATACGATCGTTAGCCTCCCGCAGAGAGAATAAATTCGCATCGTCAGAGTCTTTTGCGACCACGAGATTTCCTTTTTCGCCGATCTTATAGTAGTTACCGCGCTGATCAACTATGTTATACATTTTCATCTTGGCCGCATCTCCTTTCAAAATGTCTGAAGTTTAGACAGTGTCTCCCGCCACCGCTTCTCTGCAGCGGAGACGCTATCAATATATTCCTTATATGAATCTGTATATTGCTTGGAGATCCGTTGCTGCTCCTCAAGGACGGGAAAGGGAATCTCCAGCATCTTTAGGTCTTTATAGCTGATATTCATTACCGTCATGCCCTGCTGCAAGCTGCTGATCATGCTGTTGCCGATCGGGCTGTCAATGAATATCTTCAGATAAGTGCTGTCCAGCATCTTCGGGTTTGGCCGGATCACTATTACGTTGGCCGAAGCGATACAAGGATAAAGCTGTTCGTGGAATACTGCCGTCCTGATTGCAGTACCTCTGGCCGGAAGGAGTACATCTCCCTCTTTCAGAATATAGTTCGCAACCTTCCGATCTTCTTCGTCCAACTTATCCAACGTTTCGTAATCGAGCTCATACTGTCCAATGTTGGAAATATTCACTACGCCGATCGAACCAGTTTCTTGCTTCTTTGATACTGCCTTCCCGCGGAAGATTTCAGCAACATCTCCCAGGAGGGTTTTTCTCATATCCGACGCCTGATATTTCATGAACTCCTCATCCTGCTGGGTCAGGAGCTTATCAATATTCCAATCGCCGATTTCTTCAAACTCCTCCAGCATTGCAAAGGAGTCTGCACTGATTTCCATTTCTTTGACGGGACCGCGTTTTGTTTTTCTTCCAACCGCAGAGTACTTACGGATCACAACATCCTCCGTACGGCCGGCGCCGACAACAAGCAAGTATGTTTTGATGCCGGTGTTCTGGAAAATACCCTCTGGCAGTTCTGAAATCTCTTCCAGCTTATACATCTGCATAATGAACTCCCTCAGGTCGTTTACTCGTCCGCTGGCAAAAGTGATCTTTCCGGGCATTACGATCACCAACTCCCCAGATGAGGAAAGGTGAAGAAGCAGGTTTTCCAACGCGACCATTTCTGTGTCTCTACAGATGAAGTTCGTATCATCCTCTGCCAGGGCACGTCCCGCAAAGTTAGGAACGGATAAGATCAGGTCAAATTGTTCATCAAGGAAGCCATATTGATAAATGCTTGAGTTTGCAACCGTAACATTATCGTATCCCGAAAAAATCCGGCGGAAGACTGTTTCATATAATGGGCTTTGTGTTGTAACTGTAAACGTGCAATTCGGGTGCTCATCAACCGTTGCTTTTAAGTTCGGAACAAACTTTTCTCCCTCGGCAATCATAACCTTCTTGCTATTATCACCGATGCGAGATGCCATTTCCTTCATAAGCACAGTCGGCGTCAAGATCATGTAGAAGCCTTCCATCCCGAGGTAGCGATACATCATATCTTCCCAGTCTGGTTCACCATCGATCTGCTGGTACGCTTGGAAAAACGCATCCGGATCCGCGAACGGGTTACGCACCTGGAGCTTGTCCGCCAAAACCAACATTGCCTCATAGGCCGAATCTCTATCCAGATCCTTATCAGGATTAGCAGCCTTTACTTCTGTAATCAGAAGCGTGCCTTCTAACATTTGTGCCGGTTTCATAATTCCCCGGAACATGTTGAGATATGCCCACAATCTATCTTCCATCTTATTTGCCATGATTTTTCTCCTTCAGCGCATGCGCCATTTCTGAATCAGTTGTATCCTTCATGACCACCAGCGTTCCTTTTTCGCAGTGAACAGTTAGCCTGTCCCCGATAGCGAATCCAAATTGCTCCAGCCATTTTCCTCTTAGCATAATCGTTGGTGTCTGCTGATATTTATATCCGCTAGTCTCGTATACCTTTAGCGTTCGATCCTTTTTAACAGTCATCGTCTGAACCTCCAACACCTATCCGATGCTCTTTTACATCTTTCTGATCTTAATATAACAGGTCAAAATGTATTTGTCAATCACTTTTTAGTATTTGAATACCAAATTTTATTTTTTCTATTCTTCTATTTGTCGAAACAAAAACAGAGCCTTCCTAACCCAACACCTCAATGTTAGCTTAGGAAGGCTTTCACTTAGATAAGTTTCCGCGCACTGTCTTTATCTCTCTTGATAAGTTTCCACAAACCGTTCCGGAACAATCTCGTCTTAAGCTACACTACCAAAAGGCAAAAAAATAAGCGGGCTTGGACAACCTTTCAAGTCGTCCAAACCCGCATAAATGGCTTAAATACGCGGTTTTTAGGCCTTCACCTTTGTCATCAATACTACTGTCTCCACGTGCACCGTATGCCCAAACTGATCCACCGGCCGCACCTTCCTGAGCTCATACCCTCCGTCTGCCAAAATCCTGAGGTCCCTCGCAAGTGTCGCCGGATCACAACTGACATATACGACTCTTTCCGGTCTGATCTCCAGAATTGTCTCCAGGCACTTCGAGTCACATCCCTTGCGCGGAGGATCCACACAGATCACGTCGATATCCGGCTCCTTTCCCGCCGACCTACACTCCTGCACGTAGGCCGGCAGCACTTCCTCTGCTTTTCCTACAAAGAACTCCGCATTCTCGATTTCGTTGCGCGCCGCGTTCTGCTTCGCGTTTTCAATTGCTTCAGGAATGATCTCAACGCCGCAGACCTTTTTTGCCCTGCGCGCCATGAACAGTGAGATCGTGCCGACTCCGCAATAGAGATCCCACA
Organism: uncultured Lachnospiraceae bacterium; assembly: GCA_946615865.1. Lineage (GTDB taxonomy): Bacteria > Bacillota > Clostridia > Lachnospirales > Lachnospiraceae > CAG-791. The sequence continues at coordinate 57,048 of CAMOIJ010000007.1, read as the reverse complement.
CGGTTTCTTTCCCGGTCAGATGAGCATAATCCATAGCAAGACTATATAGTTTCTGTGTCTGCTCAGGATTGACCTGATAAAAGGAGAGCGGCGAGATGCAGAAAGTCACTGCCTCCGCGGCCGGCACAAAAGCGCCGTCTTCCGTTACATCATACGCATGCAGCGTATCTTCAATCTCATCCAGTCCCCACAGCGTTCGAAGCTTCCGGCCGAGGATCACATTCGTGCGCTCTTTATTAACATTGAGAACTATCGACGTCATACCAGGCACATTTTGCAGATGTTCCACAAGATCCGACTCATAGGGCAGACTGTCCCCGTTCGCCACAATACATACCATGATCTGTCCGCTGAATTTACCGCTGCGGATCAGAATATGCCTGATCAATCCTTTGCCGGTCTCTTCATCATACGGAGGCACTTTGTGGATCTCCATATAGGTCAGCACGCGGTCAATGATATCCTTATTGATCTCCTGCCCGAGCATGCAGTCTGTCATCGGTATGATGGAGTGGGTTCTGCCGGCATAAAAACCTGCCACAATCCTTCCCGCAGAGTTCTTTCCCACCGGCACCTGCGCCTTGTTGCGGTATCTCCAGGGTCCTGTCGGATTGTCCTGCATTCCGACGATCGGCTCCATTACAGAATCGATCTCTTCTTCCGGGAATCCTCCGATCCGGATTAGATCAGCGCGCACCTTGTTTTGCTTATAGACAAGTTCCTGTTCATAGGAAAGCGCCTGCAGCTGGCATCCGCCGCACTGCCTTGCGATAGGACAAAGAGGCTCCACCCTGTGGGGTGAAGCCTGTAAGATCTGATCAAGGTGTGCGTAGGCATAGGACTTGTTTGCTTTCATGATGCTCGCCCGGACATAATCTCCGACCACGGCGTCCTTAATAAAGACGGTATATCCGTCCTCCAACTTGCCGATGCCTTCGCCCCTCATTCCGATATCGATTATGCGGACTTTGATCTCCTGTCCCTTCCGATACCCGGAAACCTTGTTCTTCTTCATAATTCGGTTCTCCTGATGTTGGACTCCAGAAGGTTCTGGTATCCGATCCAGCCCGCGTCGCTCTGGCCCGCTGCCAGCGTCTCCTTAAAGATCTCCAGTTTCGCGTCCGTGTTGTCGGCAAAATTCAGAGCCAGTGCCTCCGCGATAGCAGGCTTTTTGGGAGAACCGTATTCCAACTCCCCGTGGTGGGCCAAAATACAGTGGCGGACCTCATTTGCGAGCAGAACCGGAAAGTCCGGAATCTCCCTGAGTTTCTCATCGATCATCTGCACTCCGATAATGATATGGCCGATAAACTGTCCCTCCTCCGTGTAGTCGTTGCGGGGGAACCTGGAGAGCTCTTTGGTCTTGCCGATGTCGTGGAGAAGGGCCACGGCGATCAGCAGATCTCTGTTCAGGTAAGGATAATTTCTGCAGAAGAAATGGCACAGATTTGTGACGCCCAACGTATGCTCCGCAAGGCCGCCGACGAAACTGTGGTGCACGCTCTTTGCCGCTGAAGACATGCGGAAGTCCTCGATAAACTCTTTGTCCTCCACAAAGAAAGCCTTGAGAAGCCGCTGCAGATACTCATTTTTAACACTGTCGATGTATTTGCCGATGGCTCCCATCATATCGTCGATGTTCTTGTCCGATACCGGCACGTAATCCGCCGGATTGTACTCTCCTTCATGGCATTTGCGCGCTCTTTTGATATTAAGCTGCAGATGTCCCTGGAAAGAGACTACATCTCCTGCGATGTCCACATAGTCCAGCTCCTCGAACTCTCCGATTCCCATGCTGTTGGGATCCCAGATCTTGGCGTCGATAATGCCGGTCTTGTCCTGCAGTGTAAGACTCTCGTAGTTTTTCCCGTTCTTGGTTACAAGCGACATTCTCTTCTTGCACAAATAGATGTCCTTGACGCTGCTTCCCTCGTGAAGTTCCTGAATATATCGCATTCCTGATTGTTCCTCGTTTCTAATATTATGATTTTATAATTTATGATCTGTGCCGGTTTTATCACTCCAGCGTGACGTTCAGTTCCATTTCTGTATAACCCTCTCCGCTCGGACGCAGGAGAGTAATAGAAATCTCAGACCCGGCTTCGTTCTCCAGAAGGATCCGGGAGATCGCCGCGCTGTAATGCACTTCCTCATCGCCCATAACGGTGATCACATCTCCCTTCTGAAGTCCCGCGTTCATTGCTGGCGAATCATCCGCCACTCCGCTCAGATAAACTCCGTCCGGAATATTCATCCTGGAGCGCACATCACCCGGCACATCTGTACATTGTACACCAAGATACGCTTTTTTGCCTCCCGCTGATAATTTTTCTATCAGCTGTTTGGTCTCCGTGATGCCAATAGCGCAGAGAATATTAGGCATATCGGGTCTTCCGTGCATGGGATCGATTATCCCGATCACAAGGCCGTCCGGATCGATCAGCACTCCTGAGGCGTTCTTGCTGCCGTAAATATCCGTCGTGAGTTGTACAAAGCCGGAATCCTGTATCGGCAGATTTGCACTCGCAGAGGTAATCGCCCCATAGCAAATACTTCCGCTGTTTCCTGTAGACCTTCCCACAGCGATCACCGGCCTTCCCAGTACTACGGAAGGCGAAGAGGATCCCAGATTCGCCGTCCTGAGTTTCTCCTTTGATTCCTGGCTCATACTTTCCAGACTGACGCTGAGCACAGCAAAACCGGATACACGGTCATAGGAACGGATCGCTCCCTCGACGGAGGAACTGTCGTAAAAGGTTACCTGAATTGTCTGCGCGGCGTTGATACCCGGCGAATATACCAGAAGCTGTGCTTCCGAGTCTGTTTTGGCAATAATAATTCCTGAAACGGTGCCTCTTGTCTCATAGGGATCATTGAACCAGTCTGTATCCGATGAGATCTCCGACACGTCCACAAGATAATAGAGGGAGTCCATCGCTACAGAGCGCAGCGCTCCGTAGAGGTTCTCGTACGCCCTTGCTCCCCGGTCCTTATCCCGCAGGATGCGCTCCACCTCCTGCCGGATCCTCTCCTGCTCCTCTGTAGCGGCTTTCTCTTCTTCGTTGACCAGCATTTCCTCGGGCGTCAGCTCTTCGGTCTCCGTCTCCTCGGGATATGTTACGCCGGTCACCGCTTCCTCCGGATACAGCATTCTGGTAAAGATCGGCTCCAAAAGAAGGAAGAACAGGCAGGCTACCGCTCCGAAAACTGCCGCCATAATGGCAATGTTCATCATCTGGCGCATCATTTTCTTTTTGTTGCGGGGGCGCTTTTTGATCTCTTCCTGCAGAAATCCGATGTCGGAGTCCTGCTCCTTTGAATTGGGAGTACCGCCGGTTTCCGTATTCTGTTTTATTTCCTGCAGGTTGTCCTGCTTGTATTCTTCCCGGTCGGGATGTTCATTGCTCATAGTTATGTCCTTACTACAGTTCACATTTTTCTAAAGTATACCCCGACCGCAGGAAATTGAAAAGAACCGTCGCAGATGTGCTATACTATCCCCATGGGTAAACCTGCTGAAAAATCGATCAATTAACAAGCCGGGAGAATCACGATTTCCATGAACGATAAAGTTTTACACATTGTTGAATTCAATAAGATCATCGAAAAGCTGACGGAGAACGCCAACTCCGCGCCGGCCAAGGCGTTATGCAGAGAATTAAGACCGATGGACAATCTGGCGGACATCCGCCTTGCCCAGGAGGAGACAGACGCCGCGCTGCAGCTTCTGATCCGGAAAGGAAATGTGAATTTCGGCTCCAACAGGGACTTCGGTTATACCTTCGGCGCTCTCTCCATCGGAAGCACACTGACAGCGGCAGAGCTGCTTCATCTGGCTTCTTTTCTTGACAATGTGGGGCGCGTGCAGGAATACGGCACAACGGAGTCCGGCGGAAGAGGCGTTTCCGCTCTTGGGAGCAATGAACAGATAAAGCCCGAGGACAATATTCTCTTCGACCTCTTCGACTGCCTCTATCCCCTAAAGAGCCTCTCCAGGGAGATACTCCGCTGCATCCTGTCCGAGGAGGAGATCGCGGACGAGGCAAGTCCCGGTCTTCGCAGAGTCCGCCGGGAGATCGGCGAAGCAAGCGGAAGGATCCATCAGCAGCTCAATAAAATGGTAAATGTGACGCTGGCTCCATACCTTCAGGACAGCGTTGTCACTATGCGCGGAAACCGCTACTGTATTCCCATTAAATCTGAATATAAGAACCAGGTGCAGGGCATTGTCCACGATCAGAGCGCCAGCGGTTCCACCCTCTTTATAGAACCCGCTGCCATCGTCAATCTCAACAATAAGATCCGGGAACTGACGCTTCAGGAGAAGCAGGAGATCGAGAAGGTCCTGGCTTCTCTCTCCGCAGAGGCGGCGGACAATCTCATGGCCCTCAAGGACAACGCGGCGAATATGACGAAACTTGATTTCATCTTCGCGAAGGCCAAACTCGCGCTGGAACAGAACGCCACAATGCCCCTTCTCAACAACAGAAGATATATTAAGATCAACAAGGGCAGACATCCCCTTATTGACAAGAAGAAAGTCGTGCCCATTGATCTGGAGCTCGGAAATGATTACGACCTGATCGTCATAACAGGTCCCAACACGGGAGGTAAGACAGTCACATTAAAGACCATCGGTCTCTTTGAGCTGATGGGTATGGCTGGACTTCATATTCCGGCAGGCGACCGCAGTGAGATCGCGCTGTTTAATGAAGTCTATGCCGATATCGGCGATGAGCAGAGCATAGAGCAGAGTCTGTCCACTTTCTCCTCTCATATGACAACCATCGTGGATATCCTGAAGGATGTGGATGAGAGCAGCCTGTGTCTCTTCGACGAGCTCGGCGCGGGAACAGATCCGACTGAAGGAGCGGCGCTGGCCATCTCTATTTTGAATTATCTGCATGAGCGGGGGATCCGAGCCGTAGCTACGACTCACTACAGCGAGCTCAAGGTCTACGCCATGAACACGCCCGGAGTCACAAACGCCAGCTGCGAGTTCAATGTGGAAACTCTGCAGCCTACATACAGACTGCTGATTGGCGTGCCGGGCAAATCCAACGCCTTCGCGATCTCGAAGAAACTGGGACTTCCCGAGAACATCATTGAGGCGGCCCGGGAGCAGCTGAGCCAGGAAACTCAGAATATGGAAGACATCCTGGCTGATCTGGAAGAAAAGAGGATCAAAATACAGAGGGAGCAGGAGGAGATCTCCGCCCTCAGGGAATCGATCGCCAAAGAGCAGAAGCAGATCCGGAATAAAGAAAAGCTCCTGGATGAGCGCAGGGATAAGATCCTCGAAAAGGCCAACGAAGAGGCGAGAGACATTCTTGCTGACGCCAAGAAGAAGGCGGACGCGGCGATCTCCGAGATGAGAAAGAGCGGACGCGGAGGCGATATGGCCGCTATGGAGAGAGCGAGAAGTTCACTGCGCGAGCAGGTCTCCAAGAAGAATGAGAAGCTCAGCCGCAAGCAGGAAGAACTTCCCACAGGGAAACTTAAAGCCTCCGACCTTCATGTTGGCGACAAGGTCCGTGTGATATCCATGGGACTGACAGGCGTTGTGACGGCCCTTCCGGACTCCAACGGCAAAGTCTCTGTGCGCTGCGGAATCATGAATTCCAAAGTAGCTCTCAGTGATCTGACTTTGATCGAAGAGGACGCGTACGGCAATCCCGTAAAGAGCAATTCCCGCAGCAGCATGAAGAAAGCTTTCGAGAATGCGGGAGGCGCAGGCAATAAGCAGAGAAATCTCGATTTCTCCAGGAACCAGTCCATCTCCCCGGAGCTGAATCTCTTGGGTATGACCACGGACGAAGCCATTAACGAGCTGGACAAATATCTCGACGACGCGAGAATGTCCCATCTCTCCAGTGTCCGCATCGTACACGGCAAGGGGACCGGGGCTCTGCGCAAAGCGGTCCACAACTACCTTCGCAGACAGAAGTGGATCAAAAAATACAGACTCGGCGACTTCGGTGAAGGCGACGCAGGCGTCACTATCGTTGAGCTGCAGTAACTTCGGACGGAAATACTATATTTTGAAACAGGGGGAAAACACTTATGGCTGCTGCCAGACAGAAAATCCTGATCGTCGACGACGATTCCAATATCGCCGAGCTCATCAGTCTCTATCTGATGAAGGAATGCTACGAGACCAAGATCGTGGGAGACGGCGAAGAAGCCCTTGCGGCCGTCGACAGCTTTGAACCGGACCTGATCCTGCTCGACCTCATGCTTCCGGGCATGGACGGCTACCAGGTCTGCCGCGAGGTCCGTTCCGGCAAGGACACGCCGATCATCATGCTCTCAGCAAAGGGCGAGATCTTTGACAAAGTCCTCGGCCTTGAGATGGGAGCCGACGACTACATGCAAAAGCCCTTCGATTCCAAGGAACTCATGGCCAGAGTCAAGGCGGTCCTTCGCCGCTACAACAAAAAGCCGGCTGCGGAAGCCGCAGGTTCCGGCGATAAAACGGTGAGCTATCCCGATCTGACGATCAATCTCACCAATTATTCCGTAACATATATGGGACAGCAGATCGATATGCCGCCCAAGGAACTGGAACTTCTCTACTGCCTCGCCGCAAGTCCCAACCGCGTCTTTACCAGAGAGCAGCTTCTGGACCAGATCTGGGGCTACGAGTATGTGGGCGACACGCGCACAGTGGACGTGCATATCAAGAGAATCCGCGAGAAGATCCACGATCATGAGGGCTGGAAGATCTCTACGATCTGGGGAATCGGCTACAAGTTTGAGACCAATCCACGGGCAAAATAGTGACTGAGGCGGAAACGGGCATAATATGAGAAAAACAATCTATCTCAAGTTCATATTGGCCTATGCTCTGTTTGCATTCTTCGGCTTTGTGACAGTGGCTACCTTTGTCTCCAGACTGACCTACGAGTACTGCCAGAGACAGACTTCCCGGAACATGTACAGAGAAGCCACCCGGATTGCGGACACCTATGCTGCAGATCTGTACAATTCCGAGATCTCCCTCGAAACGGTTCAGAAACAGATGGAGTCCCTCTCCTACTTTATGGACACGGAGATCTGGATCATCAATCCTTCAGGCCGAATGATCGTCAATTCTGCCGACGCGCCGGATCCCGAGCAGGAGATCGTCGTGGAGGGGTTTGATCCCACCGTCACGCAGAAGAATTATTACACGCGAGGCACTTTTTTCGACTCCTTCGACGAGGAGAAACTCAGTGTGATCGCCCCCATCATCAACAATTACAAGACAAGGGGTTATGTGATCATTCACACCGCTGCTTCCAAGATCGATGAAGATGCCAACAACATGCTGAACATCTCTTATCTGATGCTCATCGTTATTCTGTTTTTGTCCATCATCATCCTGATCTTCTTCACGGAAATCGTCTACCGCCCCCTCAGAAAGATCATTGCCGCGACAGAGCAGTACGCCGCGGGAAATATGCATTATGAGCTGAATGTGGAAGGCGACGATGAAATGGGCTATCTCGCGGCCTCTCTGGGCTACATGGCGAGGACCGTCGCCTCCTCTGAAGACGATCAGAAGAAATTCATCGCCAATGTCTCCCATGACTTCCGATCTCCCCTGACCTCCATCCGGGGCTTTCTGGAAGCTATGCAGGACGGGACGATCCCTCCCGAGATGCACCACCATTATATCGGCGTTGTCCTTAACGAGACCGAGCGTCTTACCAAGCTGACCAACAGTCTTCTGGCCCTCAACAACCTCAACACAAAGGGCATGCTCCTTCAGATGACTGACTGGGATATCAACGACGTTATCCGCAAAGTCAGCGCCTCCTTCGAGCATGCCTGCCGCAGCAAGAACATCCGGATCCGCCTGATCCTGTCAGGCAGCGTCCTCTACGTCCACGCCGACATGGACAAGATCCAGCAGGTACTCTACAACCTGATCGACAACGCCATCAAATTCAGCAACTACTACTCGGAGATCGAAATAGAGACCACAGAAAAGAAGGGCAAGGTCTTCGTCAGCGTCAAGGACAGCGGAATCGGCATTCCCAAGGAAGACCAGAACCAGATCTGGGAGCGCTTCTACAAGACCGACCTCTCCCGAGGCAAAGACAAAAAAGGGACAGGCCTTGGCCTGTCCATAGTCCGCGAGATCATCAGGGCTCACGGCGAAAATATCAGTCTTGTCAGTACAGAAGGTGTCGGCAGTAAGTTTACCTTCACACTCAAGAGGTCCGATCTCAATGACGAGCTCGAAGAAGAGGAAGAGACGGAATAAAACGGCAGGTCATTCGCTCTTCCAGTGAAGTCTGTGAAGTTCTCCGTCCCTCTCCAGAGACAGGAAATCCTGCTGCCGCAGCGCCTCATAGAGCACGATCGCAACCGAATTACTCAGATTCAGACTCCTGTATCCCTCCAGCATCGGAATGCGGATACAGGTTTCTTCATTTTCCACCAGAATTTCCTCCGGGATCCCTGCGCTCTCCTTGCCGAACATAATGTAGTCATCGGGACCGAAAGTCACATCCGAATAAATCTGATGCGCCTTTGTGGTGGCGTACCATATTTTGGCGCCGGGATTTTTTGCCAGGAATTCACCGTAATCCGCGTATGTGTGAACGTCCAGGTCCTTCCAGTAATCCAGCCCTGAGCGCCTTATCTGTTTCTCCGTGATCTCAAACCCCAGGGGTTCGATCAGATGAAGGGACGTTCCCGTGACCACACAGGAACGCCCGATATTGCCGGTATTGCCGGGTATTTCCGGCTCATGCAGTACAATGTGCATTGCTTGTCTTACTTCTTTCCGGAGTTCTTCTCCCGCAGTTTCTTAACAAATTTGGAAAGTCTTCCAAGTGCTTCTCTCAGGTTTTCAATAGAATATGCGTAGGATATTCTCAGATATCCCTCCCCGCTGTCACCGAACGCGGTTCCGGGAACGATAGCTACTTTTTCTTCCTTAAGAAGTTCCTCCGCAAATTCCTCGCTGCTCATGCCGAATTCCTTGATGCAGGGGAAAACATAGAAAGCTCCCTGGGGCTCAAAGCACGGAAGTCCCATTCCCTCGAGCTTGTGCATGACGAAACGGCGCCTCTGATTGTAGGATTCGCGCATCTGGGCCACGTCATCGTCGCCGTTGCGCAGCGCTTCGATCGCCGCGTACTGGCTGGTGGTCGGCGCGCACATGATCGCATACTGGTGGATCTTGGTCATCTGTGCCAGTATCTCCTTCGGTCCGCAGGCGTAACCCATTCTCCATCCGGTCATAGCGTAGGCCTTGGAGAAGCCGTTGACGAGCACTGTTCTCTCCTTCATGCCGGGGAGAGACGCGATCGAGACGTGACTTCCCGAATAAGTCAGTTCCCCGTAGATCTCATCAGAAAGGACATACAGGTCATTTTCGATGATAATGTCCGCGATCGCCTCCAAGTCTTCCTTCTCCATGACCGCTCCCGTAGGATTGTTGGGATAAGGAAGTACCAGGATCTTGGACCTTGGCGTGATCGCAGCCTGAAGTTCTTCGGGTTTAAGCCTGAATTCATTCTCATTTTTGAGCGGTATGACCACCGGCTTTCCGTCCGCCAGAATGGTGCAGGGCTCATAAGATACATAAGAAGGCTGAGGAATAAGTACTTCATCGCCCTCATTGATCATGGCGCGGAACATCAGGTCAATGGCCTCCGAACCGCCCACAGTGATCAGGATCTCCCCAATGGGATCATAAGTGATGCCCTGAGTCCTCTTCATATATGCCGCGATCTCCTCCCTCAGCTCCTTCAGTCCGGAGTTGGAGGTGTAGAAAGTGCGGCCTTTCTCCAGCGAGTAGATGCCCTCGTCCCTGATATGCCAGGGAGTGTCAAAATCCGGTTCGCCCACGCCCAGGGAGATCGCGTCCTTCATCTCGCTGACAAGGTCAAAAAATCGACGAATGCCCGACGGCTTGAGACCAACGGTCTTCTCCGCAAGCAGTTTTTCCTGTTTACTCATTCATTTACCTCTTTCCTGAATCAATATTTTGACTATACGCGAGTGATTGTTCAGGGGGTAATCATCTCTCTCTGATCTTCATATTTCCTGGTCATGATCGTGCCGTGATCCTTATATTTCTTGAGGATGAAGTGTGTGGCTGTGCTGATCACGGTATCGAGAGTGGAGAGCTTACTGGAGACGAATCTTGACACTTCCTTCAGGGATTTCCCTTCCAGAGTCACCAGAAGATCATAGCCGCCGGAGATCAGGTAGACGGAGTTCACTTCCGGATACTTGTAGATCCTCTCCGCGATATCGTCGAAGCCCTTTCCTCTCTGAGGTGTTACACGAACTTCGATCAGAGCGGTTACTTTGTCAATATCCGTCTTGTCCCAGTCGATCATTGTGTGATAGCCGCAGATGATCCCGGCGTCTTCCATATTCTGAAGAGCGTTGATCACATCGATCTCTTCTGTTCCCAGCACAACGGCCATCTCTCTGGTGGAGACGCGGCTGTTCTTCTCTATGATTCCCAGTACCTTTTCTTCAAGCATATTCATGGATCTTTCCTCCAAATTCTGTTCCGGCGCCGAATTCCTTACTGAATGATTCTGAGCAGTTCGTCCGGCTGCGGAAGATCCAGGTAGCGGATCTCCTCTTCGTTTCTGAGTATTTTATCATGATCCTTAGTGAGTTCCCCGATCCTGACAGCGGGGATCCCGCTCTCTTCGAGTTTCCCGATCAGGCTCCCGGCGTCCTTAGTAACAGCCAGAAGGCTTCCGACGGACCTCATCCTGTAAGGATCTATATCGTAATGATTGGCAAATTCAATGGTCTCCTGCAGCATTGGAATCGCCGGTGTGTCAACGACAAAGCCGCATCGAGTCTTCACAGAGAGCCTCCAGAGCGCCGCGTGAATGCCGCCCTCCGACAGATCTGTGAGATACTCCGCGCCTTGCCCGACACAGATCTGCGCCTCCCTGCGTACGCTGAGGTAATTCCGGAGTGCGCGCATTCGCATAAGGATCGTCTCCGGAAAGGTTTCACGAAGTTCTTCTCTGTCCTCTGCCAGAATACAGCTGCCTTCCATTCCGGCCCATTTTGTCATGATGATCTGGCCTGCATCCTGTCCTGATCCTTCGCTGCCGCGTTCCATGGGGGTACCTGTGCAGCTGCCGATCACGACAGGCCTTGTCACTGCTGATGTCACTTCGGTGTGGCCTCCTTCGATCACAAGACCTTCTGCAGCGCATACCCTGCATATCTGATCCATGATCTCCCGAAGTCTCTCCTCTTCGCTTCCCGGGGGAAGCAGGATCACAGGGCGGAAACTTTCCGGCAGGATCATCTCCGCGCAAAGCGCGTTCACCGCCGCATAGACTGCCAGTTCTCCGATCTGCGAGGCCTTCAGGGTCACCGGATCCGCACTCATCGTGATCCTGTCTCCTTTGCAGCCCGCTCCGGATATTCTCTTAAATACTGACCGGTCAAGAGTATTCTCACCGGCCTTCCCGTCTCTAAGTCTCATTTATATAGTTATTTACCGTCCCTCCGGAAATTGAGTGCCTTCCGTCAGGACATCGCTGCAAGCAGCGGCGCGATCATTGCCAATACCAGGATGGCGGCAATTATGCAGGCCGCGATCCTCTTGGCTTTGGTGCTTCTGAAATTCATTCTTTACCTCCATAAAACAACTATTCAGCACCCACGTCCCGAAAGCTTCGCATTCGGGACTATGGCGTACAGAGTCGCTGCGCGCCTTGTCCGCCCCGGGAAAGTATCTGGAAACTGTCCGGTGAGCGAGCTCCCCGTCCATTTTCCAGATACTTTCCCGGGGTGCTGAATTAAAGTAAATTATAAGTCCTAACAAATGTCTTTGCAAGATTGTGAGGGATTGTAGTATCATTGCTTGTATCCGGCAAAACAGCGAATCCCGCCGGTTACGGAGGACAATGGAACTATGAACAACGAACTGACACGTAAAGATATAGAGGAAATGCAGGCGGAGATCGATCGCCGCAAGCTCGTGGAGCGCCCCAAACTCCTTGAAGAAGTCAAAGAGACCAGGGCACAGGGCGACCTCAGTGAGAACTTCGAGTATCACGTGGCAAAGAGAGCCAAAAATCAGAATGAGAGCAGGATCCGCTTTCTCGAGAGAATGATAAAGACCGCGAAGATCATCGACGATGATATAGCGGAAAATGAGGCGGGCATCAATAAGAAAGTAACTCTCTATATTCCGGAAGATGATGTAGAAGAAGTCTATACAATAGTCAGTACCATGAGACAGAACAGCCTCAAGGGACTGATCAGCGTGGAATCTCCCCTCGGGAAGGCGCTGCAGCACCATAAGACAGGCGACACTATTACAGTAAAAGTCAATGCGAACTATTCCTATCAGGCTGTGATCCGCAAAGTGGAAGATTCCGATGAGGCAGAGTCCGCATCCCTCAGAAATTATTAAGGCAGGTTGACTTTCATACATAAAAGCGTTACACTTTAACTTGCCAAAGTACAAGGAGGACTTACTAATGCCTATTACACAATTTTTGGAGAGAAACGCAGAACAGTGGCCCAATGATGTGGCTCTCGTAGAACTGAATCCGGACATCAAGGTTCCGAAACTCACAACCTGGAAAGAATATGAACTGATCCAGCCCCTTCACGAAGTCGCCAGCCGCCAGGAGATCACATGGGCGGTATTCAACGAGAAGGCCAATCGCGTGGCAAACATGCTGATCGCCCGCGGAATCGTCAAGGGCGACAAGGTCGCGATCCTGCTCATGAACTGTCTTGACTGGCTGCCTATATATTTTGGCATCCTCAAGACGGGCGCCATCGCCGTTCCCCTGAATTTCCGTTACAGCGCGGATGAGATCGAGTACTGTGTAAAACTCGCGGAAGCGGACGTCCTGATCTTCGGCCCTGAATTTATCGGCCGTGTCGAGGAAATCGCAGACAGCATCTCACGCAGAAGACTTCTACTGTACGATGGACCCGGATGCCCCTCCTTCGCGGAAGATTTCGTTTCCCAGACAGCTAACTACTCCAGTATTGCTCCTGACGTAGAAGTGACAGATGAGGATTACGGAGCGATCTATTTCTCCTCCGGAACAACAGGATTCCCCAAGGCGATCCTTCACACACATGCGGGAATCATGCACGCGGCGATCATGGAGCAGAAACACCACGGACAGCAGAAAGACGACTGCTTCCTCTGCATCCCGCCCCTGTATCACACAGGTGCCAAGATGCACTGGTTCGGAAGCCTCGTCTCCGGCGGCAAGGCTGTACTCCTCAGGGGAACCACTCCTGAGACGATCCTCAAGGCTGTCTCTGACGAGAAGTGCACAGTTGTATGGCTTCTCGTTCCGTGGGCTCAGGATATTCTGGATTCCCTCGACAACGGCAGCGTCAAAAAAGAGGATTACTGCCTGGATCAGTGGCGCCTGATGCACATCGGAGCGCAGCCCGTTCCTCCGTCAATGATCAAGCACTGGATGGATTACTTCCCCAATCACCAGTATGACACCAACTACGGTCTGTCCGAATCCCTCGGACCCGGCTGTGTCCACCTGGGTGTTGAGAACATCCACAAGGTCGGCGCCATCGGTAAGCCCGGATACATGTGGGAATGCAGGATCGTCGACGAGAACAGGAAGGACGTGGCTCCCGGCGATGTCGGAGAACTCGCTGTCAAGGGTCCCGGCGTCATGGTATGCTATTACAACAACCCTGAAGCCACCAAAGAGGTCCTGGACGACGACAGATGGCTCTACACCGGTGATATGGCGATCCAGGACGAAGACGGCTTTATTTTCCTTGTAGACCGCAAGAAAGACGTCATCATCTCCGGCGGCGAGAACCTCTATCCTGTACAGATCGAAGACTTCCTTCACACCTTCGAGCCCATCAACGACGTCGCTGTCATCGGACTTCCCGACAAGCGTCTGGGCGAGATCGCTACAGCCATTATCCAGCTCAAGGAAGGTTTCACATGCACCGAGCAGGACGTCAACGACTACTGCAAGAAGCTTCCCCGCTACAAGAGGCCCCGCAAGATCATCTTCGCCGAGGTTCCCAGGAATCCTACAGGCAAGATCGAGAAGCCGAAGCTGCGTGAGCAGTACGGCGCGGCGTTCCTGGTAGCTTCCGAAAATGAAGTAAATAAATAACCTATACAAAAAAGCTGCCTCACTGGAAAATCATTTCTCAGTGAGGCAGCTTTTTATTACTCCTATTTCTTTTTCTTCTTTCTCCGTCTCCTTCTTCTCCTTCTTTCATTCAGATACCTGATATAGGAGAAAATGAAGATGACTACGATCAAGATAGCCGAAGCGATGATGACCAGGAACAGGAGCGCGGGCACGTCCAGATACATAGTTCCGTTCGCGCCGCTGTGGAAGATTCCCTTGAAGAAATACTTGATCCCGTCAACGAAGCTCTTATTCTCTGAATAGTGCGCTGTTCCATATTGTACAGGCTCCCCGGAGGCATCTCCGCTCTCACTGCCTGCAGTTCCCTCCGCGCTGTCCATCGTCACGGATGAAAGATCTCCTGTAAAGAGAATGTTAGTCTTTCCGACCGGCCAGTCTCCTACAGAGTAGTGGATCGTTCCGATGACTTTACTGCTGGAAGAGGTTTCTGTAGAACCGGCTTCAGCTTCCTCTACTGACGTCTTGACTACTTCTTCCGCTTTAGTGTCGTCATATTTGACCTCGGAAGTCAGACTGTCAAAAGCTATCTCTTTTGGAATGCAGACATATCCGTCCCCGGAAACTGTGAAGGGAATGGAATTATTGCCGTAAATATCCTTTCCGAGTCTCATGAAGCCGGGATTGTTGATGGTATACTTCTTTTCGTAATCCGTGATCTTCAGTTTCTGGAAGTTGCCAAATCCGTAGTCAAACAGTTTGACTGTGTCGTTAAACTGATCCGGAGACTCCTCTCTGAGGATCACACAGATAAGCTTCATGCCGTTTCTCTCAGCACAGGTCACGAGAGTCTGTCTCGACATCTCCACAAATCCTGTCTTGCCGCCGAGAATACCCTCGTATTCGATCTCCCCGTTGATCAGCTTGTGCTTATTGAATAGAGTGAACTCCTCGGGCTGTCTGTCCGAAGATTCCATGAAATATGTGGGGGAATTCGCTATTTTGGCAAGTTCTTCGTGGGAGAAATACTCTCTGGCGATCAGAGCCATATCGTAAGCACTGGTATAGTGCTCCTCGTTAAAGAGGCCATGGGGATTCGTAAAGTGCGAATCGGTACAGCCGAGACTCTCGGCGCGGCTGTTCATCATATCCGGGAATTTATCAAGGGATCCGCCCATTTTCTCCGCAAGGCCCGCTGCCACTTCGTTGGCAGATGCGACCATGAGAGCGTAAAGACTCTGCTCCACAGTCAGCGCCTCACCGGGATCGATCCCGATGCTGGAACTTCCGAATTCGATACTGAAAACAGCAGTCTCTGAGAACTCGACCATATCGTCCATCGACAGCTTCTCATAGGCCAGAAGTCCAGTCAGAAGCTTCGTGATGCTCGCCGGATAGAGGTGCTCGTGAATATTCTTGGCATAAAGCACAGTTCCGGAATCCGCTTCCATCAAAATAGCGCCCTCCGCGCCGATCGCCGGACCCTGGGGCCACCCCTGGATGCTGTTGCTCTGGATTTCTTCACTCTTGCGCTCTTCCGCTTCCGCGTAGTAGTCAACTTCCTCATCTGTCTCTTCAGCTGCCCACACAGAGACCGGGCACATAGAGAAGATCAGAAAGCCGCAGAGTAAACTTAAGAGAAATCTTTCCCCGAATCTTTTCATACTATTCTTTCCTTCCCAGTATATATTTGCAGATGGGATTTCCCTTGGCAGAAAATCTCTCCTCGTACTCCGTCATGATATTTCCTTCATTCATGACCGGATCACTGTGAAGATCATACGTGATCTGCAGTATTTTGAAACCGCCCGCTTCCACTTCGTCCACGGCAAAATCAAACAGCGCCCTGTTGTCCGTCTTAAACTCGATCGTGCCGTCCTTCGTCAAAATCTGCGCGAACCTGCGCAGATATTCCTTGCTGGGAAGCCTTCTCTTGGCGTGTCTGTCCTTGGGCCAGGGATCAGAGAAGTTCAGGTATATCTTTTCCACTTCTCCTTCGCCAAAATATTCACAGATCAGCTCAGCATCTCCCCTTATAAACAGAAGGTTTCCGATCTGCGACTCATCCAGCTTGTCCAGAGCCCTTATCAGAACACTTGAGTACTTCTCGATACCGACATAATTGATATCAGGATTCTCTACTGCAAGCTGATTGATAAACTTTCCTTTTCCTGTTCCTATTTCCAAATGGACCGGATGATCGTTTCCGAATCTCTCTTTCCACTTTTCTTTGCATGACGCCGGATCCTGAACGATCCACTGACTCTCAGCGATCGTCTCTCTCGCTCCCGGAATATTTCTAAGCCTCATTTGATACCTCTTTTGTCTGAAATATAAAATCGTCTTTCATTCTACCACATTTTTACAGGGTGCTGAATAATAAATGATATTCTGCTATAATCTCATTGAAAGAAAGGATTTAACTCTATGAGGATTCTTAGAAAACTACTGCTGTTTCCTCTTCTGATCCTGATCTTTGCGATGATAGTGGCAGGCTGCTCTCAAAAGACTCCCGCGGATGTCCGCATTGAACTGGAAACGCCTGACGGTTCTGATGTTTCCTCTTCAAATAATGTATTTCCCAGATTTGTATCGCAGAATGAGGATTATCAGAAGGAACTGGATAAACTGAATAAGGAAGTCGACAAGATCCGAAAGGATTACAGTAAGCGGACCGAGAAAGGCAAACAGTTCATAGTCCGCACTTATATGGGGTCTTCTGAAAGTGTTCCCCAGTGCACTGTCTGCTGGTACGAAGAACACTCCCTTCTGGGCGATGACTATAATCTCATGACTCTCGCCTGCAGGAAGAGCACCTGCGAGCTCATCACCAGCAAAGAAGCCTTGAAATCCCTTGAGATCGACGGGATCACGCTCAGCACCAATGTCGCAAGGCTCTACGGAAATCTCGGCCTTCCCGGCGTTCTCAAGGAGACAGAGATGCAGGGATTTGAGACAGACGACAGCGCTGCGGTAACCGCCATCTATATGAAGCTGATCACCGAGATCCCGAATCCTGCCGATCCCAATAAAGAAATAGAGGAGCAGCATTTCTACTACTATGATCTGGCAGAGAATACGCTCAGTCCTCTCTCCGAACACGGATATGAGCTCCCCTGAAAATACCGCATATAAAAAGAAGTCACCTCACGGCGGCTTCTTTTTTTAATCACTCAATTGAGAGAACTTTGTAGTCCTGCTCTTCAACTGCCTTTCTGATCTCCTCATCCGATACTTCTCTGTCAAAAGAGACAACGGCGATGTTTTTCTTCAGATTGACTTTACCCACTGCTCCGTCTATGCGGTTGATTGCCCGCTCCACACGGTTCTTGCAGTTCTCGCAGTGCATTCCCTCGATATGTACCGTCTTCTCACCGATCTTGGTTCCGGCCAGTTCCTTTTCATCCGGAAGAATAGTCTCACCGCCTCCGCAGCATCCTCCTTCTCCTTTAAAATGTCCGATACTGTTCCTCATCGCAAAAGCAGCAATAACGATGACAATAAGAAGAACTATCAGTGTACTTGCATTCATTCTAATTCTTTTTTCCTTTTTTTGCCCTGAATCTCTCAGGAATCTCCGTATTCGAACAGCTTCCGGTGCAGCCCGGGCAGTTCATGCCGCAGGACTTAACGCCCTTCTTTCTGTCGCTTATAATTTTCTTAATATCCCAGATCACGATGGCGATCAGGATCAGACTGACCACGATCGTGCCCATATTTGCAGAAAGCCATTCCATGCTCTCACCTTACCTTTTAAAAACATGCCAAAATACTGCCTTGGCAGTATTTTAGCATGCTTTCTATACATTTACTTACTATTTTCAGATCTTTGCCACGTCAGCCTTCAGCGTCGTGGACTCTTTATAAGGCTTGAACAGCATATAGAGAGTTCCGCCAAGGACTACCAGGGATACGATCAGGCCAATAATGTTCATATTGCCGGTAACAGCGCTGCCGATCTGATAGATGCACAAGGATGCCAGATAAGCGAAACCGCACTGATAACCGATCGCGAACCATGTCCACTTGGCGTTGTTCATCTCTCTCTTGATCGCACCGATCGCCGCGAAGCAGGGTGCGCACAGAAGGTTAAATACCAGGAAGCTGTAGCCTGCCAGCGCAGACATATCTGCCTGAAGGTTTGCCCAGATCTCTTCGCCCATCTCGGAGACTTCGCCGTACTTGTAGAGAATACCGAAGGTACCTACGACGTTTTCCTTAGCGATCAGGCCTGTGACTGCTGCCACTGCGGGCTTCCAGGAACCCCACCCCAGAGGTGCGAAGATCCATGCGACTGTATTTCCAAGTGCTGCCAGAATGGAGTGCTCCATGAAGTCTTCCTCGGGAAGCATCTGGAAAGCGCCCTCATAGAAACCGAAGCTGGACATGAACCATACCAGAATAGTTGCCAGAAGAATGACAGTTCCCGCTTTTTTGACAAAGGAGGATGCTCTCTCCCAGACACTGTGGAACACACTGGAAAATGTGGGAATGTGGTATGCGGGCAGCTCCATTACGAAGGGAGCAGGGTCACCTGCGAACATCTTAGTCTTCTTGAGGATAATACCGGAAATTACGATAGCCGCGATACCTACGACGTATGCACTCCAGCCGATCAGCGCGCTGTTTCCGAACAGAGCGCCCGCAATCAGACCGATGATGGGAAGCTTGGCTCCGCAGGGAATGAAAGTTGTGGTCATGATCGTCATGCGGCGGTCTCTCTCATTCTCGATGGTACGGGAAGCCATGACGCCGGGAACACCGCAGCCTGTTCCTACCATCATAGGGATGAAGGACTTTCCGGAAAGACCGAATCTTCTGAAAATACGGTCCATGATGAAAGCGATTCTCGCCATGTAGCCGCAGCCCTCAAGGAAGGCCAGGCAGATGAACAGGACGATCATCTGAGGCAGGAAACCGAGAACGGCGCCAACACCGGCCACAATACCATCCAGGATCAGTCCCTTGAGCCAGTCCGCCGTGCCGATGCTGTCCAGGAATCCTTCGACTGCACCGGGAACGATCTCACCAAACAGGACATCGTTGACCCAGTCTGTTCCCATGGCACCGATCGTGTTAATTGCCAGGAAATAGACGACCCACATTACCAAAAGGAAAATCGGGATCGCAAGCCATCTGTTAGTGACAACGCGGTCGATCTTATCGGAGATCGTCATATTTCCCGCATTCTTCTTCTCATAACTGCCTTCAAGAAGACCTGTGATAAACTCATATCTCTCATTGGTGATGATGCTCTCGGAATCATCATCCATCTTCTCTTCAGCTGCTTTGATGATCTTCTCTGCGGCTGCTTTATCATAGGTGATCTGATCGCCGATCTTCTCGTCTCTCTCAAAGACCTTGATCTCGTACCAGCGCTGCTTATCTGCATGAACACCGCTGAGGACCGGACGCAGACTGTCAAGAACCTGCTCAACTTCTCCGCTGAACTTAGGGGCAGCGGGTGCGATTTTCTTCTTTGCAGCACTGATCGCCGCTTCAGCTGCCTTATCAACGCCGGTTCCTTTCAGAGCAGAGATTTCAACGATCTCCACACCCAGCTTCTCAGACAGTTTTTTGACATTGATATGATCGCCGTTCTTCTCGATGATATCCATCATATTAAGCGCGATCACTACCGGAATGCCCAGTTCCATACACTGGGTAGTCAGATAAAGGTTTCTCTCAAGGTTTGTCGCATCCACAATATTGAGGATCGCGTCAGGCTTCTCCTTAAGGAGATAATTTCTTGCTACAACTTCTTCAAGTGTATAAGGAGACAAAGAATAGATGCCGGGAAGGTCAGTAATGATGACATCCTTCTGCTTCTTATACTTACCCTCTTTCTTTTCTACTGTAACGCCCGGCCAGTTTCCCACATACTGTGTGGAACCTGTAAGGGCGTTAAATAACGTTGTTTTTCCGCTGTTCGGATTACCCGCGAGTGCAATTCTGAGACTCATTATCTTCACCTCTTTCAGTTTTATTTAAATTACTGTTTAGTCTGTGATCTCCACCATCTCCGCATCCGCGCGTCTGACCGTGAGCTCATAACCTCTTACATTTACTTCCACAGGATCTCCCAAAGGAGCGACCTTGCGGACATAGATCTCAGCACCTTTTGTGATTCCCATATCCATGATCCTGCGCTTTACAGCGCCTGTTCCGTGGAGCTTGACTACCTTTACCGTCTCTCCGACCTGCACATCTTTGAGTGTTCTCATTTACATTTCCTCCTCTTTGTATAGAAACGCTTTCAGCGCTTTTATCAGATCATAATTCTCCTTGCCAGCACATCGCTGATCCCGACTCTGACATTCTTAACATTGACGATCACACTTCCATTGTTGACGGAGACAAGAGTCACTTTCGCTCCGGGAACAAATCCCATAGAAGCCAGATGAGTTCTCACTTCATCATTTCCACCTATTCTTTTAATTTCATATGCCTGTCCTGAATCTCCCATTACTAATGGCATCATTTGTACCGTCCTTTCCCTAAGATGTATCAAATTTATGACTTGAACTAACTCAATTCAGTTAGCATGAAACAACTAAGTTATACTTATTTAACCTAGTTAGATTATACCAACTATTCAGGTTAGTTTAAATTAACACAATTAGACAAATATAACTTGATTTAGACACAAAGTTTTTGTACAAATAAACAAAAAATAAGCTCAATCTGCATATAATCTGCAAATTGAGCTTACTTAGTAATCTGGTTAATGGTTTTATTCTTCCGAAGTTTCTTCTTCAGGATTGTCTTCTACAGTCTCTTCAATCTCCTCTTCCTCGCTGCTGCGGACCTTGGCGATCTTGACGACCTTGACGCCTTCGTCGAGATTCATCATCTTGACTCCGGATGTGATCCTTCCTATATTCTTCAATTCACAAGCCCTGATCTGTATGATGATACCCGCGGAGTTGATCATCATGATCTCGTGCTCATCCGTGACAGCTTTGACGCCGATCAGATAACCGGTCTTATCTGTTACGTTATAACACTTGACGCCCTTTCCGCCTCTGTTTTGTACCTTGAACTCGGAGAGAGCCGTTCTCTTGCCCATGCCGTATTCAGACGCGAAAAGAAGAGAATCGCCCTGCGTGTCGATCTGCATTCCTACGATCTCATCGTCTTCATCCAGATTCATACCGATGACGCCCATTGCCGTGCGTCCGAGAGCTCTGACTGATTTCTCCTGGAAGCGAATGCACATACCCTTCTTCGTGACAAGGAAGATGTCATTTTCAGGAGTCGTCTGCTTCACTTCGATCAGCTCATCGTCTTCCCTGAGGTTGATCGCTATAATACCGCTTCTGCGGATATTGGAGTACTCAGTGATCGCTGTCTTCTTGATGATGCCCTTTTTAGTCACCATAAAGAGATTGGCCTCTTTATCGTAGTGAAGGATCGGTATGATCGCTGTGACCTTTTCTCCCGGATTCAGTTCCAGGAGATTTATGATCGCGGTACCTCTCGCCGTCCGGCTCGCCTCCGGGATCTTGTAGGCCTTCATACTGTAGACACGGCCAAGGCTCGTGAAGAACATGATCGTATCATGAGTTCTTGTCATCAGAAGATCCTCAATATAGTCATTGTCGATCTTCTGAACGCCCTTGATGCCGCGTCCGCCGCGGTTCTGGACCTTGAAGTTGTCCACTGTCATTCTCTTGATGTATCCGAGAGAAGTCATCGCTATGACTGTATTGACATTAGGGATCAGATCTTCAGTAGCGATGTCGGCAAAATTCTGATCGATCTTGCTTCTTCTGTCGTCGCCGAACTTTTCTGCAATGACATTGATCTCATCCTTGATGACAAGAAGAAGTTTATTGTGGTCCGCGAGGATCGCTTTGAGTTCAGCTATTCTGGCAAGGAGTTCCTGATGCTCCTTCTCCAGTTTCTCTCTTTCCAAACCTGTCAGAGCGCGCAGGCGCATATCTACGATCGCCTGGGCCTGAACATCGTCTAGACCAAACCGCTCTGTCAGCCTGTTCTTGGCTTCCTGTACATTGGCGCTCTCACGAATGATCTTTACAACTTCGTCGATGTTGTCGAGAGCGATCAGCAATCCCTGTAAGATATGGTCTCTCTCTTCGGCCTTGTTCAGGTCATACTGAGTCCTTCTGGTCACGACATCTTCCTGATGACGCAGATAGTGCATCAGCATATCTTTGATGTTCATGACTTTGGGCTGGTTATTCACCAGGGCAAGCATTGTGATGCCGAAGGTATCCTGAAGTTGTGTATGTTTGAAGAGCTGGTTCAGAACGATGTTGGCGTTTGCATCGTGCCTGAGCTCAATGACCACTCTCATTCCTTCGCGGTCAGACTCGTCGCGCAGATCGGTAATTCCCTCGATCTTCTTATTTTTGACCAGTTCCGCGATCTTCTGGATCAGGTTGGCCTTATTGACAAGATAAGGAAGTTCTGTGACCACAATACGGCTCTTGCCGTTGTTCATGGGTTCGATATTTGTGACAGCTCTTGTCACTACTTTGCCGCGTCCTGTTCTGTATGCTTCCTGCGCGCCCGCGGTTCCCATGATGATGCCGCCGGTGGGGAAATCAGGTGCCTTAACAATCGGCAGGATTTCCTCGATATCAGTATCTCTGTCCTCTTCAACGCGGTTGTCGATGATCTTTACCACTGCCTCCACGACTTCTCTGAGGTTGTGGGGCGGGATATTGGTTGCCATACCTACTGCAATACCGGTGGTACCGTTCACCAGAAGATTAGGGAAGCGGCTGGGCAGCACAGAAGGTTCTTTCTCCGTCTCATCGAAGTTGGGAACAAAATCTACCGTATTCTTTCCGATCTCAGAGAGCATCTCCATGGAGATCTTGGTGAGCCTGGCCTCTGTATATCGCATAGCCGCAGCGCCGTCGCCGTCCACTGAGCCAAAGTTGCCGTGACCATCCACCAATGTGTAGCGCATGGACCAGGGCTGAGCCATATTTACAAGAGATCCGTAGATCGAGCTGTCTCCATGAGGATGATATTTACCCATCGTATCGCCGACAATACGGGCACATTTTCTGTGCGGCTTGTCGGGACCGTTGTTCAGTTCACTCATGGCGTAGAGGATTCTTCTCTGTACCGGCTTGAGACCGTCTCTTACATCCGGAAGCGCTCTGGACGCAATGACGCTCATCGCATAGTCGATATAAGAAGTCTCCATAGTCTTTTGAAGATCGACTTCCTGTATTCTGTCAAAAATAGTTTCTTCCATGTCGAACCTTTCTTTTAATCTGCTTTAAATATCAAGATTCTGTACAAATTTCGCGTTTTCTTCGATAAATTCTCTTCTGGGCTCTACTTTGTCGCCCATCAGTGTTGTAAAGGTCAGATCCACCTCTGACTCCGTCTCCTCGTTGATGATCACTCGCTTGAGAATACGGGTCTCGGGATTCATGGTCGTCTCCCAGAGCTGCTCCGGATCCATCTCTCCAAGTCCTTTATAGCGCTGGATCCTGTTGTTCTGGTCTCTTCCCACGTCGTTGAGGATACGGTTGAGTTCATCATCACTGTAGGCGTACCAGATCTTCTTGTTCTTCTCCAGCTTATAGAGCGGAGGCATTGCCAGATATACATGTCCCTGTTTGATCAGTTCAGGCATGAATCTGTAGAGGAAGGTCAGCATCAAAGTATCGATATGGGCGCCGTCTACATCGGCATCCGTCATGATGATGATCTTGTTATATCGAAGTTTTGATATATCAAACTCGTCGTGAATGCCTGTTCCGAAAGCTGTGATCATAGCCTTGATCTCTTCGTTGGCGTAGATCCTGTCTTCTCTTGCCTTCTCTACATTCAATATTTTGCCGCGGAGAGGAAGAATGGCCTGCGTTGCGCGGCTTCTCGCCGATTTCGCGCTGCCGCCTGCCGAGTCGCCCTCGACCAGAAAAATCTCGCAGTTCATCGGGTCCTTGTCTGAGCAGTCCGCAAGTTTTCCGGGAAGGCTCGCTGTCTCGAGGACCGATTTTCTCCTGGTGAGTTCTCTTGCTTTTCTGGCTGCTTCTCTGGCTCTCTGTGCCATAAGGGACTTTTCAAGGATCGTCCTGGCAACGGAAGGATTCTGTTCCAGAAAATAAGTGAGCTGTTCGGAGACAATACTGTCCGTAGCGCCTCTGGCTTCCATATTTCCCAGCTTCTGCTTGGTCTGGCCCTCAAACTGGGGATCCTCGATCTTAATAGAGATGATCGCGGTGATTCCCTCTCTGATATCGTCGCCGGAGAGATTCTGGTCGCTGTCTTTAAGAATCTTGTTCTTGCGGCCATAATCATTAAATGTCTTGGTAAGGGCGTTTCTAAAGCCAACCAGATGCATGCCGCCTTCAGGAGTATTGATATTGTTTACAAAACTGTACTCGCTGTCGCCGTAAGCGTCATTGTGCTGGAAAGCCACTTCCACATAGACGTTATTCTTTGATCCTTCAAAATATAGAATCTCCGGATACAGCACTGTTTTGCTGCGGTTGAGATAAGAGACAAACTCCTTGATTCCTCCCTCAAAGTGGAAGACGTGCTCCCTGGGCTTTTTGGGCTCCTCTCCCTCAGCGGAAGGCTCCACACGCATATCCCTCAAAGTGATCTTCAGGCCCTTTGTAAGGAAAGCCATCTCTCTCATACGCTGTTTGAGAATGTCATAGTCAAAAACTGTCGTTTCCTTGAACATGATCGGATCCGGCATAAAGGAGACAATTGAACCTGTATCTTCAGGATGGCAGGTTCCGATCTTCTCGAGAGGGACAATTGTCTTTCCCCTTGAAAATCTCTGGTGATAGATGATCCCTCCCTGCTTGATCTTAACATCAAGCCACTCGGACAGAGCATTGACGACCGATGCGCCAACGCCGTGAAGACCACCGGATACCTTATATCCGCCGCCGCCAAATTTGCCGCCTGCATGAAGTTCTGTAAATACAAGATCTACTGCGTTTCTTCCGGTCTTGTGGTTGATTCCTACAGGGATTCCTCTTCCGTCGTCGGCAACAGTGCAGCTTCCGTCCGCATTGATCGTTACTTCAATATGAGTGCAGAAACCTGCCAGAGCTTCATCGACAGAGTTATCCACAATTTCATACACCAGATGGTGAAGTCCTCTGGAGGAAGTGGTTCCGATATACATACCGGGTCTCTTGCGGACTGCCTCAAGTCCCTCGAGCACCTGAATATTATCTGCTGTATATGTACCGACCTGGGTAGTATCTTTCAAATCGTTGTCAAATACGTTGTTGTCCATGTAATGCTTAACCTCCTACAACCTGTCCGTCCTCGATATGATACAACTGATCTATCTCAAATCTGTTATTAACAAATTCATCCAGTCCCGTGCATGTGATCATTGTCTGAATACCGCCGATCGTATTCATGAGATAATTCTGTCTGCGGCTATCAAGCTCTGACAAAACATCGTCCAGCATCAGGACAGGCTTGTCCCCGATCAGTCTCGTGACAAGTTCTATTTCCGAAAGCTTCAGTGAAAGCGCGCAGGTTCTCTGCTGTCCCTGAGAACCGAATTTCCTCAGATCGATATCATTTCCCATAAATGAGAAGTCGTCTCTGTGAGGGCCTGCGCTCGTCATTCTCAAATGAATGTCCTTATTTCTCGATTCTTTTAATATAGCTGCCATCTCCTCCGCGCCGCAGTTGGGCTCATAGGAAATGATCAGTTTCTCTCTTCCGCCTGAGAGTTTTCCGTGAATAGTTCCCACGATCTCAGCCAGTTCTTCAATAAACTCTCTTCTTCTCTCTATGATTCTGGTTCCATAAGAGACCAGCTGGTCGTCCCACACGTCCAAAGTATCTGCCAGCTGTGGAAACTGCCAGACATCCTTGAGAAGTTTGTTCCTCTGTTCAATGATCTTATTATAGTGATTCAGGTCATGAAGATAAGATGCGTCCAGCTGGCAGAGTTCCATATCCATGAAACGTCTTCTCTGCGCCGGCCCGTCCTTTACAATACTGAGATCCTCAGGAGAAAAGAAAACGATATGTAGTAGTCCGATCAGTTCGGAAGCCTTTCGGATCCTCTGTCCGTTGATGGCAATTCCCTTGGTCCTGCTATTTCTCAAATGCATATCCACTTTATAATCCAGATCATTTTTGATCAGAACAGTGCGGATATGGGCTTCCTCCTGCCCGAACCTGATCAGATCCCTGTCCTTAACTCCTCTGTGGGATTTCGTGGTAGAGATCATATAAAGAGATTCCAGAATATTCGTCTTGCCCTGGGCGTTATCTCCGTAGAAAATATTGGTTCCTTCGGAAAAATCCAGATGCAGGGACTCATAATTTCTGAAATTAGAAAGTTCCAATGACTTTATGATCATAAAAGTGCCTTACTCCGATGCTTTGACTGTGAAGGAATTTCCCTGCACGGAAACAGTATCCCCGTCTCTGAGTTTCTTCCCCCTTCTTGTCTCCGTCTCACCGTTGACAAGAACTACACCGTCTTCTATAAGCATCTTGGCCTCAATTCCTGAGGCCGCGATCCCGGCAAGCTTCAGAGCCTGGCCGAGTTTGATAAATTCATCTCTGATTTCAAGATCCATTCTCTGTTTCCTTACTTTCCCTATATTTTGGCAAAATATCAATCAATTGTAATGAAATTAACGGGAAGGATCAGATAGCAGTAAGTCTCCTCCGCGTCTCTGATAAAGCAGGGAGCCTTGGGGCTGACAAGATAGAGCGTGATCTCCTCGCTGTCAATAGCTCTGAGAGCGTCAATGAGGAACTTGGGATTGAAGCCGATATTCATGTCGGCGCCATCCTTGGTGATCTCGATCACTTCATCCATGCTTCCCAGAGTAGTGTTGATCTTCATCTCCATGTTGTCATCGCTGATCATGATAATGACAGGCTTCTTATCCTCTTCCTTCACAAGAAGAGTGGCTCTGTCGATACAGCTCAGGAACTCTTTCCTCTGTACGTTGACTCTGGTCTGGTAGCTGCTGGAAAGCATCTTGTCGATCCTGTAGTATTCACCCTCGATCAGTCTGGAAACTACGATCGTATCGTCAAACTCAAACAGAGCATGCTTCTCTGTGAAATAGATGTTCACGAACTTATCCGTATCGCCGGAGAGGATCTTGCTGATCTCATTGAGAGTCTTTC
This sequence comes from uncultured Lachnospiraceae bacterium, assembly GCA_946615865.1. GTDB lineage: Bacteria > Bacillota > Clostridia > Lachnospirales > Lachnospiraceae > CAG-791. Next base: position 29,833 of record CAMOIJ010000007.1, on the reverse strand, counting down.
CGGGAACGATGACCTTCCTGTCCTCATAAGAATTGCTGAGTTCCACATTGCGGATCGCAATCCTGTGTCCATCCAGAGCGACCATTCTGAGCCTGTTATCCCTGATTTCCATGAGCTCGCCGGTCATCATGCCGCTGCTCTCATTTCCTGAAATGGAAAAGATAGTTCTGTTGATCAGATCTCTGAGAGTAAACTGAGAAACTTTAACTTCATTCTTCTTCTCAATCTCGGGAAGATATGCAAAATCCGCTCCGTCTTTGCCAAGGATCGTAAACTTTGCCTTCTGACATGTAATGGTGATCTTTTCTCCTTCGGTGAAGATCACAACATCGTCATCAGGAAGCTTCCTGACAATGCTGGAGAAGATCTGAGCATCGACAGCAATTATACCTCTTGATAAGATCAGTCCTGCAACCTTTGTCTCAATACCCAGTTCCATATCGTTGGCAATGAGTCTGATATCATTTCCGGAGGCATCGATCAGGATGCATTCAAGAATAGACATTGTTGTCTTGCTGGGTACAGCCTTGGAGACGATCTGTATTCCCTGTGAAAGATAAGATTTAGCAATTCTCAGTTCCATAAAATTCCTGTTCCTTCCGCATTTGGTAAGTGGCTATCTCCGTCAGTTCTCCGTGCGCGTAATAGTAAAGATAATATAGTAATCTTAGTATATAGAGCTTGTGAAAATGTGGATAACCACTCTTAATTATAGTATTTTTCGACTTAAATTACAATGAAACGGTGTGGAAATGACTGCGATTTTACGGTGTAAAACCAATTTTCTGTCCACAGTCCCAAATAGGTGTACGTGGGTAAGTACAAAACGGCTTAAAACGGCAAATTAGCACTATCCACATGTTGCACATTGAATCCTCGGAGTTTCCGCAGGCAATCCACAGACCTGTCCACATTCTCAGGCTTTGACGTTGAGCTTTTTGAGGATCACTTCGATATTGCCCTTGAGTTCATCGTTATCGGACAGATCGTTCTTGATCTTATTGGCCCCGTGCATGATGGTGGAGTGATCCTTTTTGCCGAGCATCTTGGCGATCGCGTCATAGGTGATATCCGTATAATTCTTACACAGATACATGATGACCTGCCTGGGTATGACGATCTCGCTGTCTTTCTTCTGGGACATGATCGCCGCGGGCTTAACGCCGTAGTGATCGCAGACAACGCTCATGATCCTGTCAGGAGTTACTACATCATTCTTTTCGGGATAGATCATATCCTTGAGAGCTTCCTTGGCGTTTTCAGTAGTGATCTCTACATTATTAAGTCTGGAATAAGCAGTGATCTTCTTGATGGCTCCCTCAAGCTCACGGATATTGGATTTAATATTGGTAGCGATGTATTCAAGAACCTGATCGTCCACATTGAAGTGGGAGTTTTCCACATTCTTTCTCAGGATGGCCATTCTGGTCTCGTAACTCGGAGGCTGGATATCAGCGATCAGGCCCCACTCGAAACGGGAACGGAATCTCTCGTCCAGGGTCTCCATTTCCTTGGGGGGACGGTCTGAGGAGAGAACGATCTGTTTACCTGCCTGATGAAGCTCATTGAAGGTGTGGAAGAATTCCTCCTGGGTGGATTCTTTACCTATAATAAACTGGATATCGTCGATCAGAAGAACATCTACTGTGCGGTACTTGTCACGAAGCCTGGCCATTGAGGAAGAGTTGCCGCTTCGAATAGATTCGATCACCTCGTTGGTAAACTGCTCCGATGTCACGTACAGAACTCTCATATTAGGATTCTGTTCCAATATAAAGTGTCCTACAGAGTGCATAAGGTGGGTCTTGCCAAGTCCCGCCCCTCCGTAAAGGAACAGAGGATTATAGGTATTTCCGGGTGATTCGGAAACAGCAAGACACGCGGAGTGAGCGAACATGTTGTTGCTTCCGACGATAAAGGTATCAAACCGGTACTTGGGATTTAAATGGGCGTCCTCTATTTTGGCGCGGTCCGCTGACTTAACAGGAGCCGGCTCTCTGGCTGCGGGTACTTTCTCCTCCTGATTGAGAATGAAGTTTACGTCATATTCCTCTCCGAGCAGCTCTGATATGGTCACCTTAAAAAAGTCGATGTAATTCTTTGAAATATAGGTGAGCTTAAACTGATTGTCCGAAGGGATTCTGATGACGACCAGGTGATCATTGATACGCGCAATCTCAAGGTCCTCGATCCAGGTTTTGTAGGAAATATTGCTGAGACCGTAATTATCACGGATATGTTCTTTAATATTCTGCCAGCTCTGTTTGATGATCTCGTTGTTCATAATTTACCACCGCCTGAAATTTATTATTAACTATCTTCTTCCGGGATGATCTTAGTCTGTTATTGAAGCATGTTATTAAATAAGAAGAAACTCTGTTCAAAACATTGTGCCCGGGGAATTTTACTTTGCACATGAGAGGCCTGAGCTTCGCGCTTTCCGGCCCTGAACCCCCATCATGTGGTAATGAGTATTTTAATATAAATGTAAAAATTCTTCAAATTTGTCAAATTGAAGAAAAATGTTGATAAGATTGTGGATAACAATTAATGTAATAAAAAATCCACTATCTCAATGATAGGAAAAATGAGCCAAATAAGCCTCTTTGTGGATAAAAAAGGGCTAAAAATCGGGGTTATCCACATATTTTCCACAAAATGTGGATATATGGATAGTAACAATGTGGAAATGTGGATAACCATGGGTACCCCAATATCTAGAGAAAAAAAATTTTGAAAATCAATATATAGATTGCCCAAAAAGCCTGTAAATAAAGGGTTTTCAATAAGTTTTACTTGACCGCGGGAGTGAATATCTATATAATAAGAATGCTGTTTACCACACAGAGCAGCCGGATGGCCCGCAGGAGGAACTGCCTGTGAAGATTTCTCTTTTTAGGGCGGCGGTTTACCCGCACATCTTTAGGTAATTATTAATGAAAGTGGAAATCAACTTGATTAAGGAGGATACCATACATGAAAATGACATATCAGCCCAAGAAAAGACAGCGCTTTAAGGTTCATGGCTTCAGATCCAGAATGAGCACACCCGGTGGAAGAAAGGTTCTCGCAGCCAGAAGAGCTAAGGGCAGAAAGAAATTAACCGTTTGACAGACAACCTGAAAGCCGCAGCAATGTGGCTTTCTTTGTTTTGTTTAGGGTAATGTGAGAATGGAATCTCTGAAGAAAAACGATGATTTCAGAAAATGCTATAACACCGGAAAATCATATGTGAATCGCGATCTTGTCCTGTATGTGTGTGGAAATGATATGGGAAAGAACAGGATCGGGATCTCAGTGAGCAAGAAGGTGGGAAACAGCGTCGTCAGACACAGGATCACAAGATTGATCCGCGAAAGTTATCGACTGCATGAGCAGATGTTCAATAGTGGTTTGGATATGGTAGTCGTGGCGCGGTCCAGGGCTAAAGGGGCCGACTATCACAGGATAGAGGGCGCGCTTCTGCATTTGGCGGGAAAGGCTGGAATCTATGGCAAAAAAAACAATGATATGGCTGATTAAATTCTACCAGAAATATCTCTCTCCTCTTAAGAGCACGAAATGCCCTTATATTCCCACATGCTCCCAGTATGGACTGGAAGCAGTGGAAAAGTACGGGGCCCTCAAGGGAGGACTGCTTGCTATGTGGAGAATTCTCAGATGTAATCCTTTTTCTCACGGAGGATATGATCCTGTACCCTGAAAACTGCCTCAAGGCAGTATTTTGACTAATCCCGAAGGAGGATTCAATGTTACTTACTAAGTCCAACGGAATGATCATCGGACCTATAGCCAGTCTTCTCGGAATGTTCATGAACGGCATTTTCTTCGTTCTCAACAAAATAGGCATTCCTAACATCGGTCTGGCTATCATCATCATGACCATACTGATCTATATGGCCATGCTGCCGCTCACGGTCAAGCAGCAGAAGTTTTCCAAGCTTCAGCGCAAGATGCAGCCGGAGCTGAACAAGATCAATAAGAAATATGAAGGCCGCAAGGATCCCGAGTCAATGGAGAGACAGCAGGCTGAGATCAAGGAAGTATACGGCAAGTACGGCGTATCTGCTACCGGCAGCTGCGTCCAGCTCATCATCCAGATGCCTATCCTGCTTGCTCTTTACAGGGTGTTCTACAACATTCCCGCATATGTTCCTATGGTCAAGCAGGTGTTCTTCCCCCTTGTAGACGAACTGATCGCGGCAAATGCGGGTGATTATCTTAAAGCAACCACTGCTGCCAGATTTTTCCAGAAGCAGTTTGAAAACGAAAGCTATTTAAACGGCGTCACAGAATATGTGCAAAATACTTTCATCGACGTTCTCAACAAGTTCAACAGCGCTGACTGGACAGCACTGACTGAGAATTTCGCTGATCTTAAGAGCGATATCGCAAATACAGTCACAAGTCTTACAAGATACAATAGTTTCCTTGGCCTCAATATGGCTAACTCCCCCTCCTCCCTGTTCAAAGAGGCGATGCAGAGTAAGACATATATTCTTGTGATCGTAGCGCTCATCATCCCGGTTCTCGCGGCAGTCACGCAGTATCTGAATGTTGCTCTGATGCCCCAGCCTGAATCACAGGATGGAAATGACCAGATGAATAACACCATGAAGTCAATGAACGTCATGATGCCTATCATGTCTGCATTCTTCTGCTGGAGTCTTCCCAATGGTATGGGCCTTTACTGGATCACCGGTGCAGTGATCCGCTGCATCCAGCAGGTTGTCATCAATAAACAGATCGACAAGATGGATATTGACGCTATGGTCGAGAAGAATCTCGAGAAGATGAAGGAAAAGGAAGCTAAGGAAGGCAAGAAGGACAAGAACCGTGTAAGCAGCAGTACTATGAACACTTATTCTTCCATGAATACAAGAAGAATGAAGGATAAGTCCAGCACTTCTGTCAGTTCTGATTCTGAGAGAAAGGCCCAGCAGGCCCGTCAGACAAACGGCAAAAAATATAAGTCCGGAAGCCTTGCAGCAAAAGCCAATATGGTCAGCAGCTTCAATGACGCGGATAATTCCTCCTCAAAGAAGCAGGGCGGGAAAGGATAATATATGTCCCAGGAATATATCGAAATTACAGAGAAGACTGTGGATGACGCCATTACCACAGCCTGCCAGAGATTATCTGTGACCAGTAATCGTCTGGATTATATAGTGGTGCAGAGAGAAAAATCCGGATTTCTCGGTATCGGCGCTAAGCCTGCTATCATTAAGGCCAGAGTTAAAGACGCCGCGGATGCTACGCAGGCAATTCTGGATGATGTGATCGGTAAAGCTGAGAAGAAGATCCAGAAGGAACTTAACGGCAAGTCTCCCGAAAAGAAGGAAATCAAGGATTCAGCGCCTGCAGCCAAAGAAGAGACAAAGGCTTCCAAAAAGGCTGAAAAAGAAGTCAAGTCTGAAAAGAAGGACGCCGAGAAGACTGAGAAGAAGGAACTGAAAGAAAAGGATAAAGAGGGCAAGAAGAACAATAAGAAGAATAAGAAAAAATCTTCTGCTCCCAAAAAGGCCGAGGTAGAGTCTCCTGCCGCAGTTGCTTCAGCTGCTCCTGTTGAAGAGAAGGCTGCTCCCGCTCCCAAAAAGAAAGCGGTCATCCCCCAGCTTACGGATGAAAAGATCGCCGAGATCAAAAAGGCAGCGCACGATTTCCTTGTTGGCGTCTTCAAGACCATGGATATGAATGTGGATATCAGCGAGGAGTATCAGAAAGAGACCGGTATTCTCACCGTCAATATGGAAGGTGACGATATGGGCGTTTTGATCGGCAAGAGAGGTCAGACTCTCGATTCTCTTCAGTATCTCGTATCTCTTGTAGTTAATAAGGATGTAGACGGTTATATCCATGTTAAGGCCGATACTGAGAACTACAGAGAGAGAAGAAAGAAAACTCTTGAAAATCTTGCCAAGAATATTGCTTTCAAGGTAAAGAGAACAAGACAGCCTGTGGCCCTTGAGCCCATGAATCCTTATGAGAGAAGGATCATCCACTCCGCACTGCAGGATGAGAAGTTCATCACAACTTACAGTGAGGGTGAAGAGCCCTACAGAAAGGTCGTAGTAGCTCTCAAAAAGGATGAGAACGGCGAAGATCTTCTTAAGGAAGAGCGCTTTGAAAAGGGCGGCCGCGGCAGAAACGGCAGAGGCAGAAACGGCCGTGGAAGAAAAGGACGCGATTATCGCGGATCCAAGGATAACCGCCGTGGTTCAGATCGTTCCGCGGAGAATAATTCCAAGCCTGAGAGCGAGGAATAATACGGCATTATTCAAAAGATTCAGAGCCGGGTACTTATCGAAAAAGTGCCCGGCTCTTTCTTTTGTCAGAAGTTTATTGTATGCTGATTTTTGATAAAGACTAATTAGAAAGGGGTCTGTGGGGATTATGGCTCTTATGTATGATCATGTTCAGGCAGATACGATCGCGGCGATCGCGACAGCCATGTCTGAAGCGGGAATAGGAATAATCAGGATAAGCGGTCCCGATGCGGCAGCAGTCGGATCCAAACTATACCGCACTCCCGCAAAGAATAGAACTGATATTTCTGAGTGGCGTCCCGGTACGATCCGATTCGGCTATATAGTAGAGACTGATGAAAACGGTGAAGAAAGTCTCATAGATGAAGTCATGCTCTCCTGGATGAAGTCCCCCCACAGTTATACGACCGAGGATACAGTGGAGATCAACACTCACGGCGGTATGTTCCTTATGAACCGTATTCTTGAGTTGGTGCTTAAATCCGGCGCGAGACTGGCTGAACCCGGTGAATTTACTAAAAGAGCGTTTCTTGGGGGAAGAATCGACCTCGCCAGAGCTGAAGCGGTCATGGACCTGATCTCTTCCGAAAATGAATTTGCCAGAAAATCATCAGCTGCTCAGCTTGAGGGCGCTGTATCTGCCAGGATCAGGGAACTCAGAGAGAAGATCCTCTATGAGATCGCCTTTATTGAATCCGCGCTGGACGATCCGGAGAATTACAGTCTTGACGGCTATACGGACAAACTGATGTCGGTCTGTCAGGATCTGGAAAAAGAGATGAGATCTCTTCTCTCCCACGCTGAAGAGGGAAGAATCTTAAAGGATGGAATAAGGACAGCTATTGTGGGCAGGCCTAATGTAGGAAAATCTTCTCTATTGAATCACCTGGCCGGAGAAGAAAGAGCCATCGTCACTGATATAGCAGGTACAACGCGCGATACTCTCAGTGAGACAGTCAGAGTGGGAGGCGTCCTTCTTCACCTGACAGATACAGCGGGAATCAGGAAAACCCATGATAAAGTTGAACAGATCGGCGTAGACAGAGCTCAGAAGGCCCTCGACAGTGCTGATCTGATCCTGTTCGTGATCGACAGTTCAAGGGCTCTTTCCTCTGAAGATGAAGAGATCGCCGCAAGAATCATCAATAAGATGGAAGAAGGCAAGAAGTGTATCCTTCTTATGAATAAGACGGATCTGTCCTCCGGCGTGAAAGAGGAAGATGTCAAAGCTCTGTTCACTTCTAAGGGAGCGGAGTGCCCTCCTCTTCTCTTCTGCTCTCTTCAGACGGGAGAAGGAACAAAGGAACTGGGAGATTTCATCTCCGAGATGTTCCACACTGGAGAGATCGCGCAGAAGAATGAGATTTTCATCAGCAATCTCAGACACAAAGGAGCTGTTCAGGAAGCGCTCGACTCCATATGTCTTGTAGAAGACAGCATAAACAACGGAATGAGTGAAGACTTTTTCTCCATCGACCTTATGAATGCTTACCGTGTTCTGGGGACGATCCTGGGAGAAGCTGTGGAGGATGATCTTGTAGAGGAGATCTTCTCTAAATTCTGTATGGGTAAATAAAAGTATAGTTAGATATAACAAACTAGTTTGGAAGGATTTGGCAGAGTATGGAATACCACATTGATACACAGGTGTGCGTGATCGGAGCCGGTCATGCGGGCGTTGAAGCCGCACTGGCCTGCAGCAGGCTCGGACTTAAGACTGTGATCTTTACAATGAACGTTGACAGCATCGCTATGATGCCTTGCAACCCTCATATAGGAGGCTCTTCTAAGGGGCACCTGGTAAGAGAGATTGACGCCCTTGGCGGCGAGATGGGCAAAAACATAGATAAGACTTTTATTCAGTCCAAGATGCTCAATGTATCCAAGGGACCTGCGGTTCACTCCCTGAGGACACAGGCGGATAAGGCCGAATATTCCAAGGCGATGAGGCAGGTTCTTGAGAAACAGGAGAATCTCACGATCCGGCAGGCGGAAGTCACGGAAATTCTGACAGAGGAAGGCAGAGTTACCGGAGTAAGGATTCACACAGGAACTGTTTATCGCTGTGTGGCCGCGATCATATGCACCGGCACATATCTTAACGCCAGATGCCTCGTCGGGGAATCCATTACGGAGACCGGTCCCAGCGGAATGCAGAGATCTACAGGCCTCAAAGATTCCCTGAATGGAATAGGGATCCCGCTGCGCAGATTTAAGACAGGTACACCGGCAAGAATGGACGGAAGGTCCCTCGATTACTCCAAAATGACGATCCAGGAGGGAGATAAAGTGGTAATTCCCTTCTCCTATTCTACGGATCCCGCGGATGTCCAGATCGAACAGGTCCCCTGCTTTTTGACCTATACAAACGAAGAGACACACGCGATCATCCGTCAAAATATAGACCGCTCTCCTATTTACGCAGGCATTATCGAGGGAACTGGTCCCAGATATTGCCCTTCCATTGAGGACAAGGTAGTAAAGTTCGCGGAAAAGACAAGACATCAGGTCTTTATTGAACCTGAGGGACGCGGCACCAACGAAGTGTATGTGGACGGAATGTCCTCTTCAATGCCCGATGATGTTCAGCAGAGAATGTACAGGACTGTTCCGGGACTGGAAAATTGCGTGATCGTCAAGAACGCCTACGCCATCGAATATGACTGCATCAACGCGAATCTCTTAAAACTTACTCTTGAGACCAGAAATGTGGACGGACTCTTCTGTGCCGGTCAGTTCAACGGCAGCAGCGGATATGAGGAAGCTGCCGCGCAGGGACTGATGGCCGGAATCAATGCCGCTATGAAGATCCTCGGCAAAGAGCCTCTTGTACTTAAGAGATCGGAAGCTTACATCGGCGTTCTGATCGACGACCTTGTGACCAAGGACAACAGAGAACCTTACAGAATGATGACTTCCCGCGCTGAGTACAGGCTTCTTCTAAGACAAGACAATGCGGATCTGAGACTTCGAAAGTATGGTTACAGAGTCGGACTCATTACGCAGGAGCAGTACGATCATGTCTGCGCTAAAGAAAAAATGATAAATGATGAGATCGCAAGACTCAAGAGCATCAGAATCGGCGCCGCGAGAGAAAATCAGGAATATCTGCGCGCTCATAATTCTGCTGACCTTAAGACAGCCTGCTCTCTTGCAGAGCTTATGTGCAGACCGGAACTCGGCTATGAGCAGGTGGCGGGTCTTGATCCTGACAGAAAGCCGCTTCCCAAGGAAGTTACTGAACAGGTGGAGATCAATATCCGCTATGAGGGATATATTGCCAGACAAAAGAGGCAGGTTGAGCAGTTCGACAAGATGGAAAACAGGAAAATTCCTGCAAACATCGATTATAACGATGTCGGAAGCCTTCGTCTTGAAGCGAGGCAGAAACTCAAAGAATTCAGGCCTTCTTCAATCGGACAGGCTTCCCGTCTGTCTGGAGTCACACCGGCCGATATCGCTGTGCTGCTGATCTATATGGAAAAGTACAAAGTACAGCAAAAGACAGAACAGGCAGGAAAGGATACAGACAATGACTGAAAGCATTAAAAGAGAGTTTATAGAGAATGCCGCAGAGATCGGCATTGATCTGAACGACAAAATGCTCTCATCCTTTGATATATATTATAAAAACCTTCTGGAATGGAACGCAGTCATGAATCTGACAGCGATCACAGAAGAAAAGGATGTATTTGAGAAACATTTCCTCGACAGCCTCACAATCACTAAAATTGTTTCACGTGAAACACTAGACAAAGGATGCACACTTATGGATCTGGGAACCGGAGCCGGCTTTCCGGGACTTCCCATTGCTATAGTATTTCCTAATATCCAAGTAGTGCTTGTGGATTCCCTCAACAAGAGAATCAGGTTTCTTGAGGACACAGTTCAGAAACTTGGCCTTTCCAATGTCACTTGCATTCATGCAAGAGCGGAGGAACTCTCCAGAAACAAGAAATACCGCGAAAAAATGGATTTCTGCTGCTCCAGAGCTGTGGCAAATCTGTCGACACTTTCTGAATACTGTCTGCCCTTTGTAAAAAAAGGCGGTTATTTCATATCCTACAAGACAGAACAGGTTCAAAGCGAGATCGATCAGGGAAAGAACGCGATCAAAGTACTCGGTGGAGGAAATGTTCAGGTGGAGTTCTTCGCGCTTCCCGGAACGGATTACCAGAGATCACTGGTGAAGATTGAAAAAGTGGCTGCTACTCCTCTTAAGTATCCGAGGAAGGCGGGGACGCCGGCGAAAGAGCCTATTAGGTAACCTGCGCGAGGGAGGCACACCCACTGATAATTAGGGTTTGTTGCATAAGCAAAAGGATTTATATCCTACACTTGTGCGGCAAGCCCTTTTAAATTACGTTGAATTCGCGGGGATTCACGCAGATCCTTCTCTAAGCTGCGGAGGGAACCGCCTCGCAAAACTCGCGCCCCGCTCCTCATTCCGCGGGGCGCTCAAACATGCTGGCTTTCGGGCGTCAGGAGCTTCCGCCCTCATTCCCTCCTCCGCTTAGGAAGGATCTGGTTCATCCATCCGCTCATTCAAAGCATTTTAAAAGGACTTACCGCACCCGCTTAATCTAATCCCAATGCTAAATACAAATAAACTATATAATCAGGTATAAAACATCCCTCGCATATGTTATCCCGAACCGAAGCAAGTATGAGTGACTAAGTTATGTGTTTCACGTGAAACAATTAGAGTTTTGTGAGTTTTGTTAGAAACCTACTTATGGTGGAAGGGATAACTGATCGGGTGGAATTGAATTGGCAAGAAACGGCATACCCCGAAATAAAAGGCTTTTCTTAAGCGGATGGATGAACCAAATCATTTCAGAGCGAAGGAGGGAATGAGGACGGCAGCTCCTGCCGTCCGAAAGCCCAGGTGTTTGAGACGTCCGGTCCATCGGGAGCGGACGTCGAGTTTGGAAAAGCGGTTCCCTCCGAAGCGAAGAAAAGATTTGAGTGAATCCCCGCGAAAGAAACGTCTTTTACGCAGTGGGTATGCCGTTTCTTGCGTATTACTCACATTTTCTCTCCTATGTTTCACGTGAAACACCATAATATGATATAGTATAAGAAGATTATTAACCCAGTACGGAGGCACACTATGAAAATGACAAAAATTATGAACCAAAGCGCAATATATTTACTAGCACTGGCAATTTTGATCCCTGCTATGGCTGGCTGCGGCAAAAAGACAGAGAATACAGAAAAGCCTGCGGAGACAACAGAGGTCTCTGAGACAAAGGAAGCTGAGGATGCAGCAGCGGTCCCTGAAGCAAAGGAAGAGGAGAAAACAGAGGTAACTGAGCAGGAAACCCAGGAGACCGGGGCTTCTTATGATTTTGTGGTGGATTACAAGACCTCTGATATGTATTCAGAGGATGATATGAATAAGGCAATCGAAGTGATTCTCAGGGAGTTTAATTCCTGGGAAGGCTGCGTCATGAAGGAATTAAGCTATACAGATGATCAGAAATGTGAAGATAATCTGAGTTATATCAATAGTCTTGCAGTTGATACCAAATATGATGAGTGTATTGTCTTTACGAGTACTTTCCACTCTCCTGTGGAAGGCGGGGACGCCTGGGAGCCGGATTACGATTATGGAAACTGGGAATGGTATCTCGGAAGAACTGATGGCGGGGACTGGGATCTTTTGACCTGGGGTTATTGAGATCAGCAGTGAAAGGAACCGGAAAACAGGAGTTTAAAGAAAGAATCAGGTATAATAAATGGGTAAGATCGTAGCAATAGCTAATCAAAAGGGAGGCGTCGGCAAGACGACGACAGCAATCAATCTCTCTGCGGCGCTCGCTGAAGAAGGGAAAAAGATCCTGGTCGTGGATATCGATCCTCAGGGAAACTGCACCAGCGGATTCGGTGTTGATAAGAACAGCCAGGAGAATACAATCTATGAGCTTCTGCTCGATGATTGTACGATCAATGAGTGCATTGTCAGAAAGGTCATGGAAGGCATTGATCTGATACCGTCAAATGTCAATTTGGCAGCTTCGGAGATCGAACTGATCGGAATTCCCAGAAAAGAGTTTATTCTCAGAGATGCGCTGGACTATATAAAGGATGATTATGATTACATCATTATGGATTGTCCTCCTTCTCTGAATGTTTTGACAGTGAACGCAATGGTTGCAGCGGATTCCGTGATCGTGCCGATCCAGTGCGAGTATTATGCTCTGGAAGGGCTCAGCCAGCTGATCCACACGATCAATCTGGTAAAGGCGAGGCTTAACAGGAAACTGGATATTGAGGGAATCGTGTTTACGATGTTTGACGCACGAACGAATCTGTCGGCGCAGGTCGTGGAAAATGTCAAGGAACATGTGGAACAACATATCTATGAGACGGTGATTCCAAGAAATATCCGACTTGCGGAGGCGCCCAGTTATGGAGAACCGATCACAGTATATGACAGACGGTCATCCGGCGCAGAGGCTTACAGAGCTTTGGCCAAAGAAGTGATCGCAAAGGATTCTGAATAAAATGGTTGAGAGGGGTTATTGAGAGAATGGCTAGAAAGCACGGAGGTTTGGGAAGAGGTCTGGATGCGCTGATTCCCATGAGAGAAGAAGTTGAAAAAGCTATGAGTTCGGCGGAATCTGAGGGAGTTGAGATTCTCTTTGCCGATGATGAGGAAGATCTTCCGGCTGAGGAAAAAAAGATAAGTGTTCCTCAGACAGAAAGTGTTTCACGTGAAACATTTAGTATTAAGGAAGATGTGAAACAAGAAGTTGTTAAAGAAAACAAAGAAGAAACACCCGTGGCAGTTAAGAGCCCTGAAGTAAATGCTGATGATCTTAAAGAAGCTGTAACTGTCAGGATCTCTGAGGTCGAGCCGAACAGAAAGCAGCCCAGGAAGACTTTTGACGATGAAAAACTGGAGGAACTCGCCGAATCAATCAAAACATTCGGACTGTTGCAGCCGATTCTGGTGCAAAAGAGAGACGGCTACTATGAGATCATAGCCGGTGAGAGGCGATGGAGAGCTGCTCTTAAGGCGGGACTCAAGGAAGTGCCTGTGATCATCAGGGACTATTCGGAGAAAGAGATCCTGGAACTGTCTCTGATCGAGAATATCCAGAGAGAAAATCTCAATCCCATTGAGGAGGCACAGGCCTACAAGCGGCTGATGGATGAGTTCGGACTGGGACAAGCAGATGTGGCACAGCGCGTGTCCAAGAGCCGCCCTGCTGTGGCAAATTCTTTAAGGCTTCTCAAACTGGAAGAAAATGTTCAGAAGATGCTGATCGACGGGAAGATCTCAATGGGGCACGCCAGAGCGCTTCTCTCTCTGGAGATTCCCGAGGAGCAGCTGGCTGCAGCTCAGAAAGTAGTCGAGAAAGAACTCAGTGTTCGTGAAACCGAGAAGCTGGTCAAGGATCTCTTAAAGACCGGAACAGGCAAAAAAGAGATAAAGCCGGAAGAACCAAAAGAGGATCCCAGCATTGAGATCATCTACAAGCAGATCGAAGAGAGACTGCAGCAGACCCTGCATACCAAGGTCGCCATTCAGAGGAAGAGAAACGGGCACGGCAAGCTTCTGATCGATTTTTATAACAGCGATGATCTCGAGAAGATCATAGACAGGCTGACGGATCGGTGAAGATTGTATTTGAGATAAGTCACCTGCGCAAGCAGTTGATAAATAGTTAGGAAATTTATAAGAAACATGTTATAATATGGCGCGCAGTAATGCGAAAGAAATAAGCCGGAACAAAGGAAGGTGACAGAAGATGATTGATGTTAAGTTTTTGAGAGAGAATCCGGAAATCGTTAAAGAGAATATTCGCAAGAAGTTTCAGGATGTGAAACTCCCTCTTGTCGACGAAGTGATCGAATATGATGAGAAGAGCCGCACAGCTCAGGGCGAGGCGGACCAGCTTCGCGCGGAGAGAAAGAAACTCTCCAAAGAGATCGGAAAACTGATGGGACAGGCCAAAAAGGATCCCTCCAAGATGGCATTAGTCGATGAAGTTAAGGCTAAGGTCAATCAGATGGCTGAGCGTCTTGAAGAGCTCGACGCCATTAAGAAGGAAGCGGATGAGATCGTCCTCAAGGATATGATGGTGATTCCCAATATCATCGATCCTTCCGTTCCGATCGGACCCGATGATACTCACAATGTGGAGATCCAGAAGTACGGCGAACCGGTCGTTCCGGATTTTGATATCCCTTATCACACCGATATCATGGATACATTCGATGGAATCGATCTGGACAGCGCAGGCCGCGTATCCGGCAACGGTTTCTATTATCTGATGGGCGATATCGCGAGACTTCACTCCGCGGTTCTCTCCTATGCCAGAGACTTCATGATTGGTAAGGGCTTCAATTATCACATTCCGCCTTTCATGATCCGCAGCGCGGTCGTATCCGGCGTTATGTCCTTCGCGGAAATGGACGCTATGATGTACAAGATCGAGGGCGAAGACCTCTATCTGATCGGTACGTCCGAGCACTCCATGATCGGTAAGTTTATCGATCAGATCATTCCTGAGGAGAAGCTTCCCCAGACTCTCACCAGCTATAGCCCCTGCTTCCGCAAGGAGAAAGGTGCGCACGGCATCGAGGAGCGCGGCGTCTACAGGATCCACCAGTTCGAGAAGCAGGAAATGATCGTCGTCTGCAAGCCTGAGGAATCTATGGAGTGGTATGACAAGCTGTGGAGCTACACAGTTGAGATCTTCCGCAGCATGGATATCCCGGTCAGAACTCTTGAGTGCTGCTCCGGCGACCTGGCTGACCTCAAGGTCAAGTCCTGCGACGTGGAAGCATGGTCTCCCAGACAGAAGAAATACTTCGAAGTCGGCAGCTGCTCCAACCTCGGTGACGCACAGGCGAGACGCCTTAAGATCCGTGTGAATGGCGCAGACGGCAAGAAGTATCTCGCACATACATTGAATAATACGGTAGTGGCATCTCCCAGAATGCTGATCGCATTCCTTGAGAACAACCTGCAGGCAGACGGATCTGTCAAGATTCCGGTTGTTCTTCGTCCTTACATGGGCGGCATGGAAGTGATGATGCCCAAACATTGATAGCTTAGAACATACGTTCTATCAGAGGTATATTTTGCACAAGTACTTCAGGGCAATCGGGTTTTCGGAACCAATGAAGACCCGCGATACATATAACTTGATAGATGATGTGCTTGAAAAGGCGGAGCACAGAGCTTATATCACGGATCCGGCCGATGAGGACTCCATGCTTACGGAGCTTCGGATGGATTACGGAAACGGATATGGGATCTGTGCTGTCGGCGTCTTCGATGAGGACAATGAATTCAGTGGGGAATCCCTGTTTCCCTATTTTATAAGCGAGTCGGTCAGTTCCATTGAGCAGGTGAGCGTAGAAGAGAGGATTGAAGGACACACCTATGCAGGTGTTGTGGACGATCTGAGCGTCGGAACGACCCTGATCTTCAGACTGATCAACTCCGTTGAGTTTCTCAAATACGGAGCGCCGGAGATGAAGCAGATCCCCGGAACTTCGGTTTGTCTCTCGGGTCTGTGTCTGAGCGGAACGGTGATGCTTCCGATCCTCAAGACAGAAGATGAGATCGAGGACAGCAGAGAG
The DNA here is from genome assembly GCA_946615865.1 of uncultured Lachnospiraceae bacterium. Lineage (GTDB taxonomy): Bacteria > Bacillota > Clostridia > Lachnospirales > Lachnospiraceae > CAG-791. The sequence goes on along the minus strand of CAMOIJ010000007.1, from coordinate 13,964 downwards.
AAGGAGATGGCGCGGCGCAACCTGATCAACCTGGCCCGCAGCGGTGATGAGGATGCCATGAAGGATCTCACCATGCAGGATATGGACATGTACGCGGTGATCATGGACAAGCTCCAGGAGGACGATATATACACCATCGTCGACTCCACCTTCATGCCCACCGGAGTTGAGTGCGATCTGTACTCAGTGCTCGGCGAGATTCATCGATGCGTTATCACGGAGAATCCGGTAACTAAGGAAAGAGTTTGGATCCTTACGATTATGTGCGGGGACCTGCTCTTCAAGGTCTGCATCAACGCGGCAGACCTGTTCGGTGAGCCTGCTCCCGGAAGAAGATTTAAAGGCGTTGTGTGGATGCAGGGAGTCATCAATTTCCCTGAAGAGAACAATGCATTTGATGATCTGTAAGTTAGGTCTTCCATATTTGGCAAAAAAGTGTATAATATTAATGTTCTGAATTTTTAGGTTCAGAACATTATATGTCTGCGTAGCTCAGTTGGATAGAGCGACCGCCTCCTAAGCGGTAGGTCGGGTGTTCGAGTCACCTCGCGGACGCTGATGAACCGGGACTGGAAAGTCCCGGTTTTTTAGGCCGAAAGCTATTGAAAAAGCAGGAGGGATAAGGTATAGTAAATGCAGTTAGGAATTTCTAACTAAAGGGCGTGCTTTTTGCTGAGCAGGATTCGATTGATTTCGGACCTGCTCTGTTTAATTAAAGGAATGATGATTAGAAAGGTGGCCGTGTCAAATGAGTAAGAAAATTACCACTTCCGTGCAGTCGGAAGGTTTTGAGGCAGTATTATATCCGGGAGACGGCCGGAAAGACAAAGTCATGATCGTAATGTCCGGGTCGAACGGAGGCATGACGCTTACGAAGCAGGAGGCTGAATTTTATCATAAAAATGGTATTCCCGCGCTGGCTCTTGCACTTTTCAAAACAAAACAGACGCCGAAAGAGCTTTCCCGTGTGCCGGTCGAGTATGTGGAGAAGGCAATCGGCTGGCTGAAGAAACGGGGGTATGAACAGGTCGGTATTGACGGGACATCCAAGGGGAGCGAAATGGCCCTGGTGGCAGCATCTCTGTTTCCTGAGCTTTCCTGCGTGATCGTGCGCGTGCCCTCCCATTTTGTAAGTGAAGGACTGGCCGGGAGCGGTAAAAACAAAGCGCCCTCCGGCACTTCCTGCTGGAGTTACCGGGGCAGGGAACTGCCTTATGCACCTTATCGCAGCCGTTCGTTTCATATCCTGCAGATGCTCATGCGGGAGAAAGAAATGCATATTATTACATTTAACCGGGATAAGGATATTACGCCTGAAACACTGATCCCGATCGAAAATATCAAGGCGCCGATTCTGATGCTGTCTTCCAAGCATGATGAGGTCTGGCCGTCTTATGAAAGTGCTGTTTATATAGAAAGGAAGCTGAATGAGATCGGCTTTCCATATCCCCATAAACATATAGCTTATGAACACATAAGCCACGCTGTAATAACGAGGCTGCCATTGATCTACAAAATGGCGTTTAAATCGGAACGGCAGCACCCGAAGGATTGTGCGAAGGATCGGGAGGCATTGAAGAAAGAACTGCTGGATTGGGTAAACAGCGACTGGCAGCAGGAACAGGAACGTTGAGAACACCGCCCCAATTGATATTGTTCGCGTTTTTGAGTATGTTATATTAAGTATTCTTGTATCACGTCGAATGAATAATCATAAAAAGTAAGGTGGTGGTAATGTGGATTTTAAAGCACTGCTGAACACATCGGAATACGAATTTCTTCAGACCAATCCCCGTCTGGGCTCCCGTATCATGCTGCTTGGTGTGAGCGGGAGTCTTTGAACAAACACGCCATGCATCTGGTACGGCTGTTCATGATGGGAATCGACATTCTGGAGAAGGGCGAGATCCGCACGCACAGGCCGGAATCCGACCTGGGGCTGCTTCGGAGTATCCGGAACGGCGATTATATGCGGGAAAATGTTCTGATACCGACATTTTATGAGATTGTGACAGACTATGAACAGCGTTTTCATGAGGCGGAGAATGAATCCGCTGTTCAGGAAGCCCTTTCCAGGCTGATCAAAAATAAGACCGTCCTGATCATTGCGCACAGGATGAGGACAATAGCGAATGCGAATCATATCGTTGTGTTAAAAGACGGGGTCGTGGCTGAGGACGGTACGCCCGAGGAGCTTGTAAGGCGGAATGGAATTTATAAGCACATGTGTGAGACACAGAGGATGTCCGCCGGGTGGAAAATGTGAAAAGGGAGGTTGAAAAAATGAATGCAAATAAGCTTACAGGAAAAGATGCCTGATTGCAGGGAAAAGAGGAAAAAATCTCCTGACTGCTTTTTGTCGGAAACAGACGGAAATAATCGGAAATGCGGACTCAATATTTCTGATAAAATTGATTAATTTCCGGTTTATGATATAATATTTCCGACTGGAGGTGGAATACATGCGAAGCAATAATGAATACATAGGGACTACAGAAGCCGCAAGACTGCTTCAGATGACCGGACGCCGGGTTGTAGGGCTTTGCAATGAAGGAAAGCTTTCCGGAGCATTCCGTTCGGGCAGGAACTGGAAGATTCCGGTTGATTCAATAAAACAATATATGAAAGATACAGGAATAGCGGAACCTGAGGAATCCAAAGAGGATGTTCAGAATCTTCTTCCGGTTGCCATAGGTAATACATCATATATTGAAGTGTCCAGTGAGTGCTATTATGTGGATAAGACGCTCCTGATTCGGGATCTGATCGATGATCATAACATGGTCACCCTGTTTACGCGTCCGCGCCGCTTCGGCAAAACACTGGCGATCAATACGATCAAGACATTCTTCGAAAAAACGGAGGACGACACATCTCGGTATTTTAAAGACAAAAAAATCTGGTTGTGCGGGGAGAAATATCGATCCATGCAGGGGATTTACCCTGTTGTTATGCTCACGTTTAAGGATATCAAATATAACACATGGGAAGAGTCCATGGAGGCAATCCGCCTGGTCGTAAAGGATGAATACAAACGCCACCCGGAACTGCTTAGGAGTGCCGTACTTGATGCTGATGCAAAAAACTACATAGACAGAATGGAGAAGGGAACCCTAAGCGGCGTGGAACTGCAGCGTTCTCTGTTGAACCTTACGCATATGCTTTCTGTTCATCATGGATCAAAAGTAGTGATCCTGGTCGATGAATATGATACACCGATACAGCAGGGCTATTCCCGGGGCTTTTATAAAGAAGTCATTTCCTTTATGCGTAATTTTTTGTCCGGAGGACTTAAAGATAATACAGACCTGGCTTTTGGTGTCCTGACAGGAATCATGCGTGTTTCAAAGGAAAATCTCTTCAGCGGCCTGAATAACCCGATCGTCAATACTGTACTTGATGACAAGTACAGCGAGTATTTCGGCTTTACGGAAGATGAGGTTCAGGAAATGGCTTCTTACTATGACAAGCCTGAGGTGATGGATGAGATTCGCTTCTGGTATGATGGTTACCATTTCGGAAATACAGAGATTTATAATCCATGGTCCGTCACGAATTACTTTGCTTTCGGCGGACAGGCAAAACCGTACTGGGCAAACACCAGCGATAATGAAATCATCAGGGAGATTCTGACAGGCCTGACGCCGGAGATTGCTGATGACCTGGCAAAAGTCATGCAGGGCGAAGAGATTCACGCATCGCTGGATATGGAAGTTGTTTATCCTCGCATGACGGACGGCAATGATACGATTTTCAGTTTTTTGCTGTTGGCAGGGTATCTGACGCCTGCAGGAAGGCCTGAGGAAACAGAGATCGGAACGTTTGCTTCTCTTCGTCTCCCCAATGCTGAAATCAAGAGAATTTACAATACAGAAATCCTCAGTTGGATTCGTACAAAGCAACCGGGAAGCATTATCTCTGAGATAGAAAAAGCGGTCTATCTGAGTGATGCGAAGCGCATGCAGGAAGCGCTCAGAAAATATATGATTACCAGCATCTCTTTCTACGACGGAGCGGCAGAAGGGTTTTATCATGGAATGGTGCTTGGTTTGGTGGCCAGTCTTTCTTCTAAGTATTACATACGCTCTAACAGAGAGTCCGGTGAAGGAAGGTTTGATCTTCAGCTTGAGCCTAAGGACAAGACTTTGCCCGGTATCCTGATGGAGTTCAAGGCCGTGTCCGTATCAGAGAAAGATAAATTGCCTGAGCTGGCAGAAGAAGCTCTTGTGCAGACGGAAAACAGAAACTATCAGGAAGATCTGGAAGATCGTGGTATAAGCGAAATCGTAAGATATGGCATTGCCTTCTCCGGAAAGAATGTCGAGGTCAGGATAGCACGATAAATGCGTTTTAGAAGAGAACCTTCCGAAGGTTTTCCGGCATAGAGCCAAACATCATCTGCACAACAGTTTCCGCCGAAGTGATGTTGTCGGTTAAGACCCATTCCTGCGTCATGCCGACGGCCCCCATACAATAAAAGCGAATACTGTAAGCAAGCTGGGGATCGAGAAGATCGGTGCCCAGCTTTTCTTTTGCAAGGTTCGAGTAGCGCTTCGTAAAGTATTCCACCATATAGTGCCAGAGGGCATTCTGAGAGGAATCCTCGTAAGCACGCTTGTAAAACAGGATTTCCTGTTTCATCTTATTCATCCCTGCGGCGGCAGAAGAGACAGAGGTTATATCAGTGCCATAGGCGTCTGTGAAAAACATCCAGGCCACCAGGTCATACTTGTCCTTGAAATGGTAATAAAAGGTCGGCCGGGTAGTGTCGGCCGCTTTGCAGATCTCTGTCACGCGGATCTTATCGATGGGCTTGTGCTTCATGATCTCCCGCATCTTATCCGCGATCCACATCTTGGTGATCTCAGCCATAAATACATTCCTTTTTACAAAAAGTCAATTATGTAAGATTGTTTTTCAGAATTATAGTTCTGTAAGTAGATTCTTTCAAGGAGTTTATGTAAACTCGGACCATAAACAGGAACAGCAGGGGCAGAACACCAGTAAACTGCCATTTTGAACGCAGAGCACTTTAAGCGTATGCTGTTGGAAAAATTTTTGACTGAGCTGTAAAAAGGAGAAAAAAATGCATTTTACAGGAACCGTATACAGAAACCCCTACTGGCCGACCTGGCCGCTTCTGGAAATCACCCAGGGCTGCACCCATAATAAGTGCAAGTTCTGCACCACGTACAAGGAAGTGCCCTTCCGAATGTCCCCGATGGAATGGATCGAGGAGGACCTGAAGGAGCTTGCGGAGTATGATCCGGACGCCCGGACGATCCAGCTGCTTTCCGCCAATCCGCTTGTCCTTAGTTATGACAAGCTGGCTCCGATCTTTGAGATGATTCACAAATACCTGCCGAAGATGGAATATATTTATCTGGCAGGAAGAGTCACTGATCTGAAGAATAAGACGGTTGACGAGCTGAAGAAGCTCAAGGAGCTGGGGATGCGTGAGATCTCTCTCGGTGTGGAAAGCGGCGATGACTGGACCCTTGACTGGATCCATAAGGGTTATCATGCAGAGGATGTCCTTGAACAGTGTCACAAGCTGGAGGAGGCAGGGATCGATTACTGGATGACATTTCTGAATGGTGTTGCCGGCAAGTCGCACAGTCGCGAGCATGCTGTTAACTCCGCGAAGATCTTCAGCCAGTGCAAGCCCATGCTGGTGGGAACCGGCGGTCTTACGCTCTTTCCGGGAACGCCTCTTCTGGAGGAGGCACAGCGCGGTGAATTCGAACCGCTTTCCGAGAAGGAAATGCTGGAGGAACTGAAGCTCTTTGTCGAGAATCTGACCTGCGACTGTTCCTTCATCACACACTACACGATCTCCGGCGTCAATCTCTCCGGCCCCGATTTCCTTTTCAGGAAAGATAAGATCGTCGCCGCACTGGAACATCAGATCAGCCATGGCAATCTGGACCGGATGGCGGCACTGCGCCGGAACAAAAGGACGCTGTAAGCAAAAAAGAATAGCGGTATTACATTTGCGGTCCCGAAGCTAACTGCTTCGGGGCCTTTTGTGTTTTTCTGAGGGTCACGGTGTGAAATGAAAAAGAAGAATGAGCAACTATGATATACTGGAAGAGTAAAGGAACATAGTGTTTTCCTGCGCTGATCAGTTTGGATAATCTTCGTGGAGGTGAATAAATTTGAGTGAAGCGGATCATGCCGGGAGATAACCCCGGGATTACCGTGCTGGTCCTGAAGGAGCTCTATTGATGAAGAATGGTTTGCATGTCATTGATGCAGAGGACCTGGGAGAGGACGAGGAGAGCGTTAATGAACAGGAAGCTTACTTGAAGACATTAAAGGTACAACGCAGGAGATAGACGGAACAAACATCATCTTTAAGACCCCGGAGAAAGGAAGTACACAGCATGCAGATCTACAGCGAAATCGGGCAGCTCAAAAAAGTGCTGCTGCACAAACCGGGTAAAGAACTTGAACATTTGATCCCGAAAGAACTGGAAAGGCTTCTCTTCGACGACATTCCCTATCTCAAAACGGCGAGAGAAGAACACGACGCCTTTGCGGATACTCTCAGAAGCCAGGGCGTGGAGGTTGTCTATCTCTGCGACCTCATGGCAGAGACCCTGCGGGCGGAGTCGGATCTGAAAGAGCAGTTCATACACCAGCTGATCCTGGAGGGAGGAAGCAAGCCACGCAACTTCGAGACTGAACTGGCCGCGTATCTGATGTCGATCCGGGAAGAAAAGGCGCTGGTATACAAAACGATGGCAGGCGTCTCCGCCGCGGAACTTGGGGTGAGAAACAGGCAGCCGCTTGCGGAACTGGTGCAGCGGGAGAACCGGTTTCTTCTTGATCCGATCCCCAATCTGTATTTTACCAGAGATCCGTTTACGGTCATCGGCAGGGGAGTAAGTCTCAACAGGATGTATTCGGATACGAGAAAGAGGGAGACGATCTTTGCCCAGTATATTTTGGCCCATCATCCAGTGTATTCTCCCGGGCTGCGCTATTATTACCGCCGGGAGTACCTCAACCGGATCGAGGGAGGGGATATACTGGTGCTCAGCCCAAAAGTGATCGCGCTCGGCATCTCCCAGAGGACAACGCCGGAAGCTATTGAGACACTGGCCAAAAACCTGTTCCTGGATGAAAACGGCGAGGTCGAGACTGTTCTGGCTCTGGACATTCCCCGCATTCGGGCCTTCATGCATCTGGATACTGTCTGCACACAGCTGGACAGAGATAAGTTTCTGGTACATCCGGGAATCCTGGGAACGCTGCGTGTGTTCGAGATCCGAAAGGGAAGCGGGATCAGCGGACTCACTGTGAGGGAACTGAATAAGGATCTGAAGTCGATCCTCTCGGAGTACACAGAGACCGACAGGGTGACGCTGATCAAATGCGGCGGAAGCGACAGGATCGTATCCGAACGGGAGCAGTGGAACGATGGCTCCAATACTTTGTGCGTGCGCCCCGGGACTGTGATCGCGTATGACAGGAACAATGTGACGAACAGACTGCTCAGAGAGCACGGTATTACGGTTCTCGAGATCCCAAGCTCCGAATTGTCCCGGGGACGGGGAGGGCCGAGGTGCATGAGCTGCCCTTTGGAAAGAGAACCTGTGTAGATCGTTAATCCGGTTCAGACAGCTTTGTATAACAATAAAGGATTTGCCCGCTGAGGCAGAAAAGGAGGAAGAAATGTCATTTGAAATGCCGATCTATCATCACCCGGATTTTACGCAGGAAAAATTTGTAAGCGCACCGGATGTTAAGTGTGCCGCAGCGGAGATGGATGGCGTTGCACCTGAATATTTTCACAGTACTTCTATGTATCCGGAGTATTTCAAGATCCATGGAGAGTGGAAACTGGCGCAGGAGAGCCGGATGGATTCATGCGTGTTGATCCGCGAAGAAGGCCGGCTGGATGTCGTGGAGCCCAGGAATATTAAAAAGGGTGATTTGGTCATTCTCGGAAGAAGTGAGAACTGCCGTGAAGGGATTTACCTGCACAGCCGTGGTTTTGAGGACCCCTTTGACCGGATCGACGATCAGTTCGTGTTCCGTCAGGGACGAAGCAGAGAGACCTCTTACGCGAGGGACTATGACCGGCTTTTCGCGCTTTTGAGATATGAAAAGAGCCACGGCGGCAAAATAGTGTGGGTCATGGGGCCGGCCTTTGCCTTTGACGCGGATGCGAGAGCAGCAATGGCAGCGCTGATCGACAACGGCTATGCACAGGTAGTGATGGGAGGAAATGCGCTGGCAACACATGATCTGGAGGGGGCGCTTCTGCACACAGCGCTCGGACAGGATATTTATACCCAGAGATCCCAGCCGAACGGACACTACAATCATCTGGACGTGTGCAACAAAGTCCGCCGCAGCGGTTCTATCCCGCAGTTCATCAGGGACTATGATCTCGATGACGGGATCATCTGCAGCTGTGTCAGAAATAATGTTCCCATTGTGCTGGCAGGTTCAATCCGTGATGACGGCCCTCTTCCCGAAGTGATCAGCGACGCATATCTGGCGGCATCGGCAATGAGAGAGGAGATCAGAGACTGCACCACGGTCATATGTCTGGCAACAATGCTCCATACGATTGCGGTTGGCAACATGACCCCCTCTTTCCGTGTCTTGAAAGACGGGACAGTGCGCCCGGTCTATTTCTATGCGGTGGATGCGGACGAGTTCGTAGTCAACAAGCTCCTTGACAGAGGGAGCCTGAGCGCCACGACAGTGGTCACGAATGTCCAGGATTTCATCACACTGGTGGCAAAGGGAATGGGAGTTATTTGAGGATCATCCTGCTGATCATGCCGAACGTGAAGTAGTGACAAGGGGACGGTTCTACTGACAACTTTGTTCCAAAAGTTGTCAGTAGAACCGTCCCCTTGTCATTTTATTGAACTTCATCGGATATATTCGAGGAATTCCTTTCTTACACCTTTTCTTGCCCCTCTTTGGAGTAAAATCACTTGGCCCCAGTTGCCCTCCACCAGCACCCATCCTTGTGGGGTGTGCGCCAAGTCGAAGGCTACATAGCGGTGATACGAAGGCAGCGAGCGGTGTATCTCCTCGGTGAGGCGCAACAGAGCATCCCAGTCGGGCATTTGCCACCCCATGTAGTACACGCCCGAGTCGGGGTGCTGCTCGTAAAGATGCCCATGCTCGTCGAATCCCTCCGTGCAGATGCGCCCTGTTTCCACGTCGATGCCCGCGCCTATTCCACCACTGACGCCGTTGTCCACGATGAAGCCGGCACGCCCGGCTCTGAAGATAGGCGTGAAGTTGTGGTGTACGCCCTCGCGTGTGATAAATGAAGCCACACGCACTGTGTTGACAGAAGAGGCGTTCCAAGAGGACATTTCCTTCGACTGCTGGATAGGCTCCTCCACCATCCAAGAGCCATAATCATACATTTTCTCGTAGAGCATCTCCGCTCTGAGAGCATCTTCCGGCTCAAGCATGTAGGTGTTTCTTCCGAAACAGCCGGTGAGTTCCTTGACGAAAAAGCGCGGGTGCCGTGAATAGAAAGCCATGAACTCCTTCTTGTCGGCTCCCGGGCCCACCTTGCATGCCTCCCGATGGAAAAATGGCTTGGTCATCTGATAGAAGCGCCATTTGTCGGCATGGTCCATACGCACTTCCTTTCCGAAAATCTGATGGAGCACACGCCAACGCTCCGTATCGGAAAGATAGGTGGTGCGCTCGCTGTAGGGCAAACGGGGGAAGTCGAACATGAAATACTCCAGAGGTGTGATTTCCAAAGCCAACAAACTCTGCACCATGTCCTTCTCCAAGCGGCGGCGCTCAGCGGGTTGGATATCCCCAGGCATGTTCTCGAGGATGGCGGTGTCGATGCGCTTCTTTAGAGCACCGAACACCTTTTTGCCAAAGAAATAGTCGTTCCATCGCAGGATAGTTCCCTCGGCGGGCAAGATGTATTTGGGATACATCCCGTCGGTGCCATCACTGTTGGTAAACACCTTGTGCAAACTATGATCCATTAGCAAAAAAGCCTTGCGGAAAAGACGGATAAGTAATTTTTTCATCGGAGGATATTATATTTTTATTCAGTAACTGCTCACAATTATCGGGAATGCTTTGACCGGTTGATGTTCCGACAAGGAGCCTGGTTGACGCTCGGGACACGTTGGACGTCTTGTGGCTGTGCGTAGCATGTCCCCTTGTAAACCATGGCGTTTGGAAAGACCATCAGCCGTATGCGCCGCGGTCAATATCTCCAGCGATGGCTCCATAATTGCCGTTACAATACAGTTTTACTATACACCAATTCCCGCCCCCGTTAATAGCTTTATGCGAGATTTGTGGAGAAAACCATACAGCAGGATTCCCGTTACAATCATAATTAGGAATAAAAGGTGTATAGATTGTAATGCCGTAGTCGGTATGTATCATCATTGGGGGTGTGATCAAGAAGTATCACTTATATTCATATTGGCGTTTACTGTCATATGCGCAGCCTGCGGCAGCATTTCGGGGCAAGGCGCACAAGCAACGTTAACGGAGGAAACTGCAGAACCGGAGACAGAACCTGTCGCGGAATCAGGAAGCACTGATCTTTATGCCATAGAGACATACGATACCGTTCCCGATTATTATACGGAAAGACATGATGACGTCGATTACGGTGTGGTCGAAACGGATGTTGAATATGAATCATCAACGGCAGGCGACCGCAAATACTGCAATGTACTGCTTCCCGCGGGCTATGACGAGTCAATAGAGTATCTGAATGAGGAACTGGCGGTTCCCATGATCATTGTCGGTGTTGACATGTACACGGACATCCTTGCGGACAAGAACAACAAAACGGAAGAGGAGATGCGGTTTAGTTATGGTGAACTACCGATTAGGATTATATAGTATATTATTTGGGGATATGAAGGAAAAAATCGTCAGATCTTGGGATGAAAATAGGAATATATCGTCAGATTGAAAAGGAGTTAGAATGGTAATTACAAATTCTGTCGATCAGATTGATGTAAAGGGAAGGGAGATCCTTACTTCCGGGACAGCGGATTTTCCCATAGCATTTTTTGAGATAATAAGGACCACCCTCTTGGTGTCAGGGACAGTCTGTCGGAAGTCTTCGGGACGATCATGGATTATAAGGAACTGCTTAAAACCGACGACCCTGCTGTCTATTTTCTCAACATGAAAGGGGTAAGTCCCGCATGATCAAGCAGATTTATACGGAAAACGGAAAGGTAACCGCAGTTATGGGGCCAAACTCCTTAATGTAATATAATACTTCACAAGAGTACTGCTATATGATTTATGATTTCACGATTACGACCGGGAAAGGAGAAACTATAAGCAACTACCGGTTATACTTGTAGTTGAATGACAAACCGAATCTGAAACGCTATACTAACCGATAGAAACAGGACCACAGGTCCGGAAAGGAAAGGCAATGCTGATGATGAATACGAACGGCTTAAAAAATACAAATCGCTTGTTTGATCTCCAGAGGACAATTAGGCTGACTGCTAAATACGCGGAATGGCTTAATTATGCATGCCTTTTTAAGAACGGATCAAGTGGATGTCTGGCACAGGGAGCCTTTGCGCGAACCGTGGGATAACCAGACAGACTGCAGTGATCATTGTTAAGAAAGCCGCTTGTCCGAAGAGACAGGCGGCTTTTTGTATTTGCTTTTCCTTTGTGTTTCCATGATCAGAAAGGAGGCGATATACATGGAAAAACTGATGATTTCTGAAATCCTTGATTCTATTAGGGGACTGACAGTAATGGAGCTGCTCGAACTTACCAAAGCATGCGAAAAAGAGTTTGGTGTCTCTGCAGCCATAACGCAAATTGTACCAAAGGATCCGAAACCACCTAAGAAGAAGACCGAGTTCGATGTAGAACTGACGAATTTCGGTTCGCAAAAGGTAAAGGTCATCAAGGCCATTCGTGAGATTACGGGACTTGGGCTGAGAGAGGCGAAGGAATTTGTCGAAGCCGCTCCGAAGATAATCAAAGATGGCGTTTCCATCGAAGAAGCAGAAGCTCTGAAAGCAAAGTTCGAAGAGCTTGGCGCTGCGATCACGCTGAAGTGATCCAAAAATTGTACCGCCGATCAGGAAAATCTGGCCGGCGGTATTCTTATGCAATTTATGAATATCAAGATATTCATTATAACTATTAGCGAGGCGTAGTCAGAACATATATAATGAAGTCACAGTAAAAAAGCACAGAAAAGACTTAAATGGAAGAGGCAGAAATATGAGTATAATGAAGAGAATATCGGCCCTGATTCTTGGGAGTATTATGATCCTTAGTCTTGCAGCCTGCGGAGCAGGGGCGGCGGAAGCTGCTTCGGCAAAAGACAGTCCGGCAGCAGATACCCAGGCACTCGAGAATACGGCGGCGGATAGTACAGTATCAAATACGCAGGAAGCGGAGACGACATCAGATACCGGAGAAGAGACATCGGATGCTTCCACCTCACCCGCAGCAGATGAAGGCCTTCGCGATCTCTATGCCATGGAGACTTACGACTCTGTCCCCGCAGAACTCCTTGAGAGGCATGGCGATGTGGATTACGGCACGATCGATGAGGATGTAGAATACTATTCCGCGACTGCAGGTGACAACAAATATTGCAACGTGCTGCTGCCGGCCGGTTACGACGAGTCACAGGAGTATCCCGTTCTCTACATGATCCACGGGTGGGGCGGCGCTTATGATTCCCACGTCTATGAAGGCTCAAGCCTGCAAACATTGTATGGCAACATGCTCAGTGAAGGGCTGACAGTTCCGATGATCATTGTCGGCGTCGACATGTACACAGATCCTCTTGCGGACAAGGATTCCAAGACAGAGGAAGAGATGCGCCTTTCCTACGATAAGACTGTCGATGATATCGGTCTCGACCTCATGCCTTTTATTGAGGAACGCTATAGTGTGAAGACAGGCCGCCTGAACACAGCGGTTTCCGGAGTCTCTCAGGGCGCGACGACATCCCTTGCCACCGGATTCAAGTGGCAGTCCAAAATAGCGTACATCGCAAGCCTTGCTCCCGACCCGGGCGTTATTCCTACTCCGTACTATGCGGGAACTTACTGGAACTGGCCGATCTTTGATGATTTTACGATCGAATCCCCTGAGACCATGCCCCGCTATATCTATCTGACCGTCGGTACAGAAGATCCCTGGAATATCGAAGTTACAGCTTACTACGGAAAAGAGATGGACAAAAAGGGAATTCCCAATCAAAATGATCTTGTAGAAGGATATGGTCACGACGGCGATTTCTGGTCGCTTGGTCACTACAATTTCCTGCAGAAGATCTTTTTAAACTGAATAACAGGCCCAAATGATTATGATGAAGCAATATAAAATGAGTGCAGTGATCCTATGCGGCGGGAAAAGCCGCCGAATGGGAACGGATAAAGCGATGCTTGCAGCAGAAGGCACACCGAATGCGGTGCGCCTTCTTCGTGCACTGTCAGGAGAGGAATCGCCGTGCACAGATGTCTGGCTTTCAATCGGAACGGGAGAGAGCTATCCCGAGATCCGGGCACAGAAAGTCTCCGACAGATTTCCGGGATGCGGCCCCATGGGCGGCCTGGAGGCCGCGCTGACAGTCTGCAGGGAAGAGTACCTGTTCGTGACGCCGGTGGATACGCCTTTCGCCGATGCGCAGATGGCGCGTGAACTCATGACATATATGGCAGATGATTCGCATCGGCACGACGCAGTGCTCGTCATTGACGGAGGTGGCAGGCTCCAGACACTCCTGGGTATTTATCACAAGAGGGTCCTGCCTGAACTTACGCAGAGGCTTGCGGACGGTCGGAAAGAGAAATTGCGGATACGCGACTTTCTGCGTGATCTGGACGTGGTTTATGTGAATGCGGAAGCGCTCACGGACGGTGTCAGAAAGAGCACGAGTTGCAATACTCCGCAGGAGTGGAAGCAGCTTATGGAGCAGGAATCCGCGAGATGTG
>CAMOIJ010000006.1 GCA_946615865.1 uncultured Lachnospiraceae bacterium | reverse complement strand
AAGAGGGTGAGGTGCTTCACTCTTTTGACGAGATCGTGATGGACGACATTACGTTTAAGTATGATGATGGAATCGAGGAAGTTCTGCAGCACGTGAACTGGACGATCAAGAGGGGCGACTTCATGGCGCTGACGGGGATCTCGTGAGGCGGCAAAACATCGCTGTTCCAGCTTCTTCTTGGAATTTATAGGCCGACAAAGGGCCGCATGCTGTTCCGGGCGGGAGACCTGGAGGTGCCGGCTTCGAGGGGCACGCGGGCACTGTTCGCGTATGTTCCCCAAGGAAATACGCTGTTCTCAGGGACGCTGCGAGACAATCTGACGATGTTTACGGACTCGGCGACAGACGAGGAGATCCAGGCGGCTGTGGACGCGGCGTGTTTGACGGCTGTTGTGGAGGACATCGGATACGACGCGGTGCTCGGCGAGCGGGGCGTTGGCCTGTCCGAGGGGCAGGCACAGAGAGTGGCTGTTGCCAGGGCGCTGTTAACCAAGGCGCCGATCCTGCTGCTGGACGAGGCGACCTCGGCCCTGGATGAGAAGACGGAGGCAAAGCTTCTGAAGAATATTTCGAAGATGCGGGACAAGACCTGCATCATCGTGACACACAGGCGCGCGGCGCTGGACATCTGCGACTATACGCTGCACATCGAAGAAGGCGTGATGAGCCAGAAGGAATAGTTTATGAAGACTTTTAAAAACCTGGTCATAGGCGGAATTGAGAATAAGGTGGTCAATCTGATCCTGATCACGATCATTGTGATCTCAGCGGCTTTCATGGGGATGAGTTTGTACCAGAACAAAATGCTGGAGGACGTCAATGCAGAGACAATAGGCAAACAGCAGCAGGCGCTGACGGATATCACGAACGGGATCATGAACGATATCGTGGACCAGAGCATGGACCAGACCACGGTGCTGAAGGCGCAGATGGCAGACGAGGTCTTCCACAATCTTGCAGTGCGAGTGGAAATGATGGGCGAATATGCCGGGAAGCTGTTCCAGGATCCCTCTTCTGTAGGACGTGAGGAGTACGCCGCGCCGGATAAGTCGCAGGATGGCCGGATCGTGTGCCAGACGATCCTCGCGGACGACGTCAATGAGGAGGAGATCGCGGACAGGATCGGCCTCGCAGCAAATATGACGGATATGATGTCTACGCTTTTCGGCGCTTCGGAGGATACGAATTCCTGCTTTATCGCGCTGCCGGAAGGCGCTTTTCTGGTTGTGGACGACCGCTCGGGCTCGAAGTTCTCGGAAAGCGGCGAGAGAGTGATCTACGACTGCAGGACCCGCCCGTGGTATAAGCAGGCGGTGGAGAAGGAAAGCCTTATCTTCACGGACGTGGAGGTGGATGCTTTTACCGGCGATATAGGGATCGTATGCGCGATGCCCGTCTATGCGAACGGCGAGCTGGTTGCGGTCGTCGGATCTGACCTGTTCCTGAACTCGATGAATGAAGCGATCCAGTCCTCTGAGTCAAACGGCGGTTTCGAATGCGTGATCAACAGCGCGGGGCATGTGATATTGTCGCCCAAAGAGAGCGGAATTTTCCGCGCAGTGGAATCCGCGAACGCCACAGACCTGCGCACGAATTCGAACAGCGAACTGGCCACCATGGTCGTAGACGCTATGAAAGGCAATACCGGCGTGCGACTGGTTCACATGGATGGTGGAACTTATTATATGGCCGGCTCGCCGATCGGCACGCTGGGATGGACGCTGCTCTATGTTTTTGACCAGGCGATGGCGGACAAGCCCGCTGAGATGCTGACTTCCAGCTATCAGGCGATACAGGAAGAAGCCGGATCCACCTATCTTTCAAAAATGGGAAGGATCAGGATGACGATGAGGCTGGTATATTTTGCCGTTGTGATCCTGGCAATTGCCTCGGCGATCATCCTGGGCAAAAGGATCGTTCGGCCTCTGAACCTGATCACGAAGAGGATCGCTAATCTGAGCGAGAACAACCTGGAATTCACGATGGAAGACGAGTACCGGACGGATGATGAGATAGAAGTACTGGCGGAATCTTTTGCCAAACTGTCCCACAGGACGGTGGAATACGTGGGTGAAGTCCGGCGCGTCACCGCGGAGAAGGAGAGGATCGGCACGGAACTGCACATGGCCAACCAGATCCAGGAGAGCATGCTGCCCAGCATTTTCCCTGCTTTCCCGGAGCGCAGCGAGTTCGATATTTACGCCGTGATGGATCCGGCCAGGGAGGTCGGAGGCGACTTCTACGATTTCTTCCTTATTGATAAGGATCACCTGTGCATGGTGATCGCGGACGTCAGCGGCAAGGGTATCCCCGCGGCGCTGTTCATGATGATCTCCAAGATCATAATCCAGAGCTGCGCGATGCTCGGAAGGGATGCGGGCGAGATCCTGACAAAGACGAACGAGGCGCTGTGCTCCAACAACAGGATGGAGATGTTCGTTACGGTGTGGATCGGAATTCTGGAGATCAGCACCGGTAAACTCACGGCAGCTAATGCGGGTCACGAGTACCCGGCGATCAAGACAGGCAATAAGTTCGAGCTTCTCAAGGACAAGCACGGGCTGGTCATCGGCGCGATGCCCGGCATCGTTTACAAAGAATATGAGCTGGATCTTAAACCCGGCGACAAGCTCTTCCTGTATACGGACGGTGTTGCAGAGGCGACGCGCGGAGGAGAAGAACTCTTTGGCACGAAGCGCATGCTCGACGCCCTGAACAAGGATCCGGACTCAGATCCGGCGATCCTTCTGAGGAACGTGCGGCGCGCGGTGGACGAGTTCGTGGGCAGCGACGAGCAGTTTGACGACCTTACGATGCTTGGATTTGAGTACCTTGGGCCGGAGGCTTGAAAATGAGAACGATCATTATCGGAGACATACACGGCTGCAGCGGCGCGCTGAGGCTGCTGCTGGCTAAGATCATACCGGATGAAAAGGCGGACAGGCTGATCCTTCTGGGCGATCTGTTCGACCGAGGGCCGGATTTCTGGGGCGTGTTCCAAATGGTCAGGGAGCATGTTGTCCCGTTCTACCGCGGGGAAGGATTCCAGTGCGTGCACGCGGGACTGAAAGTAGATCCGATAGAGATGAATGATTATTACACGATGATCCATGACCACGGCGTGGCAATGGAGAACCGGTACGCGGGACCTCTTACGATCGTGGGGCACATCGCGCTGGAGAAAGTGACATGGTTTCCCGGGCTGGAGCAGCCCGTAAAGCAGATCCCGGAGGGAACCTGGCAGGAACTGCCTCAGAGAGGCGTCATATGTATCGATACCGGCTGCGGAAAAGGCGGCAGGCTGACGGGCATGGTGATCGAAGACGGTAAATTTATCCTGCACAGCGCGGGAGAGGAGGGGTGACCCATGGCAGAGACGAATGAAAAGAGCACAGCAAGCGGCAATGGCGGCGCGAACAAAAACGCGGGAGAGAAGACCAAGTTGTTTCGCGAGAAGAATCTGGAGCGGCTGGAGTCGCCTGAGCAGCTCAACGACTATCTGCGGGTAACTTCGCCCGGAGTGTGGATGATCCTGTCGGCGGTGATCCTGCTTCTGATCGGGGTCTTCATCTGGGCCGTGTTCGGAAGGATCGAGGCCACGACGCAGGCCGTGGTAGTGACGGAAAACGGCGGGAGTACCTGTATAGTGCCTGAATCGGCGATAAAAGGCGTTCTGCAGTACAGGACGGTGAAGATAGACGGCGAAGAGAAAGAGCTGGTGCCGGACGTTTTGGCTCCGGAGGTGATCAAAGAAAGCACAAATGTCTATGTGATGATCACCGGAGGGCTCAAAGTCGGGGATATTGTGTATCCCATCGATCTCGCGGAGCCTTTGGGAACGGACGGGATCGCGGCGGGAACGCTGGTGACCGAGGAACTGTCGCCGATCGAACTGTTCTTTAACTGACTGCCGAGAGGTATTTCTCATGAGTGATAAGAAGAATATTCCGCAGCCCAGGACCAAAGGCGTCGTGAAGGTGCCTGTGGTGATGCAGCTGGAAGTGCTGGAGTGCGGCGCGGCGTCGCTGACGATGATCATGCACTACTAAAGGAAGTTCATCCCTCTGGAACAGGCCAGGGTGGACTGCGGCGTGTCCAGAGACGGCGCGAATGCGAAAAACATCATATTGGCCGCGCGCAGCTACGGGATGGAGGCCAAGGCGTGGCGGGTGGATCCGGAGGATCTGATCGCCGAGGGGCCTTTTCCGTGCATTATACACTGGGGCTTCAACCACTTTGTGGTGCTGTGCGGATTCCATCGCGGGAAGGCGGTGCTCAACGACCCGGCGCGCGGGCGCGTCGAGGTGTCGATGGAGGAGTTCGACCGGGAGTACACGGGCGTTATGCTGACTGTAGAGCCGGGACCGGATTTTGAACCTGTGGGCAAACGCAAGACCGTCTTTTCTTATGCAAAAGAGCGGCTGGAAGGCACATCGTCGGCTGTGATCTTCGTAGTGCTTACGACGACGATCTCGTCTCTGATGGGAATTATCAGTGCTGTTTTCAGCAGGGTCTTTCTGGACCGTCTGCTGAGCGGCAGTAATCCGGAGTGGGTTAATCCCTTTATCATTGGTATGAGCGCTTTCGCGATCGTCTATATTGTGGTGCTGTGGATCGCGACGGTTTACAGTCTGCGCATACAGGGCAAACTGGAAGCAGTAGGCAGTTCTAAATATCTGTGGAAGGTGCTCAGGCTCCCTATGCAGTTCTTCAGCCAGAGAATGGCGTCGGATATCGCGGACAGGCAGTCCACAAACGCCTCGATCGCCGGGAGTCTGGTAAATACGTTCGCTCCGCTGGCGCTGAACGCGCTGATGATGGTGTTCTATCTGATCGCCATGCTCAAGTACAGCGCGCCTCTGACAGCTGTCGGAATCCTGGCTATCGCGCTCAATATGGGGATGTCCTTCATTGTCTCTCCTAAGAGAGTGAACCTGACCAGAGTGCAGATGCGCGACAACGCCAAACTGTCCTCCGCGACGGCGTCTAATATCCGCATGATCGAGACGATCAAGGCGAGCGGCGCAGAGAAGGGCGTTTTCGGAAGGTGGGCCGGATTCCAGGCCAGCGTCAACACGCAGCAGCACAAGTATAACTGGGTCAATACTTTGCTCGGATCGGTCCCTTCGCTGGTCACTTCGCTGACCAATATGGCGGTCCTGGGCGCGGGCGTGTATCTGGTGCTGCACGGAAACTTTACAGTTGGTATGGTCATGGCTTTCCAGGGCTTCATGAGTTCCTTCATGTCGCCGGCCAACTCTCTGATCCAGGCCGGTCAGTCCTTCCAGGAGATGATCACGCAGATGGAGCGCGTGGACGACGTAATGAGTTATCCGACGGATCCTTATCTTGAAGAGCGCCCCAAGACCGATGAGTACAGGAAACTCACCGGAAATATAGAGATGAAAGACATCGTTTTCGGTTACGCGCCTCTTGGCGATCCGCTGATCACGGATTTCTCGCTTTCCGTAAAGCCGGGGCAGAAAATAGCGCTGGTCGGGCGCAGCGGCTGCGGCAAATCGACCCTGGCTAAGCTCCTGAGCGGGCTCTACCAGCCCTGGAGCGGGAGCATCACCTTTGACGGGCATCCTATTTCCGAGATCGACAGGAATGCTTTTATCGGCTCGGTGTCGGTCATCGACCAGAACGTGACGCTGTTTGAGGACACGATCGCAGCGAATATCAAGATGTGGGACACCTCGATCGAAGATTTCGAGATGATCATGGCGGCGCGCGACGCCGATATCCACGAGGACATCGTTCTTCGGCCGGGCGGCTATCAGCACAAGCTCTCCGAGAACGGCCGCGACTTCTCCGGCGGACAGAGGCAGCGACTTGAGATCGCAAGAGCCCTGTCCCAGGATCCGACGATCTGCATCCTGGACGAGGCGACTTCCGCGCTGGACGCCAAAACAGAGTACGAGGTAGTCCGTTCCATCAGCATGAGGGGCATCACCTGCATTGTGATCGCCCACCGTCTTTCCACGATCCGAGACTGCGACGAGATCATCGTTTTGGACCGCGGGCACGTCGTGGAGCGCGGGACGCACGAAGAACTGATGGCAAAAGGCGGAGCATATACCAGACTTGTAACTTCGGAATGAGGTAAAAGATGGGTTGGTTTGACGAACAGATAGAATATCGAAAACAGCAGGAGCGCAGGATGCTCTCCGATTCTTTTGAAAAGCTCCATCTGACTGTGACCGGTCGCAAATCCGGGGATACTTTTGCAGAGGGGGCGGACGTCAACGACGCGCTGGAAACTCTGCTCAAGCACTTCGGGATCAGGGACCGGAAGATCCCGGCGAGTCTCAAAGGATTTGAGGAGAAGCTGGACTATCTTCTGACCGCTTCGGATATCATGTTCCGGAAAGTGACGCTGGAGCCGGGCTGGAGCAGGGACGCCATGGGCGTCATGGTCACGAGCCTGAAAGACAGCGGGGCAGTGATCACAGTCGTTCGAAACGGCGCGGGCGTGTATGTGTACAAGGACCCGAAGACCGGGAAGAATGTGACGGTCCACAAGGCTGAGGAGCAGAAGATCGGAAATGAGGCCTACTGCTTCTACAGGCCGCTTCCGCTGCGGAGTCTCACGCTGAAGGACCTGATCCGGTATATGACGGATTCCGTCGATACCTGGGACATCGCTTCTTTTATTATCGCGTCGCTCATGGTGACGCTGGTCGGCATGATCCTGCCCAAACTCAATCACATTCTCATGGGAGAAGTGGTTACTTACGGCAGTATGCAGCTTCTGGGAGCGGTAATGAGCTTTATGCTCTTTGCCATGATCAGTTCTTTCATGCTGTCGATCATTAAACAGTTTGTGCAGTCGCGGATCAGGACCAAACTCAGCGTCAATGTACAGGCTGCGGCGATGATGCGCGTGCTCTCGCTTCCGGCGGCTTTCTTCAAGTCATACAGTTCCGGTGAGCTGAGCCAGTATCTGGCTTATGTGAATTCGCTCTGCACGACTCTGGTGGACTCGATCTTCTCGACAGCGATCACGGGAATATTCTCCCTGGTATATCTCACGCAGATCTTCTCCTACGCCAAGTCGCTGGTAATACCGTCGCTGGTAGTCTCTGTTTTGACACTGGGACTGAGTATTGCCGGGAATATGGCGCAGTCGCAGATCAATAAGGAACTGATGGAACTGAGCGCGCAGGAGCGCGGTCTCACTTACGCGCTGATGGGCGGGGTTGAGAAGATAAGGCTGTCGGGCGCGGAGAACCGGGTCTTCACGAAGTGGCTTGATCTGTATACGCGCTGAGCGGATCTCAAGTTCAATCCGCCTGTGATCGTGAAGTTCCAAAAGGTCTTCAACGCGGCGATCACGCTGACGGGCACCATCGTAATGTACTTCATCGCGGTGAAAACCCGCGTTTCCGTGGCAGATTACTATGCTTTCAATACGGCGTACGCTTACGTTTCCGGCGCGCTGAACGCGATCACGTCAGTGGCCATTGCGGCTGCGACCGTCAAGCCGAGCCTTGAGCTGATCCGGCCCCTTATGGAGGCGGAACCCGAGAAGCACGTCGGGCGCGAATCGGTGGCTACGATCACGGGCAACATCGAGCTGTCACATGTAACTTTCCGCTATGAGAAGGAAGGCCGCAAGATCATCGACGACCTGAGCCTGAAGATTCCCGCGCGCCAGTATGTGGCGATCGTAGGCAAGACCGGCTGCGGCAAGTCGACGCTGCTGCGTCTGCTGCTGGGCTTCGAACAGCCCGAATCGGGCGCGATCTTTTACGACCGCAAGGATATCCAGACGCTGGATCTGGGGTCCCTTCGCAAACTGATAGGGACCGTGTTGCAGGAGGGCGAGCTCTTCAGCGGCAGCATTTTCGAGAATATTACGATCTCGGCGCCCAACCTGACTCTCCAGGAGGCCTGGGACGCGGCGGAGATCGCCGGGATCGCGGACGACATCCGCGCAATGCCCATGGGAATGAGCACTGTGCTGCAGGAAGGCGGCGGCGGAATCTCCGGAGGCCAGAAGCAGCGCATCATGATCGCGCGGGCGGTCGCCCCAAAGCCTAAGCTTCTGCTTCTTGACGAAGCTACTTCGGCGCTCGACAACATCACGCAGAAGCAGGTCTCGGACGCCCTTGACAGAATGCGCTGCACCAGGATCGTCATCGCGCACCGCCTGTCAACCATCCGCCACTGCGACAGGATCCTCGTCATGGACGGGGGCAAAATAGTGGAGGACGGCAAGTACGAGCAGCTGATCGAGAAGGGCGGCGTGTTCGCGGAGCTGGTGGAGAGGCAGAGACTGGATAAGTAACGCGCAGCGCCGGTGGTTCTGTGCTCGCGGCGGCACACATCCTGCGGCAGAAAATAGGACGATAGTATGAGCACTTTTGAAGAAATACTTGAAAAAGACGGGAAACTGGTCTATAAAACGAAGGGTGTGAGCATGAACCCTATGCTGTACCAGAACCGGGACCTTGTAGTGATCGAGGTGCCGAAGGGACGGCTTAAGAAGTACGATGTCGCGCTGTACAAACGCGGGAAGAGTTATGTGCTGCACCGGGTCATCGAGGTGAATGACGACGGAACTTATTCGATCCGCGGCGACAACACGTACAGCATTGAGACAGTGCCGGAAGAGGCGGTGATCGGCGTGCTCACAAGTTTTGTGAGGGACGGGAAGCAGTACAGCGTCACGGACCCGGAATATCAGCGCTATGTGAAGTTCTGGTGCGAGGCATATCCGGCGCGGAGTTTTTACACGCATGCGAAGTGGCGCACGAAAGCCGTGCTGCGTCGTATCATCAAAGGAAAGAAGTGAACTGTGTGCCTGCGCGGAAAGCGCGCAGGAACTGAAATTGCAAGATGTAAATTGCGGAGGAAATTGTGAAAACATATTTGAAGTGGGTAATGCCCGGGATCCAGGCGGTTGTAACAGCAGTTCTGCTATATATGCTCATTTCGAGCAGGCTCCTGCCCTCAAAGTATATGCTGGCAGCAGTTGCGGCGGCTTTAGTCCCGCTGGTGATCACGGGACTTATGGCTTACAGCAAAAAGGTTGCGGTGAACTCGGTCGGCAGCATTCTGGCGATCTTTTTGAGCGGAGTGCTGCTGTTCGGAGTCGTATATGTGCGACATATATTGAAAACGCTGGACCAGATCGCCGGGGCGGACACGCAGATCGAGACGATCGCGGTGGCTGTTCAGGACAGCAATGCTGCGCAGTCTATCGAAGAGACGGGCGGATACCGTTTCGGCGTATATGAAGGCGCCAACAAGGAGTATCTGGATGAAGTTATCGAAGAAGTCAAAGGAGCGAACGGCGACTCCGAGCTGAAACTGCAGTATTATGAGACTCCTGTGGTGATGGGCCAGGACCTTCTGGAGGGAAATCTGGACGCGGTGATCTGCAATAAAGCGTATATTGACCTTCTGGACGACGCGGTGGGAGAGTTCTCGCAGAAAACGCGGGTCATTCTGGAGAAGGAATATGAGACGAAGATTGAGGAAAGCACCGGAACCGGCGGCGAAGGGGAAGGCAGCGGAGAAGGAGCGGCATCAGGGACAGCAGAAGAGCGGCCCGGAAGCAGACAGCGGGGAGTGAATCCGACAGAGCATCCTTTCAATATTCTGATCAGCGGCATTGACGTGAGCGGACCGATCTCGACGACGAGCCGAAGCGACGTCAACATCATCATGACGGTGAATCCGCTGGACCACAGGATCCTGCTGACGACAACGCCCCGCGACTACTATGTTTTCATTCCCGGGATCTCCGGGGACGAGCGCGACAAACTGACACATGCAGGTGTGTACGGTATCAAAACATCGATGCGGACACTTGAGAACCTGTATGATATCGGAATCTCCGACTATATCAGGATCAATTTCGACTCTCTGATCCAGCTTGTGGACGCTCTGGGCGGAGTTGATGTCAACTCAGAAGTGGAGTTCAGCTCAGGCGATTATTATTTCAGAAGAGGAATGAACCACTTGAACGGCGAGGAGGCGCTGGTCTTCTCAAGGTCCAGATACCAATTTGGTTCAGGAGACAACCAGCGAGGCCAGAACCAGATGCTGGTCCTCACAGCGATCCTGAATAAGCTTCAGTCGCCGGACCTGCTCCGGGACCCTTCCGAGGTTCTGGACGTTGTTGGACGGAGTATGCAGACGAGCTTCACATCAGAGGAGATCGCGAATGTGATCTCATGGCAGCTTGACAGCGGCCACGGCTGGGATATCGGAAGACAGGCGGTCACAGGAACGGGTGATTCGCAGCAGACTTTCTCGATGGGCGGCACAGATCTGTATGTAATGTGGCCTGACGAGGAGTCAGTGAGTTCGGCCTCAGAGAAAATGAAGGAGTATCTGGCGGAGTAAAGAAGGCGAATTCCGATTTTCCTATTTCTAAATCGGAGAAAATTGTATATAGTGTTATCTTAGAAGGCGTTTCTGCCCCGCACGGAGGAGGGGGGAGACAGCCAGCGCCGGGACCGGAAGGTTGACGAGGACAGCAGTGATCGAAAGATTCGGCGGATGCTGCTGCGGCGGGCGCGTCGTGAGAGACAGAGGAAAAAGCAGAATCAACACTGTAACAGATGCTGTCTCAACGTATGACAGGCCGGACAGCCGGCTGGTGATTTATATGATCAGGAGGCTTACATTTTGGGCAAATATTTTGGAACAGACGGTTTTCGCGGTGAAGCGAATGTAGTACTGAATTACGATCATGCGATCAAGATCGGCCGTTTTCTGGGCTGGTATTACGGGGCAAGGATCGGCAAGAAGGCGAAGATCGTGATCGGCAAGGACACGCGCCGTTCTTCTTATATGTTTGAGTATGCGCTTTGCACGGGTCTTATGGCTTCAGGAGCGGACGCCTATATCATGCATGTCACGACGACGCCGTCCGTGTCTTATATCACAAGAACAGATGATTTTGACTGCGGTATCATGATCTCTGCGTCCCACAACCCTTATTATGACAACGGCATCAAGCTGATGAACCACAACGGGGAGAAGATGGACGAGGCGACGATCCTTGAAGTCGAGAAGTATATCGACGGCGAGATCCCGGAGATCCCGATGGCCAAGGACGCCGAGATCGGCAGAACTGTTGACTATGTCGCGGGCCGCAACCGCTACATCGGATATCTGATCTCTCTGTCAAAATACAGCTACAACGGAAAGCGTGTCGGCCTTGATGTCGCGAACGGAGCGGCATGGACGATCGCGAAGGCTGTTTTTGACGCGCTGGGCGCTAAGACCTATGTCATCAACAATGATCCCGACGGCTTTAATATCAACACGGACTGCGGCTCCACTCATATCGAGCACCTGCAGAAGTTCGTCAGGGACAACAATCTGGACGTTGGCTTTGCCTATGACGGCGACGCGGACAGATGCCTTTGCGTAGATGAGAAGGGCAATGTGGTCACAGGCGATCACATCCTGTACATTTACGGCCGCTACATGAAGGAGAGAGGAAAGCTCCTCAACAATAAGGTCGTCACAACTGTCATGTCCAACTTCGGCCTCTACAAGGCTCTGGACAAGATCGGGATCGACTACGAAAAGACCAAGGTAGGCGATAAGTATGTCTATGAGAACATGGTGACTTACGGAAACCGCATCGGCGGAGAGCAGTCCGGTCACATTATCTTCTCCAAGTACGCGACGACCGGCGACGGCATTCTGACCAGCATGAAGATCATGGAAGTCATGATGGCCAAGGAGAAGCCTCTGAGCGCGCTGGCGGCACCAGTGATCGTATATCCTCAGGTGCTCAAGAACGTGCGCGTCAAGAGCAAACCTGAAGCGCAGAACGACCCCGACGTGCAGGCTGCAGTCGATAAGGTCGGCAAGGAGCTGGGCGAAAACGGCAGGATTCTGGTGCGCGAATCCGGCACAGAGCCGGTGATCCGCGTCATGGTTGAGGCGGACAGCATCGAGACCTGCGAGAAGTATGTAGATTATGTCATCGACGTGATCACGAAGAAGGGTCACCTGGCGTGACAGGAAGCGGGAATTAACGGATAATTGATAATAACGGGCGGCGCTGCGCGCCGCGCAAAGAACACAAGGAGATTAAAATGAGAGTAGTTATTCAGGAAAATTACGACAACATGAGCAAATGGACAGCTAATTACATTGCGGCTAAGATCAAGGCGCACAAGGAAGACAGACCTTTCGTTCTGGGCCTTCCCACCGGCTCCTCCCCGATCGGCGTCTACAATGAGCTGGTAAGAATGTATAAGGCAGGCGAGATTTCCTTCAAGAACGTCGTTACCTTCAACATGGACGAGTATGTAGGACTTCCCAAAGAGCACGACCAGAGCTACTGGTACTTCATGCATTATTATTTCTTTGATCATGTCGATGTTCCGAAGGAGAACATCAATATCCTGAATGGACTTGCAGAGGATCTGGAAGCAGAGTGCGCGAACTATGAGGCGAAGATCGCTTCTTACGGCGGCATCGACCTGTTCCTGGGCGGAATCGGCGTCGACGGCCACATCGCTTTCAATGAGCCCGGCACTTCCCTTGCATCCCGCACCGGCCTCAGAAAGCTCACAAGAGACACAAGAATCGTTAACTCCCGTTTCTTTGACAATGATCCGGAGAAGGTGCCCGCATATGCGCTGTGCACCGGCGTCGCTACCGTTATGGACGCTAAGGAAGTTATAATCGAGATCAGCGGCCACAACAAGGCGCGCGCGATGGCACACGTAGTTGAGGGCGCTGTGAGCCAGATGTGGACCTGCAGCTGCCTGCAGATGCATGAGAACGCAATTATCGCATGCGACGAGTCCGCGTGCGACGAGCTGAAGGTAGGCACTTACAAGTACTACCTCGACATCGAGAAGGACGAAAGACTTTAATTTAAAGCTGATGGCCGGGCTCTTTGTCAGTTTTTGGGCAGAGGGCCCGGCTTTATTAGGAGACTATTTATATGTGTGGAATTGTTGGTTTTACCGGTCATAAGCAGGCGGCTCCTATACTGCTTGCAGGGCTGAAGAAACTGGAATACAGAGGTTATGACTCCGCGGGTATCGCGGTCAGGGACGGCGAGGAACTGGCGCAGGTGGTCAAGGCCACAGGCAAGCTCAAGAATCTGTCCGAGAAGACGGACGGCGGCAACACCCTCAAGGGAACCTGCGGCATCGGTCACACGCGCTGGGCGACTCACGGCGACCCGACGCAGACAAACGCGCATCCCCATGTATCGGGTAACTGCACGGGTTCCGGATCCGGACCGGTGGAGTCCCTTATTGTGGGCGTGCACAACGGTATCATCGAGAACTACCAGGAACTGAAGGACAAGCTGCTCAAGCACGGCTATCAGTTCTACAGCCAGACGGACACGGAAGTGGCCATCAAGCTGGTGGATTATTATTACAAGAAGTACAAGATCGGCCCCATCGACGCGATCGCCAAGACCATGGTCCGTATCCGCGGCTCTTACGCGCTGGAGCTGATGTTCAAGGATTATCCCGGCGAGATCTGGGTCGCCCGTAAAGACAGCCCGATGATCATCGGCATCGCGGACGACGACACTTATGTGGCGTCCGACGTTCCCGCGATCCTTGAGTACACGAATCAGGTCTACTATATCGGCAACCTGGAGATGGGCAGACTCTCTCCCGGCAAAGCTGTTTTCTACGACCTCAACGGCGATGTGATCGAGAAGGAGAAGGTTGAGATCACTTTCTCCGCCGAGGCAGCTGACAAGGGCGGCTACGAGCACTTCATGATGAAGGAGATCAACGAGCAGCCCAGAGCAGTGCAGGATACCCTGGATTTCGCTCTTGAAAACGGCCGCATCGACCTTGGCAAAATCGGGATCACCGACGAGATTATCAAAGAGATCACGCAGATCCATATCGTGGCGTGCGGCTCCGCATGGCATGTCGGAACAGCTGCGCAGTATGTCATCGAAGACCTTGCGAGAATTCCTGTGCGAGTTGAGCTCGCTTCCGAGTTCCGCTACAGAAATCCGATCCTGAACCCCAACGACCTGGTCGTTATCATCAGCCAGAGCGGCGAGACGGCGGACAGCCTGGCGGCTCTTCGCGAGGCGAAGGAGAGAGGCATCAAGACTCTCGCCATCGTAAACGTCGAGGGCAGCAGCATCGCGCGCGAGGCGGACTTTGTGTTCTACACCAAGGCCGGAATCGAGATCGCGGTAGCTACTTCCAAGGGCTATTCAGCTCAGCTGATTGTCACTTACCTGCTGGCGCTGCAGTTCGCGCTGGTCAGGGGCAGAATTGACGAGCAGCAGTATTTTGACTACATCAAGGAGATCCAGAAGATCCCTGCGGGCATCTCCAGGATCCTTGAGGAGAAAGAGAGACTGCAGTGGTTCGCGTCCAAGTACTCGAACATGCACGATTCCTTCTACATCGGACGCGGCCTTGACTACGCGATCTGCCAGGAAGGCAGCCTGAAGATGAAGGAGATCTCCTATGTGCACTCCGAGGCATATGCGGGCGGCGAGCTCAAGCACGGCACGATCAGCCTCATCGAGGACGGCATCCTTGTGGTCGGCGTCCTGACCCAGAACGAGCTCTTCGAGAAGACCATCAGCAACATGGTCGAGTGCAAGAGCCGCGGCGCTTATCTGATGGGCCTTACAACTTACGGCCACTACGAGATCGAGGAGACGGCGGACTTCGTCATCTACGTTCCCAAGGTGGATCCTCACTTCGTGGCAAGCCTTGCGATCATCCCTCTTCAGCTGCTGGGCTACTATGTGGCGGTTTCCAAGGGTCTTGACGTGGACAAGCCGAGGAACCTGGCAAAGAGCGTTACAGTGGAGTGATCTGCGCAGCGTTTCTGCGCCCGGCCGGCAAATTACAGTTGAATAAGTAAAGATCGGGAGCCTGCGGCATTTTCGGATGCGGCGGGCTCTCACTGTTTTGGTTGAGAATAGGGACTGACAAGGTGATCATCCACGACGGAGTGAGACCGCTCGTGAGCTGCGAGCTGATCGACGCGTGTTTTGGCGCGATCGGGGAGTACGAGGCGTGCCTGCCGGTGATCCCCGCGACGGATACGATCTACTTCAGCGAGGATGGGAAGGGCGTCGACAAGCTGCTTGACAGGTCGAAGCTGTTCATGGGGCAGTCGCCGGAGACATTCTGGCTTCATCAGTATTATAAGATCCATGAGGGTAAGAGCCATGAGTTCCTGATGTCGATGCGCGGGACGACTGAGATCGCGTATGTGGCGGGAATGAAGATCTGCATGATCCCGGGAGACCCCATGAATTTCAAGATAACGCATCCTGCGGACCTGCAGAGATTCAGGATGATCGTGGGGGAGTGACGGCGGCATCGTTTTCGTGATATAATAATTAATAACCTGTTTTTGTTTATTGGGAAACTGAAACGAAACCTGAAGGGAGGACACAATGAGAAAGATTATAGGAGTTTTTCTTTCGATGACGCTTGCAGTATCGATGATGGCAGGATGTGGCGGAGCAACCGGCGCTTCTTCTCAGCAGGGAGCTGCTCAGGAGACTGAGGCGGAGACTGCGAAGGATAAGGCAGAGGAGCCTGCGGATGCAGCTCAGGCAGCAGAAGCAGAGGCGGCACCCGCTGAATCCGGGGAGCCTGCAGCCGCAGACGCTGAGGCCAAAGAGGAATCCCAGACTGTAGCATCCGCAACTGAAGGCGAGCTGCAGCCTCTGGCAGGGCTCAATCTTAACGGGTTCAACGGTCTCAGACCCATGGAAGAGATGGATGAGACGAATGAGCTGACCGCGGAAGATACGGACAAGATGGACAGAGCGATGCGCGCGTACACACCGCCGGCGGACTCTCTTTTGGTAAATAAGGCCAAGAACTATCACTATTACAGTGAGATGAACAGGGATCAGCAGGCTATGTACGACGCAATGTACATGTGCGCGTCAGATCCGACTAATCCGGACAACGTCACAGTAGCTAATATCTCGGTGGATCCGACCACTTCTGATTTCTATGAAGTGCTTCTCGTCTCTTACTGGGGACTTCTGTATGACCATCCGGAACTGTTCTGGCTCTACAACGGCATTGAGGCGGATATGTCCTTCGGCGCGCCTTACCAGCAGCCCGGAAACGGCACTTATATGGTTTACTGCTACTTCGAGGAGCCTTTTGACGACTTCGAAGAGATGATGACGAAGTTCAACGACGCGGCAGACGAGTTCCTGGCAGACATCGATCTGACCAAGAGCGAGGAAGTAGTCGCTAAGGATATCCACGACAAGCTGATCAATGAGGTCGCATACAATACGCCTGTTATGGAAGACGGTACGGAGAGCGGATACAGCAATCTGGCGCATACCGCTTACGGCGCGCTGGTTGAGGACAACAACGGAACTCCTCACTATGCGGTCTGCGACGGTTACTCCCAGGCGTATGTATACCTGCTGCAGCAGGCCGGCATCGACGCGGCTGTCATTGTCGGTATCGCAGGCAACACCGAAGCTGATGCGGGCGGACACGCGTGGAGCGTTGTCAATCTCGGAGGCGACTGGTATGAAGTGGATTCCACATGGGATGACGCCGGCACTCTGGACGAGGCTGTAAACAGCATCAAGGATTCGGATCCTTTCAGCTACGGCTATTATTACGAGGCGCTGACAGACGCGGAGTACAGAAGTAAACTTGAGCACGCGCTCTGCTATCTGACAACTGCCGAGATCACGAAGTACGAGCCTGATGATTATTATAACTACATAACCAAGGATCAGAAGTATGTTCTGAGCCTGTCCAGCAGCAGCGTGCACGAGCGCGCCAGCGAGAACACAGCGGGCTATGAGAACTATGGCCTTCTGATGAAGCTGGCTCCGGTCGCCGAAGGCGTTTTGTTTAAGCTGAGATGACTGCGTTTGCCCCCAATGTCCCTGATGGGATTTGGGGGGCGGCGTTACTTGATTGATTATGCTACTACGGAGGATTTACCATGGGAATGGATATTAAGAAGCTTGAAGAACAGATCCGCGATCTGCCCATCGAAGGGCAGGGCGCCAAAAGAGACCTGCTCCCCCTGTATGCGAACAGCGAGGCTGTCGACGCGCTGATCAAATATCTTGCGGAACCTTTTCACGGAAAAGTTGATTATGTTTGCTCCCCTGAACCTCTGGGCTTTATTGTCGGAAGTATGCTCGCGCGTGAACTTGGAGTCGGTCTTGTCGTGATCAGGAGAAACCAGCAGTTCTGGATCGATCCCGAGGAGCAGGTGACTGCCTCTTACATCAATCACAGGGATAAGGTCACAGTGCTTGTCACTGAGAGAAAGCTCCTTCCCGCAGGCAGCAGGGTCCTGCTGGCAGACGACTGGATGAGCACGGCGGCTACTATGCAGGCCTGCGCGACGGTGATCGAAGAAGCAGGATGCAAAGTAGCGGGTTTTGCCGCAGTGGGGACGGATGACCGGTCCGGCGTGCGGAATATCATTGATTCGGGAAGTGTGAGATTTGTCTATTCTGAGAAATAAGAAGTTTACGATCATTGTCATCGCCATCATGGCGTTCATCTTTTTCCAGTCGGCGCTGCCGGCGGATCTTTCCAGCGAGGAGAGCGGAAGGGTCGTCGATTTGATCGTCCGGCTGTTCCAGGGCGTCGCGCCGATCGACAGAGAGACGCTGGTTTTAATAGTTCGTAAAGGGGCTCACTTTACGGAGTATATGATCCTTGGCGGGTTCCTGGTTCCGGCGGTGAAGGAGTGGATGGCAGTAGATACAACCCCTGTTCCTGTAGTGAGGGAAAGGATTACAGCATGGCTGGCGGGAACCCTGTATGCGGTGACAGACGAGATCCATCAGTCTTTCGTGCCCGGAAGGAGCTGTGAACTAAGAGACATGGGAATTGACAGCTGCGGAGTGCTGACAGGCGTATTGGCCGTAAGTCTGGTAATCTGGTTTAAAGAGCACCGTTCACTGAATGTGGGCTAAGCGGTAGACTAGTATCGAAATCGACTAAATTAGCTTATAAAGGGTGGAATATCATCATAAGAATCTGAATGACTGTCACCTGCTGGTGAACGGCCATTCGGATTTTTTTGTTGTGATTTTCCGTCAAAAATGTCGGCTGCATGAAAAAGGGCTTTTGAATCAGAAAAGGGCCTCAGAAGAGGCCCAGGGTGACGCAGGCGTTATAGATGCCGTCGTCTTCGACGTTTGTGGTGATCAGATCGGCTTTGGCTTTAAGTTCGGGACAGGCGTTGCCCATGGCAACTTTGGTCCAGTCGTCAGTGAACATGGACATGTCGTTGAGGGCGTCGCCGAATACGATGGCGTCGCTGTAGTCGGCGCCGAGTCTGTCCAGGATCTGTTTGATGCCGACGGACTTGTCGGTAGGCTCGACGAAGAAGTATTCGTTGTGGTACCGGCACCATGGGAGTTCCCTGAGAGTCTCCAGCTTCTGCTCTTCGCCGGGGAGGCAGGCGATGTAGGCTTTGTATATTTTGTCAAAGGAGCGGGGATCGAGGCCCGGCACGACGCGGGTCTTCATGTAGGGGTCATGGGTGAAGTCCTCGAATCGGCTGTCGGGAGCGGTGCGGTAGACGGTGTTGTCGGTTTGGAGAGCCCAAGGCATTTCCAGGGCGTCACACTCGTCGATAAGGCGGACGACGGGCTCTTTGGGCAACGGAATGGCGCCGTAGAATTTGTCGTCGATGGTGATGCCGTATCCGCCGTCGCTGACCATGTTCGTGAAGCCGAGTTCGTGCATGCAGTCGACGGCCATCGCTTGGAGGCGGCCGGTGGCAATGCAGAGAAAATGACCCGCTGCGCGGCATTTTTCAAGTGCGAGGACTGTGGAGTCGGGGATGTAGGTGTCGTGATACCCGCCGGCGAGCAGCGTTCCGTCGATGTCAAAAAAGAGATATCTTTTGCGGTTCATTAATTACTCCTGTTTGTGATGAGCATATAATTCTCGTATAATGTTATCATATGGACACGCTTTCGGCTACAGAACGGCTTTATGGGGCCGGCTGTGAAAGGGGTATGGTTAATGCGCGGGATTGCGATTGCTGCGGCCTTAAAGCGGGAGGAAGCCGGAAGGTTACAGGTTGCCTGCCAGGAAATCCTTGGTCAGCCCGAAGAACTCCCGGAACATGTTGTTGGGGAGGTAAACGGGGTCTGACGGCGCTGCGATCGCATATACGTTGGTAAGGCCCTGTTTGCGGGCGAGGGCTGTCGCTCGGGTGACGTGGAAGTTGTTGGTTACCAGTGCGGTGGAGGCGCCCGGAGAGGTCATGAGCTGCTTGCTGAACTGAATGTTCTGGACTGTGTTGCGAGCCTGGTCTTCGACGAGGATGCGAGCGGGATCGATGCCCTGTGCTGTGAGATATTGTTTCATGCCTTCGCCTTCGGTGAGGGGCTCGCCTTCACCTTTGCCGCCGGTGACGATGCAGAGGGTGGATTCGTTTTCTTTCAGGTAGTCGACGGCCGCGTCGAGGCGGTATTTGAGAACGGCGCTGGGGCCGTCTTCGCGGACCTGGGCTCCGAGGACGATCAGGTAATCGAGTCCGTCCGGAGCACGGCTGCCGAAGCCGCGCAGCACAAATCCCTCACAGATGAGAAAGAGAACTATCACGGCGGCTGCGGCTATGAGAAGGAGTGCTCTCGCTATTTTGGGCAATTTATCGAAGAAGCGGATCCTGATGAGGAAGCTCATGAGAAGGAAACAGGTGCCCAGGGCGAGCCAGACGGCATAGAACATGGTGCCGCTGCGGATCAGGAAGACCGCGATGCCGTACAGGACGCAAAGTATTCCGATTATCATGAATAAAATGGCGGGAAATGTCATTTTGGGGAGCCTCCTTAAGTGCTGTTGGGAGAATTGTAAGCCCGCGAAGGGCGTCCGGTCAACCGGGTGACAGGGGAGGCGATATTTTGACCGGGAAGGGAGACGAGATGCTGAACGAGGAGTCTATGGAGACTATCAAACCGGTGCCGCAGAGGCGCATTGCGGATAAGATGAATGAGTACATGAGCCGCCGGGACTACGCGGGGGCGGAGCGGCATCTGCTCTACTGGCTCGCGGAGGCGGAGCTGGGACGGGACCTGCAGGGGCAGTTGATGCTCCGAAATGAGATGGTAGGGCACTATCGCAAGACCGCGCAGCGCGAAAAGGCAATGGAGAGCGCAGGGAAGGCGTTGGAACTGCTGGCGGAGCTAGGGATGGAGGATTCTATCTCCGCGGGTACAACTTATGTCAATATTGCGACGGCGTGCAATGCTTTTGGCGAGTACGAGCGGTCGCTGGAGCTGTTTGAGAAAGCGCGGGCGGTCTATGAAGGCAGCGCTTATGTGGAGCCGCGGCTTCTGGGCGGCCTTTACAACAATATGGCGTTGACATGCACTGCTCTGTCAAAATATGATGAAGCTCTGGATCTCTACGAAAAAGCGATCGCTGTCATGGCGAAGGTGCAGGACGGCGAGCTGGAGCAGGCGATCACCTGCCTCAATATGGCCGATACGGTGGAGGCCCGGAATGGCATGGAAGAGGGGGAGAGCCGGATCAATGATCTGGTGGAGCGCGCTGAGGAACTGCTGGAGAAGAAGGGCAGGGAACTGCTTCGGAGGACGGACGGCGAGGCTCCGGGGCGAGCGGATGATGAGCGGTCAGTTTTGGAAACTCCCAGAGCGCTGCGGGAGCTGCCGGCTGAGGAGAGGGCGCGGATCGGCTACTATGCCTTTGTTTGCGAGAAGTGTGCGCCTGTTTTTGAGTATTACGGCTATTTCCTGACGGCGAATAAGCTCAGGGAGACGGCTGAGAAGATCTATGCGGCCGAATGAAGCGCCGATTGAGAGAATCTAAGCGGCAAATAGAACGCCGGAAAGGATTATTCGGGAATGAAGGGACTGGAGATCGCCAGGGCTTATTATGAACAATACGGAGAGCCGATGCTCCGGGAGAAGTTTCCCGGACTGATGCCGTTTATCGCGGCGGGTCTTGCGGGCAGCGGATCGGAGTGCTGGGGTTTTGATGACGAGATCTCCAGGGATCACGATTTTGAACCGGGTTTTAGCCTGTTCCTGCCGGGAGAAGATGTGGTGGACAGGAGGACTGCTTTCGAGCTGGAGAGGGCTTATGCGGCATTGCCCAAAGAGTTTATGGGGCTGCGGAGGTCCCTGGTCGCGCCGGTGGGCGGCCCGCGGCACGGCGTTCTGCGGACGGCTGAGTTTATGACGGACAAAGTCGGGAAAGCGGACGGCAATCTGAGCCTTATGGGGTGGCTGTATATGCCGGAGTTTTCACTGGCAGAGGCTGTGAACGGGGAGATCTTCATGGATGGTTACGGCGAGGTGACCGCGATCCGGGAGCGGCTGAGGCGCCGGCCGGAGGACGTGCGGCTTAAAAAACTGGCCGGGCAGCTCCTTCTCATGGGGCAGTCGGGGCAGTATAATTACCGAAGGTGCCTGCAGCACGGTGAGACCGCGGCCGCGCAGTTAGCCGCAGTGGAATTTGTCAAAAGCACGATGGCCGCAGTCTTTTTACTGAACGATGTGTACCAGCCTTATTACAAGTGGTGTTTCCGGGCTATGCGGGCACTTCCGAAGCTTGCGCTCACAGCGGAACTGCTGGAGTACCTCCTGACGACGGACAACGAGCCGGATACCGCGGAGGAAAAATCCAGGGTAATGGAAGGCATTGCGGCGGATGTCATTGGAGAACTGCGGGAGCAGGGACTTCTTGGAGAACTGAGAGAGCAGGGACTGACCGGGACTGACGTGAACCGGGAAACACAGGGACACGGACTGACCGGGGCAGTCGGCGCGGATCTGGAGAAGTGCGCTTATACGGTCAACGACAGGATCGGCGACGCGCAGATCCGCAACATGCATATCCTTGCGGCGGTGTGAGGGCGCTTAGATGCGCAGGAAATAACAGATTGGATTGGAGAGTTTTATGAAAATACACGGACTTCAGAAGATGACGCTGCTTGACTTTCCCGGTCATGTGGCCTGCACGGTTTTTCTGGGCGGGTGCGATCTGCGCTGCCCTTACTGCCACAACTACGAGCTGGCGACGGGACAGGCGCCGGCGGTGATGGAAGAGGAGGAACTGTTCGCTTTTTTGGCAAAGAGGAAAGGTCTCCTTGACGGCGTTGCGATCACGGGCGGCGAGCCTTGTCTGCACAGCAATCTGCCGGAATTCATCGCGAAGATCCGCGAGCTGGGATTTCCGGTGAAACTGGACACGAACGGCACGCATCCGGCGGTGCTGCGGGAGATCCTGGAGCGCGGGCTTGTGGAATATGCGGCGATGGACGTCAAGAACTGCCCGTCAAAATATGCCCTTACGGCAGGCGTGCAGACTTTGGATCTAAAACCCATCTCGGAGAGCATAGAGCTTCTGAAATCGTCGGGCATCGATTATGAGTTCCGGACGACGGTTGTGGACGAACTGCACGAGGTGGAGGATTTCGAGGCCATAGGAAAGTGGATCGAGGGCGCGAAGCGGTATTTCCTTCAGTGCTTTACGGACAGGGATACTGTGCCGTTCGGAGGGCTCAGCGCGCCGTCTAAGGAGAAACTGGAGAAGTGCGCGGCAGCGGCTGTCAGGTATGTCGGAGATGTGCAGATCAGGGGCGTGGACTGAAATGATGTTGTAATTTTTGCGTCACACTACATATAGACAGAAAATTTAAATGAACACAAGATATTGACGATGTGTCCCCTTCGTGGTACTGTAAGTGTGTTCGCGGATGTGAGTCCGCGGTGAATCCATTGAATCAGCAAAGAAATACACTACCACACGAGGGGGATTTTATTATGTATCAGGTTACTAAGAGAGACGGGCAGGTCGTTGATTTTGAGATCAGTAAGATCAGTGATGCCATCACGAAGGCTTTTGTGGCTATCGAGAAGCAGTATCATCCCACGATTATTGATCTGATCGCGCTCCATGTCACATCTGATTTTGAGCCCAAGATCAGGGATGGCGTGATCGCGGTTGAAGATATTCAGGACAGCGTTGAGAAGGTCCTCTCCGAGTCCGGTTACGCGGATGTCGCCAAGGCTTACATCCTGTACCGCAGACAGCGTGAGAAAGTCCGTAACGTAGGTTCCGCTCTTCTTAACTACAAGGACCTGGTAGACAATTATCTCAAGATCAACGACTGGCGCGTCAAGGAGAATTCCACCGTCACATATTCGGTCGGCGGTCTGATCCTTTCAAACTCCGGCGCGATCACAGCCAACTACTGGCTGAGCGAAGTATATGACGACGAAGTAGCCAAGGCTCACCGCAGCGCAGCGATCCATCTGCACGATCTGTCCATGCTGACCGGCTACTGCGCAGGCTGGAGCCTGAAGCAGCTGATCCAGGAAGGCCTGGGCGGCGTACCGGGCAAGATCACTTCTTCCCCGGCCAACCATCTCAGCACACTTTGCAACCAGATGGTCAACTTCCTGGGGATCATGCAGAACGAGTGGGCAGGAGCGCAGGCGTTTTCATCTTTTGACACATACCTGGCACCTTTCGTAAAGGTCGACAACCTGACACAGAAGGAAGTCAAGCAGTGCGTGCAGTCCTTCATCTACGGCGTGAACACACCCAGCAGATGGGGCACACAGGCTCCTTTCTCCAACGTTACTCTGGACTGGACTGTTCCGAACGACCTCAAGAACCTTCCCGCGATCATCGGCGGCAAGGAGATGGACTTCACCTACGGCGACTGCCAGAAGGAAATGGATATGGTGAACAAGGCCTTCATCGAGATCATGATCGAAGGCGACGCCAACGGCAGAGGATTCCAGTATCCGATCCCCACATACTCCATCACCAGGGACTTCAACTGGGATGAGACAGAGAACAACAAGCTGCTGTTCGAAATGACTGCGAAATACGGCACGCCCTATTTCTCCAACTACATCAACTCCGACATGGAGCCCAGCGATGTCCGCTCCATGTGCTGCAGACTCCGTCTTGACCTTCGCGAGCTGCGCAAGAAATCCGGCGGATTCTTCGGATCAGGCGAATCCACAGGTTCCATCGGCGTTGTTACGATCAACATGCCCCGTATCGCATATCTGGCGACAGATGAGCAGGACTTCTACAAGAGACTGGATGACCTGATGGATATCGCGGCAAGGTCCCTCAAGACCAAGAGAACCGTCATCACGAAGCTCCTTGAGAACGGCCTGTATCCTTACACCAAGAGATATCTGGGAACTTTCAGCAATCACTTCTCCACCATCGGCCTGATCGGCATGAACGAGGTGGGCCTGAACGCGAAGTGGCTGCGCGCGGATCTGACAAGCCCCAAGACCCAGAGATTTACACGCGACGTCCTCAATCACATGAGAGAGCGCCTCTCCGACTATCAGGAACAGTACGGCGACCTGTACAACCTCGAGGCAACTCCCGCGGAGTCCACGACTTACAGATTCGCTCTGCACGACAAGGAGCAGTTCCCGGACATCATCACGGCGAACATGGACGGAAAGCCCTACTACACGAATTCCTCCCACCTTCCTGTGGGCTACACGGAGGATATTTTCTCCGCTCTGGATATCCAGGACGATCTGCAGACTCTGTATACTTCCGGAACAGTATTCCACGCGTTCCTCGGCGAGAAACTTCCTGACTGGAAAGCGGCAGCGAACCTCGTCCGCAAGATCGCTGAGAACTACAAGCTTCCTTACTACACAATGTCTCCTACATACTCCGTATGTAAGGATCACGGCTATCTGACCGGCGAGCAGTTCACCTGCCCGATCTGCGGCAACAAGACTGAGGTCTACAGCCGCATCACCGGCTACTATCGTCCGGTCCAGAACTGGAACGACGGCAAGGCCCAGGAGTACAAGGACAGAATGGTCTACAACATCGGCCATTCCCACCTGACTCACAAGGGACCGAAGCCGGCTCCCAATGACAACGACGAAGCGATCTACGCGGCGATCAACGAGCGCGCATGCTGCGATCCTGTGCAGCCGATCATGAAGGAAGCTCCTGCAGAAGCTCCCAAGGCGCCTGTGGCTGAAGCTCCCAAGACTGAGATCCCGGTCGAGGAGAAGCCCGTAACGATCGCTGTCAAGCCTGAGAACTCCGTTTCGATCTTACTGTTCAAGACTCCTTCCTGCCCGAACTGCAAGGCGGCGGGAGCGATCCTGGACAGGGCCGGAGTGGAATATAAGCCGCTCAACGCCAACGAGGAGAGAGAACTGGTTCAGAAGTTCGGCATCAAGCAGGCTCCCACGCTTGTCCTGGTCAACGGCGATTCTTTCGAGAAGTATCGCGGCGTGTCCGACATCAAGGGTTGGCTGATGCACAAATAATGAAATAAAATAGAGCCGCCCGGCAGTGGGATCACTGTCGGGCGATCTTGCTGTAAAAGGCATAGAAGGACCTGGTGCGGGTCAGTCACGGCATGAAGGCCGCGAAGAGATACATCAAGGGAGGAAAGCAAAATGCATGATATTATCGTAGTCGGCGGAGGCGCAGCAGGAATGACCGCAGCTCTGTACGCGCAGCGCAACGGAAAGAGCGCGCTCGTAATCGAGAAAAACGGCTTCGGGGGCCAGATCACACATTCCCCCAAGGTTGAGAATTATCCCGGAACGCTTCAGATGAGCGGCAATGAGTTCGCCGAGAAGATGCTGGACCAGATCCTGGCGCAGGGGGCTGAGATCGAGTTTGAGAACGTCATATCCGTGGAGGACCGCGGCGATGTCAAAATAGTGAGGACCGAAGAAGGCGGCGTCTACGAGGGTTCAGCCGTCGTGCTGGCAACGGGAGTGAAGCACCGCATGCTCGGCATCGAGGGCGAAGATGATCTCGTGGGGGACGGCATCTCTTTCTGCGCGGTCTGCGACGGCGACTTCTACGCGGGACGGCGCGTGTGCGTGGCCGGCGGCGGCAATTCGGCGCTGCAGGAGGCAATCCTTCTGTCAGAGAAGTGCAGCGAAGTCATCATGCTGCAGGATCTGGACTTCTTCACCGGCGAGCAGAAGCTTCAGGAAGTCCTGTTTGCAAAGCCCAATGTAAAGACTTTCACAGGCGTGAAGATCAACCGTTTCTTCTCGAAGGACGGCGAGCTGTGCGGCCTTGAGGTCGAGAGAACCAAGACCGGCGAAGCTTTCACTGTGGAGTGCGACGGCCTCTTTGTGGCGATCGGCCTGATCCCGGAGAACGAGCCTTTCAAAGAACTGGCTGATCTGAACGGGTTTGGATATTTTGACTCGGATGAGCGCTGCGAGACCAAAACACCCGGTATCTATGTGGCGGGCGACTGCCGCAGCAAGACTGTGCGCCAGCTGACAACGGCAGTGGCGGACGGCGCGAGCGCGGCGCTGGCAGCGTGCAGATATCTGCAGATGAGGTGATACGGAGCAGCTGATATGAATTCTATTATATGTGGCATAGTATTCTGGGTGGTCATGCTGGGGGTGGTCTGGCTTGTCCGTCCCGGATCCGGCTTCCTGCGCGTCACTATGGAACGGTGGTCCGTCCTGCATGTTATGGCGACATTCCTGGTGCTGGCCGCGCTGATCGGCTCGAGCAGTTTCCTGATGACGCTGTGCCCCATGTGGAACGGCGAGATCACCGCGAAACTCATGGAAGAGACCGAGGCGCGCGCTGTGGAGAATGCTTCCGCGACGGGAGAAGAAGAATGGATGAAGAACGCGGCCGCAGCCATGAGTGCCGCTGATTCGGACACTGACCCTGACCGCTACGCGATCAAGAACAAGAACCAGTATGAACTGATGGCGGACGCTCTTTTGAAAGGGCAGATCTATCTCGAGTACGGCGACATGGACCGCCGCCTCCTTCAGATGCCCAATCCCTACGATACCCAGGCAAGGAGAGCGCTGGGAGTCAGGTATCACTGGGACCACGCCTTCTATAAAGGGCGCTATTATATGTATTTTGGCGTAGTGCCGGTTTTCCTGCTGTTCATCCCGTTTAAGCTGATCACAGGGGCGAGCCTGACGACATATCACGCGACTCAGGTCTTTGTCGGGATGTCCATGATCGGCCTGTTCCTGTTCTTCAGGCTCCTGTCGAAGAGGTTCTTCCCGAAACTGTCCTTCGCTGTCTACCTGTTCCTGGGCGCGGCAGTGTCGGTGACGAGCATGGTGCATTGCGTCGCCAAACCGGCCATGTACATGACGGCTTTCGCGGCAGCTTTCTGTATGGAGATCTGGAGCGTCTACTTCTATGTCAAAGCAGTGTGGGCCACCGATAACGAACACGAGAACCGGGCCATTTTCAGGGCTTTCCTCGGCGCGCTCTTCGGCGCGCTCGCGTTCGGGTGCCGCCCGTCCATCGCGCTCGGAAACCTGATCGTAATACCTTGCCTGATCGTATTTCTGCGCGAGCACAAGTTTACCTGGAAGCTTTTCTTGAAGCTGGTGGCAGCGGCTTCGCCTTACATCATCATAGGCGCGCTGCTCATGCTCTACAACTATGTCCGGTTTGAGAATCCCTTCGAATTCGGCCAGAGCTACCAGCTGACCGTGGCCGACCAGTCCGCCTACGGGAGCCTGCTGTCCAGGCTGAGCGTCCGCGGCCTCCTGAACGGGGCGACCTACTTCCTGACCCGCTCCGAGGACCTGATCTCAGACTTCCCCCACATCGTGGAGGGAGGCGTGTTCTACACCTACCCGGTATTCGGCGTGGGACTCTTCGCCCTCACAAACAAGAGGACACGTTCCGCGATCCGGGCCAACAAATTTGTCCTGTTCCTTCTGGGAGGGATCGTTACGATCGGCGTCATCATCATGATGGATATCGTCTGGACGCCGTATTTGCTGGAACGATACAGGGAAGATATGATGTGGCTTTTGGGTATGCTTGTGTTCCTTGCGGTGGGGATGCGGTATGCGAAGATTTCCGGAGAGGAGCTTGCTGTTTCTGAGGTGGAAGAAGGGACTTCTGTGGCGGAATTTAGTGTTGGTGAGGCAGAATCCGGCACAGTGCTGGCGGCGGAACCTGGTGTAAAAGTTGCTGTGGAACCCTGTGAGGAAGCTAAAGAATTCAGTTCTGCGGTCTGCCTGCTATCCATCTTTTCGATGCTGGTCTGCGCGTTTGTGTTCGTGCAGCTTGATATGAAACATTTCCTGCCGGAACAGATTGAACTTATTAAAAAGATTGTGGGCGCGATGACATTCGGTCTGTAATTGAGGGGAAATTG
The DNA here is from genome assembly GCA_946615865.1 of uncultured Lachnospiraceae bacterium. GTDB lineage: Bacteria > Bacillota > Clostridia > Lachnospirales > Lachnospiraceae > CAG-791. The sequence continues at coordinate 70,179 of CAMOIJ010000006.1, read as the reverse complement.
CAATAGTTAAGGCTTTTTCATAATTCTGATGTTGTATGAAAGCTTCCTGGCCGATGGGATTCCATCCTTCAGGAAGCTTTTCAATTTGGATGGAGACTGTATGGGGGCTTTGGCCAGACCCTCCATCGGACAAGAAATAAGACGAAAAAGGATGGAGAGATTTTTAGGGATATTGGGAGGACCCTCCATCGGACAAGAAATAAGACGAAAAAGGATGGAGAAAATTTTGGAATATTGGGAGGACCCTCCATCGGATTCGGCGAGAAGCTGCCGATGGATGGGGCTTTTTATTGAGTGTAGAATTGAATTCTCCAACGAATCTTGTGACAGTCGAAAATGGATGGAGAGTTTTGCTTAAACAAGCTTTTCACAGCCCATCGGATTTAGCGACGAATCAAAATGGAAGGAAGGAGCCAGATAAATCTCTCCCGTCACCCAAGAAATAGTTAGCTAAACTCAAAAAAAGGGCGCTGCCCTTACTGCCTGATCAGCAAGATACAGCACCCTCCGGTGTGTTATTCAAGATTCAATTTCCTATCCAGCAGCAGCCATGTGATGACGCCGAAGAAGGCGGTCTGGATCAGCAGGAAGAGGATCATGCCGCCCTGCGCGAGGTAGAGGGCCTGCGTTGTGTCGGCTTCGAAGATCTGCCCGAAAGAGTCGAAGACGCCGAAGTACACGCCGGCGCGGCTGCAGATCGTGGTGAGGGTCGTTCCGATCATGTTGAAAGCGATCAGGGCGACGATGCTCATCAGAATGCGGTGGTCGCTGAACTGGTGGCCGATGGCAATACCCGCGTAGATGCGGACGATGGATGCGGCAGCGCCCAGGATGATCATCAGCATGAAGAGGACTGTGGCGACGGACGCGCTGGGCAGGCGCTCAAGCAGTTCCGGGTGGGAGAAAATTTCCGCAATTCCCTTGAAAATGCTGACGCCGCCGGCGCCCAGAGCGGAGAGTAAGATCGCGAGGAAGGAGACGACCGTGCTCAGCATTGACCAGATCAGGACGCTGAGTACTTTGGAAGCGATCAGCGTAGCCGTATCTGTGGGCAGGGAGAACATCAGGTAGCCCTCGAGGCCCAGAAGATTCTTGTAAAAGCGGGTCACGGACAGCACGCAGGTCATGATGATGATCGACATCATCAGGATGCCGTAAAGCATGAAGATCAGGATGCCGGGAAGCCCGCTAAGGAAGTCCTGCGGCAGGAACTGGATGCTCAGGCCGGTAAGCAGCGCAAAGCCAAGCAGCGCCGCGTAAAGGGGCAGCATGATCCGCCCGAAAGCTTTCATTTCATATCCGATTAATTTCAGAAGCATCTGTACACCTCCCGGAAATACCCGTCGATGCTCTTGCCGGTTCTCTCCCGCAGTGCGTCGGCGTTCTCATGCAGCGCGATCGTTCCATTCTGAAGGAAAACGACTTCGTCCAGGATCGGCTCCACATCTGTGATCAGGTGGGTGGAGATCAGGACCAGCGCGTTCTCAGAATAATTTGTCAAAATAGTGCGCAGAATATAGTCTCTTGTAGCGGGATCAACGCCCGCGATGGGCTCGTCGAGCAGGTAGACCCTGGCCTCGCGGCTCATGGTGAAGATAAGCTGTACTTTCTCCCGGGTGCCCTTGGACATCTTGCCGAGGGGCATGGTTCCGGTAACGCCGAGAGCCTCGAGCATGTCGGCGGATTTAGCCGGATTGAAGTCCGAAAAGAATTCGTGGTAAAAAGCGGTCAGCTGATCGAGGTTCATCCACTGGGGCAGGAAGTCGCGGTCCGGCAGGTAGGAGACGATCGCCTTGGTCTGGGGACCGGGGAGCATGCCGTCGATGGTGATCATGCCCGCTGTAGGCGTCAGAAGGTGCTGCGCAAGCTTGATCAGAGTTGTCTTGCCGCTTCCGTTGGGGCCGACAAGGCCGACGATCCTGCCGCTCTCCAGGGACAGGTCGATATTTTTCAGAGCCTGTATGCTGCCGTAGTTCTTGGACAGGCCTCTGCATTCAAGAATACTCATATCAGGGTTCCTCCTTGTGTTCATTGCCAATCTTGTCCCGGACCGTATCCAGGATCTGTTCGTCGCTCATTCCGATGCCCCGGAGTCTTGCGATGAATTCGGATACGATCTCTTCACTCATCGATTTCCGCAGGTCCAGAAGAGCGGAAGCGTCTTCGGTTATGAAGCGTCCGGCGGTCCTCTGGGAGTTTACCAGTCCGCTCCGCTCCAGTTCGGAGAGCGCTCTCTGCATTGTGTTGGGGTTGACGCCGGCCTCCAGCGCGAGATCGCGGACGGAAGGGAGACGTGAGCCGGGCGGATAGGCTCCGCTCGCGATATTCCTCTTCAGTGTGTTCACGATCTGCAGATAGATGGGGGCGCTGTCATTGAAGTTCCATGCCATGATTCCCTCCATATTCATTATCTTTGTGTTATTGTACTAGGCGATTAATACAATAAGACAGTAATACACTTTGTAGGGATTGTCAATAGGTTGCGGCGTTATAGCGCATCGGCCTTATATTTGTTACAATAGACCTGAGGCCGGCCTGGAGATGCCGGCACCGGACACACTTTGCAAGAGCACTATTTTGAAGGGGGTTAACTATGATGCATTATATAGAGAATGACCGGATCAAAGTCGCGGTAGCTGATCACGGCGCTGAACTATGCGGTATCTATGACAAGAAGAGAGGCCACGAGGTGGTCTGGCAGGCGGATCCCGCATACTGGAACCGCCACGCGCCTGTCCTGTTCCCGTTTGTGGGCAAGGTCTGCGGCGGACAGTACCGCTACAAGGGAATCAGCTATCCCATGGGACAGCATGGTTTCGCCCGCGATATGGACTTCACTCTGGTCGGAAAAACAGAGAATTCCATTACTCATGTGCTGCACTCCGATGATGCGACATTGGCAAAATATCCCTTTGAATTTGAACTGGAGATCACCCACCGGATCGAGGATAATAAGGTCTTTGTGGAGTGGAAGGTGACCAATCCGGCCAAGGACGAGCCGCTGTATTTCTCCATCGGCGCTCATCCCGCTTTCAATGTTCCTGTTCTGCCAGGCACAAAGAAGGACGACTATTATGTCAGTTTCGACGGAAAAGAAGAGCTGGAATATGTATTCCTTGATCCTGTCGCGGAGGCGGCGGACGCTGAGAACCCGCACAAACTTGTGCTGGACGGCGGTTTCATGAAAGTGACCATGGACTTGTTTGACAACGACGCGTATATCTTCGACCACGGACAGGTGGAGAAGGTCGCGATCTGCTATCCGGACAAGACGCCTTATGTCACCATCGAGTGCAAGGGATTTCCGTCTGTGGGCGTCTGGTCCAAGCCTAAGACCGATGCTCCTTATATCTGCCTGGAGCCCTGGATCGGGCGCGTGGACAACAAGGGATTTACCGGTGAGCTGCCCGAGAAGTTCGAGGAGCAGTGCGCGCAGCCCGGAGAGAGCTTCGAAGCGGTCTATACGATCACGGTGGATTAAGAGACTGCGGCGCAGCTATATTTTGATTAAGGGGGAAAAGTATGCTGTCTATTAACATGAGCGACGTTATGAACGTCATTAACTCGATCAGGACTTATCTGATCACGATCGGGGCCATCATTATAGCCGCGATCCTGATCCAGCTTCTGGTCAGCAGGATGAAAAAACCGGGAAGGCGCCTCATCAGGGGTTCCGCTTTTATAGCGGCGGTCGCAGGTATCTGCATCTGCGTGAATCTGATCTGCATCGGACCGATGAGCACGATGCTCGATCTTATAAGCGGAAGCGGCACGATCACGGATGAGACCTCTAAGGAGGCCTCGGCGCTGGCAGTCGAGATCGCTGAAGAGGGAACTATGCTTCTTCAGAACGATGGCGTTCTTCCTCTTGCAGCGGGGACGAAGCTCAATGTTTTCGGCTGGGCTTCCACAAATCCGATGCTGGGAGGCGGCGGATCCGGCGCTCTCAACACGGCCTATGAGTCAGTAAGTCTTCTGCAGAGTCTGAACGACGCGGGTATCGAGACCAACACCGAGTTGAGCGATTTCTATACGTCTTACAAGGCGGACCGTCCGGTCTGCGGCATGTGGGCGCAGGACTGGACCCTGCCCGAGCCAAATGTCAGCAAATATTCAGCCGACATGATGGCGAACGCAAAGGCGTTCTCCGGCACAGCTATGATCGTGATCTCAAGACCCGGCGGAGAAGGCGCAGACCTTCCCAACGATGTTCAGGCGATCATCGACGGCACTTACCAGGACGGCACAACCTACAGAGCGGCGACCTACGACGATACGCTCAACGAGGGCAATGACTGGAACGCGGGCGACCACTATCTGCAGCTGGATAACCGCGAGAAAGAAATGGTAGCCCTGGTCTGTCAGAATTTTGAAAATGTTATTGTCGTCTATAACGGCTCTAACGCTTTCGAGTTCGGCTTTGTCAAAGAATACCCGCAGATCAAGGGCCTCATCTGGGCGGCTCCCGGCGGACATGTCGGCATGACTGCTCTGGGCGAAGTCGTATCCGGCAAGGTCAACCCCTCCGCTAAGACGGTCGACACGCTGGTCTATAACCTCAAGTCGACTCCCTGGTGGAACAACTTCGGCGATTTCAACTACACCAACATGGATGAGTTCAAATACACTTCCGTCGGTTTCACAGGAACCGAGTCCACATCCATTCCTTCTTTCGTAAACTATGCGGAAGGCATCTATGTGGGCTATCGTTTCTACGAGACAGCGGCAGCGGAAGGTCTCATCAACTATGACGAGGTCGTCCAGTATCCCTTCGGCTACGGACTTTCCTATACGACGTTTACGCAGAAGATGAGTGAGATCACCGACAACGGCGATACGATTTCCTTTACGGTCGACGTCACCAACACCGGAACTGCCGCAGGCAAGGACGTCGTGGAGGTTTACTCCAATCCTCCGTATACCAACGGCGGCATCGAAAAGGCGAGCGCAAACCTCGTACAGTTTGAGAAGACCGGCGTGATCGAGCCCGGCGCCTCACAGACGGTCAGCATCGTGATCAGCAAGGAAGAGCTGATGTCCTACGATGAGAAGAACGCCAGGGGCTATGTCCTCGAAGCGGGAGACTATGAGATCTCCATCAACACAGATTCTCACCATAAGATCGAATCCAAAGTGTTCAACGTTGCGGAGACAGTCGCCTACAGCGGCGAGAATAAGCGCGCAAGCGATCATGTCACAGCGACCAACCGGTTCGATTACGCGGCCGGAAATGTCGAGTACCTGTCACGCGCGGATCATTTCGCGAACTACGCGGCAGCCACGGCGGCTCCTGCAAGCTTTGAGATGGCCGAGGACGCCAAGGCGGGCTTCTACAATATCAGCAACTACCTGACAGCGGAAGCGACTGCGGCGGACGAGGATCCGAACGCGGCGGCGGTCGCTACAGGCGCTGACAACGGCCTTAAACTCGTAGATATGCGCGGACTTGATAAGAACGATCCCAAGTGGGACCAGTTGATGGATGAAATGACTTTGGACGACATGAACGCGCTGATCTCCCTGGGTGGATACCAGACAAACTCTGTCGACAGCATCGGCAAGGTACGCACCAACGATTGTGACGGCCCTGCTTCCATCAACAACAACTTTACCGGCGTGGGTTCCATCGGTTTCCCTGTAGGCGTTACCATCGCGGCGACCTGGAACAAGGATCTGGCTTACAGATTCGGCGAGAGTATCGGCAAGATGGCGAACGAGATGGATGTCTCCGGCTGGTACGCGCCGGCTATGAACAACCACAGAACAGCTTTCGCGGGGCGCAATTTCGAGTATTACTCCGAGGATCCTGTCCTTTCCGGACACATTGCGGCAAACGCGGTCAAGGGATCCCAGGACTACGGCGTCTATGCCTACATGAAGCACTTCGCTCTCAACGACCAGGAGGGCAACCGCTGCGATATGCTCTGCACCTGGTCCAATGAGCAGGCGATACGCGAGATCTACTTAAAGCCCTTCGAGAAGTGTGTCAAGGATGCTGACTGCCTGGCAGTCATGTCCTCCTTCAACTACATCGGCAACCGATGGGCCGGCGGAAGTTCATCCCTCTGCAGGAATGTCCTCCGCGACGAGTGGGGCTTCAGAGGATTTGTCGAGACAGATTATTTTGGTGTGTATGGCTACATGAGCGCGGACCAGGGCATCAGAAACGGTTCCGACCTGATGCTGGTCAACTATCCGACAGCGACCAATGATGTACAATTCCGTGAGACAGCCGGCGCGCAGCAGGCTATGCGCGAGTCGGCGAAGAACATCCTTTATGTCGTCGCCAACAGCCGCCAATACGACCCTGAAAACCTCAACACAGGCATACCGAAGTGGAAGATCATCATGTACGCGGCGGACGCGGTCATCACGCTGCTCTGCCTTGCGCTGCTCTCCAAGTTCTTCAGCAACTACAGGAGAAGAAAAGCAGGAGAGATGAAGTGATCCTTTAAAACACGCTGCAAACGACAGCACCGGATGATCAGAACATGGAAAACAAGGGAGCTCCCCGTGCAAAATACCGCGCGGGGGGCTTTTTTATTCCCCAATTCACACCGAAATGTGGAATTCTCCTCAACGGCGTGAAATCTGGCAATTGAGTTCGGGAGGAGATTGCTCCATAATACCCCATATGTGGAATAATCATTAAATGGTAATTATGAAAATTTGCCGCCGAAGAAGGCGGCGGAATGGAGAGTATCAGAGTTATGTCATACGCATTACTTGCAACAATTCCTTTTCTGACAGCGCTTGTGCTGATGGTAGGCTTTAAGTTCTCATCGGGCAAGTCCCTGATCATCTCGCTGATCGTGACGATCGTACTGGCAGTCGCGGTCTGGAAGATGGAAGTGCCGGCGGTCCTGGCATATTTTGTCTACGGCGCGCTCAAGTCTCTGGATCTGCTGCTGATCATAAGCGGCGCGATCCTGCTGCTCAACACGCTCAAGCAGACCGGCATCATGCAGGTCATCAACGAAGGATTTCAGAAGATCACGCCGGATCCCCGCATTCAGGCGATCATCATCGCGTATATGTTCGGAGCTTTCATTGAAGGCGCGGCCGGTTACGGCACGCCTGCAGCGCTGGCAGCCCCTCTTCTGGTAGGACTGGGATTCCCTCCCGTGGCAGCCTGCGCAGTCGCGCTGATCTCCAACAGCACGCCGGTTCCCTTTGCTGCGGTAGGCACCCCGATGCTGACCAACATGACGAATCTTTCCAGCGCTGTGACCGAGCAGCTCGGAATCCCGCTGGATCAGTTCACAGCGGAAGCCACACACAAAACGGTCCTTTATCTGGGACTTGCGGGCTTCATCGTACCGATCCTGCTGGTTGTGACTCTGGTAATGTTCTATTCAACGGGCAGACGGATGAAGAGTATCGTCGAAATGATCCCCTTCTGCCTGATGGCGTCCTGCTCTTTTGTGATCCCGTACTACTTCCTGGGAACTTACCTTGGACCTGAGTTCGCGTCCATTATCAGCGCCTGCATCGGACTTGTGGTGACAGTGCTGGCAGCGCGAGCCAAGATTTTCGTTCCTAAGCATGTGTGGTACTTCTACGATATCGAGCACGACGAAGTTATCATGCCCAAGGAGATCTTCGGAACAGTCAGCCGCAGGAAGCTTCTCAAGGCCTGGACGCCTTACCTGATCATCGCGATCATCCTGCTTCTCACCCGCGTTCCCCAGTTCGGGCTTCGCGCGCTGCTCAACTCTATAGCCATCCATGTGAAGAACATACTCGGCGTAGAGGGCCTCAACTATGACTTCGCGCTGATCTACAATCCGGGCCTTACGCCTTTCATTCTGGTCGCGATCGGCACAATGCTGGCCAACCGTAAGAATCTGAGCAAAGAAGACGTTGATCATGTCTTCAGCGCGACAGGAAAACAGGTACTGACCATTGCCATGGCTCTTGTGAGCGGCATCGCGATGGTGCAGATCATGCTCGGCTCCGGCCTCAACAACTCCGGTCTTGACAGCATGATCACCCAGATCAGCACAACGATCGTCGCGAATATCGGAAGGGCCTTCCCCTTCATCGTTCCGCCGCTGGGCGTCTTCGGCGCGTTCGTATCCGGCTCCTGCACAGTCTCCGGCGTTATGTTCGGCCCACTGGAATTCCAGACCGCACAGATCCTGGGATTCCCCGCAGCATCCATGATCGCCCTGCAGATGGCGGGCGGCGCGATCGGCAATATGATCTGCATCCACAATGTCGTCGCGGTCTCCTCAACCACGGAAGCGACGGGTAATGAAGGAAAGATCATTTCCATGAATATTTTGCCATGCGCGGTGTATGTGATCCTGGTATTGGCAGTCTATTGTATCTTCGGATAAATGCTTAATAAACGGCTGTCGCACTAAGAAAGGTTCTGGTGCGGCAGCCGTTTTTTAAAGGCCGGGGAGAAGGTGGTCTATAAAGTGCCACGGATATATACCTCTCTTGCCTATTGAATTATGATTATTTATAATATATTCTTAACTGACGCCTTTTCCGGAAAGACAGATCCGGGGATGTCAGGAGCCCAAGTATGTGACACAGGAGATAAGAGTGGATAAGATAGCGGTTTTGATACCATGCTATAACGAAGAGAAGACGATCGAAAAGGTAGTCCTGGACTGGCGTGAGTCTCTTTCGGAGGCTGTGGTTTATGTATATGATAATAATTCCACCGACAGGACGGCAGACATCGCCCGGGAGGCCGGCGCGGTGGTCAGGCACGAGTACCAGCAGGGAAAGGGCAATGTGATCCGCAGGATGTTCAGGGAGATCGACGCCATGTGCTATATCATGGTAGACGGCGACGACACTTATCCTGCTGAATACGGCAGGCAGATGGCAGACCTGGTTCTCTTAAAGAATGCGGATATGGTAGTAGGAGACCGGCTATCTTCCACTTATTTTGAAGAGAACAAGAGGCCTTTCCATAATTTCGGCAACAGCCTTGTGAGAGGCAGTATCAACCGCCTGTTCAAGACCAATATCAGAGATATCATGACGGGCTACAGGGCCTTCAGTTTTCTGTTTGTAAAGAGCTTTCCGGTCCTCTCCAAGGGATTTGAGATAGAGACGGAGATGAGCATTCACGCCGTCGATAAGAATATGAGGATCGAGAATGTGATCATCGAGTACAGGGACAGGCCCGAGGGGAGCGAATCCAAGCTCAACACCTATTCGGACGGCATGAGGGTCCTCTCGACAATTTTCCGGCTCTACAAGAATTACAAGCCGATGTATTTCTTCGGCTGGCTGAGCGCGATCCTGTTCGCCCTGACAGTTATCATGTTTGTACCTGTATTCATAGAATACACGCAGACAGGCCTTGTGCCGAGGTTCCCTACACTCATAGTCTCGGGATTTATCGGTCTGGGCGGCGTCCTGTCGCTGTTCACGGGGCTGATCCTGTCGACGCTGGCGGAGAAGGACAGGCAGGAATTCGAATTCCGGCTCACTGTCATAGAGAATATCTATCATTTTCTTTTAAAAAACCGGTAATCAGGCCGGGAATGTGTGCATACTGGGGAATAGCAAAATAGCGACGGATGTATTATAATAATACAGTTACAGAGATATCAGTGTTTTTGTGATATACTGGAAATGTAGCTTTTTTATAAGCGTGAGAATCTTTGAGGAACACAGGAGAGAGTGAGTGGCTAAGAAAGTACGTGTTTTACATATCGCTGAAGCGCCGGGCGGCGTGGAACGATACTTGGTCGCCTTGTTGACTAAGCTAAAACAGAATTACAGTGACGAGCTTGAGCATGTCCTCGTGTGTTCGGATTCCATTGACGCGAGAAAGTTTACCAACATTGTCTCCAAAGTGGAACATGTCGCGGATATGCATCATCCGATCAGCGCAAGCGCGGACCTGCGAAGCGTCGTGGAAGTCAGGAAGCTGATCAGCAAGTACAAGCCTGATATTGTTTACTGTCACAGTTCGAAGGCCGGGGCGATCGGACGTCTTGCCAATATAGGCCTTAAGAACAGGGAAGGAAAGCGGAATATTACAGTCTATAACGCGCACGGCTGGGCCTTTAATATGAAGGGCTCCGACAAAAAACTGATCGGGTCCTATGTCATGATCGAGAAGATGCTGGCCCCTGTCACTGACAGCATTGTCTGTATATCCGAGTTTGAGAAGAACACGGCGCTGGCTCATGAGATCTGCGAGCCTTCAAAGCTTCACGTCATCTACAACGGCATTGATTTTGACGAGGAGTGCGTGGTGCATACAAAGCCGCGGGATATGAACGTCATCCCGGAAAACGCGTTTGTCGTCGGAACGGTCGGCCGTCTCGCGACGCAGAAAGCGCCCGATATCTTTGTCAAAGCCGCTTCCATTATTAAAAAACGGATTCCCGAGGCGTTCTTCGTTATCGTCGGAGACGGCCTCAACAGGAAAGAGACAGAGAAACTTGTCAACGAGTACGATCTCAGGGACTGCTTCCTGATCACGGGATGGGTAAACGACCCATTCAACTATATCTGCAACTTCGACGTGGCAATGCTGATGAGCAGATGGGAGGGCTTCGGCCTTGTTCTTCCTGAGTATATGCTGATCAAGAAGCCGATCGTCGCGTCAAATGTCGACGCGATCCCGGAGATTATCCAGGACGGCGTCAACGGCCTCCTCGTGGAGAGAGAGGACTACTACGGAGCCGCGGAAGCGGTGGCGAGACTTCACGATGATCCTGAACTGAGGGAGTACCTTGTGAAGAATGAGGAAAAGATCGTGAAGGACCGGTTCAATGTGGAGAGAACAGCCAGGGAGCACAGGGACCTGTTCATGAAGCTGACCGGAAGGGAAAAAGAGAGCGGGAAATAAGACTAAGGTCCAGGCCTAAGACCCGCATCACATTAATATTTACAAATGATCTCGGCGGAATTTAAACGCGGAACGGGAGAGATGATCCATCCTCTTCTGGCAGCGGGCGTTCCGCCGGCTTTTTATGCTGTAAACAAGAATAATTTGATTATTTGCCTGAAATCTTATACACTTAACTCGGTATGGCAGCCGATACGACTTAAAACGAAAGAATAATATGATAACTGTCAAAGAAATAGAAGAAAAATCAATGACGCCTGAAAAGAAGGCGATGGCCAAAAACGATATGTTTGCCTTTTATATCGGCAGACCGCTTTCCTATGTGCTTACGATCCCGTTTCTGTACACAAACCTCACGCCGAACACGATCTCAATGATCTCGATCATACCGGCAGTGCTCGGATTTATAACCGCGTGCTTTACAAGTTCTAAGGCCGGAATGATCCTAAGCTGGATCCTCTTTTTTATGTGGAACCTTCTGGACGGCGTGGACGGAAATGTCGCCAGATACAGGAGGCAGTTCTCTAAGATGGGGAGCGTCTACGACGCAATGGCCGGATATATCGCGTCGGCTCTTATGTTCTACGCCGGCGGGATCATGGCGGCGCACAGCGCGGGGCCTCTCATAAGGGGAGGACTTATAACGGCGGAGGCGCTTGTGATCTGCGGAGGACTGACGGCGATCGTTGACCTGCTTCCGAGGCTGGTCATGCACAAGGCGGTCACGACCACTATGGACAAAGAGTCCGTAAAGGATGTCATGGATAAAGCGGATTACGGGCTTGTCAAGACGATCGCGCTTAACCTGCGCTCCTGCGCGGGAGGCGCCCAAGCCCTGCTGCTCGTGGCGATACTTTTCAATATCACGGATCTTTACACAGTTTGCTATCTGCTGTTCAATACGGCAGTAATGATAGTGTCTCTTCGGTCTGTACTAAAGGAGGACTAATATGAATGTCGCGATCATCATCGCTGGAGGATCGGGCCACAGAATGGGCTATGATATCCCCAAACAGTTTATAAATGTATATGACAAGCCTATTCTGATCTACACGCTGGAGGGCTTTCAGAGGCATCCGGAGATCGACGCCATTGAGGTGGTCTGTATTGACGGGTGGCACGATATCGTTCGGGCTTACGCCAAACAGTTCGGCATCGACAAGCTCAAGTGGATCGTGTCCGGCGGAGAGACCGGGCAGGAGTCGATCCGCAACGGCGTATACAACCTTGAAGGCAAGTGCGGCGACGACGATATCGTCATCATTCATGACGGGATCAGGCCTCTGGTGGACGCGACAGTCCTCTCAGACGTCATCATCAAGTGCAGGAAATACGGGAACGCGGTGACATCTCTCCCCTATAATGAGCAGATCTTTGTGGTCGACGATGAGATCAGCACGGTCAAATATATTCCGCGCGAGACGCTCAGGAGAGTTTCAACTCCGCAGGCTTATCGCTTCGGCAAACTGGACTGGGCTTATCACAAAGCTTTTGAGGAGGAGATCGGGATCTACGGCTCTTCTTACACCAACACGATGATGGTGGAGCTCGGCGAGAGGCTCTATTTTGCCGCGGGTTCCGACAAGAATATTAAGCTCACGACCAAGGACGACCTGGAGATGTTCAAGGCTTATCTCAAAGCCGACAGGGACAATTGGGCAAAATAGAGGAAGAGCGGATGAATCTATACAACAACGAATACTATATGGAAGATGTCAGAAGGACCGCGCAGCTGGACCTTCCGTGGGACCGCTTAAAGGATAAGGCTGTCCTGATCTCGGGCGCGACGGGACTGGTCGGCAGTTTTCTGATCGACGTCCTGATGGAAAGAAATGAGCAGTTCAGCATGAACTGCAGGATCTACGCGCTTGGACGCAGCGAAGAGAAGGCAAAGGCAAGATTCGGCGCGAGAAGCGGCGATCCGCTGTTTTCTTTTATTCCTTATGACATCAATCTTCCTTTCGTCCGGAATGATATAGGCAAAGTGGATTTTGTGCTGCATCTGGCGTCCAACACGCACCCTATGCAGTATTCTACGGATCCGATCGGAACGATCACTACCAATATCATAGGCCTTCAGAATATGCTGGAGTTTGCCTGCGCGCACGACGCGGAGAGGTTTGCCTTTGCCTCCTCCAATGAGATCTACGGGGAGAACCGCGGCGACGCCGAGCTTTTCGATGAGGAGTACTGCGGCTATATCGACTGCAATACCTTGAGGGCAGGATATCCGGAGAGCAAGAGGTGCGGAGAGGCGCTCTGCCAGGCTTACAGAAAGCAGAAGGGGATCGACGTATGTATCCCGAGGCTGACGCGCTCTTACGGCCCCACTATGCTGATGTCGGATACCAAGGCGATCAGCCAGTTTATCAGAAAGGGGATCGCCGGTGAGGATATCGTCCTCAAATCGGCGGGCACCCAGTATTACAGTTATACATATGTGGCGGACGCTGTGAGCGGTCTGCTCACTGTTCTCCTTAAAGGAGAGAGCGGAGAGGCCTACAACATCGCGGATGAGGCCTCTGATATAAGACTCAGGGACCTCGCTGAGCTGATCGCTCAGAACGCGGGAAGAAAAGTGATCTTCGAGATCCCTGACGCCGTAGAAGCACAGGGCTACAGCAAGGCGACCAAGGCAAGGCTCGACGGCGCAAAGCTCAGGGAACTGGGATGGAAACCTTTTTATGATATCAAAGACGGTATCAGCAGAACGATGCAGATCCTTGGACAGATCTGAAGGCCCCGCTGCGGGAGAATAGACAGACATGGCGAAAACATATCAATCTGATTACCCCATTGACTTCGTAATACTGTGGGTGGATGACAGCGACCCGGAGTGGAGAGCGCTGAGGAACAGTTACGCGCCGAAGGATCACTTTCTTGTAGACGACCGGGAAGCGAGATACCGGGACTGGGAGACTCTCCGCTACTGGTTTCGGGGAGTGGAGAAATTCGCGCCCTGGGTCAACAGGATCTATTTTGTGACTTGCGGCCACTTACCTTCCTGGCTCAACACGGACGCGGAAAAACTGGTCCACGTTAAGCACTCCGATTATATTCCCGAGGAATATCTTCCTACATTCAGCTCTCATCCCATCGAACTCAATGTCAACAGGATCCCGGGACTGTCGGAGCATTTCGTATACTTCAATGACGACACCTTCCTGTGCAGGAGTATCCCGAAGGAGATCTTTTACAGGGACGGCAAGCCCGTGCACCAGGCCAGGCTCCACGCGGTGAGGCCGGGCAGGATCGGATCCATTATGCCGCACATTTACCTGAACTGCACGGAAGTGATCAACGAGCACTTCGACATGCACGAGGTCCTCAGAAAGGACCGGGACAAGTGGTTTTCCGTCAGGAAAAACGGGGTGAGCGCTGTACTGGAGAATATCTACTGCAGCAAGTTCGTGATGTTCCCCGGCTTCAGGAACGAGCACCTGCCGGTTCCGATCCTCAAGAACACGATGGATACGATCTGGAATCTCAACGGCGAGAGACTGGACGCCGCCTGCAGGCACCGCTTCAGGGACGTCAGGGACGTGAGCCAGTTTGTATTCCGCTACTGGCAGCTGGCCAGCGGCAATTTCGTGCCCGAAAAGGCGGAGAATCTGGGCGCGCATTACACGATCAGTTCCGACAGGGAACTGGTGGAAAAACTGTGCGGATATGTCACCGGCGGCAAATACCCAATGCTGTGTCTCAACGACGCGGATGAAATTGACAGCGAGGAAGATTTCGAGTGGGCGAAGGAGAGGCTTCTGGACGCTTTTGACCGGCTGCTTCCTGAAAAGTCCGCTTTCGAGAAATAAACCGAAAGACCCGGCGCAGATACAGCCGGAAAAGACAGATGAGAGACTTATGAAACCAATCGGTATTTTGACCTTCCACAGAGCATCTAATTACGGAGCTGTCCTGCAGGCTTACGCGCTGCAGCAGGTCATCAGCGGCCTTGGGAGAAAGGCGGTCATCGTGGATTACCGCTGCCGGACCGTGGAGGAAGGCCACAGGCCCTGGGGACTGTTCAAGCGGCACAGATTTCCCATTGTGCTGTTCCGGTGTCTGGTGGCAATGAAGAAGGACCGCATTTTCGGCGCTTTCAGAAAGGATAAGCTGGAGCTTTCACAGCCGATGCAGTTCGAAGATCTCAGAGGGGCACAGGAAGACTATGCCCTTTTTGTCGCGGGCTCTGACCAGGTATGGAACAATAAGCTCTCCGGTATGGATCCAGCCTATATGCTCGTGTTCGCGAGAGAGCAGCAGCGCTACTCCTATGCCTGCAGTCTGGGTTTTGACGCGTTCCCCGAGGGAACGAAGGAACTGTACAGGGAGTGGCTCTCAGGAATGCAGTGCATATCTCTGCGCGAGACCAGATCTGTCGACCTGATGGAGACGATCGGCTATGAGGCGAGGGCTGATCTCGATCCCACGCTTCTTCTTGACAGGGAGGAGTGGGAGCGGTTCATGGCGTCCGCAAACCGCCCGGAGCCCTACATCTTCGTCTACACAGTGGACGGAGACATTAACCTGTTGAACGCAGCGAGAGAGTTGTCGGCAAGGACCGGTGTCAAAATACTGTATCTGAACAACGAGTACAGGAAAAACAGGGATATCCCGAGGGTCCGCTACAGCACACCGGAGGAATTCGTGGGGCTGTTTGCAGGGGCGGAGTATGTCCTTACCAATTCGTTCCACGGGACCGCTTTTTCCATAATCTTCGGCAAAAAATTCAAAGTAGAGCTGGAGACCGTGAAAAAGTTCAACGTAAGGAGCAGGGACCTTTTAATGAACTGCGGACTGCAGGACTGCGTTCTTAAAAACACTGAAGAAGATTATAATTTCAGCGCGGACCTGAATGAGGCACAGAGGCGGCTCGGCCTGCTTCGCCGCAGGTCTGCGGACTATATAAAACTGATCGCCGAAAGGGCGGATCAGATCGAGAAGGAATCAGTACTTAATGAGTCGAGAGAGTAAACTGGCCAAAAATACACTTATACTGTCCATAGGGACATTTCTGCCCAGGCTGGCCTCTTTTATAACACTTCCCATTCTCACCGGATGTCTTACGAAGGAGGAGATGGGAACCTATGACCTGATCACGATCCTGGAATCGCTTCTGCTGCCGACAGTCACTTTGCAGATCCAGGCGGCGGCATTCCGCTTTCTGATCGATGTAAGAGACGATGAGGAAAAGGTAAAGGAAATCGTGACGAATATTGTGGTGTTCGTCATTCCGACTTCCCTGCTTTCTTTGCTCATCCTTTTTTTCTGCCTTGGAGGGACCGGCGGCACGATCAGGATACTGATCTGCCTGTACTTTTTGTTTGATGTGCTGGGCAATGTCGCGAGACAGATCTGCAGAGGCCTCAATGAGAACCTGGAGTACTCCATCAGCGCGATCCTGGCAGCTATGGGCAAGATGATCTTTGCCGTGATCTGCGTCTACTGGCTCAGAGCCGGACTGAAGGGAACAGTGACGGCACTTCTGATGTCAGCGGTATTCTCTTTTGCCTATCTGGTCTTCAGAGCGGGGATCTTCCGCTATTTTGACTTCCGGTACTATAACAAGGACAAGATCAGAGAAATGCTCCGCTATTCCTGGCCAATGGTGCCCAACAGTATGTCCGCCTGGGTCATGAGGGTATCGGACCGCCTTGTAGTCACTTTCTTTATGGGCGTAGCGGCCAACGCGGTCTATGCGGTCGCCAATAAGATCCCCGGGCTTCTGACGATCGCTCAGAACACATTTAACATGGCATGGCAGGAGAATGCAGCGGTGGTGTCCAAAGACCGGGATGCAGGCGAATACTATTCCTCCATGTTCCGGGTCATGTTCGACCTCATGGCCGGATTTTTCGGCCTTCTGATCGCTGCGACCCCCATTTTGTTCAGGCTCCTGATCCGGGGCGACTACTCAGAAGCTTACAATCAGATCCCCATCCTCTTTGCGGCCATGTTCTTCTTTAGTATGTCCACCTTCCTTGGAGGGATCTATGTGGCTTACAAGGAGTCGGCGAGCGTCGGAATCACGACTACCGCCGCCGCGGCCATCAACCTGATCGTGGACGTTGCGACGATCCGCTGGATCGGTCTCTACGCGGCTTCCGGCTCCACGCTGATCAGCTATCTCTTCCTGTTTGTCTACAGGAGTATCGACGTGCAGAGGATCATAAAGGTCAGATACAATGTCTCCCATATGCTGGTCATTCTCACGATCATGGCCGCACAGAGTATCATGTGCTTTATGCAGATGCCGATCCTCAACGTTATCAACCTGGCAGTGGGATGCGTCGTCTTTATGGCGATCAACAAAGACTTCGTCAGGGTCATAATGAAAAAAGGAATGGCTTACTTAAATAAAAAGAGAGGGACCGGCAAAAGGACAGCGGGCGCTTCGGCGGATAAGGGCGCTTCCGATCTTCCGGCGCTCGCGGATGATAAGAGCAGCTGCTGCGGATGCAGTGCCTGCTATGCGGTCTGCCCTGTGGGAGCGATCGAAATGAAAGCGGATGAAGAGGGCTTTTTGTATCCTGTGATCGACGCCGATAAGTGTGTGCGCTGCCATAAATGTCTGCAGGCTTGCGCCTTCAAGCGGGATCAGGGAAAATGAGGACGTAATATGGAGAACACACTGGTCTATGCCTGCAGGGTCAAAGACAGGGAAATACTGCAGAGAAGCTCTTCCGGCGGCGCTTTTACCGCGATCTCAGACGCCTTTTTAGAGAGAGGCGATGCAGTCCTGTGCGCCCGCTATAATTACGAAGAGCACCGGACGGAGTTTAAGCTCGCCCTGACAAAGGAAGAGAGGGACGCGTCATCGGGCTCCATGTATATGCAGAGCTATGCGCTTGATTCGTGGAAAGAGGCGCTTTACTGGCTGAAGGAAAACCCTGAACGCAAGCTTATGTTTGCAGGACTGGGATGTCAGGCCGCGGGTTTTATGCAGTTCATGAAGATGAACGGGATGAGCGGGAGGATCTTTACTGTCGATATCATCTGTCACGGAGCCCCCAGTCCCCTGATCTGGGCGGAGTATGCCCGCTCCCTGGAAAAGGAGGGGAAACTCAGCGACCTGAACTTCAGGAACAAGAAGACCGGCTGGAGCAAGTCTGTGGGAACGGTCAAAAGAAACGGCGAGGAGATCTCTATTGCAAAATACAGAAGGATCTACACTGACCGCTATACGATCCGCCCTTCCTGTCATTTGTGCCCTTACACCAGGATGGACAGAGACACAGACATAACGATCGGCGACTTCTGGCATATAGAGAAGAGCATGCCGGACTTCGCGGACGAGATAGGGACGAGCCTTGTCCTGATCCACACAGAGCGCGGGAAAGAGCTCTTTGATGAGATCAAAGAGAACCTGGAACTGCGGGAGAGCAATACGACGGACTGCTGGCAGCTGAACCTGCAGGAGCCCACAAAGCCCTCTGAGATCAGGCACAAGTTCTGGAGAGACTATCATAAACACGGGATCGACTTTGTGATGGAGCACTACGGATCGGTCACCCTTATGAGCAGGATCGAGAGGAAGATCAAAAAGATCCTCCCATGACCGCTAACAAGAGAAACGGAGAACAGACATATTGTCAACCTATGTGATCAGCGACATACACGGCGCCCTGCCGCAGTTTCAGAAGCTCCTGAAAAAGATAAAGTTCGCCCCTGAAAAAGGAGATGAGCTCTATCTTCTGGGAGACTACATAGACTGGGGAGCTTATCCTCTGGAGACGCTTCTGTTCGTGATGCACCTTGACCGCTCCAGCGGCCACGTGCACTGCCTGAGGGGCAATCACGAAGAGATGTTTCTGGCAACGATGGAAACAGGATACAGGGAAGGCGCGGACAATCTCATCGCGCAGAACTGGCTGGTGAACAACCGCGGCGCCGGAACCTGGGCGGAGTTCAGCCGCCTGGACAGTTTGAAGCAGCGGGAGATCCGCCGATGGATCAGCGATCTGCCCTATAGTTTCGACGTCATAGACGGGGAGAAGCACTACATGCTTGCGCACGCTTATCCTTATTACTACGACGCGGTGCCCAGCCCGACGCTTGAGCGCTACCGCCGGAACGACGCGGTGTGGAGAAGGCTTCTTCTGCGGGAGGACCCCTTCGCCGGATACAGGGGAGATAAAAAGTATCACTGCCTGATCTGCGGACATACGATCACGGATTACTATTTTACCCGGATGAAGGCGGAGAAGAACTGGCCCTTCAGAAAGCCAAGAGCGACCAGGCGCAACAGGATCTTCTACGGAGAGAAATACGTGGATCTGGATTGCGGAGCAAAGCTTTTGTCCTGCGGGGAAGACGAGAGTCCCGCGATCAAAAAAGCGGCGGAACGCGCCCAGCTGGCCTGCCTGAGGCTTGAGGACGCGGAGGAATTCTATGTGAGATGAAGAAAGAGACTGCAGGGAGAGGCGCTCCGGCAGTCTCTTTTTTGACCCGGGAGCAGATGGGCTTGCTTGACATTTAGGGGAAAAGATTCCATACTGAAGTTTGAATGTGTAAAAAGTAATAAATGGAAGGATGATCACATAAATATGATCCATTTTGCAGCAAAAATAGAGAGAAACGACCCGTGCTGGTGCGGCAGCGGCAAAAAATACAAGAACTGCCATATGCGCTTTGACGAGAAGATCAGAGGATACCAGCTCGGCGGTTATATCGTGCCCGACCGGAGCATCATTAAGACGCCGGAGCAGATCGAGGGCATCAAAGAGAGCGCGAAGGTCAATATAGCCTGCCTGGACGCCGTCGCGGCGGCCATTCATCCGGGAATGAGCACAGAGGAGATCGATAAGATCGTCTATGAGACTACAGTCTCCATGAACGCGATCCCGGCTCCGCTCCATTACGAGGGGTTCCCCAAGAGCGTGTGCACCTCCATCAACGAGGAAGTCTGCCACGGAATTCCGGATGAAGTCCACATCCTCAAAGAGGGCGATATCATCAACGTTGACTGCTCAACAATTTACAGGGGGTATTTCTCGGACTCCTCGCGAATGTACTGCATCGGCGAAGTGTCGGAGGAGAAGAAGAGACTGGTCCAGGTCACCAAAGAGTGCGTGGAGATCGGACTTGAAAATGTTATTCCGTGGACGACCCTCGGCGATATGGGCAGCAAGGTCCACGAGCACGCCGTAAAGAACGGCTACACAGTAGTCAAGGAGATCGGCGGACACGGAATCGGACTGGAGTTCCACGAGGATCCTTTCGTCAGTTATGTCTCCAAGCCCGGCGAAGAGATGCTGATGGTCCCCGGTATGGTATTCACCATCGAGCCCATGGTCAACATGGGAACGGACGAGATCTACCAGGACGACAAGAACGGCTGGACGATCTACACGGCTGACGGCAAGCCGTCCGCGCAGTGGGAGATCCAGGTGCTGGTCACGGAGACGGGGCACGAGGTGCTTTGTTACTAAAAATACTTATCAGAGGGGAAATGACCTATGCAGAATAAAGGAAAATATTACATCACAACAGCGATCGCATACACTTCCGGCAAACCGCATATCGGAAACACCTATGAGATCATTCTGGCTGACTGTATCGCGAGATATAAGAGAGCCGACGGTTACGACGTGCATTTCCAGACGGGAAGCGACGAGCACGGACAGAAGATCGAGTCCAGGGCAGCGGCAGCCGGCAAGACTCCCAAGGAATTCGTCGATGAAGTGGCTGGAGAGATCAAGAGACTCTGGGATCTGGTAAACACTTCTTATGACCGCTTTATCCGTACAACTGACGAAGACCACGAGCGCCAGGTCCAGAAGATCTTCAAGAAGCTCTACGATCAGGGCGACATTTACCTGGGCTATTACGAGGGAATGTACTGCAGAGAGTGCGAGGCGTTCTACACATCTTCCCAGGTGGTGGATGAGAAGTACTGCCCGGTCTGCGGCGGCGAAGTGCACCAGGCCAAGGAAGACGCCTATTTCTTTAAGATGAAGAAATACGCCGACCGCCTGATCGAGCACATCAACACACACCCTGAGTTCATCCAGCCCGTATCCCGCAAGAACGAGATGATGAACAAC
The DNA here is from genome assembly GCA_946615865.1 of uncultured Lachnospiraceae bacterium. Lineage (GTDB taxonomy): Bacteria > Bacillota > Clostridia > Lachnospirales > Lachnospiraceae > CAG-791. The sequence continues at coordinate 49,302 of CAMOIJ010000006.1, read as the reverse complement.
TTCCTGCTGCCCGGCCTGCAGGATCTGTGCGTCTCCAGAAGTTCCTTCACATGGGGCATTCCGGTTGATTTCGCGCCCGGCCATGTTGTCTATGTGTGGCTCGACGCGCTCAGCAACTACATCACCGGCATCGGCTACGACGCGGATGGCAACAGCAGCGACCTTTACAAGAAGAACTGGCCCGCCGACCTTCACCTGATCGGCAAGGACATCGTCCGCTTCCACACCATCTACTGGCCCATCTTCCTGATGGCGCTGGGCGAGCCTCTTCCCAAGCAGGTATTCGGCCATCCCTGGCTGCTGCAGGGCGGGGAGAAGATGAGTAAGACCAAGGGCAACGTTATCTACGCGGACGACCTGGTGAAGATCTTCGGCGTTGACGCCGTGCGCTATTTTGTCGTGCACGAGATGCCCTATGAGAACGACGGCGTCATTACCTGGGAGCTCGTGGTGGAGAGGATCAATTCCGACCTCGCCAACACAATGGGCAACCTCGTGAACCGCACCATTGCGATGAGCAATAAATATTTTGACGGCGTTGTTGCCGACAAGGGCGCGGCAGAGCCTGTTGACGACGATCTCAAGGCCTTCGTTACAGCCGCTTACAACAAGGTCGAGGCCAAGATGGACGAGCTGCGCGCGGCTGACGCCCTGACCGAGATCTTAGCGGTATTCAAGAGACTCAACAAGTATATCGACGAGACTGAGCCGTGGGTACTGGCAAGGGATGAGGCCAAGGCTGACCGTCTCTCCACAGTTCTCTACAACCTGATCGAGGGTATCACGATCGGCACGGCCCTGATGGCTCCGTTCATGCCTGAAACCGCGGACAAGATCGTGAAGATGCTGAACACTGAGATCCGCGATTTTGACACACTGGGTACTTTCGGCCTGTATCCTTCCGGAAATAAGGTTACAGACAAGCCCGAGATCCTCTTCGCGCGCCTCAAGGAAGCTGATGTCATGAAGGACGTTGAGAAGATCATGGAGAAACAGCGCAAGGAGGCCCAGAAGCAGGCTAAGCTCGAGGAGAAGGCCAAGGAGAAGGTCGCCGGATCTGAGGAGAAAACTGCGGAGCCTGCCAAGGAAGCAGAAACTCCTGCGGTGGAGAAGAAGCCCGAAGTCACCATCGACGACTTCGCGAAGCTTCAGTTCCAGGTCGGCGAAGTTATCGCCTGCGAGGAAGTGAAGAAGTCCAAGAAGCTTCTTTGCAGCCAGGTCAGGATCGGTGACGAAGTGCGCCAGATCGTTTCCGGTATCCGCAAGTACTACTCAGCGGAAGAGATGGTTGGCAAAAAAGTGATGGTGATCACGAATCTTAAGCCCGCCAAACTCGCCGGGATCGTATCCGAAGGCATGCTCCTGTGCGCGGAAGGCCCCGACGGATCTCTGGCGCTGATGACGCCTGAGAGCGGAAAGGATATCCCGGCCGGTTCTGAGATCGGCTGATCATAGAATGGAATGTGCGGCTGTATTTTGCGAAAAATACAGCCGTTTTGGAAATTAAGGACAACCCCCACGGAGGTTTTCTATGATAAAGAAAAGAGTGTTTACGATCCTGATGACTGCAGTGCTGGCCTCTACATGCGCTGCAGGACCTGTCTGTTATGCCGCGGCTTCCGAAGGGGCCACGAACGAAGTGGCCGAAGAAGTGGAAGAGAGCCTTCCTGAAGAAAAGGCCGAAGATAATTCGGACAAGAGCCTTCTCGAGCAGGGCGAGGAGATCGGTGGAGACCTGTACAAAAAAATGGACGAGGCGGTTGACGGTGTCGACAAAGATTCGATCCGCAAATCAATAAGAGAAGCCCTGCAGCAGATGGACGAGATGGGAATCTCGCCTTCAGCCGTTGCGGAGAACGTGCTCGGGATCCGGACCACTTATAAAAGCAATGAAAAGGCGCCCGAGAATACTCTGATCAGAGATGCGCAGCACGAGGTGCAAAAGAGGACGGAAGGATTCTTTACTGTACTTTGGAACGGATTTCTCGATACCATCGAGAAGATGATCACTACCGGGATCAGTGTGTTCGGAAGCGGCGACGGGAACGTCGCGAAGGGAGGAGCCGCCAAGTGAGTATTTTTGAAGAGGGAAGCTCCTTTCAGGGATTTTTAAACAAAGTGACGGATCTTTTGATCCTCAATCTGGTCACGCTCCTTCTGTGCCTGCCTGTCATCACGGCGGGAGCGGCCCTGACGGCGATGCATTACGTACTTCTGAAGATGGTGAGGGGAGAAGAGGGATATATCGTAAAATCATTTTTCCGCGCCTTTAAGAGGGAATTCAGGCAGGCCACTGTGATGTGGGTCATGTTTATGGCGCTGGCAGCGCTCATGGCCTCCACCCTGGTCATGGTCCTGCAGGGAGGAGGAAGTTATCCGCTGTGGCTTCCCAGTTCCATCCTTGTGGTGGCTGTCCTCGAACTCATATGTATGATCTACGCCTTTGCGATGCAGTCGAGGTTCGACAACAGCGTCATTCATACGATCATTAACGCTGTGACACTGACATTCGCGGAACTTCCCAGTTCGCTGGAAATGGCTGTGATCACGCTTGTTCCCATGATCGCCTTCATATTCGCGGGCGTACTGCTGCCGCTCCTTATCCTGTTCGGGCTGAGCGTCCCCGGCTATGCCTGCGCTATGATCTATGACCCGATCTTCAGAAAAGTGGAAAAGCAGATCTGGGAGCAGGAGAACTCGGAGGACCCGGACGAAGAAGAATGACGGATCTGTCAGTCTTCCCTGAAGGGACCTGTCAAAACAGACAAACAAAGAGGAAAATTCTGTACAAGTTTACGAAAAACAGAATTTTCCTCTTTTTTGATAACGAATCCTCACTAAGACCTCAAAAAAACTTTGTGTATTAGTGGCATAGCGAGGGGTGACTATTTTGACTATACTAAGTTCAGTTATTTGAAAACTGCAATCTCGCATTATATTTTTACAAAGGAGTTGTACAATGGCAAGCTTATCATTAAAGGACGTATGCAAGGTTTATCCCAACGGCTACAAGGCTGTTCAGAATTTCAACATGGAGATCGCCGATAAGGAATTCATCATTTTCGTAGGCCCTTCCGGATGCGGAAAGTCCACCACTCTGAGAATGATCGCAGGTCTGGAAGACATTTCTTCCGGTGAGTTCAGGATCGACGGCAAGCTCATGAATGACGTTGAGCCCAAGGACAGAGATATCGCGATGGTATTCCAGAACTACGCTCTGTATCCTCATATGACCGTTTATGATAACATGGCATTCGGTCTTAAGCTCCGCAAGGTGCCGAAGGATGAGATCGACAAGGCTGTTAAAGAAGCCGCAAGGATCCTTGACCTGTCACACCTGCTTGACCGCAAGCCGAAGGCTCTTTCCGGCGGCCAGAGACAGCGTGTCGCTATGGGACGTGCTATCGTTCGTAATCCTAAGGTCTTCCTTATGGACGAGCCTCTTTCCAACCTGGACGCTAAGCTGCGTGTACAGATGAGAACTGAGATCGCCAAGCTCCACCAGAGACTGGGCACCACCATCATCTACGTCACACACGACCAGACAGAGGCTATGACCCTTGGTTCCAGAATCGTCGTTATGAAGGACGGTATCGTTCAGCAGATCGATTCCCCTCAGAACCTCTATGACAAGCCCTGCAACCTGTTCGTAGCAGGCTTCATGGGATCTCCTCAGATGAACTTCGTAGATGCAGTCGCAAGAGTAGAAGGCGGCAAGGCATTCCTGGATGTCGAGGGACAGTCCATCGAGCTTCCCGCTGACAAGGCCAAGAAAGTGATCGACGGCGGCTACAACGGAAAGCCCGTAGTATTCGGTATCCGTCCTGAGAGCATCATCGAAGTCAAGGGCGATAAGAAGGCTCCTTATCAGTTCGAGTCCAAGGTCAACGTTTACGAGCTTCTCGGCGCGGAAGTATTCCTGTACTTCGATCTGGGCAACGCTAACATCACCGCGAGAGTTGAGCCTACAACGAAGGTTCGCCCCGGCGATACAGTTAAGTACACCTTCGATACCAAGAAGATCCACGTCTTCGATAAGGAGACCGAGCTGACAATTGCTAACTGATAAATGATTGGCATTGCCTGAGGGCACAATAATCGGTTATTATGAGGGTGCCGCACTTAATAAAAACAGTGCGGCACCCGTTTTTCGTATAGAAAGCCCGCTGTTGGCAGGCCGGAAGCGGGAGGATCTGCATAAGGAGCCTATACAGGAGGAAACATATGGTATCATCACAGATCATCAGAGGGTGTCTGGAACAGCTGCGGACCATCACCAGAGTAGAATTCTGCGTACAGGATATTACAGGCAATGTTGTAGCCCAGACAGAGGGTGCTGAGGCGCCGGATAAGAGCATGGCCGCAGGTTTTGCCCAGTCGGCGGCGGACAGCCAGATCATCGGGAACAGTTTCTACCTTAAGGTGATGGACGATGACGAGCTGCAGTTCGTACTGACGGCGCAGGGAACCGCTGAGCACACGTTTATGGTCGCGAAGATAGCTGCCAGCGAGATCGAAAACCTGATCATCGCGTATAAGGAGAAGTTTGACCGCAACAATTTCTTCCAGAATCTGCTGCTGGACAATCTTTTGCTCGTTGACATCCACAACCGTTCCAAGAAGCTGCATATCGCGGGAAATGTGCGAAGAGCGATCATTTTGTTTGAAGTTAAGGCGGAATCGGAGCAGATCGCGTCGGAGATGCTCTCCGGACTCTTCACCATTCAGAATGGCGACTATCTGACAGAGGTGGATGAGAACAGTGTGATCCTTATTAAGGCTCTGGAAGACAACGAGGGGTATAAGGAGATCGAAGACGCCGCGAAGACGGCTGTGGATATGCTGAATATGGAGGCTATGATCAAGGTGCGCGGATCCTATGGCACCATCGTTGAGGAACTCAAGGACCTGTCCCGTTCCTACAAGGAAGCCAGGATGGCCATGGACGTCGGCAGGATCTTCTATGCGGGGAAGAGAGTGATCTCTTACAACGAGCTCGGGATCGGGCGCCTCATCTATCAGCTGCCGCCGAGCCTGTGCAGGATGTTCATCCAGGAGATCTTCGAAGCGGGTGAGATGGTGGAATTCGATCAGGAGATCCTTACGACTATCAACACATTCTTTGACAATAACCTGAATGTGTCGGAGACGGCCCGCCAGCTCTTTGTTCACAGAAATACGCTGGTTTACCGCATTGAGAAACTGCAGAAGAGCACAGGACTCGACATCAGGACATTTGACGACGCCATGACGCTCAAGATAGCGCTGATGGTAAACGCGTACATGAAAGAGCTTGAGAAGCGCAGGAGATAAAGAGAAGACAAAAAAACCGCCTTATAGGCGGTTTTTTTCTCCTGAAAGTCCTGTTCCGTCGAAGGCGGGAATATAGCTCTGGGAAGCGGTCTCGCCGTCCTGGATGAAGCCGTTGGTGACGCCGATGGAGATCGCGTAGTTCACCAGATCGTCGTACTCCTCAGCCGTAAGCTTGCGGCCCAGATTGGGATCGCCGTAGACCTGGGGCATAGGCGTATACTGATTCATCAGGCTGATGAAAATGCTGTCTCCATAGGTGGAGTGGAGATAATCCAGGATGTCTCTGGAGTCCTCGGCGCAGCCCGGGAGGGCGAGGTGTCTTACAATGACGCCGCGCACCATGACCGGATCATCAGCGTCATCCGCCGCGTCAATGGAGGACGTGCCGTCCGCGAACAGCGGCTTGGGGCACTGACGTACCATTTCGGCCAGGGCTTTGGAGGCGTACTGGAAGTAATCCGGAGTGTGAGAGTAGGCCAGCGAGATGCGGGGAGATATATACTTAAAATCGGGCATCCAGATGTCCACAAGACCTTCCAGGGCCTTGACGGCCTCTACACGCTCATATGTGCCGGTGTTATAGACGACAGGGATCGAAAGCCCCTGTCGTTTCGCTTTTTCAATAGCGGGAATGATCAGGTAGAGATAGTGGGAGGGCGTGACCAGATTGATATTCTCGGCATTTTGGTCCTGCAGCTCCAAAAAAATCTCGGAGAGCCTTTCGGGCTCGATCTTCATTCCGGACATCGCCTTGGCGATCGCATAATTCTGGCAGTAGACACAGCCCATATTGCAGCCTGAGAAGAACACGGCGCCGCTCCCGTGACGGCCGGAGATCACAGGCTCCTCGTCAAAATACAGGGCGGCTCTCGCGGCGTACAGCTCAGCGTCTTCTTTACAATAACCCACTTCACCTCCGGCGCGGTTCGCCCGGCAGCTCCTGGGACAGAGCGTACAGTCAGTCATATCCATAATATTGTCTAAACTCATAACGAACCTTTCTGAATATAAACTATCCCGATCACATGACATCTTCGACAAAAAATGCTCTCCGCGGCGGAACCTTAACCCGTTACTGTGCTTACTGCTCCGCCGGGCACCCTCACGGCACATGATAGGGCCCGTTTAGTGCTGCTTTGTTCCCAATCTGACACGGTTCGCGGGGAATCATTGCGTAAGACCCAAACTTCATCACAGCAAGCGGCAGGCAGCTGTTAAGGCTCCGCCCCGAAGAGCAGGACGGTAAAATAGGGGGCGCCTTGGCGCCCACATGTGTAAATATAGTAGATTCAGCCGGCAAAGTCAATCAAAAGATTGATCTGCTGAGCCGGCCTTTTTGCGCATCTTGTTTCGAAGGCGAAGATCCTTGAAGAAACGCTGCAGGATCTGCGTGCACTCCTCCTGCATCAGTCCCTGATCCACCACGACCTGGTGGTTGAATTCGCTGTTTTGCAGGATGTTGAGAAGTGTTCCGCCGCAGCCGGATTTGAAACTGGGGGCTCCGATCACGACTCTGTCGATCCTTGACTGAACAAGGGCGCCGGCGCACATCTGGCAGGGCTCGAGAGTTACGTACAGCGTACATCCCTCCAGCCGCCAGTCGCCGACTTTCTTGTTGGCCTTTCTGATCGCGGTGATCTCGGCGTGGGCCAGGGTAGTGTGATCGGTGTTGCGGCGGTTGTAACCGCGGCCGATGATGCGGCCATTTTCCACGATGACGGCGCCGATCGGAACTTCACCGATAGCCAGCGCTTTTTCGGCCTGCTTCAGGGCGGCCTTCATGTATTTGATATCTTCCCGGGTAAATTCCGTATTGTCAGTCACTTTCCATATCTCCAATCTCGGGGCTGTCGGGTGATATCATTTCATATCCGGCGTCATTTGTCAAACTGAGTCAGGTTATAGAGATTTATGATCGCCATCGTGTGGTCGACATATTGACTTCCGGTGCAGTAGCCGTCGTTCTTGATATTCTGAAGGTACTGCCTGGGATTTGTGACGCCTTTGAGGTTGGCGTAGCGCTTAAGCTGAATGAATTCAAAATATCCCTTGACGCCTTCTTCCATGCTGTCATAGGCGCGGAAGTTGCTCCTGATCGTGGTCAGCGTACCGGCGGAGTACTCCTCCTTGGTGGAGAGATTTACACTCTTTCCGGTCCAGAGGGTACCGCACTTGAGTCCGAAGTAGTTGTGGTATTTAGCGGAGAGAGAAGATTCTCCCCAGCCGCTCTCGTGGATCGCCTGGGCGATGATGGGGCTGTAGACCTTTATGCCGTACTGAGGTGCGTATTTGCGCACATAATTCGCGATCTGGATCACGAACTGCTTCCTGGATTCGGTGGTTTCGTTAAGTTTGCCGACAACCTTTGTAACGGCGGCCTCAGTTGCTTTAGAGGCCTCCTCTTTTGCGGCCGCTGTCTCTTTTTGCGCGTCTTTGTCTGCGTTTTTCGCGGTAGCTGCGCTGTCTTTCTCAGTTTTGACATTCGCGGTGCCGGATTTAAGCTTTTCGGTCGTCAGAGGCGCTTTCGCGGCAGCCGCAACGGAAGAGGGGACAGCGCCGAGCAGATCGCAGGAACTGCCGAATTTGTATTCTCTGCCATCGATATTAACGGTGCCGACTGCTGCGGCACCGTCGGCAGACATATAGTAGTAATGGTTCTTATAGAGGATCCATCTGTTTTTTACAGCTGTTCCTTCTGTGGTATAGTAATACCATTTTCCTTCTTTCAGTTCCCAGGCGTTTGCAACGTCGCCGTCGGAGGTAAAGAAGTACCTTCCGCTGCCGATCGTAGCCCACGCGGGGCCCTGGATCATGGATCCGTCTTTTTTGAGATAGTATTTTGTGCCGGAGGGATTAAGGACCAGCCAGCCTGTCACCATTTTTCCGTCTTTGGTATTAAGATAGTACCATTTGCCGCCGTCTTTGACCCATCCCGTGAGCATGTGGCCGTCTTTTTGGTCAAAATAGTACCAGCTTCCGGATTCACTCACCCATCCGGTCCTGTTGGATCCATCCGCGTTTTTGCAGTAGGTCCTGCCGTTCTCAACGGTGAACTTTCCGGCGGAAAGATCTGCGCGTACCGGGGAGGTTTCCGCGGAAGAGACCCGGGCGGCAGCCCGGACGGGGAAAGCGGGAGACAGCATAGGAGCGGCTGCCGCCAGCATCAATATGAGTGATAAACGGGTGTATAATCTCTTAATCATCAAAACTCCTCATAATCACGGGTCAAATCTTGTCAGGTTATAGCTTTTGATCACGTTGTATACGTTCCTGACATAGTTGCTGGAGGTGGCATATCCGTCAGCCTTGATCTTTACCAGATACTCGTAAGGATCAGTTTCTCCGATCAGGTTGTTGTAGCGGGTCCTGTTTCTGAACAGGAACTCGAAATATCCTCTGACGCCTTCCTCCATAGTGTCGTAGACACGGAAGTTCGCGGAGATCGTGGTATAGGAACCGGGCGTGTATTCCTCACCTGTGCGGAGATTTACGCTCTTTCCGGTCCAGAGTGTTCCGCACTTGAGACCGAAGAAGTTGTTGTACTGTTTGCCGAGGCTCGATTCGCCGGAAGCGCTCTCCAGGATCGCCTGAGCGATGATGGGGCTGTAGACCTTGACATTGTACTGGGGCGCGTATTTGATGACCAGCGGTGCGATGCACTGTATGAACTCCTCAGTATTACTGTAGGAATTCGTGCTGACTGCCAGAGACCCGTCGCCGTTAAAGTAATACCAGGTGCCGCCGATCTTCTGGGAGCCGGTCAGCATGGCTCCGGAGGAACCAAGATAGTACTTGGCGCCGTTCTCCTCGAGCCAGCCGTATCTCATGTCGCCGGCTTTATTGAAGTAATACCAGTTTTTGCCGTCCCAGAACCAGCCGGTCTTCATGGCGCCGTCGCTTGCGAGGTAATACCAATAACCGCCGTTCCAGAGCCAGCCGGTCTTCATGGCTCCGCTGCTGTTAAGGAAATACCATTTCCCGCCGGTCTTCAGCCAGCCGGTCTTCATGGAACCGTCTGCGTTCAAATAATATTTTGCCTTGCCGTCAGTGAGCCAGCCGGTCTTCATGGAACCGTCGCTTGTGAGGTAGTACCAATGACCGCCATTCCAAAGCCATCCTCTCTTCATATAGCCATTGGAATCCATGTAATACCATTTGCCGCCGTACCAGGCCCATCCGGTCAGCATGGCGCCGGAATTATTAAAGATGAAGGAGGAACTGCCGAGATCGAGTCGTCCGGTTTTCATTGAACCGTCGCCCGTAAGGTAATACCATGTTCTGCCTTCCTTATACCAGCCCTTTTTCATGTAGCCGTCGGAGTCCATGTAGTACCATTTGCCGCCGTACCAGGCCCATCCGGTCAGCATGGCGCCGGAATTATTAAAGATGAAGGAGGAACTGCCGAGATCGAGCCGCCCGGTCTTCATGGAGCCGTCGCCCGTGAGGTAATACCATGTTCTGCCTTCTTTGTACCAGCCCTTTTTCGCCTCTCCGCTGCGCTCGAGATAGTACCAGGCATTCCCGTAATAGGTCCATCCTGTGCACATTTCTCCGGCAGAATTAAAAATATAGATCTTTCCGTCGATCGTCATCTTTCCGGTAGCTTTGGTACCGTCGTTCTTGATGTAGCGCCAGCTGGTGGAATAACTTCCCTCCCAGTGGGGCGTCACGACAGCGCCTTGAGCGGGGGTGACTTTGGAAGAAGTATTTCCAGTCTCTACCGCCGCGTTCATCGCGATGGCGGCTGCAGTTGACTCTGTGGGCTCTGTGGCGGCAACTGCGGTAGGATCGCCGGATACTGATGCTTCTACGGAAGCTGCGGCTTCAGCCGCGGGCTCTGTTTCAGGAGCCGGAGCCGGATCGCCGGATACTGTTGCTTCGGGTTCTGCGGCAGCTTCGGCGGGCTCTTCTTCGGGAGCCGGAGCCGGATTGCCGGATACTTGTGCTTCGGGAGCCGCAGCTGTTTCAGCGGGTTCAGGATCTGCGACTTCAGCTGCGGGCTCTGCTTCAGGAGCCGGAGCTGCTTCGCTAGCAGTTGTTTCAGCGGCTTCGGGTTCTGCAGCAGCTTCGGCAGGCTCTGCTTCGGGAGCTGCATCCGGATCACCGGATACTGTTGTTTCTGCGGAATCTGCGGCTTCAGCCGCAGGCTCTGCCGGAACAGGAGCGGTATCTACTGTCACTTCAGTTATTTCTTCGGAAACCTCAATCACAGGCTCCGAGACAATGATCTCATATTTAAACTCCGTAGGATTCTGGCTTATATCGCTGGATATGCTAAGTGAGATCAGACCTGCGCCTGCAGATTTGGCTGTTATGAACCCGTCGTCATCTATATCAATGATCTCGGGAGTTTCGCTGTTCCAGACAGAAAGAGCGGGAAATTCTTCGCCCTGCTCTATGAGAGCGGTGAGCTGCCGGGTCTCCCCGACGGACATGCTGTATTTTGCTGTATCTTCTTCCTGCCCGGCGTCATTACTGATCGCGCTCAGGACGGTCTCATTCTCGTCTTTGACTGATACTGATATTTTGGCCGGAACCGGATCGCCGGACTCAGATCCGGCGTCTGTCTCAGCCGCCAAAGCCTGAGCGGGATAATAACCCGCCGCAGCGGGAGAAATTGCTAAGCATCCTGCAAGAAGTAAAGCGAGTTTGCGTTTCATAATGGAACTCCTTCCACAAATTATTAACCTTTTTACGATGATTATAACGAATAAATGACAATAATGCAAATATATTATTCATAATTTGTAACAAATTCTTAATAAATGTGGAGAAGACGTGAATTCAGGCAATAAAAAAACTGCTGTGATTACTGAAACATCAGTAATTACAACAGTTTGGCGAGTGCGCCTCCAGGGACTCGAACCCTGGACACCCTGATTAAGAGTCAGGTGCTCTACCAGCTGAGCTAGAAGCGCATATTGTATTTGTGCGACGAAATTGTTTTCTTATTCGTGACGCAAGTGTTATTATAGGGGAAGAGTTTTGGAAATGCAAGACTTTTTTATTATTTTTTCTAAAAGAGGACAGAGATGATTTTTGATACACATGCACATTATGACGACGAAGCTTTTGACGGCGACAGGGATGAGCTGCTGGCGGGACTTCCGGCGGCAGGGATCGGACGCGTGGTGAATATTGCCGCGTCGCCCCGGAGTATAGACGAGTGCCTTGATCTGGCTCACCGGTTTCCGCATGTTTACTGCGCCCTGGGAATTCATCCGGAGCACTGCGCGGAGATGACGGAAGAACTGCTGGAGGAGATCAGGGGAAAGCTCGCGGATGATAAGGCTGTGGCAGTGGGAGAGATCGGACTTGATTATTACTGGCCGGAGCCCGACAGAGAAATTCAGAAACATTGGTTTGCAAGGCAGCTGCAGCTGGCGCGGGAGGTGGATATGCCGGTCGTAGTCCACTCCAGGGAAGCGGCGGCTGACACGATGAGGATCATGAAAGAGAATCACGCGGAGAAGACCGGAGGCGTGGTGCACTGCTTTTCCTACAGTGTGGAGATGGCGAGAGAATTTGTGAAGATGGGATTCTATATCGGCATCGGCGGAGTTCTTACATTTAAGAATGCCAGGAAGCTTGTCGAGGTCGCAAAGGAGATCCCGCTGGAACGTCTGATCCTTGAGACAGACTGTCCGTATCTGGCGCCTGTGCCGTACAGAGGAAAGAGAAACTCCTCACTTTACCTTCCGCATGTGGTGACGAAACTTGCGGAGATCAAGGAGATCCCGGAGGAGGAAGTAATCCGGGTGACGGAGCAGAACGCCGTCAGGATGTACCGCTTATAAAGAAAGAGGAACCGATGAGAGAAGTATTAGCGACACCGGGAGCTACCCGGTATATTTTGGAAAAATACGGGATCAGGGCGCGCAAGAAGTATGGCCAGAACTTTCTGATCGACGCGAATGTGATCAGGGGGATCATTGACGCCGCGCAGATCACGCAGGACGACTGTGTGCTGGAGATCGGGCCCGGGATAGGGAGCATGACGCAGCTTTTGTCCGGGGCGGCGGGAAAGGTGATATGCGTCGAGATCGACGAGAGCCTGCGGCCGGTGCTGGAGGAGACGCTGGAAGACTGCGATAATGTCAAAATACTGTGGCAGGATATTCTAAAGACTGACCTTCGGGCAATATGCGACGAATATAATGAAGGGAGGCCGCTCAAGGTGGTGGCCAATCTTCCCTATTATGTGACCACGCCGATCCTCATGCAGCTGCTGGAACAGAAAAATGTGTTCAGGAGTATAACTGTAATGGTCCAGAAAGAAGTAGCGGACAGGATCCGCTCAGGTCCGGGCAGCAAGGAGTACGGAGCCCTGTCGCTGGCGGTCCAGTATTATGCTGAGCCTGAAGCGGTGATGACGGTGAGCCCCTCATGCTTTATCCCGCGGCCGGGCGTGGACAGCAGTGTCCTGTGCCTTAAGGCCTTCGAGGAACCGCCGGTGGACTGCAATGAGAAGGTCATGTTCGGGCTGATCCGGGCGGCTTTCAACCAGCGGCGCAAGACCCTTGCCAACGCGGTGTCTCACGGCTACTGTGTCGGAGGGAAGCAGTATACAAGGGAAGAAGTGACAGACGCGCTGGATGGGATGGGGCTGGCTCCCACCGTGAGAGGAGAAGCTCTTTCGCTGGAGCAGTTCGCGCGGCTCTCTCTTATATTGGATCCGGATCCTGAAGGTTCGGAACAGGGCATTTGAAGCGGCCTTACAGGCATTGGTTTTTGACATTGCTATAGGCGTATGATAAACTGAAATTAGTGAATTTGCCCTGTTTTTGCACAGGTGAGGACCGGTTTGTAGTAAATTGTGACGAGTAACAGCCGAGGTCTAAAGTTGGATAAATATGAACTGAAAGTTACGATCAGCGAGATCGATTCGCTGATCTCTAAGCGTCGATTCAGGGAGGCGGCTGAAGTCGCCGACTCTGTGGACTGGCGCAGAGTGAAGAATGTAAGGACACTCTGCAGGATCAGCGACGTCTATAAACTAAACCGAAGATATCATGACAGCAAGCGGGTGCTGGAACTGGCTTACGCCAAGAGCCCATATGGAAGACAGATCATCTTTTCTCTCTGTGAACTTGAACTCAAGCTCGGTAATTATGTAAGAGCGTTGCAGCTCTACAACGAGTATATCAATGTGGCTCCGAGAGACGCTGACCGTTATGTGCTTCAGTACAAACTGTATAAGGCGCAGAATGTAAGCGTGAACGAGAGGATCGCCGTCCTGGAGGATCTGGCCAAGCATGACTTCCGCGATAAATGGGCCTATGAGCTTGCGAAGCTGTATCTGGAAGCCGGAGAGAGGACTTTGTGCGCGTCCGAGTGTGATGAGATCATCGCCTTTTTCGGGTACGGCAGATATGTGTACAAGGCTCTGGAACTCAAGGCCTCTTTCACGGAACTGACCGTGAAACAGAAAGCTCTTTTCAGGAAGATGAACGGGGAAGAGGAAGAAGAGGAAGAGAGCGGCGCGGAAAGCGGCAGCACACCGGATGCGGAGACCATCAGGATACCCGCGCGTTCCGACAGTCCCGAAGCGGACGCGGAGAAAGAGGCTGCCCGCGGGGAAGATAGCAATGATACCGGCGAAGAACCGGATCTGGACACCGGGAAGGAGCAGGTCAGGGCCCCGGAAGAAGGGACTGATCTTTCGGAAACGGAACAGGATAAAGAAGACGGGCAGGCGCAGGGAGGTTCTGCGGCAGCAACTGATGAGTCCGGCGATTCCGTAAGCGGACAAACTCCTGAACCGGCACAGAAGGAGGAGATGATCCCTGCGCTCAACCGGGAGCCGGCGGCGGAGATCCCCTGGGAATATGAGGATTACAGGATCAGTCCCGGGGAACTGAAGAAGAAGCCGGCGAAGAAGAGCCGAGACAGTGAGCGCGGACAGGAAGACAGCAGTGCGGGCAGGCCGGACATACAGAAGAAGCCGGCGAAATCCGGAACGACAACGCCGGCGCCTGCAGCGGATCACGCTGTATTTGAAGACCGGTCCTTTGAAGTGAGTTCTGTGGAAGAGTCTATATTTTCACAGGAGAGAATGCAGGAGACGATCGCGAAAGGGCTCAGGAATCTGGAAAATTATGACCCTTACCTGCGCCAGGAAACTGACGGACAGTACGCGATGGTAATACAGGAGGACCCGAAACCGGAGAAGCAGATCACCGGACAGCTCAATCTCGAAGAGATCATGAACGAGTGGGAGAAGGTGAAGCGGGATTTCTACGAGTATAACGGGCTTGAGGACGACGCTCCGCCGCAGAAGGTTCCTTCGGGTATGAAGAAGGCTCCGCTCACAGACGCGAAGCGGGAGAACGCCGGCTCGACCAAATCCTGGGATCCGGGGGAAGTGCACAAGGCGCTTGAGATCAGAGACAATGATGAAGAGAGTGCCGGATATGACACGAGCCTGTTCGTTACGGAAGGCGGGGGAGCATTCCCGAAAGAGTTTGCTGTGGAGCAGATGACGCTGACCAGAACGGATGGGAAGGGCAGCAAGGGACAGATGTATCTTCACTCCGAGGACTCCATCAGGCAGCTTACAGACGCGCTCGACAGGATCTTCTTAGAGGGAGGAAGAGGCAATGTCGTGATCACCGGCGATGAAGGGGCGGGAACGCTTAGCCTTGCAAGGGAACTGGTACTGCGGTACCGGCAGAAGAATCCCAATTTCGTCGGCCAGATCGCGAAATCGGAAGGCAGATATATTACCAGGGAGAATGTCCTTCGCGTGATCCCGAGAATGCCCTTCGGAGCTCTGATCATTGAGAAGGCTTCCATGATGAGCGAGGAAGGAGCGGCGGCGCTGTGTGAGATGATCGCAGTGCCTGAGCGCAGCATCCTGATCATTATGATCGACAGAAAGGGCGTCATGGACGCGTTTTTAAACGATCATCCGAGGATGAAAGAGATGTTCCCGGCAAGGGTCGATATTGCAGCTCTCAGCGTAGATACTCTTCTTGGTTATGCAAGAGAGTACGCAGGGAAACTGCAGTGTGAGATCGATGAGTACGGGATCAGCGCTCTTGAGAGCCGGATAATGTCTATGCAGACTGTGGACCACAGCGTGACTCTCGAAGATATCAGGGATATCGTGGATGAGGCGCTTTACTACGCGAGCCGCAAGACGATCTCGAGCCTTGTGGACTCTTTTTCAAGGAGAAAGGCCGGGGCACAGAGAATTATACTGAGGGATAAGGATTTCCTTCATTATTGAGATATATAAACAGCTCGCAGGACCGGTACAGGGGATAAGATTTCCGGACACCGCGGCAGCAGCAGCCGGGCCGAACGCGGTCACTTCCGCCTAAGACGTCTGCAGAAACAAGTATCAGGAGGTACGGTAAGATGGCAGTGAAGAAAACAGCTACAACCAGGAAGAGCAGCGCAGCGCCTGCAAAGAAAACGACAGCTGCGAAGGCTGCTCCCAAGGCAGTGAAGAGAGCCGCGGCTGCGAAGCCGGAGGACAAGAAGGTGTACATTTCCAATGATGACGCCTACTGGTTCGGCAACGGCACTCATTACCAGATCTATAAGAAGCTGGGCGCGCATCCGTCAGAGGAAAACGGGGAGAAGGGAATCTTCTTCGCGGTCTGGGCGCCTAATGCCAAGGCAGTCCATGTGATCGGAACTTTCAACGGATGGAACGAAGAACAGCATTCGATGACGAAGTACAACGCGGGCGGAATCTGGACGCTGTTCATTCCCGGAATCGGAGAAGGCGAACTTTACAAATACTGCATCACTACGCAGGACGGATCCAAGAAGTATAAGGCAGATCCTTATGCAAACTGGGCGGAGATGCGTCCCGGCACAGCTTCTAAGACTGTCGACATTTCCGGTTACAAGTGGGGAGACGCGCGCTGGATGAAGGCCCGCGCCAGCAAGGATCCCAATCGCGAACCTTTGGCGATCTACGAGTGCCATATCGGCTCCTGGATGAAACATCCCGACGGAACAGAGGACGGTTTTTACAATTACAGAGAGTTTGCTGACCGTCTCGCCGAATACCTCAGTGTCATGAAATTCACACATGTGGAGCTCATGGGCATTTCAGAGCATCCTTTCGACGGATCCTGGGGATATCAGGTGACAGGTTACTATGCTCCCACATCCAGATACGGACATCCCAAGGATTTCATGTACCTGGTAGATACGCTCCACAAGCATGGTATCGGCGTGATCCTTGACTGGGTTCCCGCGCACTTCTGCCCCGACGCGTTCGGCCTTGCGGAATTCGACGGTACCTGCATCTACGAAGATCCCGATCCGCGCCGCGGACAGCATCCCGACTGGGGCACCAGGATCTTCAACCTGGCGAAGAAAGAGGTCTCCAACTTCCTGATCGCCAACGTCAACTACTGGATCAACGAGTACCATATCGACGGAATCCGCGTTGACGCCGTTGCTTCCATGCTGTATCTGGACTACGGCAAGAAGGAAGGACAGTGGCTTGCCAACAAGTACGGCGGAAATGAGAACCTTGACGCTATCGAGTTCTTCAAGCACCTCAATTCCGAGCTGCACGGGGCTTATCCCGGATTTTTGACGATCGCCGAGGAGTCTACCGCATGGCCCAAGATCACGGCGAAACCCGAGGACGGCGGACTCGGCTTCTCCTTCAAGTGGAACATGGGCTGGATGCACGACTTCTGCGAATACATGAAGCTGGATCCGATCATGAGAAAGGGCGACCACAACGGACTCACCTTCGCGATGAGCTACAACAGCGCTGAGAAGTATATTCTTCCTCTGTCCCACGACGAGGTCGTACATCTTAAGTGCTCAATGGTCAACAAGATGCCCGGTTACAAGGTAGATAAGTACGCCAATCTCCGCGTAGGCTATACTTTCATGTTCGGCCACGAAGGCAAAAAACTGCTGTTCATGGGCCAGGAATTCGGCCAGGAGCATGAGTGGAACGAGGCGACGGAGCTCGAGTGGTGGAGACTTGAAGAGGGCAAGGACGACAACTATCTCAACATCGGCATGAAGTACTATGTGCAGAGACTTCTTGAGATCTACAGAAGCCACAAGTGCCTGTATGAGATCGACGACGACTGGTCCGGATTTGAGTGGATCAACGCGGACGACGCTGACAGAAGCATCTATTCCTTCTTCCGCAAGTGCCCTTCCCAGAAGAAGGCCCTCCTGTTCGTACTGAACATGACGCCTATGAAGAGAGAAGGCTACAGAGTCGGCGTTCCGGTACGCAAGCAGTACAAGCTTCTGCTCAACAGCACGGAGCTGGTATTCGGCGGCGCCGGCGAGACAAGCGTGCCCGAAGTGCTCAAGGCCCAGAAAGGCGAATGCGACAGAAGAGACCAGTACATTGAATTTGATCTCCCGGCATACGGCGCGGTGATCTTTGAGTTTTCATTATGATCCTCCGGTCATTTAAACGAGGTATTTAGGATATGAAGAAAAGCCATGAGTCGTCTGAAGACTATCTTGAGACGATACTGATACTGCGCGAGCAGAACGGAAACGTCAGATCTATTGACATCGTCAATAAGATGAACTATTCCAAACCGAGCATCAGCATTGCAATGAAGAAACTGAAGTCGGAAGGTATGGTGGAGATGGACCTGAACGGGTACATCACATTAACTGCCAGGGGAGAAGAGATCGCGAAGAGGATCTATTCCAGGCACAAGCTTTTGGAGAAATGCCTGGTCGCGATCGGCGTGGATCCCGGAACAGCAGAGGAGGAAGCCTGCCGGATCGAGCACGTGATCGACGACGACACTTATGACAAGATCAACGCTTTTTACGAGAGGCACGCGCAGGGCAGCAGGTGAGAGACAGACGAAAGCAAGGAGGCAGTCGTGGGAACAATATTAAAGGTTCCGCATATTGAACAGACAGATGAATGGCCGGCCGGTGACGAGTGCCTGTGCGCGGTAATGCTTCTGAGGTATCTGGGGATCAGGATCACAGTGAACGAATTCGTGGATTTCTTCCTGCCCCAGGGCCAGATGAGCCGCAAGGAAGGGCAGCTGCGAGGGTGCGATCCGGACAAAGAATTCGCGGGAAGCCCTTATGAGAAGAATTCTTTCGGGTGCTATCCGGGCGTGCTTGTTAAGGCGATGAATGACTGTTTCCTGCAGAAAGGAGTTCCATACAGGGCGGAAGATGCCACCGGAAAGTCTACTGACGAACTCCTGACGGAAGGCATAGGCAAGGGTGTTCCGGTAATCTACTGGGCAAGTGAGGATATGAAACCGACCCACCCCGGCTATAGCTGGGTGTGTAAGAAGGACGGAAAGATAATCCGGTGGACTGCGGGAACCCAGTGTATGCTCCTGATCGGAAGCGATGTCAACGAGCTCGTGTTCAACGACCCCATGATGCCGGAGGGCGCGGTGCACTATTCCCGTATGACCGCAGTGAAGAGGCACGCGGAACTCGATAAGCGCGCCGTGATGGTAAGGCTCTGAAGCCGGGGAAACGCCGGCTTTCAGCGGGACGACTATATTTTGACCGGGAAAGCCCGGCGATGAAAGGAAACTGATCGATATGATTCGTATAACTATGAAAGACGGCGGCGTGATCGACCTTGAGCTTGACAAAAAAGCGGCGCCCGTCACGGTGGAGAACTTTGAGAAGCTGGTGAAGGACGAATTCTACGACGGCCTGATCTTCCACAGGGTCATTCCCGGATTCATGATCCAGGGCGGTGATCCGGAGGGGACCGGAATGGGAGGACCCGGCTGGCACATCAAAGGAGAGTTCGCGGCAAACGGCTGGGACAATCCGATCGCTCACAAGAGGGGCGTGATCAGTATGGCAAGGGCCCAGGATCCCAACAGCGCGGGAAGCCAGTTCTTTATCATGCATGGAGACGCTTCCTATCTGGATGGGCAGTACGCGGCATTCGGCAAAGTTGTCAGGGGTATAGAAGTCGTTGATAAAATTGCCGGAGTTCCCACCAGCAGATGGAACAACAGACCTTATGAGGACCAGGTAATAGATACCATCAGAATTGTGGAAGAATAACCAAATAACTGAGGGGAGTCATGTTCGGGCGGCAGCGCAAAGGCGTTCCGGCCGGGCTGACTCCTTTTTTTGTTGAAGGGCGGGAATTTTCTATGGATTTCGGACAGCATCGGAGTATAACTATAAAGAGAACCGAATTCTTGCGTTAACGGAGAACACAACTATGATGGAATTTGTTCAGAAGCATAAAAAGTGGATCGCCGCAGCCGCAGTCGCTGTGATCGCGGCGGCTCTATTGATCTACAGACAGGCGGGAGCAGGCAGCACAGACGCGGGAACAGCATATGTTGAAACTGTTGCGAACCTGACGGGACAGAACGCGTCCCTTGGCATGATCAACCGGTTTGCCGGGGTCGTAGAGCCCCAGGGGACCTGGTCAGTGAATAAGAATGCTGACGCGGAGATCGAAGAGATCTACGTATCAGAGGGCGATGAGGTCGAGGAAGGCCAGGCTCTCTTTATTTACAGTACAACGAAATATGAGGAGGACCTGCAGCAGGCGAAGATCGATCTTGAGCGTCTTCACAACGAATACGACAGCACGGTAGAGACGATCGCGCAGCTGGAGAAGGAGAAGAAAAGCGCGTCCTCTTCCGAACAGGCCGATTATACGGTGCAGATCAAGGAACAGAATCTGACTCTCAAGGACAAAGATCTGGATATCCAGATGAAAGAAGCCGAGATCGAGAAGCTGGAGAGCAACATTGAGAACTCGGAAGTAAAGAGCGGAATTTCGGGAGTTGTCAAGAGCATCAATGAGAATGGATCATCCTCTTCGGGATCAGGAGACAACAGTTTTATCACTGTCATGAAGGTAGGAACTTTCAGGGTGAAGGGAACGGTCAATGAGCAGAACATCGGCGACATCTATGTCGACGCGCCTGTCCTTGTGCACTCGAGAGTCAATGACAGCGTATGGAAGGGAAAGATCACTAAGATCGATACGGAAAACGCGCTCACAAACGAAAATGCAGGCTTTGGAGCCGCCAATTCGGAAAGCAAGAGCTCCAAGTATCCATTCTATGTGGATCTGGAGAGCAGCGAAGGCCTGATCATGGGCCAGCATGTATATATGGAACCTGATCTTGAACAAGGAGAGGAGAATACCGGTGAAGGTATCTGGCTGGCCGACTATATGGTGGATCAGACAGACCCTGATCATCCTTTTGTGTGGAAGGACGTCAGGGGAAGGCTCCAGAAGCAGGAAGTCACGATTTCTGAGGTGAGAGAGGAACTCGGGAAAGTTAAGATCACCGAGGGGCTTTCTACCGAAGACTCCATCTGCATTCCGGACGGAACGCTCACCCCGGGCATGAAGACCGCGCCTATGAGCGAGAAGCCCGCAGAGAACGAAAGCATGGAAACAATGCCTGAGGAAGGCTCGGAGCCGATGCCTGATGAAGGCGTGGGAGCGGAGCCTGTCGGGGCGGCCGGAGGTCAGGGATGAAGAAGATAGTAGAGTGCATAAATATCTATAAGAACTACTATCAGGGCAAAATAGAGATTCCTGTACTGAAGGACATCAATTTTGTAATGAATGAGGGAGACTATACAGCGGTCATAGGTCCTTCCGGGTCAGGCAAATCGACGCTGATGAACCTGATCGGATGCCTTGATAAGGCCACGAGCGGAAGCCTTCTGATCGACGGGAGAGAAGTCGGAAGTCTTTCAAGGAATGAATTGGCGGACCTGCGGCTCGAAAAGATAGGTTTCGTGTTTCAGAATTTCCAGCTTCTGGGAGGACAGACTGCACTGGAAAATGTAGAACTGCCGCTGACTTACGCGAATATCCCGAGGAAACTGAGAAGGGAAAGAGCGGAGGAAGCCCTGAGCCGGGTCGGTCTGGCTGACAGAATGGATTTTATGCCCAATCAACTGTCCGGCGGACAGAAGCAGAGGGTCGCCATCGCAAGGGCTCTGGTCAACAATCCCAGGATCGTTCTCGCGGACGAGCCGACGGGAGCGCTGGATTCACGCTCCGGCGCTCAGGTCATGGATCTCTTTGAAGAACTGAACTCCCAAGGAGTCACGGTACTTATGATCACCCATGACAGCGGGATCGCCAAACGGGCTTCAAACAGAGTGGAGATCAAAGACGGCGTACTGGGGCATTTGGAGGAAAACTGAGAAATGATGGATAAGCTTACGGGCAGTAAAAAGAGAATAACAGCAGCGCTGATCGCCATTGTGCTTACATTTGCCGCAGTCGCAGGTATTGCCGCAGCTGTCCGCGCAACCACAGCTTCCACTGTGGCTGTGATTCCTGTGTCAGATCTCAACTATGGAAACTATCTGGACTGGCAGAACAACGTGACGGGAATGATCACCACGGAAGCGGAGCAGAATATATATCTCTCGGACACGGAGAAAGTTCAGGAAGTTGCCGTACAGGAAGGACAGGTCGTCCGCAAGGGCGATGTGCTGCTTCGCTATGACACGGAGAGCACCAGGCTGAGCCTTGAAAAGGAAAAGGTAAAGCGGGAGAAAATTGAGCTGGACATCGAGGTCGCTAAGGAGAATATCAAGACGCTGGAAAACGCTTCCGCGGATTCCGACGGAGGTGATTTCGGTCTGGTCGGAGATTTTATCGAGGCAGATCCGGAGGAAGTACTCGCCAAGGCAACGGTTCATGAAAAGTACCTCAGAGCTGACGCCAAACCTGTCAGCGAGGGCTCGGAATACGAGATCCTGGGAACGGAATTCGCCCCCTATGTTTTCCTGTGCAAAGGGGAATCCGTGATCATTACCAAGGATTTCATTAAAAAGTGGCAGAAAGAAGCGGAAAAGCTTCAGTTTAAACAGCTCTATATCGAGCTGGCAGTCATGGATGAGGCCCAGAAACTGCAGAAAGCGTGGATCCAGGACATCATGCTGCTGGATCCCGGCTACGATATAGAGGTCGATCTCAGAACAGGAAAGACCAGCTACGCCGCTATGAACGATCCGGAGCAGATGGCGATCCTTCTGCGGAAGATCTTTCTGGATGTTCCGGACAGTGAGCGCGGCGCCTGGCTTGCCGCTATGCTTGACAAGCTCATGGTCCTCACAGAAAAAGAAGAGGAACTTACGGAGCGGGGAGCGCTTTTTGCGGCGATGCTGAACGAACTGGGCAAGGAAGAGCAGGCGGATTTTGCCGAAGAGTTCGCGGCGGCAGCCTCTTTGCTGGACGATAAGACACTCTCTTTCATGATTAAGAGCCTTGCGGAAAACCTTAAACCGGAACAGATCAAAGCGATCGATCCGGAGGTCATATCGATGATGCTGACGAACCTGACAGAAAAACAGGTCGAAGCTCTCGGTAAGGATAGTCTGGCGGTTTTCTTTTCAGGTCTGACCAAGGTACAGATGGAAAAACTGGATCCGAAGAGCCTGAGTCACTTTTTTGGCACGCTCACCAACGATCAGCTCGAAGAACTGATTAAAGTCAGAGAAGACGACATCAAGGCTCTGATGGATAAGACTGAACAGAGTAAGAAGCAGTCTGAAGAAGCAGACAAAGATAAGACACCGGAAGACCAAAACAAAGACGTCAATCCGCCAGCGGATCCGGATGCAGATCCGGATACAAAAACTGAAACGGAATCCACAGAACTGGTTGAGGAGCCCAAGGAGGAACCTGCGGCAGAACCCAAGGAGGAACCTGTTGAGGAACCCAAGGAAGAACCCACGGCGGAGCCTGAGGAGGTACCTCAGGAGCCCGAACCCGAGCAGCCGCAGCAGGAGAACAGCGGCGCCGGCGGGTCGGAACCGAGTACGGCGACCGACACGACTTCCAAAAACGGCGGCAGCAAGCTCCTGTCTTCGGATACTTCTTATACCAGCGATGAACTGGCAAAAGCAAGGCGGGAAGCAAAGGATAAGCTCAGGGACCTTGAACTGAATCTGAGAGAGTCCGATATCAAGATCGAGAAAGCGCGGAAGGCGCTGGATAAGGGCGTGATCACAGCCGACATGAACGGCGTCGTCAAGACGGCGGGAGATCCGAAGTCTCCGCCGACGGACGGAAGCGCATTTATAACAGTGGCAGGCTCGGACGGACTGTTCGTCAGAAGCGGGATCAAGGAGAGTAAACTCGGAACTCTGAAGGAAGGCGATGTTGTGACAGTCACATCATGGCAGACCGGAGGGCAGTATGAAGCGGAGATCAGAAGTATCTCCCCTTATCCGGATAGTACCGGGATGTTCGACGAGAGCGGAACGGAGACGTATTTCCCCTTTACGGCTAATATTCTCGACCGCGAAGCCGTGCTCCAGAACGGAGAGTGGGTGGGAGTATCCTATAAGACTTCCGGCAGCAGCGCGGAGAGCGGCGGCACAATGTCAGTGATGAAAGCTTTTGTCCGGGAGGAGGGAAGCAAAAAGTACGTCTTTGTGCGCGGCGAGAACAACAGACTGAGGAAACAGTACATAGTGACCGGCACGCTCAGCGACGAGGGATATGAGGTGCTTGACGGATTAAGTGAAAGCGACTGGATCGCTTTCCCTTACGGAAAGAACGTGAAGGAAGGCGCCAAGACCAGAGAGGCCTCCATAAGAGAACTCTATGAGTGATCATAGGGAAGGAGCCGCGAAGCGGATCCGGGAAACGACACGAGGAGAACGACAAATGGGTGAAAACATAAGACTTGCGCTGAAGGGAATATGGTCCCACAGGCTGCGGTCTTTTCTGACGATGCTGGGCGTGATCATCGGTATCGCGTCGATCATCGCGATCGTCTCTACCATAAAAGGGACGAACGAGCAGATCATGCAGAACCTGATCGGCGCGGGCAACAATAACGTTACCATCTCCCTTCGGCAGGGAGATTCGGATTACTGGATGGACGGAGGAGTTCCGGACAATGTGATCCCGGTGACGGAACCGCAGAAAGAGGAGATCCGAAGTCTTGACAGTGTGGCGGACGCCTCCTTCTATGTCAGGAGAAAATACGCAGGCGGGATCAGCGCCGGGGTAAACAGCCTGACAGGAGGCAGTATTCTGGGCATAGATTCACATTACCTGCCGACGGTGGGACTTGTGGTATTCCGGGGCAGACCCTTTGTTGAGACGGATTACTCAAAGTTTCATAAAGTGGCCCTTTTAGATGAAAAGGCGGCGGAACTGCTTTTTCCCGAGAAGGATCCGATCGGACGGATCGTTGAACTTTCGGGGGAACCCTTTACCGTAGTGGGACTGGTGCAGAAATCGGACGATTTCCAGCCCGTCATCGAGTCCATTCAGGACTACGACACGTACAACCGGGAAGAGTACGGAACGGTGCTCATACCGGACGCGGACTGGCCGATCATTTACAATTATGACGAGCCTCAGGATTGCGTAGCAAGGGCTGTGACCACGGAAAAGATGAGCGAGATGGGCAGATCGGTGGAAAAGATCATGAAGAAATCTGTCGCCGGAAGTTCCGGAAGCGACGACGCGGTCACCTATAAGGCGGAGGATCTCCTGGAGAAAGCCCGCAACAAGCAGGAACTCGCCAACAGCACGAACAGCCTTCTGATCTGGATCGCCAGCATCGCGCTTTTAGTTGGCGGAATCGGCGTCATGAATATCATGCTTGTATCCGTGACGGAGAGGACCAATGAGATCGGGCTCAAAAAAGCGCTCGGCGCAAGGGACAACAGGATCCTGGCGCAGTTCCTGACAGAGGCAGTGGTGCTGACGAGTCTGGGCGGCGTTATCGGAGTGATCTCGGGGATCATTCTCGCGGAGGTGATTTCCCGGGCAGCAGGAACGCCGGTCGCCATCAGCATACCGGCAATCATACTCAGCGTGCTGTTTTCAATGGCGATCGGCGTGATCTTCGGATTTCTGCCGTCTGTTCAGGCAGCCAATCTCAATCCTATTGACGCGCTGCGGCGCGAATAAATCAGCCGCGGCAGACCGGAGTTAAACCGGCCTGTATTTTGATCCGGTAAGATCATACGATTCCCCGGAGGTTGTAGAGGATCCCCTCTGCGACCTCCGGTTTATTCATGGTATAGACATGGATATGACCGCATCCGTTTGCGATCAGGTCAATGATCTGATGGGAAGCGTAAATGATCCCGGCCTTCTGCATGGCTTCAGGGGAGTCCCCGAAGCGGTCGACAAGCGCGGCGAGCTCGGGCGGAATGACGCATCCTGAGAGCTGGATGGAGCGCTCCATCTGCCGGCGGCTGGTGACAGGCATGATGCCGGCGAGAATGGGGACGGTGACCCCTGCCTCTCTGAGGCGATACAGGTAATTGTAGTAGATCGAGTTGTTGAAGAACATCTGTGTAGTCAGAAAGTCACAGCCCGCGTCTACTTTTTCTTTTATATGGCGGATGTCCTCATCCTTGTTGAAAGCTTCCGGATGCTTCTCGGGATAACAGGCTCCTCCGACGCAGGCGTCCGGATACTCGGCGCGAATCTGCTCGACGAGTTCAATGGCGTGCTCATAGTATCTGCGGCTGGGGAACTCCATGTCCTTGGGAATATCTCCTCTGAGGGCAAGGATGTTCTCAATGCCGGCGCTGCGGATCTTCGCAATCTGGCTGCGCACGCTGTCCCTTGTAGAACTGACACAGGTGAGGTGAGCCATGGAGGCGACGCCTTCTTCCATGATGTCCCTTGCGATCTCTACAGTGTACTGGCTGGTTCCTCCCCCGGCGCCGTAGGTACAGCTGACAAATGAGGGATGGAGCTGCGCGATCTCACGCACGGTGGCGCGAACCGAATCGAGTTTTACATCGGACTTGGGAGGAAAGACCTCCATGGAAATCGTGACAGGGTTTGACCTGAGGATTTGACTTATCTTCATTACTATTACCTCCGGGGTGATAATATATGCTTTCACACTTCATTGCAGTATATCACAAAAGTACAAGCGGCGCTTATTTGATAAATAAATAACTTTTCAATTGTCCCGACAATTAAACAATTCGGGTGATAATTCGGCCTTTTTTTGTGTTATATTTGAATTACGGATGATTACAAAACTTTATTTAGGAGGTATTACTTATGAGTGCTTATGGTTTTGGTGGAATGATCAAGAAACTGAAAGAGAATCCCAAGACGATTGTTTTCACTGAAGGAACCGATGCAAGAATCCTTGAGGCAGCTTCCCGCCTCCTGGCCAGCAATTTCCTTACACCTATCCTGATCGGTGATGAGGATGAGATCATTGACGCAGCGGAGAATGAAGGCTACAACATTCGCGGCGCGCAGATCATCAATCCCCTTAAGTATGACCGCTTTGAAGAGATGGTCGACCTTTTCTGCGAACTGAGAAAGAGCAAGGGAATGACTCCTGAGAAGGCAAGACCGATCCTTTCCCAGGCCAACTATTTCGGAACCATGCTTGTTAAGATGGGCGTAGCGGACTGCCTGCTCGGCGGCGCCACCTATTCCACAGCTGATACTGTTCGTCCTGCTCTGCAGATCATCAAGACGAAACCCGGCAACAGCATCGTATCTTCCTGCTTCATTCTGGTCCGCGGAGCAGCGACCGGCGGAAGAGAAGTTATCGCGATGGGCGACTGCGCTATCAACATCAATCCTTCCGAGGATGATCTGGTCGAGATCGCAGGCGAGACCGCTGAGTGCGCGAAGGTGTTCGGTATCGATCCCAAGGTCGCTTTCCTTTCCTTCTCCACAGCAGGATCTGCTAAGGATCCTTCCGTCACGAAGGTCCAGAACGCAACCAAGAAGGCTCAGGCGAAGTATCCTGATCTCCCGATCGACGGTGAGATGCAGTTTGACGCCGCAGTTGCACCTAACGTAGGCCAGCAGAAGAAGCCCGGTTCCAAGGTGGCAGGTTATGCCAACACCTTCATCTTCCCTGACATCAACGCAGGCAACATCGGCTACAAGATCGCTCAGCGCATGGGTAACTTCGAGGCTTACGGCCCGATCCTTCTTGGCCTGAACGCACAGATCAACGACCTCTCCCGCGGCTGCAACGCGATCGAGGTTTATTCCATGGCTATCATCACAGCTGCGCTTTCCTGATAGACCTAAGATAATAATGGCAGCCATTTGGCAAAATGTCTGAATCAATTGAATTACTGTTTATAAACTGCCAGTTTATAGTAAAAGCGGCGCGTCGGAGAATGATTTCTCCGGCGCGTCTTTTTTTGTACAAACAAAGGCGGATGCAGGATGAAAAAATGGCGAAAATGCACAAACATGGGTGACTATCACTATTTTGACATGGTAAAATGGATTTAGATTACTGACAGCTCTTTATATTTATGCCAGGGAGGTTACAAATGAGGGAATGGAGCAGAGACGAGCGCTACAGAGTGCTTCAGAGCGCAGACGAGATAAAAGATCTGCATGAAAAGATTTCAAAGTCCGTATACAGGCAGTTATACCATGTACAGCCCGTTACGGGACTGTCCAGTGATCCGAATGGATTTACCTATCATAAGGGTGTATGGCATCTTTTCTACCAGTGGTGCCCTTGGGGAGCAGTCCACGGCCTCAAGTACTGGTATCATGTGACCAGCGAGGACCTTGTGCACTGGAAGAACGCAGGCGTCGGCCTTAAGCCTGACAGAGATTATGACAACAAGGGAACGCATTCAGGATCCGCGATCTCCGCGGGAGATGACCTGTATTTCTTCTATACGGGCAATCACAGGGATGAGAACTGGGTTCGCACGCCATGGACCTGCGCGGCGATCCTCGGAGCGGACGGCAATCCGGAGAAGCTTCCTGAGCCTTTATTCGGCCCCCGCGATGACTATAGCGAGCACCAGAGAGATCCCAAGGTCATCTATAACGAAGAGAAGGATATGTACTACATCCTGATCGGCGCCCAGACTCTTGACAAGAAGGGCACGATCCTGATCTACAAGTCCAAGGAACTGCTGAGCGGATGGAGTTTCGCAGGACAGCTTAACGTTCCCGGTTATGAGAGCTTTGGCGGAATGTGGGAGTGCCCTTACATCGTCAATATCAGCGGCAAGGACCTGCTGATCTTCTCTCCTCAGTATACTAAACTCCCCGGCAGAGCCGAGAGCACTAATCACAACGTATACCTGATCGGCACAATGGACTATGATACACTTACCTTCACGCCGGACAGCGACTATCAGTATCTGGACTTCGGGTTCGACTTCTACGCGGCTCAGGGAGCTTCCAATGTAGGCGATCCTGAAAAGGCGATCCTGATCGGATGGATCGGCCTTCCTGACAACCACTACTGCACGGAGCCCGAGGACTGGGAGGGCAGTATGAGCCTGCCCAGAGAGCTGCGCATTGTGGACGGAAAGCTCATCCAGACTCCTGTCAGCGCTGTTTACGGACTTCGTGACGGTGAAGCACCCGCAGACGGAACACTGCCCGCGGCGTGCGAGATCGAAGTGGCTTTCGGCGGAGGAGACGCTGACTTTAACCTGTTCACAAAGGCAGACGGAACCGGCGGATTCACAATGCACTACGATGCCGCGAAGGGCGTCTGCACTTTCGACAAGACCGGAATGACCAACCGCTGCAATGAGCACGTCGGCGAAGTGCTCGATATGCCTCTTGCGAACGGCCTGAAGAAACTGGATATCTTCGTAGACAGAAGCTCCGTTGAATATTTTGCCAACGACGGTGAGGCGACATTTACGGCGCACAGCTATCCGACAGCGGAAGAATTCCACTATACCGCGTGCGGCGATGTGCAGGTTAAGATCTGGAAGCTCAAGGCGTCCGTCAAGGATGATTTTGTGGTCTGAACAGGACAGCGGGGGTAATAATAATGAAGAAAGTATTCGCAAGTGATTTCGACGGCACGCTGTATTTTTATAAAGCGGAAGATGACCGCAAACTGCCCGCGGAGAACGTGGAGAAGATCCGCGAGTACCAGAAGGCGGGTCACCTTTTCGGCCTTTGCACCGGCAGACAGGTGGGAGGCCTGACACCCTTCATCACAGGATTTGTGGAGCCTGATTTCTACATCACCAGCAGCGGTGCGAACATCGTCGACAAGGATCTTAAGGAAATCAGAAAACGCGGTGTCGATCCCGAAGTGGCTCAGGAGATCCTGGACAAGTACGGAATTGAGAATTACAGATTCACTCTGGATGTGGAAGGCGACATCTGCGTGTTCGCACCGATGGACTATCCGGGCAAGTATTATGTGGTAAAGAGCGTTGCAGACTGCCCCAAGGGACTGATCCATCAGGTCAGCATCCATACGGAGAGCCTGGACGAGGCTGAGAGAATGGCAGCAGAGATCAATGAGATCTGGGGCGACAGCGTAAATGCTTTCCAGAATGTCATTGAGATCGACATCGCGCCCAAGGGCTGCTCCAAGGGCAAGGGTGTGGAGTTCCTTCGCGAGTATATGAGAGAGACTTACGGAGAGATCAAGCTTTACGGAATCGGCGATTCCATCAACGATCTGCCCCTCCTTGAGGCTTCCGACATATCCTATACTTTCCCCTATGCTCCGGAGATCGTACAGAAGAAGGCGACCAAGGTGGTGGAGACTATCGTTGACGCGCTTGAAGACAGCATGAAAGATGAAGTCTGATTTTTGACACCTTTGTTTCATTTTTGTACAATCTCAGGCTGTATGACCGCTTGATTTGGACTCAATTTGGAATATACTAAAATATAGTACTACAATGGCTTTAGTCGGAGGGGAACTACTATGGCAACGATGAAAGAAATGAAAAAGAGGCTCACAGATGCGGCCAATATCGGCAAGATCAATATCAGCAGAGCCGGCAATGACAAGATCACGATCGATCTCAACGGAGACGGAGAGCCGGAAGCTGCCCTGATCGATACGAATGGATCCGGGGCGCCCGACCTTCTGGCAGTGGATCTGACCGGTGATCACAAGTTTAACCTTTATCTGGACGATACGGATGAAAACAAATTTCCCGATGTTATGTACATTGACAAGAAGGGGGATGGCAATATCCAGCTTCTGAGCATCGGCGAAGAGATAAAAGACAGGCTTCACAAGCAGCTGGTGGAGATATTTGCTGTTCTGACCGACGATGAAACCCCTTTAGAGGAACTCGATAAGGCGCTTCGTGATCTTGTTGATGCAGTTAAGGATTTGCAGGCGAGAGCAGCCAGCAAGAAAGCATGAAACTGAAACGGGGAAGGCTGTCACTTCGGTGACGGCCTTTTTTGATGCCTTTTTTTGCCGGATATTCTGTTAGACTTTATTCCTATGATGTGGTAAAGTTGTACTTGTGATATTTAACGTGCTAAAGTGAGGCGGCTGCGACGGGGTGAACTGCACCTGTAAAGGCTGCAGCGGGGAAATGGTCCCGCCGAATGATTCGCCGGCTCCGGCAAGGAAGGGGAAAACTATGTTTGCACAATTAGTAAGCACCATTGACAGTTTCTTATGGGGATGGCCCTTGATCATCCTTCTGTTCGGAACGCATATCTTTATGACGATCCGCACAGGTTTTATCCAGAAGGATATCTTTAAGGCTATTAAGATGTCTGTAACAGCGGATGAAGGCTCCGAGGGCGACGTCTCCCAGTTCGGCGCTCTGACGACAGCGTTGTCTTCGACGATCGGTACCGGCAACATCATCGGCGTCGGCACAGCGATCGCGATGGGCGGACCGGGATCTGTTTTCTGGATGTGGATGACAGGTATCTTCGGCATTGCGACTAAGTATGCCGAGACCCTGATCGGTGTTAAATACAGAGTTAAGAGTGAAAACGGCACGATGATCGGCGGCGCTATGTACGCACTGGAGCGCGGTCTTGGCGCTAAGTGGGCGGGCATTCTGTTCTCGAGTCTCGCGGCGCTGTGCGCTTTCGGTATCGGATGTACGGTACAGGCAAACGCGGTCGTAGCCAATATTACGACAAACTTCAAAGTCAGTCCCGTCATTGTGGCGGTAATCCTCAGTGTTATCGTCGCTCTGGTCATCATCGGCGGAATCCAGTCGATCACAAAGGTTTCTGAGAGACTGGTTCCTTTCATGGCAGCATTTTATGTGCTCGGATGTCTGATCATCCTGATCATGAATGCGGATGTACTGGGACAGACAGTCGGCGTGATCGTATCCTCTGCCTTTACTGCGAAGGCTGTCGGCGGCGGCTTTGTGGGAAGTACAATTGCAACAGCATGCCGCTACGGTTTCGCGCGCGGACTTTTCTCCAATGAGTCCGGTATGGGTTCTGCACCTCTGGTGGCTTCCGCTGCTCAGACCCGAAACCCCAAGAAGCAGGCGCTGGTTTCCATGACCGGTACTTTCTGGGATACAGTAGTTATCTGTCTGATGACGGGTCTTGTCCTGGTCTCCAGTATCATCAAGCACCCCAGCATTGACGGACTTTCCGGCAACGGAAGTGAACTGACGAGTCTGGCTTTTGGCATGATCCCTTACATCGGCGTTCCGATCCTGGTAGTCGGCCTGATCACTTTCGCCTTCTCCACGATCCTCGGATGGTATTACTATGGCGAGAGATGCGCGGTCTATCTGTTCGGCGAGAAGGTCATCATGCTCTACAAGATCCTCTGGGTAATCGGCATATTTGTCGGCTCCCTGGTGGAACTGAACCTGATCTGGGATCTGGCGGATCTGCTCAACGGCCTGATGGCGATCCCGAACATCTTCGCAGTGCTGCTCCTTAGCAACGTCATCGCGGCAGAGACGAAGAGGTACAGCGGAGAGCATATCAACGACAAGGATGAGACAGAGATTCCTGTACTGAAAAACGCCAACAAAGGCGTACTGTAATTAATAATCACGCCAAAGTCTCAAGTGTGTAGCGCTTGGGTCGCGGGTTCAGAACAAAGTCATAAAGCGCTGCGGATACAATCTGCAGCGCTTATCTGGATTTTTGGGGTATACTTAAAGAGGAGGTAAACAGTATGAGCGGTGAAGAACTGTTGAAGATCATGCAGAAGAGGCGCAGCGTGCGCAGTTATTCCGGAGAAGCAGTGCCGATGGAGAAACTGAACCTGATCCTTCAGGCAGGAATGATGGCCCCGTCGGGCAGGGCGATACGCCCCTGGGAACTGATCGTCATCAGGGACAAGCAGAAACTGATCGGCCTCTCCAGCTGCAGAATGGGCGGCTCCGCGAGAATGCTCGCAGGCGCCGATCTCGCGATCGCAGTAGTGGGTGACGAGGAAAAATCCGACGTCTGGACTGAGGACTGCTGCGTTGTCATGGAGAACATGCACCTGATGGCCAGCGCCCTGGGCGTCGGCAGCTGCTGGATCCAGTGCCGGGAGAGAATGGCAATGGACGGAGAGACAGCGGAGGAGTATGCCCGCACTATTTTGCAGTTTCCCGCGGAGTGCAAACTGGAGGCGATCCTGTCTCTGGGGATGCCCGAAGAGGACTGGCCTGAGACGCCCCTGGAATCGCTTCCCTTTGGCAAGATCCATATTAACAAGTATTGATTGAAGGAGGAGGTGCGCTATGCCCCCTGGAGGCCATGGAATGGGCTTCGGCCCCGGAAGCAGAAACTTTATGTCCGAGGAAGAAAAGAAGAATCTCCCGCAGGTGACGCCGGAGCTTTTGAGGCGCGTCTTTTCCTATCTGACACCTTACTGGAAGCAGCTCGCGCTGACACTTTTATGTATTGTCTTCTCCTCGATCATGTCGCTGATGCCCTCGGTCCTCACCGGTAAGATCATCGACGAGGGCCTGATCGGCAGAGATTTCAATAAGTTGATCATGTATATTGTGCTGTCTCTGGCGGTGACAGCCGGCGCGAACCTGATCGGCGTTGCGGAGAGCTATCTCAACACCTGGATAGCCCAGCACATCACTTTCGATATGCGCAATCAGATGTACAGCCATCTGCAGAGCATGTCCCAGCGCTTCTTTACGTCCAACAACCAGGGCGATATCATCACGCGCATGACCAGTGACATCGATGGCGTCAAAACAGTGATCTCCGGCACGTTTACCAGCATCCTGTCCAATTCGATCACGCTGGTAGTGGCGCTGATCGCCATGTATCAGAAGAACTGGATTCTGGCGACGGTGGGCATCATCATCGTGCCGCTCTTTACGATCCCCACCAGGAAGGCCGGCCAGAAGCGATGGAGCCTGACCCAGGAAGCCCAGGCCTGCAACGACGAGATCAACGGAATCCTCGGCGAGACGATGTCCGTTAGCGGACAGACGCTGGTGAAGCTCTTTTGCAAAGAAGAGTATGAATACGACCGCTACGAGAAGGCGAACCGCCGCATGATAGAGCTCAACATCAAGGAGAGCATGGCGGGACGCTGGTTCAGGGTCATCCTTACTACGATCACAAGCGTCGGACCGATGCTCCTGTACCTTGTGGGCGGCATCTTGATGCTTCGCTATGACTCAGATCTTACGGTCGGTGATATAACGGTGCTGGTGGCTCTCCTTGGAAGGATGTACGGGCCGGTGAACTCCCTTCTCAACATTCAGGTCGACTGGATGCGCTCCATGGCTATGTTCTCGAGGATCTTTGAATATTTTGACATGCCGGTGGAGATTCAGAACGCTCCGGATGCGATCACTCCTGATCACGCAGAGGGAAGCGTTGAGTTCAAGCACGTGAATTTCTACTACGAGCCGTCCAGACAGATCCTTAAAGACGTGACTTTCAAGCTGGATACCGGGCACAGTATTGCTATTGTGGGTCCTTCGGGTTCAGGCAAGAGCACGCTGGTTAACCTGATCCCACGCCTGTACGACGCGGTAAGCGGCGAGGTGCTCTTCGACGGGATCAATGTCAAAAAGATTGATCTGACCTTCCTGCGCGGCAATATCGGCGTCGTGACCCAGGACACATACCTGTTCAACGGAACGATCAGGGAGAACCTGCTCTATGTCAAGCCCGATGCTTCTGAAGCAGAGCTTGTCGACGCGTGTGAGCGGGCCAATATCTACGACTTTATCTCTAATCAGCCAAACGGTCTCGACACAATGGTCGGAAACCGGGGACTTAAGCTATCCGGCGGCGAGAAGCAGAGGCTTTCCATAGCGCGCGTGCTGCTGCGGGATCCCGCGCTGCTGATCTTCGACGAGGCGACGTCGGCTCTTGACTCGATCTCCGAGCGCAAGATCCAGGACGCCATCGATCCTCTGGTATCTTCGAGGACCAGTATACTCATCGCCCACAGGCTCTCTACGATTCTGGCGGCGGACGAGATCCTCGTTATCAAAGACGGCGAGATCGCCGAGCGCGGCAAGCACAAGGATCTGGTCAAAGCCGGCGGCGTCTACACTGAACTCTATGAGACGCAGTTCAAGGGCGCTATGGAGCCCGCAGAAGAGGAGCCTGAGCCCGACGAACCCATCGGATGGGACGGCGGCGGCTCTTACAGCGGCCCTCACAGAGTGCGCAGAAGGGCTGCGGAGAAGCGCGTACATATGGAAGAGGATTTCCGGATCTACGGAGATTCCTACGAGGAATTCAGAGAAGAGATGATGAGGGACAGCGAGAGAGGATACTGACCGATTGGGAGCATGCCGCTGACCGGCGGACCTTGCAGTGGATCAGATACGGCGATGTTTTGACAGAACAGGACAACACATGAACAGAGAGAACAGTAACAAGAGAACCTGGATCTTTGAAGAGGCGCCCATCGCGCAGGCTGTGTTTACGATGGCCATTCCGACCATTATCACGCAGCTGATTAATATTGTCTATAATTTTGCTGACTCCTGGTATGTCGGCAGAACGGGGAGCGCGGCCATGATGGCGGCGCTTTCTGTGAGCCTTCCGATCTTCATCATCATTCAGGCGCTCGCGAATCTGTTCGGAATTGGCGGAGCAAGCGCGATCTCCAGGGCGCTTGGGCGCAAAGAAGTGACGCGTGCTCGTAAGATCTTCGCTTTCAGCCTCTACGGAGGCCTAATGGCAGCGATTATCTATGCAGCTGTGGTATTCTTTGCGCGGCCTCTGATGATCCCGCTGATCGGCGGAAGCGAGGATTCCTATCGATACATCTATGACTACATGTTCTGGACTATGGTGGTCGGCGCCATTCCGACGCTGGGAAATGCTTTATGCGGGCATTTGGTGCGCTCCATCGGCGCGGCGAAAGAGGCGGGATTCGGCCTTTCCATGGGCGGCATTCTGAACATTATTTTGGATCCGCTGTTTATGTTTGTCCTGCTTCCGCGAGGCATGGAAGTGACGGGTGCGGCAATCGCGACCTGCCTGTCCAATACGATAGCCCTCCTATATTTCCTGAACTACCTCTACAGACACCGCGATAACCCCGTATTTACCTTCTCTCCGGCCGATTTTACTATCGATGAGGGAATTCCGGGTGAGGTCTTTTCCATCGGCTCAGCGGCAGCCCTGCAGACTTCCCTTGCCATGGTTTCCAATATCTTCGCCAACAAACTTGTTGCAGAGTACGGAAGTGCTGCAGTCGCCGGCATGGGCATCGCCAAAAAAGTGAATATGATCGCCTTCAACACTACTTTAGGTCTTACGCAGGGTGTTCTGCCGCTGATCGCCTACAACTACGGAGCAAAGAACTATAAGCGCATGCAGAAAACGATCCGGTTTACAGCATCTGTGGCTCTTTGCTTCACGATCTGCTGCACAATCGTTTTCAGGCTGTTTGCGCGGCAGCTCATCACCTTCTTTATCAACGAGCCCGCCTCTGTTGAATTCGGAACCCGGTTCCTGAGTGTCCTTGCCTTCGCGGCGCCCCTGTGCGCTCTGTCCTATATGGCCAACACGATCTTCCAGGCGGCTGGAAAGCGGCGGTATTCCTTTATTCTGTCGATCATGAGGAAGGGCGTTGTGGACATTCCGGCAATGTACGTTTTCAAGATGTTGATGGGGCTTTACGGCGTCAGTTGGGCAACACCGTTTGCGGAGGTGACGTCGGTGGTGACGGCGGCTGTTTTGTATCTGAGGTTCAGGAAGGAACTGGGACTTTAAGGGGCTGCTTCCTTCCGGAAGAATTAGGTATAGGAGGACATTTTAAGAAGATTATCGTCTCTGGGAGCCACGAAGCAGGAAGTAAATTGTTCGTTCTCTGGATCGGGCGGCAAATAATTCGGTACAGGAGCATAATTCGCTCATGTTCTCGTCCCTCAGAATGAATGCTTTTCAGAACAATGGTCCATCAGAATGAAGAATTTCCAGAATAATGTCAGAGAAAAGCCAAAATCCAGCAAAGCTTGTAGACGCAGATTTTTGTTATCATTGCTTCTGTGCCGAAAAGTGTGAAGAATGGGAAATGTCAGACAAGAATTCTTTGGTTAGTACTTCCTTGCAGGGACGAGAACGTAAGTAAAAGAGGCTTATATACCGAAAACGGGAAACAGATGACTGGCATATGCTGATATCCGGAATCAAAACCAATGATTCCGACAGAAAAAGGCCGCTGCAGTTTGCAGCGGCCTTATCATATCTAAGAATTAATCAGGCGTTCTCTTTCGCCGCTCTTCTGGACAGAATATACATGACGGCGATCAGGATCACGAGACCGATCAGCAGAGGCAGGAAGACGTTCTTGGTCAGTCCTGCAACGATGTAGGTCAGCGCTGAGATAGCGGCGCAGGTCATCGCGTAAGGGAGCTGCGTGGAGACGTGGTTGAGGTGGTTGCACTGCGCACCGGCTGACGACATGATGGTCGTATCGGAGATAGGGGAGCAGTGGTCGCCGCAGACAGCGCCTGCCATACATGCGGACATGGAGATGATCATCAGCTGATAGTCAGTGGCCTGGAAGCAGGCGACGACGATCGGGATCAGGATACCGAAGGTTCCCCAGCTTGTTCCGGTCGCGAAAGAGAGACCTACGGCGATCAGGAAGATGATGAAGGGCAGAAGTCCTGCAAAGCCTGCAGCCTTGTTCTGGATGACGTAAGCGACGAATTCCTTGGCGCCGAGGCTGTCTGTCATAGCCTTGAGGGACCATGCGAAAGTCAGGATCAGGATAGCGGGAACCATCTGCTTGAAGCCCTCAGGGATGCACTCCATGATGGAACTAAAATCAAGAGATTTGCGAACCATGTAGAAGGCCATTGTGAGGATCAGCGCGCAGAAGGAGCCGAGCACGAGACCTACGGAAGCATCGGAGTTCGCGAAGGACTCGATGAAGCTTGTGCCTTCGAAGAAACCGCCGGTGTAGATCATGCCGATGACGCAGCCGATGACCAGAGAGATGATAGGAAAGAGCATATCGACAACTTTGCCGTCAGTCTTGTCCTTGGAGCTGTCTACGTTTGCATAAGGACGATCTTCTGTTGTGTACAGGTCGCCGTTCTGAAGGGCGTTGTACTCGTGCTTATACATGGGGCCGTACTCTATCTTCATTATGACCATGAGGATCATCATGGCGATCGTGAACAGAGCGTAATAGTTATAAGGAATGGACTTGATGAACAGCGCGATGCCGTTCTCGCCCTCTACGAAACCGGAGACGGCCGCAGCCCAGGAGGAGATCGGAGCGATGATGCAGACGGGAGCTGCGGTCGCGTCGATCAGGTAAGCGAGCTTGGCGCGGGAGATCTTGTGCTTGTCCGTGACGGGGCGCATTACGCTGCCGACTGTCAGACAGTTAAAATAGTCGTCGATGAAGATCAGGCAACCGAGGCCGATGGTGGCGAGCTGCGCGCCTTCTCTGCTTGTGATCTTCTCAGAAGCCCAGTTTCCGAATGCGGCGCTTCCGCCGGTGCGGTTCATCAGCTGTACCATGATGCCCAGGATCA
Organism: uncultured Lachnospiraceae bacterium; assembly: GCA_946615865.1. Lineage (GTDB taxonomy): Bacteria > Bacillota > Clostridia > Lachnospirales > Lachnospiraceae > CAG-791. The sequence continues at coordinate 11,361 of CAMOIJ010000006.1, read as the reverse complement.
CCAGGAACACCAGGATGCCCATGTTGTAGGAGTCGGAGAGAACCGCAATGACACCATCTGTGAAAATATGGTTCAGGGTCCCCTCGAAGTTATAACCCGAATACAGGAGAGCGCCGGAAATGATACCGATGAACAGGGAACTGTAAACTTCCTTGGTGATCAGTGCCAGCGCGATGGCGATGATCGGAGGTACCAGTGACCAGGCTGTCTGCTGAACGGATTCCGCGTTTGTCAGAAACGCCATCGCAATGATGAGAGCGACAACCACAAACATGGCGATCAGTGAGACTGAGATTTTCGATTCTTTCTTTTGCATTTTTTTCCCCTCTCAAAATATGAAAAAGTATACTTTAACATAGTAATACAGTGTCGGATTACAGTCAAATAGTAGAAACGGATTTGCGATCAAAAAAATAAGCGCAGGGGATATTTTGACAAACAGCCTGTACCCGTGCAAGAATACTGCATGTACATTGAAAAGCAGCAAAGAGGTGGATTAAGTGGACAAAAAAGAGTTGACCCTGCAGGTCATTGAGAGGCTGAAAAAGGAATACCCGGAGGCAAAGTGCACGCTGGACTATGACAAGGCGTGGCAGCTTCTGGTGAGCGTCAGGCTGGCAGCCCAGTGCACCGACGCGCGGGTGGACCAGATCACCCCGCTCTTATATGAAAAGTTTCCTTCTGTCGCGGCGCTGGCAGAAGCGGAGACGAAGGAGATCGAGAAGATCGTGCGGCCCTGCGGGCTTGGACCCAGCAAAGCGCGGGACATCTCCGCCTGTATGAAGGTCCTGCACGAAAAATACAACGATAATGTCCCTGAGACATTCGAGGAACTGCTGGCTCTTCCCGGCGTGGGCAGAAAGAGCGCGAACCTGATCATGGGCGATGTTTTCGGGAAACCGGCCATAGTTACAGATACTCACTGCATCCGCCTGTGCAACCTGATCGGCCTGGTGGACGGCATCAAAGAGCCTGCCAAAGTAGAGCGGGAGCTCTGGAAGATCGTGCCTCCGGAGGAAGGAAATGACCTGTGCCACCGCTTCGTACTGCATGGACGGGCGGTCTGCGTGGCGAGGAGGCCCAGATGCGCGGAGTGTTGTCTGAAGGATATTTGCCGATATGGCAAGGATGGTGAAAATTATTCATTATAAAAGATATTTACATTCATCGAAAAGAGCGTATAATAACGAATGTCGGTGACTTGATAGTCAAAGAAATTCATCTAAGAGATGAAAATAATTCATTATACAGAGGGATATTCGATGAAAAACACAGTAGAGATCAGATGGCATGGAAGAGGCGGCCAGGGCGCCAAGACAGCGGCACTGCTTCTGGCAGATGTGGCGTTCAAGACAGGATGCTGCGTGCAGGGATTTCCGGAATACGGTCCGGAGCGCATGGGTGCTCCCATTACGGCGTTCAACAGGATCAGTGAGGATAAGATCCGCGTCCACTCCAACATTTACGATCCCGACTATGTAGTTGTTGTAGATGAGACACTCCTTCATTCAGTAGACGTTACGAACGGGCTTAAGAGGGAAGGCGCGATCATCGTCAATACACCCAAGTCTGCCAGGGAAATCAGGAGTCTTCTGCGCGGTTACAAGGGAAGAGTCCTTACGGTGGATGCAAGACACATTTCCGAGACGACACTTGGCAGGAATTTCCCCAACACTCCTATGCTGGCAGCAACTGCAGCAGTGACAGGTATCATGTCGAGAGAAGATTTCCTCACCGAGATGCAGGCTTCCTTTGCCCACAAGTTCGCGAAGAAGCCCGAAGTGATAAAGGGAAATATGGCTGCTCTGGAAATGGCGTATGATAAGGCAGAGAAGGAAATGAAGAAGGCCTCCGCCAATGTGGCCGATGCAAACGCATCCGGCAGGAGGATGAAGCAGAGCGCCTGATCACGGCAGAGAATGAATACGAGAGTGCGCGAAACCCCCGTCTTCAGGCGGGGAGTTTCTTTTGCGGCAAAACAGTGTCCGGCAGGACTCTGTGACAGATAATAAAGAATTTAGGAAGAGAATTATACTTATGCGTACCGATATCACAAGAATTAACGAGAACTCGCCCTATACAGACCTGACTGAAGGGCTTCAGCTCTATGCAGGAGGCACCTCCCGCCTGTTCAAAACGGGGGAATGGAGAACGAATACACCGGTGCTGGATCCGGACAAGTGCAGGCAGTGCCTGCTGTGCGCGCCTGTCTGTCCGGATTCAAGTATTCCGGTGAAGAACGGCAAACGGCTGGATTTTGACTACGATCACTGCAAGGGATGCGGGATCTGTGCCAAGGCTTGTCCCTTCGGCGCCATCACAATGAAGGAGGGAATCGAGGCATGAGCAGAAGCAGAGACGAAGTGGTATGCAGCAAGTCGATCCCGGAGAGAATGTCGGGAAATGAGGCGGTCTCCTACGCGGTCCGCCAGGTGAATCCGGATGTGATGCCGGCCTTTCCCATCACACCTTCCACGGAAATCCCTCAGATGGTGTCCTCTTATATTGCGAACGGAGAGATCGATACGGAATTCATTCCCGTTGAGAGCGAACACTCCGCGATGTCCGCGGCGATCGGAGCCGAGGCGGCGGGTGCGAGGACGATGACAGCAACTTCTTCCGCAGGCCTTGCGCTTATGTGGGAAGAACTGCTCCTGGCGGCTTCCAACAGGCTGCCCATCGTGCTGACACTGGTCAACCGCACGCTGTCCGGTCCCATCAATATCAACTGCGACCACTCCGACGGAATGGGCGCAAGGGACACGGGATGGATCCAGATCTATTCAGAGAACAATCAGGAGGCCTATGACAACTACATTCAGGCTTTCCCGATCGCGGAGGATCCCAGGGTGCACCTGCCGGTGATGATCTGCCAGGACGGTTTCATCACAAGTCACGCTGTGGAGAATATCGAACTGCTTGAGGACGCGCCTGTAAAGGCTTTCGTAGGGGAGTATAACCCGGAGGAGTTCCTCTTAAATCCCGGGAAACCGGTCTCTGTGGGACCTTACGCAGTCTCCGCATACTCCATGGAAGCCAAAAGAGCGCAGGAAGCGGCGATGGAGCGCGCCGGAGAGGTGATCCTCGAGGTCGCGGAGCGCTTCCGGGAGATGTCCGGAAGAAGTTACGGATTCTTCGAGGAGTACAGGACGGAAGACGCGAAGTATCTGATGGTGATCATGGGATCCGCGGCCGGGACTGCAAAGGCGGCAGTGGATATGCTCAGGGAAGAAGGCCATAAGGTCGGAATCCTCAAGCTCCGGGTATTCAGACCATTTCCTGAGAAAGAGATCGCCGAGGCGATCCGCAGAAGCGGCTGTAAGGCAGTGGCGATCATGGACCGCTGCGAGAGTTATAACGGCTGCAGCGGACCTCTGGGAAGCGAGATCCCGGCGGCTCTGTTCAGAAATAAAGTCATGGTAGAGACGGTCAATTACATCTATGGGCTTGCGGGAAGAGATTTCACCGTGGAGCACGTTCAGAGCGTTTTTGCCGAACTTGAGGAAGTGGCGCAGGGTAAGAAAGAAGCGCCGAACCACAAATACATTGGACTCAGAGAGTGAAATATATATTATGATGGGAAAAGATTACAGTCTTAAGACAATGATGGAGAAACCCGAGAGACTCTCTCCGGGGCACCGCATGTGCGCGGGCTGCGGAGCGACGATCGGCGTCAGGGCGGTTCTGCGCGCGCTGCACGAAGAAGATCACGCGGTGATCGGAAATGCCACCGGATGCCTCGAAGTTTCTTCCTATATGTATCCCTACAGCGCGTGGGAGGACAGTTATATCCACAACGCGTTTGAGAACGCGGGGGCGACCCTGAGCGGCGTGGAGACAGCTTACAAGGTACTGAAAAAGAAGGGAAAGCTCGGAGAGAAGGATAATTTTAAGTTCATTACTTTCGGAGGAGACGGCGGAACCTATGATATCGGCTTCCAATCCCTTTCCGGCGCGATGGAACGAGGACACGATATGGTCTATGTGTGTTATGATAATGGTGCCTATATGAACACCGGAATCCAGAGATCTTCAGCGACGCCGATGTTCGCGGACACGACTACAACGCCTGCGGGCAAAGTGTCCAACGGCAAGATCCAGTACCGCAAGGATCTCAGCTCCATCATCGCGGAGCACTATGTGCCCTACGTGGCACAGACGACCCTGACCAGGGATTTCAAGGACCTTCACAGAAAGGCAGAGACCGCGATCTACACTAAGGGCGCTGCTTTCCTCAATATGATGACGCCCTGCCCCAGAGGCTGGCGCTATGAGATGAGCGAGATCATGGAGATCTGCAGGCTGGCTGTGGAGACATGCTACTGGCCGCTTTTTGAAGTGGTGGACGGAAAGTGGATCCTCAACTACGAACCGAAGAAGAAACTTCCGATCGAAGACTTCTTAAAGCCCCAGGGGAGATTCAAACATCTCTTTAAACCCGGCAATGAGCATCTGATCGAGCTCTTCCAGCAGGAAGTTGATAAGAGGTGGGAGGATCTTCAGTACCGCTGCGCCAGATAAGGATATGGCAGGAATACGGAGGTGACACATGACGCTTCTCAGTTATCAGATTTTTAAGACAGTCGCGGAAGCCGGCAGTTTTCACAAGGCCGCGGATTTGATCGGCCTGACACCTTCCGCGATAAGCCACGCTGTTTCTTCCATGGAGAAGGAACTGGGCTTCTCTATTTTTACAAGAAAGAAAGCGGGAGTGACGCTGACAAGTTACGGCGAGCACCTGATGCCCTATGTCAACGCGGTCCTCAACAGCGAGGAGAGCCTGCAGCAGGCCGTGGCCGAGTTCAACGGCCTCAAGCAGGGCACAGTGAAAGTGGGCGTTTTCTCCAGTGTCTGCACGAGCTGGATGCCCGACATCATCAAATCCTTCAGCGAGCTGTATCCCGCGATCGAGATCGAAGTGTTTCAGGGGACTTACGATGACGTGAGTTACTGGATCCGCAACGGGATAGTGGATTTCGGATTCCTGTCCACTTCCAGCGCGGGAGACCTGCATATAGAGCCCTTCTACAGGGACCCGCTCCTGTGCATCGTACCTAAGGACTTTGTAAAGGAGCTTCCCGGCGAGGAAATGACCATCTCCGAGATGGCCAAACTTCGTTTCGTCGTTCAGCGAGAGTCCACAGACGCGGATATACAGAATTATATGAAGCAGAACCATCTGGACATCCAGACCAGATACCACGTGGTGGACGATCTTGCCACCGTTGTAATGGTAGCTGCAGGATTTGGCATCTGCATTATGCCGGAACTTGTCATGAACGATATCCCCTATGACGTGCGGCAGTACCGGATGGAGCCCGACGCGGCGAGGATCATCGGCCTAGCGGCGCTCAATCCGCAGCTGATGGCGCCCGCGGTGCGCACTCTGTACGGACATATCCTGTCAAAATATACCAACCTGGACTGATTCAAACACAAAAAAAGCCGCGCGGATCCGCGCGGCTTTTCTTTTGGCTGTACCGAAATGCCCCTTATATTATATAATACAAGGTAAGCCTATATTTTGACACAGACGACGCGGAGGGATCCGATATGGATATGATGCAGTTTCTGGAAGCTGACAAAGAGCAGCTTATGAGCGGGCTGGCTGCAGCCGGAACACCGGAACAGGCCGAGCGCGTGCTGGAAAAGGAATTTGACAGACTTCTTCTTCGCTACAACGAGGAGTGCACGCTGGAGAGAGTCAGGGACGCGGCGAGATATATGCTGCAGGCCGCGAAAATGATGATCCCTATGCTGAGCGCCGCAGGGGAGACCAAAGTCTGGTCGAAGAGCGCCGGCGGCTCCGGCGGCGAGGGAGGAACACAGATAACCTGGCAGGTCATCGCGTGCCTGGCAGGAGGGGCGCTGTTCCTTGCGGGCGCGATTCTTGGGCTTGCGGTGTCAGCCGGAAACGGGCTGTCGATGTCGGCGCTTCTGGGCTCGATCCCGGCGGCGATCCTAGCAGGGATCCTTCTTTTCTGGGCAGGCAGGATGTCACTGAGCCGCAAGGCGTCAGGTAAGGCTTCCGGAGGGGATGAGTACCAGGTAGAGATCCGCGTGGATCCCGGAAGGATCTGGAGCAGCATGAGAGCGGTGATCCTGTCGGTGGACAAGAGCCTGAAAGAGGCCGAGGAAGCCGTCAATTACGAGAAGAGCCTTCTTCCTCCATCGTCCGGAAACGGAGTCAGCCCTGAGGAGGCGGAACTGTTCTCTGTCATTTTAGAGAACGCGTACAGCCGCAGAGAAGAGGAGCCGGGCGACACAACGGCTCTGGAAACGATCTCCACAGTCCGCTATTACCTGCACCGCAAGCAGGTGGAGACAGTGGATTTCGGCGGAGGCAAGAGAGAGTGGTTTGAACTGCTGCCCGGCAAGAGAGACGCGACGCTGCGCCCCGCTCTTGTGAGGGACGGAGTACTGATCCGAAAGGGACTTGCGGTTGCTGCAATGTAATGCGGCAGTTACAGAAGGTGAAGGAGATACCAGATGGACCGCTATTATGGATTTGACCTTGGAGACGCCGAGAGCGCCGTCTCCTGTCTTAATAAAAATGACGCGGGAGTTCCGCGGATCATCACTGTGGGAGAAGCCGGGAGTTTTGTGACAGCCTATGCCAGACTTCGCAACGGAGCGCTGGTGATCGGCGAGGCCGCCTGCTATAATCCGGAGGCAGTCGAGCGCAAGATCAGGTTTAAGAGCAGGTTCCTGCGGGATCCGGACAGCCGCAGGGATGTAAAGTCCTTCGCGGCAGGAGTCCTTGGGGAACTGTACATGAGCGGAGACCTCGTAAAGGGAGAGGACTGCTGCTTCTATGTGGGCTGCCCGGCGGGCTGGGACAAAACAGCGAGAGAGCGCTACAGAGGACTGTTTGAGGAGGCGGGATATCCGCCCGTGCGCATCATCTCCGAGTCGAGAGCCGCTCTGGTGAGCGCCTGCCAGTCCAAGCACTTCCAGGTGGGGTACGATATTTTGTCCAAACCGGTGCTGGTAGTTGATGTGGGATCATCGACAACGGATTTCGCCTACATCATGGGAGGCAAGGAAGTGGACATGCAGACCGCCGGCGAGGTGGCGTTGGGAGGCGGCATTATGGACGAGGTGCTGCTGAGCTGCGCGCTGAACGCTTCCGTCAGAGGCGAGAGGATCCGGGAGATCTTCGAGCAGAGCCCGCCATGGAAGAGCTACTGCGAATTCGCGGCAAGAAAGCTCAAGGAGAAATACTTTGCCGACGAGGAATACTGGAAAGAGAACAAGTGCATGCAGTCGGTCATCATCAGCTACGAAAAGCCGATCCGGCTCCAGCTTGTGATGGATGCCAAAACAGCGGATCACATCCTGTACGACGGGATCCCCCAGCTGGAGGGACGAAGCTTCAAGGATGTGTTCATGCACAGCCTCAAACAGGTGCGGGAGAGGATCCAGGGAGACCTCCCGGAACTCCTATTCCTTACGGGCGGTGTCTCAAAGCTTCCCGCGATCAGGGAGTGGTGCAGGGAGGCCTTCCCTGAAGCTGTGGTGATCACCGGAACGGAACCGGAATTCTCGGTCAGCCGCGGCCTTGCCTGGAGCGGCAGGATCGACGAAGAATTGCGGCAATTCCGGGCGGAGATCCAGGATCTGGTGGGTTCGAGCACTGTGGAGCGTATCGTCGCGAACCATATTGACGAACTGTATCACAGCACTGTGGACATGCTCGTGAAACCGATCCTGGAAAACGCGGCCATGCCTGTGTTCGACAGATGGAGAGACGGCGAGATCGAGCGCCTCTCGGACATCAACGCGGAGATGGAGAAGGAGATCGAGAAATACCTGCACACGGAAGAAGTGCAGGAGATGCTGATAAAGCCCATCACACAGTGGCTCAAGCCCGTTTCCTACGAACTGGAGGAGATGACGATGCCGATCTGTATCAGACACGGCGTGCCATACAGAGCGCTGAGCCTGAGCTCTTTCCTCTCCATTTCAGACCTTGAGATCAAGGTGGACGCCAAGGATGTTTTCGCGGTGGAAGAACTCACCTGGATGATCGACACCATTATTTCCATTCTGATCGGCCTTCTATGCGGCGGAAGCGGCGTCGCGCTGATCTCGGGAGGAATATCCGGCGTAATAGCAGGAGCCATGATCTCGCTTATGGTCCTCGCTCTCGGCAAGGACAAGATGGAGGAGGTCGTGATGAACATGGTGATCCCCCGTCCTATCAGAAAGCTCGTGCCCAGGGGCTACTTTATGTCCCGGATCGAGAAGATCAGCGATGAGGTAAAGAACTCATTCTACCAGACGCTGGAAAAGGAAAAGAATCTCGAGATCACCGAGCGTCTCGTGGGCGAGATCTCCGAGCAGATCGAGCAGTGCCTCACAAAGATGGCCGAAGTCGTGGAGATTCCCCTCGGCTAAAAGGAAATGATAAATGAAACTATTTGACAAAAGAGCGGCGTCTGCCGCAGGGATCACCGCAGCAGTCTGGATCCTCATGGGGATCAGCGGGATCGCCTCTGCGGGAGGAAACGCTGAATGCTCTTCTCGCGAGGTACTGATCTCTGTCGGCGAGCAGCTGGCGCTTGAGGTCTCTGAGATGGAAACCGAAATAGCAGAGGATGCCTCGGATCCCTACAGGGACAGACCGGACATCGACACCGGCGACTGGATGTTCATTCTTGCAAACCCCTGGAATGACATCGGAGACTATACTCCGGAACTGGAGTACCTGGAGGGGCAGCAGTTCGACGTCCGCATTATAGAGCCCATGGAAGAGATGGTGGAAGCGGCGAGAGCCGAGGGACTCAGCGTCCTGCTTTCCTCGGGCTACCGCAGCTACGCGACGCAGACCTGGCTCTTTAACAGGAAAGCCGCGGAATACGGAGAGACTGTAGCGGCGACGATCGTCGCAAAGCCCGGGACCAGCGAGCACCAGACCGGACTGTGCTGCGACATCACGGATCACTATTACGAGATGAAGGATGCAAGCCTCGAGAATACAGAAATGTATCAGTGGATGAGTCAGCACTGCGATGAATACGGTTTCATCGTGCGCTTTCCAAAGGGAAGAGAAGACATCACCGGAATCATCTACGAGCCGTGGCATTTTCGGTACGTGGGAAAGGAAGCTGCGGCCTATATCATGGAGCATGATCTGACTCTGGAAGAATTTCTGGAGCTCTATCAATAATAAATAAGAAAGGAAGAACCCGATGTATATTACCTGTCTTGATATGGAAGGAGTACTGGTACCTGAAATCTGGATCGCATTCTCGGAAGTGAGCGGGATCCCGGAGCTTAGGAGGACGACTAGAGACGAGCCTGATTACGACAAACTCATGAAGTGGAGGATCGGCATCCTCAAAGAGCACGGCCTCGGCCTCAAAGAGATCCAGGACGTCATTGCCAAAATAGAGCCTCTCCCCGGCGCGCGCGAATTTCTGGATGAACTCAGATCCTTCACCCAGGTGATCATCATCAGCGACACCTTTACGGAATTCGCGATGCCTCTTATGGAGAAACTCGGCTGGCCCACACTGTTCTGCAATTCTCTGGAAGTGGCGCCTTACGGTGAGATCACCGGCTACAAGATGCGCATTCAGCAGTCCAAACTCAGCACTGTAAAGGCACTGCAGTCCATCGGCTTTGACACCATTGCCAGCGGAGACAGCTATAACGATCTCGATATGATCCTGGCCAGCCAGGCAGGTTTCCTGTTCAGGACCACCGAAAAGATCAAGCAGGATTATCCGCAGCTGCCGGCCTTCGAGGAGTTCAGTGAGCTTATGGCGGCGATCAAAAAAGAAATGGGGATCTGTGATTGAGTAGTACGGGAGCACATAGATCCTGCTGAAATACGGTGAAAGCTTGACATTCTTTCAGAGTATTTCATCAGGACTATGTGCTCCCTTCCTTTCAATCATGAAGCACTGAAAATCAAATCACTACATTCAAAAGACTGAAAACGATTACAAAAGGCTCCGGGGGTTTAGCACTTTGGTGTGGTAAAATTAACCAAAAATAGAAAATTGTTTTATGTTATATGTTGCATATTAACTAACATAGTGGTATTATATAGGCAAGTTAAATATGTGTTTTGCCTAGAGAGGAGAGAATATGGCAGTGATGAGGATTATTGGGGATCCTGTTACTATTGTCGTGTTTTCTTTTTTTTATGCAAAATGAGGAATTGTATGGGTAGAGAATTTGTTGAAGTGATCGAAGCGGCGCCTATTGTGGCGGCTGTGAAGGATGACTCCGGACTGGAGATGTGTCTGAAATCTGATGTCGATGCTGTGTTTATATTATATGGGGATATATGCACCATCGCCGAAATCGTTTCAAAAATTAAGGACGCCGGCAAGATCGCCATGGTTCACATGGATCTGATCACGGGACTTAGCCCCAAGGATATATCTACGGATTTTATCCGCAAGTATACGAGGGCAGACGGCATCATCACTACGAAGGGGAATCTGATCACGCACGCTAAGGAGATCGGCCTGGCGACAGTGCTGCGGTATTTTGTACTGGACAGCATGGCTCTCATCAATATCGAGAGGCAGTCGCACCAGAACCGGGAAACTCAGCCCGACATGATCGAGATCCTGCCCGGCATCATTGTTCCGAAGATGATCAGGAAGATCTGCTCGATGAGCAGGGTGCCTGTGATCTGCGGGGGACTGATCCAGGAGAAGGAGGACGTCATGCACGCGCTGGCAAGCGGTGCGGCGGCGATCTCGACGACAAGCTCTGACGTATGGTTCATGTAATGGGGACACATGCCGGCATGCTGGGGGCGTGACGGCAAAGTTAGAAGGAGGTATTTTATGGCAAAGTATGTAATGGCATTGGATGCAGGCACAACCAGTAACAGATGTATCCTCTTCAACGAGAAGGGCGAGATCTGCAGCATGGCTCAGAAGGAATTTACACAGTATTATCCTCAGCCGGGCTGGGTTGAGCACGATGCAAGCGAGATCTGGCAGACACAGCTCTCCGTTGCTCGTAAGGCTATGCAGAATGTTGGTGCTACCTATAAAGACATCGCTGCCATCGGTATCACTAACCAGCGTGAAACTGTTATCGTATGGGATAAGCAGACAGGACAGCCCGTTTACCACGCAATCGTGTGGCAGTGCCGCAGAACTGCTGATATGAAGGCAGAGCTGATGGAGAAATATCCGGACATCGCCGACAGCGCTTATCACAAAACCGGTCTCGTATTTGACCCTTATTTCTCCGGCACGAAGCTTCGCTGGATCCTTAACAACGTTGAGGGACTCCGCGCAAGAGCAGAGAAGGGCGAGCTTGCATTCGGTACTGTAGACAGCTGGCTGATCTACAAGCTGACCAAGGGCAGAGTACATGCGACCGACT